>JBDSKN010000041.1:0-7116 GCA_039916865.1 Ilumatobacteraceae bacterium
TTGTGGTGCACTCGCCAACCAGTGAACTGGTCGCGGGTGCCGTCGTCGCGGCGAAAGGGGATTGCGACTTCAAGAATTCGTCGCGGTGCGACGATGGTCTCGATCAGGCCGTCATCAAGGTCTAGCCACTCGCCGGCCTGGCGAATGCGAAGTTCGGCGGCTTCGAGTGCCGAATAGGTTTTATATGACGTCGTTGTCATCTTCGTTTCTCAAGCACGAGGTTAGACCATCGGCCGAGAAAGGTGCATATTAAGGAGCATTAACTCTGTCACTGTTGAGGTCGCGGAGCACGGGAATTGTGAAGACAGTAAAGGCAAGCAACACGAAGATTGCGGCAATTGCATGGTAAGTAGTTCGCAACCCGTATTTTTCAATGCTGACTCCAGCGATCAATTGCCCTATCGGTACCAGTGCCGAAAACAGACTTATCTGTATGCCGTATACCCGCCCTTGAGCATCGGCGGGAACTCGGGCCTGGACGATCGTGTTCCACAGCGGATTGAACGGTCCCCAGGTGGCGCCGAAGACGAGTGCGGCTATCACCATGACGCCCGTGCTTGGAAGGAAAGACATCGGTACCACTCCGAAAACCATTCCGATCATAATTGTGAGAAGTATTTGGTATCGCGTCACGCGTTTCGCAATCCAACCATAGGAAAAGGCGCCCAGCATTGCTCCGGCGGCAAGTGCCGAAATCGTCAGCCCAAGTCCGGAAGCACTACTTGTCGACTCAAAGTACACAGGCAGAAGTATTGTCTCGGTTGGCATGTAGACAGCCGACATAACCATGACGATGATCGTCATCGTCAATAGCGCACGGTCGAGTCGTAACACTCGCAGTCCTCCCAACATACTTTGCCTAAATGGTTCCTGGATTGCCGATGCGATTCGAGCCATCTGTCCAGAATCAGTCACCCGCATGAACGCAATGGACAGGGCCGCAACTCCGAACATTGCGCCGGCCGCAACGAGAGCGTGGACCGGACCGATTGTCGAAATGAGCACCGCACCAAGCGCCGGGCCGATGACAAACCCCGCGCCAAAAAATCCCTCATGCAAACCATTCGCATTGTGAATATCGAGTCCAGACGCACGGGCAGAATCGGGAATGAGCGCTTTACGGGCGGTGTAACCCGCCGGGTCGAAGATCGCTCCAAGGATGGCAAGGGCGAGGATTACGCCGAAAGTGAGATCACCTGCGGCATCGACAACGGGGAATAGTAGAACCGAAATCGCGGAAAAGATATCTGCGCCAATCGATACTCGTCGGCGACCCAAGCGGTCGATGACGACACCTATGAGCGGCGAGACCAAAATCCCCGGCAGCGCAGACATCGCCGCCACTGTGCCGGCGGCAACGGCCGAACCCGTTCGGTCAAGTACCAACCACGGAATAACGATGAGCACGATCCCGTTGCCGACCCCAGATCCAACGTTAGACACCTGGTGCAAGACAAACGGAAGGAGTCTTTTCACGTCACCCGCGAGGTCGGTTCGCCGATCTGTTCGAACGTTTTGGTAGTAATTAATTCGCGCAAGCGATTGAATCCCTCCCAGATATCGACATACGAAGTTGCAAGCGGAGAAATCGCCAGCCGCACACAGTCAGGTTGGCGGAAGTCGGCCACAACGTTGGCGTCGCGACGCAGCGACGCAGAAATGCGTCGTGCCTCGGGATGGCGGATGGTGACGTGACCGCCACGACGAGCGGAGTCGCGCGGGGTCACGACCGTGCAGCCGAGTTGCGCCAGCCAAGCATCATGCAGCACGAGCATCAACTCGGTTCCCTTGGCCGCCTTGTCGGCAATCGCGACCAATCCTGCGTCGTCAATCATTTCAAATGCGGCCTGTACACAACGCAATCCGATGATCGACGGGCTGGCAACCTGAAATCCTCGAATACCCCTAGCTCGAAGGAACCCAGGGGCCATGGCGAACTGGTCGTCCTGGGCGAACCACCCCTGAATCGGCACCTGCAATATGTTTTGAAGTTCGTGCCGCACATATAGCCATCCCGGCGAGCCCGGGCCCGAGTTTCCATACTTGTAGCTGCAACCAACTGCCAAGTCGACACCGTCACGATCGAATTGCAGGGGCACAACGCCGATGGCGTGACTTGCATCCCACAACATCAACGCTCCAACTCCGTGTACCAGATCGGTGATCGCGGCGACATCGTGAAGCGCACCGGAGCGGTATTGAACGACGCTCAAGGTGACGAGGGCGACATCGTCGTGTAGGTGTGGCTCGAGAATTTTCGAAGTCACGAATTCACCATCATCCTCATCGGCGATAAGCACAAGTTTCAGCCCAAGCCGTTGGCATAACCCTTCGAGTATGTAGCGATCGGTGGGGAAGTTGGACGCGTCGCTGATGACGGTTCGTCGCCCGGGCCGCGCCTCGATCGCGGCGTGGCACAGCTGATAAAAGTTGACACTTGTGGTATCAACGGCCAATACCTGTCCGGCGGCCGCACCCAACGCTGCGCGTCCGATCAGATTACCGGTGCTCTGGGCCTCGTCAATCCATGATGACCAGCCGTCGACTATTTGATCGCCCCATTCGTTGAGCAGGTAGTGGTTGACTAATTCAATTGTTCGCTTCGGTAACCGACCGAGCGAGTTGCCATCGAGATAGCACCTAGTGGGGTCGGATATGTGAAACATGTCGCGGTAGTGGGCGAGAGGGTCACGCGCATCCATTGCCAGCGCGTGGCCGCGTGAAGTGATCTCGTGGGTGGACGCCGGCATACGATTACCTTATGACATCTGCCCACGATCCAGCATTGTCAGATGCCGCGGTCACGTACATGTCGTATCTAAAGATCGACGAGTTGCTGACACTGCAAGAACCGCTCTCAAGCGGGCCCGAACACGACGAGTTGCTGTTCATCATCATTCACCAAAGTTACGAATTGTGGTTTAAGTCGCTGTTGCACGAGTTACGCCAAGCCAAGAGAACTCTTGAAGCGGGCGATACCCACCTCTCACTCGGATTGCTCGGCCGTGTGCGAACGATCTTGAAGACTCTTGTCGGTCAGGTGGACATATTGGAGACAATGACTCCGCTGCAATTCAATACCTTTCGAGATCGACTTGCCGCCGCCAGCGGCTTTCAGTCTCGTCAGTTTCGCCAACTTGAAACCGTTCTTGGGGGACGGGAACCTGTGCAAGAGGGCCTGTGGCAATCCGTAATTGGTTACCTCGCGACGCGCGATCATGTGCCGAGTAACGCTTCGCATGGTGTCAATGACATGCTCGTGTCTGTGTATCGAAACGATCCAGAGGCCGCGCTGCTGCTCGAGCGGCTGGTTGATATTGACGAGGGCCTACAGGAATGGCGCTATCGCCACATCAAGATGGTCGAACGCACCATCGGGACGAAGATGGGTACCGGCGGATCATCGGGCGCGCAGTATCTGGCTACCACGCTGTTTCAGCCCGTGTTCCCCGAGTTGTGGCAGGTTCGCGCCGAGTTTTAAGCGGCTCCGCACACCGAGAAGTTCCTGTCAATCTGGACTACAGTCACGCCGTGGCGCGTCCTGCGGTAACACAAAAGGCATTGGCCGCCGCTCGCGGCGATGGGCCGGCAGATTTACTCATTACCGGTGGTCGGGTATTTAGTCCGGCGACCCGAGAGTGGGTTACGACCGACCTCGCCATTTGCGACGGCCAGATTGTCGGTTGGGGATCCCGCGATGCGATCGCGACGATGGATGTTGATGGTGCCGCGTTGTGCTCCGGATTTGTCGATGCGCACATGCACCTTGAGTCGTCAAAGGTGTGGGTTTCAGAATTTGTAAAGGCGGTACTGCCAAATGGAACTACCGCCGTGGCCTGCGATCCGCACGAGGTCGCAAATGTTGCCGGCCTCAAGGGTGTGATTTCCGTGATCGAGGCGGCGGCCAGCATGCCATTCACCTTTGGAATTGCCGCATCGAGCTGTGTGCCGGCATCCAAATTTGAAAGTGCCTCGGCGGCATTTTCCGCTCATGAAGTAAAGGTCTTGCTGAATGAGTATGGCGCAATTGGCGTTGCCGAGGTAATGAATTTTCCGGGAGTGATCAATGGCGACCCGATGTTTCGAGAGATCATCGATGCCGCCGGTTGGCGAAGAGTGGACGGTCACGCGCCCGGCTTGCGAGGGAATCAACTCGATGCCTATCTGGCGGCCGGCGTCGAGTCGGACCACGAGTGTTTTGCCCTTGACGAGGCCCACGAAAAGCGCCAGAAGGGAATGTGGGTTTTCCTGCGTCACGGTTCAATCTGTCAAGAACTCGTGACGTTGTTGCCGACTGTCCTCAATCAGGGATCAATGTGTTGCGCGTTCAGCACCGACGACCGCGAACCAGATATGTTGCGCGACCTCGGACACATTAATCACTGCGCCCGTCTGGCCACGGAGCACGGGCTATCCGATATAGATGCGCTGCTGATGGCCTCATTTTTCCCGGCGATGTATCACAATTTTTTCCATCTTGGATCGCTCGGGCCCGGATATCAAGCCGATGTTCTCGTATTTGACAAACTCGCGGGCTTTCGACCGGTGCGGGTGTTGCAGGCCGGACGAGTAGTTGCCGAGCACGGAAAAATTATTGAGGGAATAGTGCCTCAGGTGGTGGCGCCGAGACACTTATACGACACGATTCGACTCCACCATTCGCCCGTCGCTGCGGACTTTATTCTTGATCACGACTCGGTTACAACGGCGCGCGTGATCGGAATTACCGACGGCAGTATCCGCACGCAGGATTTGATACTCAATGTGCAAGATCAAGGCGTCGACATTGCACGTATCGCAGTTGTCGAACGCCACCATGCCACGGGTCGGATTGGGCTTGGATATGTTGCCGGATACGGAATCAAACGCGGGGCGATTGCATCGTCCGTGGCACACGATGCACACAACGTGATGGTGGTGGGGGCGCGAGACAAGTCCGGACCGCGCGATATGGCGGTGGCGGTCACGCGCGTCGCCGAATTGGGCGGTGGACAGGTCGTCGTAGTCGACGGCAAAGTGATCGCCGAGGCCCCATTGCCAATTGCCGGATTGATGAGTGACTTGCCCCTTGCTCAAGTTGCAGCGCAACTCGACGAGGTTGTGCGGGCGGCGCACGATCTTGGGATTTCCCTGAACGCGCCGTTTATGACTTTGAGTTTTCTCGGCCTATCGGTGATTCCAGATCTGCGGATAACCGATCACGGGCTCATTGACGTCAATGCATTTGCTAAAGTCCCGGTCGGGGTGACATAGATGCTAAGTAAATTTTCATCGAGTGCTCGGCGGGCGTGACCAGGGCTGCCCGACAATTTGTAATCGCATCCGGCTAAAATAGATAGTTCGATGCGAGCCCTTACCTTTGCCCTCGCCGGCTCGATCATGTTTGCAACAACAACTGGCGCGGTAGGCGTATCTGCCGAATCTTCGTCTGTTGTGCCGGCTGCAATTGAATCGACCCGAATCATTGGCACATCCGTACAGGGTCGCCCGATCGAGGCGATTCGACGCGGCACCCCGGGTGGCACCGTCGTGCTCGTTATCGGCGTTATTCACGGCGATGAGGTAGCCGGCCTTACGATCGTCGACCATTTGAAAACCCTGCCCGTTCCAGAGGGGATCGACCTGTGGCTGGTGCCGTCGATGAATCCCGACGGGGTTGCCAACGGCACGCATACCAATGCCAACATGGTCGATCTCAACCGTAACTTTCCCTATCAGTGGAGAAGAATCTTTCAACTCGGTAATGAGCAATACTCCGGACCGACACGAGCATCCGAACCGGAGACCAAGGCAATGATTGCATTCATGCGCGAGATCAAGCCGGAACTGGGAATCTGGTATCACCAAGACCTGCACAGAATTTCGCCCGGCACCGGTATCAACGGCCAACTGCGTGCCCGCTATTCGCAGCAAACCGGTATTCCGCTGAAGAGCATTACCGGAGGAACCTATTGGGGAATTGCCGCAACGTGGCAGCGAGCCATAATTCCAGATTCGTATTCATTTGTGGTCGAACTTGGTCCGACGCCCGTTCGCCCCAAGCATCTACTTCGCAATGCACATGCGGTGCTGGACGTCGCGTTATTGCGTCGAGCATTGAGCGGGAAGTAATCGTTTAGACGAGTTGAGTTAGCCCCACCAGGGAATGGAAATCTTCAACCTCGTTGTACATGTGGGCGGACAATCGCACATAATTGTGGTCACCGACCGACACGATGGTCGTCTCGATCTTGCGTTCGCGACTTGCACGTTGGATCAGGGCTTCCCGTTCCGAGCGTGTCAAGGCTGGCGTGCGCGGTATGAGCACCATTCGCATCCACGGCGCTTCTAGGGAATCTGGAACATGTTGTTCTACTCCCCAGGCATTACGCAGTAGTTTCGCCCCGCCGTCGACAACCAAACGGTTGTGTGAATCGCGTTCGGAAAAACTCCACCGCCGTTGAAATTCAATTGCGCAAGGCGTTGCCAGATATGACGAATAGTCACTGGTTCCCTGCCAGTCAAAAGACTTTGGAAAGCCGTCTTCGTATCCCCACGATGGCGCTAGTGGTGCCATCACCGCGGCGACTTGACTGTCAGCACAAACGATTCCGGCCGCTGGTCGGGGAGCGCACAGCCACTTATGGAAGTTGCCGACCCACACGTCAAAACCAGATGGCAACGGGTTTTCGAGCATGCCGGCGGCATGGGCGCCATCGACAACGATTCGAAGATGTGGATGCGTGGCTTTGAGCTGGGCAATGATTTCGTCGACGGGGAGCAGCACGCCGGTGTCGGATGTGATCTGATCCAGCACCACGATGGTCAGTGCGTCCGGCACCGGTATCGCCTCGCGGATGCGCGCGGCGATGAAGTCGGCCGCGATCTCATCTGGATACTTGATCGCGACGGTACTCAAGGTGGCGTTGCTTCGTTGCGCCACTCGTTGCATTCCGAACTGCACCCCTCCATAGCCAAGTGATGTTGTTATGAGATGAGCATTTTGGTGGCGCAGGTTGACATCGTCAACAAGAGCTTGCACCGCGGTGATCACGCCCTGTGACGAGTTTGGGACAAATGCGAATAGTTCCTCGGCAACACCCAACCAACTCGCCGTAAATTGGCGTGCCGCAATCA
>JBDSKN010000042.1:0-12527 GCA_039916865.1 Ilumatobacteraceae bacterium
TCATCCGGCTGGGCATATTCAAGTGCGGTCACGATGCTGGTTAGATCGGTGAGATCACCTGGCACGATCTCGACATATGGAAACTCATCACGCAACAATTCGGCACGCGGATTGTGCTGGCCCTTCATCATGCCAAACACCTTGTATCCCTTGCCATGCAGGAACTCGGCGAGGTGACGACCGTCTTGCCCGGTAATTCCAGTGATGAAGGCTTTACGCATATGCCTTCTAAATCTATCATCGACCCAATAAACAACTCTGCGAACGCGTTGCATCCTTTACGCTAAACGCCATGATCACAGTTCTCTCCGGTGGAGTTGGTGCGGCACGATTTCTTCGTGGTCTCGTGGATGCAATTGAGCCCAGCGACATAACAGCAATCGTCAACACCGGTGACGACACAGTTTTACACGGACTTCACATTTCACCAGATATCGACACCGTGATCTACACGTTGGCAGATGCAATTGATTTGGAGCGCGGATGGGGGCTTAGCGAAGAAACATGGGTCGCAATGTCTGCGCTAAAGAGATACGCCACGGTACGGCCGACAAATTCGATTGCCGCACCGGAGTGGTTCAATCTAGGCGATCATGACTTGGCAACCCATTTCTATCGCACCGCCCGACTTTCAGAGGGGGCCACGCTGAGTGAGGTCACCACAGAAATTGCCGCGGCATGGGATTTGGCGGTTCGAATTGTGCCGATGTCTAACGACATCGTCGCCACCCGCGTATCACTGGCCGAGGATTGTGATGCCGGCGTCGCAGGATCAACCATCGGCTTTCAGGAATATTTCGTCAAGTATCGCCATTCAGTTGCCGTCAGTAAAGTCGAATTTGCCGGTGCCGATATCGCTCGTCCACTTGCTCAAAGTGAACTGCGCGATTCCGAGATGGTGATCATCGCGCCATCAAATCCAATCGTGTCGATAGGTCCTATCCGATCATTGGGCGGAGTGGATGAGATTCTGGCTCAGCGCCGCGAATCGGTAGTCGCAATTTCGCCAATCGTGGCGGGCACGGCGCTGAAAGGTCCAGCCGATCGGATGATGGTCGAACTTGGACACCAGGCAACGGTGGTGGGCGTGGCAAAAATGTATGCGCCGATCTGCGCAACACTATTGATCGATAATGCCGATGCTCACTTGGCCCAAGCCGTCGAGGCGCAGGGAATGCGTTGCGTGGTGACAAACACGGTGATGAGCAATAGTGGAATAGCCAAACGACTTGCCCAAATCACGATTGGAGCCACTCGATGAGTCGGATGTTGACATGGGGAATTGAAGGAATCGCAGAGATAGGCCCCGGCGATCAAATTGGTCAAATTATCGTCGACGCTTGTCGCAAAGCCCCGAACGGACCATTGCTAGAAAACGATGTCATTGTCGTAACCCAGAAGATTGTCTCCAAAGCAGAGGGCCGCCTCGTGCCAATTGATCCGGACGATCCACTGAGCCATAAACAACTCGTTGAGAATGAGGCCGTGCGAATTGTTCGGCGGCGAGGGGATCTCATCATCACCGAAACGAAGCATGGATTTATCTGTGCAAACTCAGGAATCGACTTATCAAATGTGGAGCGTGGCTTCGCGGCCCTACTGCCAATCGACAGCGATCGCTCGGCGCGGCGAATTCGTGACATTGTCTTTGCCTCGCTAAAAGTTCGCGTCGGTGTCATTGTCAGCGATACATTTGGGCGGCCATGGCGCAAGGGCCTTACGGATGTGGCGATTGGGGTCGCCGGTATTGCCGCTGTCGTAGATTTACGAGGCACTCCAGATTCGCTCGGACGAATCATGCAAGTTACCGAGGTCGCGGTGGCCGACGAACTGGCCAGCGCCGCAGAATTGGTGATGGGAAAGTCGGCCGGAATCCCGGTTGCAATTATTCGCGGCGCCAATGAAGAGTGGTTCAGAGACTCTTCGATGAGCGAGATCGTGCGATCGCCGCAGGAAGATCTGTTTCGCTAATCAGACTTCAAGTTCGACTATTGAGCAATTCGTCGATTCCATTAGTTAGCGATGTCCATGAACTCCAACCAAGTTGGATTCGAGCCCGCACAGGCGATACTGCAAGACGTCTCAAGTCGCCCGAACGAGCTTGTTCCTTTCGCAGTTGCATTGTCGACTCAACGGCCATCAAATTCCACAGGTCCAAGATCGACGTCTGAATACCCGTGCCAATGTTGATGACGAGTCCTCCACCCTTATTGTGAGCACGGGCCAGGGCGTCGATTACATCGTCGATAAATATAAAGTCCCGAGTTTGTTTGCCATTACCAAACAAGACCGGTCGTTTCTGATTCACGACGGCCGACGCAAACGCGGCGACGACGCCGTCTTCGGCACGTTGTCGTGGACCGAATACGTTCGCCACCGCCAGCGCCGTGAATTCCAAATCGTGTGATTCGCGATAAACACCAAGAAGTTCGAGGATCGCGTTGGCCATGACATGGGGAACCCCAATTGCCGTCGACGCTCGGCCTTCCTTAACCGGTAGCGACGACATCGGTACCTCGCCGTAGAGCAACCCAGCGGGTATTGCCACGATGACCTTTCGCGCCGTATGCACGCGCGCGGCCTCGAGGACAGCAAGCATGAGTGCGGCAGAGTGAAGGGCCATGTTTGTAGCTGTGGCGCTAGGTGGAAGAAGCGCCATGTGGTAAATCACTTCGGACTGGCGAAGTCCAACGAGATTGACAAATTCTGGGCTCATGACGTCTAGGTGGTGAAACTTGACTCCGGCATTCATTGACCTCGCCACCGACAAGTTTGATAAAGATCCGGTGGAAAGGTCATCGACAATGTCAACGAAGTGTCCGTCTGCAAGCAAACGCTCAACCAGATGAGAACCGATGAATCCGGCGCCACCACACACCATCACTTTCATCGGGGTCACAACTGAGGATGGCATTTGTTCACCTACTTGTCGATTGGTGCCGGAAGCCGTTTGTCAGTCAAGACCGCACCTGCAGTCACAACGCCTTCGAGCCCAATGACACAGCGCACGACCTTCGCATCACTCTCGACTACCCCCATCACCGCACTGTCCACGACCTGGGCACGATCTGCTACCAATGCCCCGCTCAACAACACCGAAGACTCGACAACAGCACTTGCACCAATTTTGACACCGGCGCCGATGATGCTATTGCGAATTTGCGCCGACTTTGATACCTGCGCCGTTGCGTGAATTGACTCGTCTACGGTCGCTTTTCCGCGGCTAACCCACTCCAAGTTGGCGCGAATGTACGTATCCGGATGTCCGGCATCGATCCAGTAGTCGTCGGTAGCCAGCGCATACAAGACTCCGTCTTTGGCCATCTTTGGAAATGTGTCGCGTTCAATCGACATCGGTGCCGTGCCCGGCATTCGTTCCAATGCGGATGGCTCAAAGACATAGGTTCCGCCACTTACTTCGCGACTTTTCGTTTCACCGGGCCGAGGTTTTTCGAAGAAACGTCGAACCCGCCCGTCTTGATTGACTTCGACCACACCATATTTTGATGGATCGTCAACCGGAGTGAGATGAATTGTGCCTTCCGCATGTTGCCGGCGATGAAACGCAATTAGTTCCGCCACATTTAAGTCGCTAAGCACATCTCCATTGGCTACAACAAAGGTTTCGCTGATATCGGCAACCCGCGCCGCAAAACCGATCGCGCCGGCAGTGTCTAAGGGGGTGTCTTCTACCGCATATGACAAGCGAACTCCGCCGCACATGTCGTCCGGAAATGCTTCACGAAATGGCTCCGGTTTGAATCCGAGTGAGAGCACCGCATCTGTAATTCCCCCGAGTGAGAGTGAAGCCATTAGTCGCTCAAGAATAGAAACGTGAACAATTGGGAGCAGTGGTTTGGGAACTGTCAGCGTCAGCGGTCGGAGTCGGGTGCCGAATCCGCCGACGAGCACTACGGCATGCATTACCGCTACTAGTTAGTTATCAATGTGGCCAGGTCGAAACTCGAGGCAGGCTGAGGTACTTCGGCATCTTTGGCCACAAAGGCAAGCGCAATCGCCATTCCGTTTCCTGTGAGGCGTACTCCATCAAGATTTGCAATGGAAACCTGGGATGAAGCGACCTGGGTGTAATCATTCCAAACGATTACCTCTAGCTGGGCATCTTTATCACCACATTTGGTTTCGCCTTCAGTGAGCTTCTCTCCGCCATTGACTGTGCTCGGAAAGGTAACGGAGTCATTGGTGACGGTGAGGCCGTAGAGATCAAAGAAGGTACTCAGATTCGCCTTGCGCTCGCCGGCCAGAACTTGAGGTTTCCAACTCACAATTCCTTCGAGCGCAATTGTCGCACCGGCCTGGATTAGTGCGGGGTCGGAATTTACCGCACCAAGAGCGGGAAAGCCGGTGACATAGGCGTCACACTTGTAGACCCCAAAGGACGAGTAATAGGTGGTGTCGGCTGTGGCACTTATCGTTGAACCAGCATTGCTCTGACGGGCATACGCAATTAGCGCAACGCCCAATACGCATACGATCGCGACAACGGTCGGAAACAGGGTGCCGCCCTGAAAGCGAATTTTTCTGCCTCTTCCCTTTTCAGCAAGGCGGGCAACTCTCTCTGCTGACGATGATCTGGCCACGAAGACGAAATGCTACCGCTGTTTCAGCTCATTTACGAACAGCGCCTCGTATTCGGATGCCACCGCGGTCGCCGATACATGCTGCTCGACCCAGCGACGACCTTTCGCGCCCATCTCGAGGAGTAGATCTGGTTGACCGACTAGCCAACGCACAGCGGAAATGAATTTCTCGGCATCTTCCGGTGGGACCGATATTCCTGCGCCACTGGATGCAAGGATTCGCGGAATTTCGCTGTCAGCATCTATGGCGGCGAGGATCGGACGACCCGCGGCAAGAATCGAGTACACCTTGGATGGAACACTGACACTGGCCAAGCCGGCTTTAAGAGGCACGACATGTATATCTGCCGAAGCGAGTACCTCGCCCAAGCGTTCGGTTGGTTGATAGTCGACAAAATGAACATTTGTACAATCTTGCGCCAACTCTTGCAGTGAACTTCGCGCGGCACCGTCACCATTTATCACGATGTCGATGTTCGGAATTTCGCGGGCCGCCAAAATTAGTAACTCGATTGACTGAGAAAAACCGACATTGCCGGCATACATCACAATCATCCCCGTTCCGATGCCTAGCTCGCGGCGGTAGTCGGTCATTCGATCAAGCGGAGTAATTGCAATCGTATCTACGAAATTGGGTATGACGTGCAGTGCCGAACGGTGGGACGGCGAGACCTTCTGTTCGACATTGTGAAGCAAATCATCCGAAAGCAGCACGACCGCGCTAGATGCCTGATAACTCACTCGTTCCAACCACCGCGCCAAGGCAATGATGGTTGGATTCGAGATTGCATTTGTTTGAATTGCCGCATCTGGAAATACATCTTGAATATTGAAGATAAGACTTGTCCGGCGGATCGCGGATATAAATCGGCCTGTCAGGCCCAGAGTGAGAGGAGGTGACATGGCCAGAACTCCGTCAATTCGACCTCGTCCAACTCGTAACCCGCGCAAACCGACGATCAGGCTGAACAGGCCAAATCCAATCGCTCGCCGCAGTAAATTTCGCCTTGATTTTCCGGGAAAGGGATGCACACGAGTGATTGAGCCCCACGCGGTGGGCTCGGTTCGCCAGAGTCGACCTCCCCAGCCAGATTCGATGGCGTGTTCGCGATACCAAGGCAGTGAAGTCACAACATGCAATTCATGTCCGAGTGCGGCGAGCTCGCGAACAATTCGTGTCATGACTGCGCCAGTTGGGGCAATATCGGGAGCGAAATGTGGACACAAAACTACGAGACGCAATTTTCGAGCTGTCATCGCTGCGGCGACCCAAGACTTAGGGCCAGTTCGTAAGCCAAACAGAGGTCCTCAGCTGATTTGACATCCGTGAATTCCGTGGCTCGACGTTTACCAAGTTCGACCATTTCACCGTGACGCTGACGAAGAAGATCAATTGCGACTGACCAGGCCCCCGTCTCAAGTGGCAGCACCAGGCCGGCATCGCCGATCACCTCTGGGAGTGATGTTTGATCGCTGGCTATTACCGGTGTTCCCAATTTCATGGCTTCGAGAACCGGCGCACCAAATCCTTCATACGAACTTGGGAACACGAGAGCAAGTGCCATTCTGATTAAACCATCTCGATCGTTCGGTCCCACTCGTCCGATGCGGACCACCCGATCATCGATTCCAAGTTCAACAATTCTCTGTTGGACCGCCAGCTCCGAACGGCCTTCGCCACCTGCGAGCACCAATTTTATATTCGGCGAGGTCCACTTGGTTGCCATCAATTGCAATAAAAATTCGTGATTCTTGTGCGGGTGAGTGATTGCCGGCATAAACAAAATTTCGGAAGCACCGAGATTAAAACGATGCCTTAGTTCCGCCTCGGATGTCGCGCTATTCCCGAGCGAGGCGGAAACACCGTGGCGAACAACTTGTATTTTGTTCTCGGAAACTCCAAATGACTTGGCGAGTGAGGAGGCTACATATGCGCTCGGAACCGCCACCGCGCTTGCCCGGGATAGGGAAGACGGCACTCGATTCCGTAAATATTTAAGTTTGTGCGCACTGAAGTATTCGGGGAATGAAAGATATTGCACGTCGTGCACGGTGAGCAATGTTGTCCGATGCGCCCTCGACGGCACGATCCCGCCGCCATGGTGGGCGATTCTGCTTGAGCCAATGTGACGGGCCAACCAAGTGTGTTCGAGAAAGATACGAACTTCGCGCCGACGACAGTTTGATGTTGCTTCGACTACACGGTGCATCACCGATAAATCTGAGTGAGTCGTTGCGAAACCCCGCGGTGCGTACACAGTGATGTCAAAAGGAGAGTCGATCGCGGCCAATCCGCTTAGCTGGCGAATCAAGTACTCCTCGCTTCCCCCGACCTCTCCGGGTATGCACCACAGCATGTTCACAGCGACCGAAATGGAACGACTCATGCCAGCACATCGACGTTCATATGATGACTCATGCCAGCACATCGTCATAGGCGCTGGTTGTAAGTGTGGCGGTGCTCGACCAAGTTGCGCTACGCGCGCGGGCTAGACCCAATCCGCTCAATTTGTCATGGTTGTTTAGTGCTTGCTGAATGCCAGCCCAGATACTTTCCACATCAAGCGGGTCCACTAGTACTGCGGCGCCGCCTGCAACTTCTTCGGTAGATGTGCCGCTGCTGGTGACGACCGGGGTGCCCTGGGCCATCGCTTCAAGAATTGGGAGTCCAAACCCTTCCCAAATCGATGGATAGCACATTGCCCGTGCCCCGGCGTACAGGCCCGGCAAATATTGGTTGTCCACAAAGCCGATGAACTTAACTCGCTCGTCCGGCTGCACATCCACAGCACCCCACCCGGCCGCACCGGCAACCACCAAAGGGAGCGCATCTGGTTGGCGTCTGAGCGCCTCCACAAGTCGGGCAAGATTTTTGCGGGGCTCGAGAGTCCCAACAAAAAGCAGATAATCGTTAGGTAGCGAATAGGTTTCGCGCGCTAGGCGAATATCTTCAAGCGTCGCGCTATGGATATTGACACCGAGAGCAACATGACGCACTCGGTCCGGAGAAAATCCCAATTCCAGACAATCGTTTACTGTCGCCGATGAGGAGCACAACACCATGGCGGCACGTTTTTTCAACAATTGAACGCTCCGACGAAACACAGAGTTTCCGCGACGAGTGAAAAATTGTGGATAGTGCAGGAAGGCACAGTCATGAACGGTGGCAATCATTGGTCCACGAGTTGCCAATGGAATAATCGTGGTGCAGTGCACCAAATCAATCGGACCGACGGTGCGTTCAATTCGCGGCCAGCCGAAGCGCAACGAAGTCTCGTATAAAAGTCCGCCACTTACAGGTAGATGCTGAACTTCAATCGGAGGTACAAAAGCTTTCGCTGGCGGCGTCGAATGTTTTCCTGCCACACCAACAAGTACAACATCCGATCGCCCAGTGGGAATTGCACGTGCCACCTCCAAAGCCGCAACGGCCGTGCCACCAGGTACGCGATGCCAGCACTGCTCGAGTGTGTAGCCGACCCGCACGCCTACCATTGTGCCAAGCGCAGTCGGCGACACGGCGTCCCTTCGCTTTGAGCAGTGTGCGCTTTGACTCTCGTGGGTATCCAAAACTGGGTTCGCGACTTCTGTATCGTCATATCCATGAATCAATCTCGTCCTAATTCCGGATCGTCATTCTGGAGCAATCGAACGATTGTCGTTACAGGCGGAAATGGATTTCTCGGATCTCACGTTGTCAGTAAATTTCGGGCTGCGGGTGCGCATGTTGTCGCCCCGCGTCGCCACGAGGCGGACCTCACCAAATCGGGTGTCGCCGAACAGTTATTTGCCCAACACCGGCCAAGTCATGTGGTACATCTTGCCGCCCGCGTTGGCGGTATTGGGTACAACCAGGTTGCGCCCGCGCAGTTATATCTCGACAACTTGTTGATGGGTACGCACACGATTGAAGCGGCTCGAAGCACTGGGGTCGAAAAGACGATTCTGCTTGGCACGGTGTGCTCGTATCCAAAATTTACGCCGGTGCCGTTTCGCGAGGAGTCTCTGTGGGATGGATATCCCGAAGAGACAAATGCGCCGTATGGAATCGCTAAGAAAGCGTCACTCGTTCACGCCCAGGTCAACGAAGCGCAATATGGCCAACATTTCGCATTTCTCATTCCGACGAACCTGTTTGGTCCTGGCGACAAATTTCACGATTCGGTTTCGCACGTGATTCCCGCCTTGATCAAAAAGTGCGTGGAGGCAGTGGAAGCCAACCTGGACAAAATTTCGGTGTGGGGGTCGGGTACTGCCAGTCGCGACTACCTATACGTCGAAGACGCGGCCGAAGCGGTGATCCTTGCCGCCGAGTTGCGCGACAGTTCGGAACCCCTCAATATCGGCAACAATTGCGAAATCACGGTCCTCGAGACCGCCGAGACAATTGCTCGCGTTGTTGGCTTCGGCGGAGAATTGGTGTGGGATTCAACCCGACCAGACGGTCAACCTCGCCGACGCGTGGACGCCACAAAGGCTGAACGAGAACTTGGGTGGCACGCCCACACGACATTCGAAGATGGCCTCCGTCGCACCGTCGAGTGGTACTTATCGCATCGCGATGTTGCCGAACAATTGCCACACTAAGCACGTGAACTTTCCCCCGCCTTCTGTTCCCCCGCCCTTACCTCGCTCGACCCAGAAAGATCCGATCGCGCCACGGGCACGAACTCGACGGCCAAAGTCTGCAACGACGGTTTGGCGCAATAGGCCACGAAGATCGAGTAATCCCCTTATTGTCACGAACGCAATTATTTCGATCAACGTCGGAATTTTTCTGTGGATGGCATTTTCGGACGCAAATTCGCTCGGAATGAACGGGGCACTATCCGAGCAAGCCGGACGACTAGTGCTGGCTCGACATTTTATTGAGCAAGGTGAGTGGTATCGCCTGATCAGCAGTGGCTTCGTTCACTTCGGATTTCTGCACGTGGCGATGAACATGTTCCTGCTCTACCAACTGGGGAGAATGCTGGAGCCGGCACTTGGGTCGATGCGATTTGGTCTCGTCTATTTTGCTTCGCTGCTGGGAGGATCAATGGGCGCCTTGCTGCTGACACCCGACGCATTCACCGGCGGCGCATCGGGCGCCGTGTTTGGCCTCATGGCTGCGGCCGTTGTTGGTCTCCGCCACCGTGGGGTGAACCCGTGGCGAACAGGTCTAGGGGCGGCATTCGCGATCAACATCGTTTTTACCCTGGCAATCCCCGGCGTATCTGTTGGTGGGCACTTCGGCGGCGCACTCGTCGGCGCGGCATGCGGATCGGTACTCCTGGCTCCGACACATTGGCGGCTCCCTCGGTGGACGGGAATTGTGACTCCACTCGCATTGGGCCTCGGGTCAGTAGCAGTCGTCGCGCTTTTTGTAGTTCGTTAGAAACCCTGTGACACCGGTTCCCTAACTTCATTCGTCTTCCTCAATATCTCAGATTCGACCATCCGATAATTACTTTCTGGAGGAAGCGTGCTATCTCAACTTGAATTACCCATCGATGTCCCTCGCGCACATTGTGATCCAATAAATTCAGCAACTCAGGCGCTAGTGGTTTTCTCGCTTGCCATTTCTCGGCCGCTACGACCCGAGACCCTCGTGCTGATGATGGACACCCATCATCGCGGGATTGGGTTATTTGCGTTGAACAATGGCGGAAACCTGAGATCGCTGATTGATTACATCGTTGGCAAGTGTGCGGCCACGAACTCGGCCCGGGCGCTTGCCATTGCCACAATCCGTCCGCACTTGCACACGCAATCTAATTTGGCAACCGAATGGACATCATCGCGCGAAATTTGTCAGCGCGCGGGGGTGCAACTCGTCGATTGGTTCGTTGTCGGCCGACAGGGGGTTCACTGTCCGCGAATTAATTCCCACGGACCGGACGAGTGGCACTCTTAATTCTTGCGACTCTTTTTAACTAGACCGTTGCTATCTGCGATTCAATCAACTCACGATCTTCCTGCGACTGCTCAGATTTTAGAATCTCGCGCGCCAATTCAATATGTTGCACCTTTCGTTGTTGGTTATCAATCGCTGCGTACGCCCGCGCCATCCCTTCGTGCATACTCGCCCGCAACCAGGCGGGCGAATCGTCGGCTACTCCCTCAAGCGCACTCGTGGCAAAAGTTACGCTCAGAGAGCCTTCTCCAACTGCGGCAGCACACCGGCTCACCATCCAATCTGATATGACCCACTCCTTCGGGCCGCCGGCCTTCAGCCAGTGATAGCGCGAGGTGAATGCCAGGCCCAACAAGTTGCAATCATCTGCGGCCGACCGGACCGCCTCCAGCAGATCCCAGCAGCCGCCATACGTGGAGATCGCAATCGCGCGATGATCGTGGTCAGCCATTGCTCACTTTAAGCACACCTGGTATCCGAATTATGAATGATGACAGCCGCATCCGGCGCCGCAGCCGCGAGAGGGTGAAACTGGTGCGCCAGTTGTTGATGTCGGCGATGTCGAAGCGCCAACCGAAGCAAACACGCTCAGCAGCCGCACTGCGTTGTCGTGACCATTTGGGCATGTGGCGGGAGCATTGGCTTGCGCCATCGCACGCCTCTCTTCAAAGGCCGTATCGCAAGTACGACAGCGAAACTCATACGTTGGCATACGGCAAGTCTAGGTTTATGACGTGAGTTCCACCCCAACGCCGATGCGTACTTCGCCGGCAAGTGCTCGACCTGTCCTTGAGTATGTTCCCGAAACCGATGAACCGATTGTTGCCCACATAGTCAAAACTAAACCCGGTGAGGACGCAGCAGCCAAGGTACTCGAGGCGCGAATTTACGGCACTCCGTTGGAAGCATTGTGTGGCCACGTGTGGGTTCCCTCGCGCGACCCCAAACAGGTTCCGATGTGTCAGGCGTGCAAAGAAATCTACGAGACCTACCGAATGTTCAACGAAAATCTCAACGAGACACCGATCGAATAGCGACTACTAACCCATCGGGGACCATGGACCGACGCCGCCGACTCTGTCGATCACGATGTGGGTGACGAAACCCGGCGACGAAATTTCCTTCGGCGGAAACTTCACTCCCGGTCCGATGTATATCTCGGCGAGGCGTTGCAGTAACTCCGGCGCTCCACCAGCATGGATTTTGGCGTGGCCGTTGACGACGAGGTACTCATCCAAGCCCATTGGGTTTTTTCCGCCGGTCAGCAGCGACAACACGACCCGTGGGTCGCGCCGCATGTTGCGTACTTTGTGCGACTCCATGAGGTGGGCGCACACGATCTCGTCACCCTCCATCCCAATCCATACGACGGTGACCTGCGGGCTTCCGTCGTGGTTCAGTGTGGTCAAGTGTGCAAGTCGTCCGGCGACCAACGCCTGACGAACTTCGGCGGTTATGGCGGTCATGATCTCTCCTTTATCTGACTAGCGAAAGTTGCGAGCAGACGCTCGCACACCAACGATAAGCGACTTCATGTGCTCGGCAATCACGTTGATCACTCCCTCATTCGCCTCTAGGCGACCGCGCAACAATAGCGCCGTCGCGCCGCGCGCTTCATGACGGTAACGAACCCAACAACCCTCCGAACAAACAATGTTTATATGTCCGGTTTCATCTTCAAGATTCATGAAGGTAACGCCACGCGAAGTAGCTGGCCGCTGGCGATGTGTGACGATTCCGGCCACGAGAACTTTGCTTTCGCATTCACGACCGATTAAATCTGCCGCCGTCACTACCCCCATGCGCGTAAGTTCAGCGCGAAGAAATTGGGTCGGGTGTCCATTGGGGGCGATACCCGTTGCCCACATGTCGGCGATCGCTTCTTCAACCGGCTGCATGCCCGGCAGATGTGGCGCACCAACACCCGTGGTCACACCGGCAAGTCGATCGGGACGCGACTGGATTACCGCCCCCGCTGCCCACAGTGCATCGCGACGCTGCAAATTGAAGCACTGCGTAAATGCCCCTGC
>JBDSKN010000043.1:0-9942 GCA_039916865.1 Ilumatobacteraceae bacterium
TCGTGCAGGCGATGCTTGGACATGACGTCCTGTTTTGACGCAATCGTCACGATTATGCCTTTCGTTGTCTCGCAGGATTGCGGGACTCGTAGGTCGCCCTGAGCCGGATGGCCAGTGGCATCACATCAGAGCCGAAGCCCCAGTGGACCCCTCCAATCTACCGTCTCGAGGTTCTTTCCCACCCCGACTCTGTCCGGTCAATAATTACTACTTAATAAGTAGGGTGAAATGCTGTGTTCACTGGAATCGTCGAAGAATGCGGTCGAGTGGTGTCGCGCATCGGCAACAAGCTGCAGATTGCGGCCACCGTCGTGTTGGAAGGATCCGAAATTGGCGACTCCATCGCCGTCAACGGCTGCTGCCTCACCGTTGTAGACGCAGGCACGACCGACGGGGTTTCATGGTGGGAATCGGATGTGAGCGACGAAACCTTTGCTCGAACCAACCTCGGCGCCTTGAGCATTGGCGACATTGTCAACTTAGAGCGACCGGTGGCACTTGGCGAACGGCTCGGTGGTCACATCGTGCTCGGCCATGTCGATGGAGTTGGCCACATAGTGTCACCGGCACCCGATCTAATCGTGCGTATACCTCACGAGTTAATGAATCTTGTCGTCGAGAAAGGGTCTGTCACCGTCGATGGGATTAGCTTGACCGTATTTGATCTCACCGCCGACACTTTTAGCGTGGCCGTCATTCCCCACACTCAAAAAGTCACGACTCTTGGGGTGCGTCGCACCGGCGACACGGTGAACATAGAAGTAGATGTGCTGGCCAAACACGTGCAACAGCTTGTTGCCCCCTACCAAGGACGGCGCCGAAATCGGTGGTGGATGCGTTAATGGTTGACGACCTGAATAATCTGCGACAGAAAATCGATCAGATTGACGCAGCAGTATTGGCATTGCTCGCCGAACGACTGGAAGTGTGCCGCCAGGTTGCCCACTTGAAAGTCGACCGAGCCACTTCGGTGATCCAGCCGACTCGCGTTCGGGAGGTACTTACGACTCGGCGCCAGTGGGCGATCAACGACAATGTCGATCCCGATTTTGCCGAACAACTTTTTCGGATCATTCTCGCCGAAACTCACCGGATCGAAGTTTCGGGCGGGCACGAACAAGTTCCCCCGTCCAAGAAAGCCGACTCGCTGCGATCCGCACTTGACATCGTGTCGTGTCGAATTGATCATGTTGTGGTTGCCGTAGCCGATCTGGCTGGTGCAAAGACATTTCTGGCCAACTTGGGTTTTCAGGTTCAACCCACGGATGACGATGCAATTGTTACGGCCGAGGCTGGCGGAGTAACCGTGGTGCTAGTGGGACCGAGTGACGACCCGGCGGTTCTGGCTCATCTCGCGGAGCATGGCTCGGGAGTTCAACACATCGCCATTGAGGTCCTCAATGCCGGCTTCATTCAGCAGGCGCTTTCGGAGGCACAGGTGCCATTGCTTACCGATGTAATCGTCGATTCCGACGGTCACGAACAGGTTTTTACGGTTCTCGATCCAGCCACTGGGGTGCAACTCGGCTTCATAAGCCGCACCGGGCATCGCGTGCCGATCAGTGGACACAATGTTCGCGCTTTATTTCGAGCGCTCGGCGCCGGTTGAGATAAGGTCCGTACACACCAAAAACAAGCGCACACGAAAAATGAAAGAGGACGATTATGCCAGTGCTGATGATCGGCGAAGTGCCGAACCTTACCGAGGCCGCGTACGCCGGGATGTCGGTCCAGATGATTCCGCTCATGCGTGTGGCCAAGGGCTTTATCTCGCATGCCGGCGGGCCAAGTCCGACCGGCGGCTGGCGAGTTATCGAGGTCTGGGAATCCGAAGCCGATGGGCAGGCATGGTTCGACAACAACGTCAAGCCAAATCTCCCTCCCGGTGTCGTGCCAAACCGGACGTACTACCCGCTTCACACCGCGTTGACTAAGTAGTTCCCCACCCAGCGAGAGTACAAACCGTGTGACACCCCATATTTAAGGTGCCATCACGTTCCTTCCCCGGTTCGGACTGATTTTTGATCTGAACTTTCACTAACAGGGGTCGGTATGCAGGTGACGGTAGATTTTTCAGAGATCATAACTCGTCTTGATTCGTCAGATCTTTCTGGATTCGGCGAAAACGAAATTCGTGAAGCCCTTGGTGACATCGCCTCAATTCAAACTTGGGTAGATCAGCGGAAGATAGACCTCACTCGCAGACTCCAACAGCTTGCTTCACAATCTCCCAGCATTAATCCACAACATATGCTGGCCACGACCGGAAAGACCTCTCGTTACGACGCGTATCGGGAAATGCAACGGGCGTCCACTCTTGATCAATTTCCCGATCTAGCCAAAGTGTTTGCCTCCGGTCAAATCTCGTCCGCCCACCTTGATGTCATGGCGCGAACTCTGCACCAACTCGATCCGCTGGAGTCATTCCAACTTTCGAAGCGTGGTGAGTGGTTGAACACTATTGCCACTCACACCACGCCCGACAACTTTGCCCGAGCGATCAAACATGAAGTTGCCCGCATTCACAACGACGGTGGAGCCGCCAAACTCGAGCGCCAGCGTCGCGACGCCTTATTGCAACATTGGGTGGATCGCGATTCAGGAATGATTCATCTGCACGGAAGACTCGACCCAGAATCTGGATTGCGAGTAATTGGACGAATTGAACAAACCGTGGAACAGCTGTTTCACGGTGCTATACCTGACAACTGTCCAATAGATGACCGTAAGCAAGGACACCTGACCGCACTTGCCTTGGTCGCAATTGTGGACGGAACAGCTTTGGTGGACGGTGAATCTCGCTCATCACCAAATTCTCGCGCCGAAGTTTCGATAGTCATTGACTATCTAACTCTGGTGGACGGCCTTCACGAGCATTCGGTATTGCACTCCGGCTTCGAGACCGAACTTCCATTGGAGACCGTCCGGCGGATGGCTTGTGAAGCAGAGATCATTCCCGTCGTACTAGGCAAGAAGGGCGTGGTCCTCGACATTGGTCGAAGTTCACGACTGGCTTCTAGATACCAACGTCTTGCCATAGGCGCCATGTATACACATTGCGCTATTCCAAATTGCCACATCTCAATTAATCGATGCCAACCTCATCACATTCGCTTTTGGCGCGATGGAGGTCGATCCGACCTGACGAATCTGGTTCCACTTTGTGCCACTCATCACCGCAATGTGCACGAAGATCGATGGTCCCTGGTGCTCGACCCACAAACTCGCCAACTCACAGTTGGATATCCGGATGGCGAGTCACGAATTGCGATTCCCCAGTTGGCAAGGTCGAGCCTTGCCGATGTTGATCAATAGCCCTCAACAGTGTCGAGTAAGTCGGCAGGCGCTACGGTAGAAAGTGCACGACAGTCACAACGGGGTCACCTTCCCTTTCACTTCTTCATGGTGACCGAAGTTGGTCGAGCGCTGGCAAGCAGATTTACGTAAAAACCCAGGGAGGGTCACGTTGTCGTTACGCCAGCACCTACTTTCGTCGTCGCTTGAAGACTTGATGAGCGACGCTCGAGATGTTCGAGACGGGGCCCACGGCACTCGAGTTACATATTCGCCGAAGGTGTTTATTCCGCTCACCATGTTGTGTCGCGACAAATGCGGCTATTGCACGTTTGCTCAACCGCCGGCGCGACTAGAGCAGCCATATCTTTCTCCGGATCAAGTGTTGGCCATTGCTACGCGGGGTACAAAAATGGGCTGTCACGAGGCGCTTTTCACGCTTGGCGAACGACCCGAGTTGCGCTACGAGGTTGCCCGCGTTTGGCTAAGTGAGCACGGCTATGACAGCACCGTGCACTACGTGCATGAAATGGCGCAACTTGTACTCAAGGAGACCGGTTTACTCCCCCATGCCAACGCCGGCGCCCTGTTTCGCGACGAGCTGGCGATGCTGCGTCCCGTCTCTCCGTCGCAAGGAATGATGCTCGAGTCCCTGCGTAATGATTTGGACTGTCATCGCGGTGCACCGGACAAGGAACCCCAACGTCGTCTCGACACGCTCCGTTTCGCCGGTGAACTACGGATTCCGTTCACGACGGGGATATTGGTCGGCATCGGCGAGACTCGCCAGGATCGCATCGATGCCCTCGCGGCAATCGCCGCATCGCACGCCGAGTTTGGTCATGTGCAAGAAGTAATTGTGCAGAATTTTTTACCCAAGCCGTTGACGATTATGCAGCATGCCGCGCCGTGCCCGCAGGAGGAATACCTGTGGTCAATCGCGGCGGCGCGACTAATTCTGCCGCCCGAGATTCACCTCCAGGCTCCACCAAACCTGAGCGACGACTTTGGCGTTCTGCTCGATGCCGGCATCGATGACTGGGGCGGAGTGTCGCCGGTGACAGCAGACCATGTAAACCCCGAGCGTCCGTGGCCGGCCCTTGAAAGCCTCCGTCTTGTTACCGAGAATCGCGCCAAGGTGCTTGCTCCGCGACTCACCATCTATCCAGAGTTTGTGAATGCCCCAAACACTTGGCTCGATAAGTCGCTGCATTTTGCGGTGATGGATCGGGCCGATTCCGAAGGGCTAGGTCGCGACGACCCAGGTCAAATGTGGCCCGAAAAGGTAACCGCGGCCGATGTTGTGCACGATGGCGCTGAGGTCGTGCTCATTGGACATCGATCAACACAGTGGTATTCGGGCGCTACTCAAGCGCCGCCGGTGTTGGTTAGCCAAGATAGTGTCGCAAGCTCGAGCGGTCGAGTTAGCGAAATCCTTCGCGGTCATCAGCACGGTGAGGAAATTGGCGCAGAAGAAATTGTTGCACTATTTCGGGCCAGAGGACCTGAAGTCGTCGCCATCTCCCGCTATGCCAACCAGTTACGCGAACAGGTAAACGGCGACACCGTGACGTGGGTGCACAACCGCAATATCAACTACACCAACGTCTGTACTTTCAAGTGCAAGTTCTGTGGTTTCTCCAAAGGACCGCTAAGTCTCAACTTACGCGGGACTCCGTATTTACTCACGCTGGACGATATTGCCGGCCGGGCCAAAGAAGCATGGGATCTTGGCGCTACCGAGGTCACACTTCAAGGTGGTATTCATCCCAATTTCGACGGCGACTATTACATCCATGTGGCGCAGGCAGTCAAGGATGTCGTCCCGGGAATGCACATTCACGGCTTTACGGCACTCGAAGTAACGGAAGGTGCGCGCCGACTTGGCGAACCACTCGAGTCATATCTCATTCGATTGCAGGAAGCAGGACTTGCCTCGCTTCCAGGTACCGCGGCCGAAATTCTAGACGATGATGTACGGGCGATTTTGTGTCCAGACAAAATTAATTCCGAAGAGTGGTTGGAATGTCACCGCGTGGCCCACGGAATAGGTTTGCGTTCCAACATCACCATCATGTTCGGATCGGTCGAGCATCCAGAGTCGTGGGCAAAACACATAGTTCGCACGCGAGACTTGCAAAAAGAAACAGGTGGGTTTACCGAATTCGTTGGCCTGCCATTTGTACACATGGCATCACCCATCTATCTCCAACGCAAGGCGCGTCGCGGGCCTACATTTCGTGAAACTCTGTTGATGCATGCCATCGCTCGAATTGCATACCACGGATTGATCGACAATATTCAGGTGTCATGGACCAAGATCGGTCAGCAGGGCGCCGCACAATTACTGCAAGCCGGCTGCAACGATCTCGGCGGAACGCTGATGAACGAGAACATTTCGCGGTCGGCGGGTGCCAGCCATGGTCAAGAAATGACCGAGGAGGCATTCGGCGAAATCGTTGCGCCACTCGGTCGTACGTTGCGCCAGCGGACCACGTTGTATGGCGACGCTAGAGCGCGTGCGGTGGCCAACAAATAGGGGCTGCGACCACGCGCTCGGGTCTCTAGCGCATCTCTAGCGCATCAGGTTGTCAATAGCGCACGAGCATTGGCAACATCGGTGGCGAGTTGAGTCTTGAGCGCATCTAGGTTTTCAAATTTCCGCTCGCTACGTAAAAAGTGCTCGAATGACACCCGTAGTTTCTGGCCGTATAAATCGCCCTCAAAGTCGAGCAGGTGCGCCTCAAGAATCGAATAAGTCCCGTGCGGAACGAAGGTTGGACGACGACCAAGATTTATCGCACATTCATAGTATGTTCGGTCGGCGAGAGTGCAGTGCCCGGCATACACACCATCGAGGGGCAGGATCATTTCGTTTGGCACCTCAATGTTGGCGGTGGGAAATCCAATCTGGCTCCCCCGATTGTCTCCGCTTACCACTACACCGCGGGTTTCAAAATGTCTCCCAAGCATTTGAGTGGCAATTTCAACTTTTCCTTCAGCGAGGGCGCGTCGGATGGCCGTCGAACTTACTGGTTCGTTGCTCCCATCCGACCTTGGAATCAGTCGGATCGGCGCAACTTCAAAATCGTAAACTTTGCCAAGTTCGCGCAACATAGCCACGTTGCCCTTGCGCTGGTACCCAAAATGAAAATCTTCACCGACGACTACAAGTCGCGCTCCAAGCCCATGCACAAGAACTCGACGCACAAAATCCGCCGGATCCTCGTGGGCTTGCTCCTCGGTAAATTCAACAATGAATGTTGTGTCAACTCCGGTGGCCTCCAGCAGTTCGAGTTTCTGTTCAATGTCTGTGAGTAATTTGGGTGCCGACTCTGGACGAACCACGGCGGCCGGGTGTTTATCAAACGTCACCACCACGCTGTCACAGCCAAGTTCGCTCGCTTTGTCCCGAACCTGACGGATCACGGCCTGATGGCCAAGATGAACACCGTCGTATGCGCCGATAGTGACGACGGTGCGGTTGGCATTTTTCACTTCGTCATGCGAATTGGGAAGTTCGCGCAATATTCGCATTTGTGTCACGCTATCGCTTCGGCCAAAACCACAACCGGCTTAGATTGACCATCACCGAATGGTTCATAAACGGCGAGAAGTGCACCGAGACCGTCCAAAATTGCCCACGGTGGTTGCCCGACCCATCGTTCAAGTACACGACCGTTGCGAATCATTGCCGCGGTTTCATCATCGACTACTACTTGAGTCAGATCTCGAACGGCCGTCACGGCCGGCAACATTTGAACATCGTCCGGTGGGTGCGCTTGCGACTCGTCGAACTCACCAACTGCGACTCGGCGTAAATTTCGCAGATAGGCCCCACCACCCAATAATCCGCCGAGGTCAGCGGCCAATGTGCGCACATAGGTACCGGCGGAACAGCGAACTTTGAGACGGAGGGCTCCCGTCTCGCCGCCTTCCGAGACCTCAAATTCGTAAACCGTTACCGGCCGCGCTTGACGCTCAATTTCGATTCCCTGACGCGCCAGGTCATGTAGTCGCTTGCCGCCAATTTTCAGCGCCGAAACCATGGGCGGAACTTGCAAAATTTCACCTGTGAGTTGGCGCGCCGCATCACGCGCCTGTTGCAGGGTTACATCGCTCATATCGAATGTGGCAGTAACGGTCCCGGATGAATCGAGCGTGTTCGTTTCGGTGCCGAGGACAATTTCACCCGTGTAGGTCTTGTCCAGCCCACCCAGAAACTGAAGCAGGCGTGTCGCATACCCAACTCCAACGAGCAATACGCCCGTCGCATCTGGATCTAGCGTTCCCGCGTGTCCAATTCGGCGTTCACCGAGATGCTTGCGCAATTGATTGATTACGTCGTGGCTCGTGACCCCTGCGGGTTTGTCTACTATCGCAAGACCATGGATTGTGGGCGGTCGGCGTTTGGCCACGCCTATTACTCCACAGATTCGTCGTGATTGCGTGTCCGCATTGGATCATTGCGCAAGACTTCATCGATGCGTTCGGCGGCCCTGATCGCATCATCTGGTCGAAATTCGAGAATTGGCGTGCGTCGAGCATGAACTTGTTTGGCAATCGCCGACTGCAAGCGTTTTCGATGTTCGCCTAGCACCTTGAGGATCTGCTCGTCGCCTTCGACGCCCTCCAAGGAGTCGAAGTAAACGATTCCGCGATTCATTTCCGCGTCGACGTCGACCGAAGTGACGGTTACCAGAGTCAGTCGCTCGTCGTCTATGCGCACGAGTTCATCAGCGATAACCTCGCGCACTGTTTCGCTGACTCGGGCCGCACGTGGGTAGCTGTGTTTGCGGGTATTGCTCGATTTTCCCGTGGAGCGACGTTGCTGTCGTGGCATGTTGCTGTTCCTGTCTCGGACCGATCAATCAACCGGAATACGGCTGGGTGAGTCATCTACGATAGTTATGTTATGTCTGATTCACGATCAAAGATTCCTCGCTTTCGCTACACGGCGACAATGGCCAACACCATTGAGGTTCAATGGCAGGACTATTGGGAGAGTCGCGGAACCTTCGAAGCACCTAACACCGCCGGTCCCCTGGCAGAGCCGGCCAAGGTCGCTGGACGACGGAAACTCTTCGTTCTCGACATGTTTCCTTACCCCTCCGGTGCTGGGCTCCATGTAGGCCACCCCCTTGGCTATATCGCCACCGATGTGTTTGCGCGTTACAAGCGCATGACCGGATACAACGTTTTACATGCTTTCGGCTACGACAGTTTTGGCTTGCCGGCCGAACAGCACGCAATTGCCACCGGTGTCCACCCGAGGGTAAACACCGAGTCGAATTGCAATATCATGCGACGCCAATTGCGTCGGCTTGGTCTTGGGCACGATGCGCGACGCAGCGTTAGCACCACCGACGAGGATTACTACCGCTGGACGCAATGGATTTTTCTACAAATCTTTAACTCGTGGTACGACGAAACGCAGGACCGGGCGAGACCAATAAGTGAGTTGGTCGCCGAGTTTGAGTCCGGCGCTCGCCAACCGAATCTAGGGGCATGGTCGTCGCTCAACAAGATGGCGCGTCAAGAAGTTCTCAGCACCTTTCGACTTGCGTATCTCACCGAGGCGCCAGTCAATTGGTGCCCGGGACTCGGCACAACATTGGCCAATGAGGAAGTTACGAATGAAGGTCGAAGCGATATTGGCAACTATCCGGTGTTCAAGCGCACCATGCGCCAGTGGACTTTACGGATTACGAAATACGCCGACAGGTTGTTGCACGATCTAGATCGCTTGGATTGGCCCGAGCCAATCATCATCATGCAACGCAACTGGATCGGCCGAAGCGAGGGCGCACTTGTGCAGTTCGCTTCCCCGGCCGGACCGATCGAGGTGTTTACCACTCGCCCCGACACCCTGTTTGGCGCAACCTTCATGGCGCTCTCACCGGAACATCCATTCGTTGCGACGCTGACCATCCCGCAACAGCAACGCGAGGTCGATGCGTATTGCGTCAACGCGGCGTCACTCAAGGAATTTGACCGCCAGGACGACTCGCGGTCCAAGACAGGCGTATTCAGTGGCTCATATGCGACCAATCCTGTGAATGGATCGCTTATTCCTATCTGGATTGCCGACTACGTGCTGATGGGCTACGGAACCGGAGCAATCATGGCAGTGCCATCGGGCGATCAGCGCGACTTTGAGTTTGCACGAAAATATGACCTGCCAATTATTGCCACCCAAATGCCGAACGCGGAATGGTTTGTGAATCAAGGCATAGAGAAATCTGGCGATTGTGACACATGGCTCAGCGCTTATATCGGTGAGGGAATCTACACCAACTCGAGCAATGAGTCGCTCAATTTAAATGGCGACCGCACCGTCGCCGAAGCCGCCGCTATGACTAACTCGTGGTTGGGGCAACACGGTCATGGTCGATTCGCAGTTACCTACAAGTTGCGCGACTGGCTATTTTCGCGACAGCGGTATTGGGGCGAGCCGTTCCCGATTGTCTACGACGCCGACGACCAACCGATTGCCTTGCCGGCAAGCGAATTGCCGGTGACATTGCCCGAACTTGCCGACTTCAAGCCCCAGGCGCTCGACCCGAACGATAATGTTTCCGATCCGATCCCACCGCTTGCACGCGCCAGCGAATGGATGAATGTAAGTCTCGATCTCGGCGATGGCAA
>JBDSKN010000044.1:0-46559 GCA_039916865.1 Ilumatobacteraceae bacterium
TCCGCGGGAGTATCCGGTGGAGAGTCGAGACCAAAGTACTGGTCGTATTGATCTACGCAGTCAACGGCCGGGCTCGAGTCTCCAGTTCCGCGCGGATCCCAAGCGATGATGTCGAAATATTGGAGAAGCGTCGAACTGAAATAGAACTGCGCATCCTCGGCGAGCGAGCTTCCACCAAAACCAGGTCCGCCGGGGTTGACCAGAAGCGAACCAACGCGCAATGTCGTATCGGCCGCCGCACGTCGCTTGACAAACAGGACAAAGGAACCTAGATCGGGGTTGTCGTAGTCGAATGGGACCTCGATAAAACCGCAGGTGATGTTGGACGGTGCTGCCGCGCTGTCGCAGGTTCGCCATTCAATTGGTTGGGGTACATACTCGGTTGGAATAGTGTCGGGACTGACAAGTGTTGTCGACGAGCCAGAATCATCGGATGAAGATCCGCACGCGGCGAGCACAACTCCACAACAGACGACCGCTGCGCAATGTGTCCTAAATTTTGACAGGCGTTGCAAGTTGCGCACCGATTTAGCATACGAGATGGCATGGTCGGACGCATATGGCTTTAGCCTGACGACATGAGAATGAATCCTCATATGCTCATGCCGAGCGATAAATCAGCCATAGAAGGAACGACCGTTAGCAAGTCCTCGCTACGTCGTGTCGGTCGGTTTGCTCGGCCCTATTCGTCAGCAATCACGGGCTTTCTGGCGTCAATTGTGGTTTCTGCATTGGTGGCACTGGTGCCGCCCCTGATGTTTCGATCGATTGTTGATCGGGCGATTCCAACCGGCGACAAGCACCTAATCGTCGTGCTCACAATCATCCTCGTGGCTGCGGCACTTATCGATGCTCTGTTGCAGGTCGTTCAACGTTGGTATTCGGCCAGAATCGGCGAGGGTCTGATATTTGATTTGCGGGCGGCATTATTCGACAAGGTCCAGAGTATGCCGATTGCATTTTTCACTCGCACCCAAACCGGAGCTCTCATCAGTCGCCTGAACAACGATGTGATTGGTGCTCAGACCGCTGTTACCGGAACATTGGGCAGTGTCGTATCGAATGTGATCGTTCTGACCACGACACTGATCGCAATGTTGGCCCTCGAGTGGCGCCTTACCTTGATTGCCTTGGTGGTATTGCCGGTGTTCGTCATTCCCGCCAGGCGCGTAGGAGTCCGACTGCAGTCGATTGCCAGGGAGCAGATGGGGTTGAATGCGGAAATGAACACTCAGATGACCGAACGACTGAGTGTGTCAGGGGCGCTGTTGGTAAAGCTGTTCGGGCGACATGAAAGTGAAGTTCGCAGTTTCAGTTCTCGTGCGGCCCGAGTTCGCGACATCGGCATTACTTCGGCAATGTATGGCCGAGTGTTTTTTGTCGCTCTTGGCCTGGTCGGGGCATTGGGAGCGGTGGCAATCTATGGGATCGGGGCATTCATGGTCGTGTCCGGGCATATTACGATCGGGACGTTGGTGGCAATGGCCGCATATGTTCAACGCGTATACCAGCCGCTCACCGGGCTTACAAACGCGCGGCTTGATGTGATGACGGCGTTAGTCAGTTTTGAGCGCGTATTTGAGGTCTTGGATGCACCAGTGGCCATTGTCGATCGTCCAGGTGCCGTCGATTTGGTCAATCCTCGCGGCGAAGTGACCTTTGATCACGTTTCATTTCGTTTTCCACCGGGTGCTTCGGTGTCGATCGCCTCGCTTGAACTTGCTGGGGTCATGCATGGGACAGATCCGGATGTAGATGCGCTAGCCGATGTTTCGTTCACCGTCGCGGCCGGCGAGACCGTTGCCCTAGTTGGTGCCAGCGGTGCAGGTAAAACTACCGTGGCGATGTTGACCGCCCGTCTCTACGATGTCACCGCAGGAGTCGTCCGACTCGATGGCCACGATGTGCGAGATATCACCGCCGAGTCGCTGCACGCGGTGATCGGTGTGGTTTCCCAGGATTCGCATATGTTTCACGAGACAATTCGTTCCAATTTGCAATACGCCAAAGTTGATGCATCCGACGACGAAATGGCGACGGCATGTCGAGCGGCCCACATTCACGACATCATTGCATCGCTACCCGATGGCTACGACACGGTGGTTGGCGAGCGCGGATATCGACTTTCCGGAGGTGAAAAGCAAAGATTGGCGATTGCCCGTCTGTTGCTTAAAAATCCGGCGGTGATGATTCTGGACGAGGCCACCAGCCATCTGGACAATGAAGGAGAGGTGCTGGTCCAACAAGCATTGGAAGCAGCGATGCGCAATCGCACCGCAATTGTCATCGCACACCGATTGTCTACGATTCGAGATGCCGATCGAATCATTGTGTTGCACGGTGGTTCGGTCGCGGAACAAGGGACACATGACGAACTTATGAATCTCGACAGGCTGTACGCATCGCAGGTACGAGCGGGTGGAATATTTACCCCGGCAGGTCCGTAGTGCAACAAAGCTCGCTTAGTTTCGACTCTGATCCCCGGCCGGTGAGCGAACCGACATTGACAGTGGGTCAATTCATCGAAATCGTCAACGGCGTGCTTCGTCAGTCCTTTGGTGATGGCTTGTGGGTTCAGGGTGAGATCGAGGGCTTCAACGGACGTGGAAAGCACGTCTATTTCAATTTGGTCGAGCGCACTTCGGACAGCAAAGCAGCGCTAAGCATCTCGATTTGGCAAGGCAACATGGCGCGACTAAGACCGCTAATGGCCCAGCATCGCCTTGAACTCGCCGATGGCATCAAGGTGCGAATATTTGGTACTCCGGATATCTATCCGCAGCGAGGAAGTTTCGGTTTCAAAGTCAGCAATATCGACCCTCGATTCACGCTCGGCGATCTGGCCGGTCAACGAGACGAGGTAATTCGAGTTCTCAAGGAACAGGGTTTATACGACGCCAATCGGAATCTGCCCGTGCCACTTGTTCCCCTCCGCGTGGGGCTGATTACGAGTGTTGGGAGTGCAGCGCATGCCGACGCGCTGCACGAGTTCGAGAATTCGGGGTTCGGATTTCAGGTGTCGGTTTATGATGTTCGCGTCCAGGGCGACGAAGCTGTGCCAACCGTAATAACCGCACTGAGCAAATTGGGCCAACGCGACGATCTTGACGTGATCATGATTGTTCGCGGAGGTGGGTCGCGTACCGACTTGCTGGCATTTGATACCCACGAAATTGCCGCCGCAATCGCCCACTGTCGCCTTCCGGTTTTTACGGGCATTGGTCACGAAATTGATATCAGTGTGGCCGATGAAGTAGCCAGCAAATCCTTCAAGACTCCGACCGCATGTGCGGCGGCGATTGGTGAATTAGTGCACAAATATGTGGACTCCATCGAGGAGAATTGGCGAGGAATCGCGATTTCCTCCACCACGCAACTTCACAATGCTGAACGCAGACTGAATGAACGAGCCGGTCAGGTCAAGAATCGAATCGTGGATGCTCTGCAACGGGCATCAACTTCATTGAGTATTGCAAATGACCGAATTCGGCGTCGACCATTCGATGTGCTGGTTTCTGCGTCCCGATATATCGATGCGGCGTCCGATCGATTGCGCGTATTAGATCCGGTGAACACGATGGCACGTGGTTGGAGCGTCACTCGAACCACAGGTGGTCAGACCGTGCGAAGCAGTACCCAGATTTTGACCGGTGACAAGCTTGTAACATCATTCGCCGATGGGTCGGCAACAAGCACCGTAAACAGCGTAAGTGTTGTCATGGGCGCACCACCGCGGAATAGAGTTCGGCAAAAGGCCAAGAAAGCAGGAATTTAATGACTACTGAAAAACAAATTGGCTATGCCGAAGCGCTAGCCGAATTAGAAAATATTCTTAACGAGATTGAGGGCGACGATGTCGATGTCGACACCTTGGCCCAGCATGTGCAGCGCGCTTCTACCTTGATTGAGCTGTGTCGCGAGCGCATCGGCAACGCCCGCTTACGAATCGAAGAAGTCGTTGCCCATCTTGACGCAGACTAAGCCTGCCGCCGTGGTTGTCGCACCCCCATTCGTTGGGCAAATCGCAGGTCGGGTTGACGACCGACTACGAAATATTCTGGAAGCCGAAACTCAGCGATGGTCGAAATTTGAGCCGGACTTGGCCCAGCCGTTCCAAGAGCTGAGCCGATTAGTTTTACTAGGCGGGAAGCACCTCCGATCGGCGTTTTGCTTTGTGGGATTTGTCGGTGCGGGCGGTGACCCAGGCGATAGTCGAGTAATAGATGCCGGTGCGGCACTTGAACTGATGCACGCATTTGCCTTATTTCATGATGACGTCATGGATGGCTCCGCCACGCGCCGAGGCGCACCGACGACACACACGAAAAGTACTCAACAGCATGAAGCAAGTGATTGGGCCGGCGAGTCACGTCGCTTCGGTGAAGGTGTTGCCATCTTGGTGGGCGATTTGGCCTTTGTGTATGCCGACCAACTACTGGTTGGTGCTCCCCCTCAGGTATGGAGCATCTGGAATGAGCTTCGCATCGAGCTCAATATTGGTCAGTATCTCGACCTAATTGGGACTGCCCAGCGCGAACGACAACGCACCAAGGCCGAGCGAATCAGTCGTTATAAAAGCGGCAAGTACACCATCGAACGCCCCCTCCACCTAGGCGCCATGCTTGCCAACCCCGAGAGGTCGGCCAAAATACTGACTTCGTTATCTGACTACGGTCTCCCGTTGGGTGATGCATTTCAGATGCGCGACGACATTCTCGGCGCATTTGGCAAAACCGCCGACACCGGAAAGCCCGTCGGTGATGACCTGCGAGAGGGAAAGCCGACACCTCTCTTATCAATTGCAATCGCGCTGGCCAATGATCAACAACGAAAGGTATTAGATCTCGTCGGTACAACGCAGCTTGCCGATTCCCAAGTCGCCGATGTTCAACGGGTGATAATTGAAACCGGAGCTCTCGCCGAGTTGGAGGGACACATTGCCAAGCTCACCGAAAGTGCGCTGGCCGCTGCTCGAGTTGCGCTGATTACCCAAGACGCTCGCGATTCTCTAGCCGAACTTGCCAACTTCGTGTCGTGGCGGGATGTCTGACGGATAGCGTTTCGGTCATGACCGTTACCGTGCGAATTCCAACCACATTGCGCCCACTATCGGGCGGCGTCTCCACTGTTGTTGTCGAAGGTGCAACACTTGCGGAAGTCTTGAAGAATCTTGACGCCGCTCACCCCGGATTTGCCGATCGCTTATTTGATGGGGATGGCAAATTGCACAAGTTCGTCAATCTCTTTGTTGCCGACGATGACGTCCGTTATCTGGATGGTCTCAACACCGCGGTTCCAGCCGGAGAAACTGTGTCAATCATTCCTGCTGTTGCCGGCGGCTGATCATTGTTCTAGGCGGCCACTAGATCAATTTCGGATTTGTTGGGAATCGTCTCGATAGATGCTGTTGACACGTTGCTCTTACGCCACACGTGCATATTGCGGGCGTGAGTTCCGATCCACATCACACTCATGGCGATGAAACCCGGTTTGTGGAACACAATTGAATAGGCGAGCCAGGGCATGGAATGTGCCAGGACGAGGGCCCATCCCCACCATTTGCGGGCGCCCACGAGAAGCATGCCGGAGATGCCGACAAGTTCACATCCGAGAAGGATCCACGTCCACATGGATTCGTTGTTCATGACATTGATTGTGGCCGCAAAACGACCGCCGAAACTGCGGATGTATTCGCTAGGATCGCACTATGGCCGTTGAAAAAGTGGTAATTGATCATATTGACCGCGAAATCCTCAGTGTTCTTCAAACTGACGGTCGAATCCCATGGCAGGCGCTTGGTGATCGGGTCCACCTCTCCCCCAACGCCGTATCCGACCGCGTCCGCAGGTTGACCCGAGCCGGTGTCATTACGGGCTTTGGTGCCCGGATCAATCAGGCCTCCCTAGGTCGCTCGTTGGAAGCGGTGATTAATGCACGAATGGCACATTCAAAAGGCTTCGACGATGCACTTGTGAAACGAGACGATGTGCTGTGGGCCGCACATGTCACGGGCGAATCAGATGTGACACTCGCCGTTGCCTGTGATGGAACGGCGGGTTTGGATACCCTGTTGCGCTGGTTACAACGGGAGGGTGCCTCCGAAACTCGCACCGACGTGATTTTGCAGCGGATCCGCTAGCGCCGTGTTGGTCTACACCACGGTTTGATTTAGCAGTCTCGGCGGTAGAGTGCTAACGCCATACCCATAACGATATATCCACGTTTTCTGGAGGAATCTCATGCCAAAGATCATCGCATTTGACGAAGTCGCGCGTCGCGGACTCGAAAACGGAATGAATAAATTGGCCGATGCGGTTCGCGTCACCCTCGGGCCAAAAGGGCGCAACGTCGTGCTTGACAAGAAGTGGGGCGCACCGACGATCACCAATGACGGCGTGTCAATCGCCAAGGAAATCGAGCTGGAGGATCCGTACGAGAGAATTGGCGCAGAACTAGTTAAGGAAGTGGCCAAAAAGACGGACGATGTAGCCGGTGACGGAACGACGACCGCAACCGTGCTGGCCTGGGCGATGGTTCGAGAGGGTTTGCGAAACGTCGCGGCCGGAGCTAACCCGATGAGCCTGAAAAAAGGAATCGAAGCCGCCGTCGATGCAGCTGTCGCCAGCATCAAGAGTCTGGCGAAGGATGTTGATTCGAAGTCACAGATCGCCCAAGTTGCGTCGATCTCGGCCGCCGATGAGGAAATAGGCGCCATGATTTCGGAGGCAATTGACAAGGTGGGCAAGGACGGTGTGATCACCGTCGAAGAGAGTCAAACCTTTGGCATGGAGATGGATCTAGTCGAAGGGATGCGCTTCGACAAGGGATACATCTCGCCGTATTTTGTCACCGACACCGATCGAATGGAAGCCGTGATCGACGATGCCTATGTGCTACTCGTCGGGGGCAAGATCGCCTCGGTGCGTGATGTACTCCCGGTGCTTGAAAAAGTAATGCAGGGTGGTCACCAACTCGTGATCATCGCCGAAGACATCGAGGGAGAAGCACTGGCAACTTTAGTTGTCAATAAGATTCGCGGCACCTTTAAGAGCGTCGCCGTAAAGGCCCCAGGTTTTGGCGATCGCCGCAAGGCCATGCTGCAAGACATCGCCATCCTCACCGGTGGTCAGGTAATCAGCGAAGAGGTTGGTCTCAAGCTTGAGAATGCAACGATTGATTTACTTGGTCGGGCGAAGAAAATTGTCGTGACTAAGGACGAGACCACGATCATCGAAGGCGCGGGCACGGACATTGACATCAAGGGTCGAATTAGCCAGATCAAGACGGAAATCGAAAACACTGACAGCGATTACGACCGCGAGAAACTGCAAGAGCGCCTGGCAAAACTGTCCGGTGGCGTAGCGGTACTCAAGGTTGGCGCAGCCACCGAAGTCGAGTTGAAGGAAAAGAAGCATCGCATTGAGGATGCTGTCAGTACGACCAAGGCGGCCATCGAGGAAGGTGTCGTTCCAGGTGGAGGAGTAGCGCTACTGCGTTCACAGGCAGCGGTTTTGAAGGTAGCCGATTCGCTCAAAGGCGACGAAGCAACCGGCGCACGTTTGGTGGCTAAATCACTTGAAGCACCCCTCAAGCAAATCGCCGAAAATGCTGGTCTAGAAGGCGGCGTTGTCGTGGAAAAGGTTCGCAACCTCAAAGGCAACGAGGGTTTGAATGCCGCAACTGGCGTTTATGAGGATCTTGTGAAACTTGGGGTCATCGATGCGGCCAAGGTGACACGCTCGGCATTACAAAATGCAGCGTCAATTGCGGCACTGTTTCTGACCACCGAAGTCGTGATTGCCGACAAGCCTGAAGAGGCAAGTTCGCCGATGCCGGGTGGCGGGATGGAAGATTACTAAGCCATCGTTCGGATCTGGCGCTGCGGTACAGCAGCGGTAACCTGACAAATAATGAGTGAGCCGCTTTCGCCCGCCACCGGAATGGCCGTTTTGCATTTATTCTGCCATCCCGCGTTTGACTTTGATGCGGAAGCCGTCGTTACGGCAGTAAAGCACGCTCAGGCAACGGGGGTTCAAGTTGTATCGGTGTCGATGCTCGGTCATAAATGTGATCTGGCATTCATGGCCATCGCCTCCGACCTTCGTGACTTGCGAAAGTTTCAATCGGCGCTCCAGCAATCAGGCGTTATTGTCGCCGATAGCTACGTATCGCTCACCGAGGTAAGTGAGTATTCGTCACATGTCCCTCAAGAGATGCTCAATGCGCGCCTGTACCCCCAGTTGCCGCCTGCTGGAAAATTGGCATGGTGCTTCTATCCGATGTCGAAACGACGGGATCCTGAAAGTAATTGGTACACCCTTCCGTTTGAAAAGCGCAGCGAGTTAATGATGGAACATGGGCAGAGTGGCCGAACATTCGCGGGCCGAATTACTCAACTCGTGACCGGTTCTGCCGGTGTTGACGATTACGAATGGGGAGTGACACTTTTCGGAGTGCACCCCGATGACCTGAAAGATGTTGTTTACACAATGCGATTCGATGAAGCCTCGGCCAAGTATGCCGACTTCGGCACTTTTTATGTTGGCATGGTGACTCCAATCGAAGAACTTGTTCTAAGCCTTTAGGCATATTGGAATTCGGTTAGCTGGATGCTTACCGAACTTCTTTACCTCCGCGATGCATATCTACAGTTCTTCGACGCTCGCGTCATTGATGTGCGCGAATCTGCAGTAGCCCTAGACCGAACTGCGATGTATCCGACCGGCGGGGGACAGCCAAATGACACTGGTCAAATGAATGGGATTCCCGTCATCGATGTGAAAAAGGAAGGCTCACTCGTATGGCACACACTCGAAGGTGTGTTGCCAGTTCTCGGTGACACTGTGAACGTTTCCATCGACTGGAATCGGCGCTACTCGCTGATGCGCACTCATACGGCGTTGCATGTGCTGTGTGGTGTGATCTGGAATGAGTGGCATGTTCCCGTAACGGGCGGAAATATGGAACCGCTAAGCGCTCGAATGGATTTCGAGTTCGACCCCCTGCCAGAGGGCTTCGCCGGCACCGTCGAGCGACTAGTCAATGTTGCGCTAGCCGCTGACTATCCAATTGAAGTGTCGTTCCTTCCCCGTGACACGGCGGTCGCCGATCAAGATCTCATCCGCACGAAGGTAAATTTGATTCCCGAAGGCGTAAAAGAGATTCGCGTCGTCGACATTGTCGGCCTCGACAAGCAAGCCGATGGTGGAACCCATGTTCGCTCCACAGCCGAGGTTGGTCGGATCAAGGTGTTGAAGACGGAGAACAAGGGCAAGGGAAACAAGCGCATTCGACTTGAAATTCTCGATGCCTAACACAGAGTTTCGGCACGGCACCGGGCTCATTCGATTCGCCCAAGAACGCTCGGAAATCATCAGCCGCAACGAACTGCAAGGTCCGGCACTGTGCACAGCGTTATCCGAACTGACCGATGATTGGCTAGAGGATCTTTTCTACGATGCCTGTAGCCAACTTCGGGTGACCAGCGGTGTCGCTCTTTTGGCCGTAGGTGGATATGGTCGCAGAGAACTCGCGCCATTCAGCGATTTAGACCTGATTATCGTTCACGATTCGTGTCGAGCCATCGACGAACTTGCCGGCAAAGTTTGGTATCCGATTTGGGATAGCAAACTCAAACTTGGTCATGGCGTACGGACCCGCAAAGAAACTCTGAGAATCTGTTCCGATGATCTTGATGTGGCGACATCAATGATGACGGCGCGAGTACTTGCCGGAGACGCTTCATTTGCGACTTCGCTCATTGCTGAGACACATTCCCAAGTGAGAAATGCGGATAAACGCTGGCTGAGTCAGTTGCACGGTCGTGTGTTGCAACGTCACATAGAGGCCGGCGAGGTGGCCTTTTATCTGGAGCCGGATCTGAAGGAAGGCCTGGGCGGACTGCGAGACATTCATGCACTGTGGTGGGCAATTGCCGCCGGATTTCAAGTGTCGTCGAGTGATCAACGCGCCCTAGGCGAGTGTCACGAGATCTTGACAGTAGCTCGAGTCGGGTTGCATCGAGTTACCAAACGATCAGGCGATATATTGCACCTTCAGGATCAAGACGCAGTCGCCCAATCGATTGGAGCCTCGTCGGCCGATGACTTGATGGCGAAAATTGCAGGAGCCGGACGACGAGTCGCATGGATTGCTGACGAGGCTTGGGCCCGCCTGGATCCCCCGGAGCCGACTCGCAAGTCCCCGGTTGCCGTGGCTCCCGGTGTGCAACTTCACGACGGTGCAATCCAACTCACCGCCGACGCAAATCCCGCTGACGACCCGACGTTGATGCTGCGCGTAGCAACCGCCGCCGCACGACATCATGTGCGAATTGATCGAGACTCATTAGATCGTCTTGGCGAGGAGACTCCTTCGTGGCCAGATCCGTGGCCGGCGGGGGCCAGCGACGACCTTGTGGCGCTCCTATTGGAAGGAGAACACGCCATCCCTGTCATCGAAAGTCTTGACCAACGAAATCTGCTGGTCAAGTTGCTACCGGAATGGGAGTCGGTACGCAGCAAACCTCAGCGAAACGCTTACCATCGCTACACCGTCGATCGACATTTGTGGCAAACGGCGGCAAATGCCGCCGCGCTCGTAGCACGGGTTACAAGACCAGACCTGCTCGTTCTCGGGGCGTTGTTTCATGACATCGGCAAGGGATATCCGGGTGATCACACCGACATCGGCGTCGATCTGTTTTCTAAAATCGGACCGCGGATGGGATTGTCAACCGATGATTGCGAGTTGGTGTCGGCGATGATTGAGTACCACCTATTGCTACCCGACGTGGCAACTCGCCGTGATCTTTCGGATGATGCGACTATTACGAATGTGTCGGCAACCGTTCGAAGTCCGGTGCTGCTCGAGTTGCTTGCCGCCCTGACCGAAGCAGACTCCCTCGCCACAGGGGTCTCGGCGTGGGGAAGTTGGAAGGCCGAACTGATGTCAACACTTGTCGAGCGGGTCGGTCACGTGCTGGGTGGGGGCGATGTCCGCGAAGTGACCTGGAGACTATTTCCAAATGCGGAAGTGCTTGAATTGATGGCCGCCGGCGAGCTGGCAATCCAGGTATCTGCGGAACGAATTACGGTCGTGAGTCAAGATCGCCCCGGAACATTTAGCAAAGTGGCGGGTGTACTGGCTCTCCATGGCCTTGATGTCCTCGGCGCCGAGGCCCACAGCGATGAACAGGGAATGGCGGCATCGGAATTTCACCTCCAAGTTGACGATGGAGACATCATCGATTGGCCACCGGTTTTAGCAAACCTGGGACGCGCAATGCGAGACGAATTAGCACTTGACGCCCGACTGGCCGAGCGGGCCGACACCTACAGTCGTCGGCGAACGCTGGTTGCCAAGGCACCGGCGCCGGCATCAGTTCGATTTGACGACACCGCCTCTTCCAACGCCACATTTATCGAGGTTCGTGCACCCGACAAGATTGGGATCCTTCGAGGAATGACGAAGGCGATTGCCGATACCGGTCTAGATATCCGGCATGCCCGAATTCAGACTTTGGGGAATGAAGTTATTGACTCTTTTTATGTGCAAACAGTTAGTGGCGGAAAGGTGGCCGATTCATTTCATCGCCTTGAAATAGAGCGTGCGATTTTGCACGCGGTGCGGTGAGAAATTTCACTTAGCTTCGCCCTGATCACGAAGAAACTGCTCAACCTCGTCCATCAAAGTAGCGGCGCCTGACTCTTCGTCCATTTTGTCGGTAGCAAAGTCGAACTGCAATTGATCGTCGTCAACTTCGTCGTCCAGGTTCATACCATTGTCGGACATTGTCTCGAGCCGCTCGACATATGCAACTAGATCTTCGTCGTCGCTGACGAGCGAGTTCACTTGTTCCTCGTAGCGTTCAATAAGGTTCATCACGGTGGCAACCGGGGCGGGTGTTCCGATAATTTCACAAGATCGACGCATCAGTGATAACGATGCTTTAGGAGAGGGAACCTGTGAGGCGTACGCGGGCACCGCTGCCCACAGGGCGGCCGAAGGAAGGCTTGCCTGAGAACATGCGTCGTGTAGCACACCGACGATTCCAGTGGGGCCTTCATACCGAGAACGCTGAAGATTGAACCGCTCAACCAGGTCGGTGTCAATTGCCGTGCCGATAATTTGCACCGGTCGCGTATGGGGAACGTCGGCAAGTAGTGCTCCGAGCGTAAGCATCATCGTTGTCCCGAAGTGTTCGGCAATGCTTAAGATCTGTTCCGAGAACAGACGCCACTTCAAACTGGGCTCGGGGCCAAGCATCAAAATGACATCCCCGCCGGCACCAGAGACATGCCAAAGCCCAACCGTCGGCCACACAATGTTTCGTGTACCGCCTTCCTTCAAACGAACATGGGGGCGAATTGTTGCATAGTCGGTGAATTCTTCGGGATCAATCTCAGCAAGTGGCAACGCACCCCAACCTTCAACCAGATTGCGCACGGCGTTTGACGCCGCGTCCGCGGCATCATTCCAACCGGTGAAAGCGGCGACGATTGTAGGGTTTTTAAGAACCGGTTTAGACAACCAGCGAACTTGGTTCATCGTCGTCATCTGACGGGAACGCTACCTAGTCGGCAGCAGTTTTTGCTGCCGCGATCGCCATCTCCTGGGGACCTCTCTTTGGATATCCATATGCGTCTTTAATCGCTTGCGCCAACGGAGACAAAATCTCCATGAGTTCAGCGAGATCGCCCTCGATTGCGTTCATTGCCGCGCCCATCTGCCTGTCGGTGTTCAATTCAATTCGTGATCTAGTTTCTCGCCCAGCCGTGGTGAAAGTTTCACCGCTTGCGTCGAGTAAACCACGCGACACAAGTCGTTCGGTTGCTGGATCAAATTGTTCGGCTCGCCAGCCTCGCGTCGCGCTATAGGTTCGCATCGGAAGACCAGAAAAGGCATCGGTAAGCAGACAGACTTCCACCGCATCGAGACCCTCCGATACCCACGCCGCGATGTGACTATCCCCACGATATTCGCGCAGCATGTCGGCCAGTCGCCACGTCGCACCCAACATCGAATTCGGCATTTCCAGAGACCGTAGTCCGGCAAACAATGCCCGGCCTTCAATTTTTAATGGATCCACCGCTCTTTGCAAAAGCTCTTGAGCCCTGTCGACTCCCCTTGGCGATGGCCCGAGAATTCGCTCCAGTTGGGCGATTGCACCACGATCTCGGGCGCTGCAAATACTCGTTGCGTCGGTAAGTTTCCATCCCTCCTCGACCGAAGGAATCACGATGTCCGGGTTGAACACGGCAAATGTGGCTGCCACCACATGACCCGATACTTGTCCCATCACCGATCCACGCGACGTGAAATAAGCAACACGGTTAGCCATCGCCACCCCGTCTTGCACGCCACGGCCCTCGCCGAACCCGAGTGCCTGATAGTTGGCATGACATTCGGGAGAGAAATACACCTGGCCGGCGATTGGCTCGAGAGCGGCGGCAAGATGGCGTGAGGTGGAACTAAGGGTCGCTGAATCCATATCTCAAAATTAGATGGTTGGGGCTGCAATCGACGAGTCCATCTGATGTGGCAAGGTAGAGGGGATGACCATGTCCGTCGAGATTGCTGATCATGTAGATGACGAACTAGTAAGGGCCATGGGAAAACTAATTCCCCAGTTGTCCAACTCGAATCCGGCTCCGAACCGTTCCCAACTAGAAGAAATTGTCTCGTCGCCAGCGACGATTCTGTTTGTCGCCCGAGTTGATGACCGCATTGTCGGCGCTCTCACTCTTGCAATGTTTCGAATTCCCACCGCACTTCGGGCATGGATTGAAGATGTTGTTGTTGATGGAGAAGTACGAGGAGGGGGAGTCGGTGAAGCATTGAATCGTGCGGCACTTGAAGAGGCCAAGAGGCGTGGTGCAATTACCGTTGATCTCACCTCACGGCCGTCGCGTGAAGAGGCGAACCGGTTGTATCAGCGGCTTGGATTCGTCGCGCGGGAGACAAATGTGTACCGCTACGAACTGCACTCTGACAAGCAATAGCTTCCGAGTACCAACGGCGTTTCAGCCGAGATTGAAATGAGGGTTATAGATGAATCCGACGATCGAACCCTGTGGAGTACGAATGGAGCCGGTGACGATTCCATCGCCAACTTCGGTTGCTGGAGAATGCTCGGTTGCACCTGCTCCGATTGCTGTTTTGATCGCGACCGACACGTCGTCGACTCCCCAATAGGTCAGGGCACCCTCGGTTGGATTTGTGTCGGGGAGTAAACCGAGTTCGTATCCCGCGACATTGAACCCAATATAAAACGGTTCATCGAAATATGGATCAAAACCGAGAAAGTTCGCCCACCATTTCTTTGCCCCTGCAAGGTCGGCCGTTGGAAAGATGACGGTTCGAAGTCCCTTAAGTGTGGTACCCATGGTTCTGTTCTATCAGGTCGCAAATTCATTTCTTGAAGTCAGCGGCGGTGTCGCGTGATCCAGTTCGCGGCGAAGTCAACCACCGCTCGCTGACTCATCAGGAGTGAGTTGGCAAAGCCAACGAGTCCGGAAGTTTGCAACTGGTTGGCCGCCAGTTCTTCTCCGATGGCATCGAAATCATCTGCATTGGTTTCAAGTTCGTCATAGGTGACCCATTCGCGCCGTCCATTGACGAGTACCGGCGATCCCTGAATCGTGCGTGATTTCGACGGCCACACGGCACGATGCTCGGCCAGGTGTAGAGATGTGTTGTTTGCATGCGGAACTCCGAGCAACAACACGCGGGCGTCACATTCATAAAGTCGGGCCAGGGGGGATTGCTCGCCGAGACCGTCGCCGAGAGAGTGGTCATTGGTAATAAATTGTGCATTGGGTCCGTATGCCAGGTGTGAAAAGCGTGGATGGTTGCTTCGTTGCACTCCGGGAAGTCGTTGGAATGTCTCTGGAATAACTCCCACTTCCCGCAGCGGAGTGAGATTGAGATCGAAGGCGGGCATCGTGGCTCGCTCAATTGCCCACCAGGCCTGCGGTACGGGCGGATTTTTCCAGTAACTGGGTTCGGAGAGGGCGCCGCTGTGGCCCGGCATGGTGAGTGTCCCAGATGGTCCGATTGATGCCAGTAGGGCGCCGACCACGGTCTGCGCCTCGCCAATTACATATCCAATTGCAGACAGCGACGAGTGAACGATCAGTGTGTCGCCACTCGAGACTCCAAGACGATGTAGATCGACAACTATGCGGTCATTTGTGACCGGTTCGGGCGAAGAGTCAATTACGTCGCGTTCGGACACTTCCCAATTGTATTGTCAAACTCGACCTTGCAGCTTCGATCATTGGCAAGCTCGACGAATATGGCATCCGCTGAGATGATCATTTACGAGCCCGAGCGATTGCATTGCGGCGTGCATAGTGGTCGGACCAACGAATTTGAATCCACGACCCCGGAGTTCCTTGGAAAGTGCGATTGACTCGGGAGTTGCTGACTTCAGATCGGCAAGTTTCTTGGGAACCCGTGGTTTACGAGCCGGGGCAAACAACCAAATTAGATCTGCGAGGGATTCATGCTTCTGTTGCATAGACAATGTCAACCGCGCATTGCTGATGGTGGCTTCGATTTTTCCTCGGTGACGGACGATTGATGCGTCGGCCAATAACCGCTTGATATCTCGCTGGCCGAATCGGGCAACAGTCGCTGGGTCAAACCCCTTGAAGGCCCGACGAAATGACTCACGTTTGCGCAGGATTGTGATCCATGACAGTCCCGATTGGAATCCCTCAAGGCAAAGTTTCTCAAAGACTGCGGTGTCATCGGTTATTCGTCTACCCCATTCGGTGTCGTGATAACTGACATAGTCGGGATCGGTTCCACACCAGGCGCATCGAACAAGGCTGTCGTCGCCTTTGAGCAAATCCTTCATACGATCATGATCCTCGTTTTCCAACTACAAGTACGCCGATGTGAAAGTGCTATTCGTCTGCTTCAGTATGTGTGCGAAACGTCCCACAAGTGATGAATTGGATCGTGCAACAGATACCTGCCAAACGAGTCGACGGTAAAGGTGGCGCCGTCGCTGCGCAGGCCGGTTCGCGACCACTGAGTCCCAGACACCGATTCAAAATGTTCGGCAAGTTGATTGGCGGCGTCGGTTAACTGGCGTCGAACGACCAGCGGGTCTTGCAGGTCGTATCTCTCGGCGAGGGCTGTGGAGTCCTGGTCCCAGTTGGCGAAGGTTGGCGAGTCTTCCTCGAGCATTCGACCAAGTCGTAAGTCGAAAAGTATGAAGACATCGCGAACGTGACAGGCGTATTCAAGCGCGGACCATACATTTGGCAGCGGACGCTTCCTTACCTCTGGGTGAACCAGTATCGCTTCCCATTGAGTGGCGATATCTCGCAATTGAGCCCCAATGCCACGAGGCACAACCTGTTGCGAGTCGAACGCGCAATCCGGACAAGGTCGATCAAGTACCCATGTCCAATTCTTGTTATCGGGAATAATGCTCAAGTTGTTGTCCTTAGCTCCGCAAATGATAGAGCCTCTACAAGTGTGCCCGCTCGTTGAATGTGCAGGCCGGTATGCATTGATTCGCTGCTCGCCGGCACGATCGCTCGGGTGAATCCAAGTCGGGCCGCTTCGGCGAGTCGTCTGGACATCTGACCAACCTGACGAACTTCACCACCAAGCCCAACCTCTCCGCAAACTACCAAATCCGCCGGAATTGGTTTGTTTGTAGCCGCGGAAACGAGCGCCATGCACAGTCCCAAATCCCCGCCAGGTTCTGCGAGTCTGACGCCACCAACTACCGAGGCGTAAACCTCATGCTGGGCAAAACCAATTTCGGCTCGCCGCTCGAGTACGGCAAGCAACATTGCCAAGCGACCTGGATCTAAGCCCTGAGCCGACCTGCGCGGGGGAACATTGTTGCCCGTCGGGTTGGTGAGGGCCTGCACTTCTACGAGGAGAGGTCGTTGCCCTTCAAGTGTTGGAACCACTACGGAGCCGGCAATACCTGAGCGCCGATCGGCGAGAAACATTTTGCTGGCGTCTGGTACGCCGACCAATCCGTGCTCGGTCATTTCGAATAATCCGAGTTCATTTGTTGAGCCGAACCGATGTTTGGTGGCCCGCATCAAACGCAGTGCGTGATGACGCTCACCTTCAAATGACAAAACAGTATCGACAACGTGTTCGAGCACTCGCGGCCCGGCTAAGCCACCTTCCTTAGTTACATGACCAACCAAGATTGTTGGGAGATTTCGATATTTGGCCTCTTGAACAAATCGATGGGCGCATCCCCTCACCTGCACAACCGATCCGGGTGTCGATCCAAGTTGTGGATCTGCGACCGCTTGGATGCTGTCGATGACGAGCAGTTCTGGTTTGACCCGATCGATCGCCTTGAAAATGTTGGTCATCGACATTTCGGAGAGCAGCCAGAGGTCGTCCTTAAGAGCACCGAGTCGTTCAGCCCTGAGGCGAACTTGTTGTGCGCTCTCCTCGGCGGTGACATACAGAGTGCGCTGGGGCCAGGCCGCGAGTAATTGCAACAGCAAGGTTGACTTACCGATTCCTGGTTCACCCCCAAGCAGCGTGACCGATCCGGGAACGAGTCCACCGCCCAAGACACGATCTAGTTCGGCGATGCCGGTGAGTTGCGGTTTACCCAGGCTGGGATCGAGTTTGCCGATGAGCTGTGCTTCGCCGGCCGGGAAGAGTGACGTTCCAGCGGCGATCGAAACCCCTTGATCGGGGTTTTCAAGTTCCTCGACGAGTGAATTCCATGCACCGCACGAATCGCACTTCCCGCCCCACTTGTAATGTGGCGCACCGCATTCGGTGCAGTTGTAGACGGTGCGCAGTTTGGCCATGCGCGTTAGGTTACGCCGTGGGTGTTCGGCGACCGCGCCTGAAACGGGTATATGCAACGAATCCGGAGAAAGCCACGACCCCGATCACCCAAATGACGAGTCCAACGAAAAAAATCGGTGCAAGGATTCTGGCAATTGTGGACTTCACCGCCGTGTTTCGGGTGACTGTTGTCAGTATCTGCGAACTTCCGTCGAAACTGACCGTCCACTGTGAATACCCGAGGGTATTTACCCCCGTCGTTGACTCAATAGAGCCGGGTAGAAAAGCCCGAAACTCAATGCCCACGGCCTCGCCGATATCCAATTCCGAATTTACCAAGGTCGCCGCATAAGGCGCGGCCCCAATGGTCTTCAAAAGAGCAGGATCGGCAAACGCGTTGAGCCCACCATTTACTTGCATGGTTCCCGTAAGTGTCCACGTGGAGTCGGTATCTTTTCCGGTTCGCACCATGTGCATTTCCTTGAACGGCCCGAACTCTCCGTTCAGTTGTGACATAAGAAGAGTGGCTTCGGCGGGAGTTGCAAAATTGTGTGTCGTATTTATTTGCAGTCCACCATCGGCCGTCGGCAATGGGTCCGAAATATTCCAGCCCGCCGCCTCGGCATCTTCGAAGTTCAGATCATCTACGAGACCCGGTGCCTGTGCAACCACATCGGCATCCGCCGTAGTGGTAACACTCAAGACTCCGGAGCCGTTTTCCTTCACATCGAGTGTGACTATGGTGTCGACGCGACACCCACTTAGCACGACGACGAAGAACGTCAGACAAAAGATCGCACGGAGGCTTGGAGGCGATATGCGCGCCCGCGCGCAAAATCTCACTCGGTAGTTGCGGTGGTACCGTCGCCAGCGCCGGCAAGTTCAATCGCTGTTGGGGGTTCGAAACCCTCGACCGCGTGAAACTTCATGCGCAATTCACCAACATTTTCAGGATCGTCTTCGGTGCTCACAACGACGATCTCCCCGGCGGTGAACTCTTTGAGCAGCAATTTCTCCGACAGTGGGTCCTCTACCAGCCTTTGCAACGCGCGACGCAACGGTCGGGCTCCCAGCTGCGGATCGTATCCTCGCTTTGCCAACAATTCCTTGGCTCCTTGAGTCAGTTCGAGTCCGAGACCCAAACCTTCAAGTTGAGAGACAAGTCGTTTGCTCATCAGGTCGACCATCTGGACAACCTCGCTCAGACCGAGCTCGTGGAAGACGATCACTTCATCGATGCGGTTGAGAAACTCGGGTCGGAAGTGAACCTTTAGTGCCTCGTTCACCTTCTCACGCATTCGTATATATGACAGCGCTTCATCGGACTTACCAAATCCGACATTGGCCTTACGCAAGTCTTGGGTGCCGAGGTTGGAGGTCATGATGATGACGGTATTACGGAAATCGGTTGTTCGACCCTGAGCATCCGTGAGTCGTCCCTCTTCAAGAATCTGCAACAGAGTATTGAACACGTCTGCGTGTGCCTTTTCGATTTCGTCAAAGAGCACCACGGAAAACGGTTTTCGACGCACGGCTTCGGTGAGCTGGCCTCCCTCTTCATAGCCGACGTAACCCGGTGGCGAACCGACAAGGCGGCTTACCGTGTGCTTCTCCATGTATTCGCTCATGTCCAGAGAAATCAGCGCGTCTTCATTGCCAAACAAAAAGTGAGCGAGTGTCTTGGCGAGCTCGGTTTTGCCAACTCCAGTTGGTCCGAGGAAAATAAACGAACCACTTGGTCGCTTTGGATCCTTGAGACCGGCACGGGTGCGACGAATGCTTTGGCTGACAGCCTTGATCGCATCGTCTTGACTGATGATGCGTTTGTGCAGCTCTGTCTCCATGCTCAGCAGTTTTGCGGTTTCCTCTTCGGTGAGTTTGTACACGGGAATACCGGTCCACAGGCTTAACACTTCGGCGATCGCCTCTTCATTTACCTCATCAAAGAGATCGATGCCTTGAGCCTTGACCTCGGCCTCCTTTTGCATCCTCTCTTCGAGTAGAGCGCGTTCCTGGTCGCGAAGGCGACCGGCTTCCTCAAATCGCTGCTCCTCGACGGCCTTTTTCTTGGCCTCCTGCACCTGAGAGATTCGGTTCTCAACTTCTTTTAGGTCGGGTGGCGTGTGCATGCGCCTGATTCGCAGGCGACTGCCGGCCTCGTCGATGAGATCAATCGCCTTGTCGGGAAGAAATCGGTCGGAAATGTATCGTTCGGCCAAGTTTGCTGCCGCGACAAGGGCCTGATCGGTGATGGTGACATGGTGATGCGTTTCGTATTTGTCACGGATGCCTTTGAGAATCTCGATTGTGTGAGCGACATTGGGTTCTTCGACCTTCACCGGTTGGAAACGACGCTCAAGGGCCGCATCTTTTTCAAAGTGCTTGCGGAATTCGTCGAGCGTGGTTGCACCGATTGTCTGCAATTCACCACGGGCGAGCATTGGTTTGAGGATAGAAGCCGCATCAATTGCACCCTCGGCGGCACCGGCACCGACCAGTGTATGAATCTCGTCAATGAACAAGATGATGTCCCCGCGTGTTCTGATCTCCTTCAGAACCTTCTTTAGTCGCTCTTCGAAATCGCCGCGGTAACGGCTGCCAGCGACAAGCGCACCCAAGTCGAGTGTGTACAGCTGCTTGTTGGCGAGAGTTTCGGGAATATCGCCGCGCACTATTTTTTGCGCTAATCCTTCGACGATCGCTGTCTTGCCGACCCCCGGCTCGCCGATGAGCACGGGATTATTCTTGGTTCGACGGGAGAGAATTTGCATGACCCGTTCCATTTCGTTGTGGCGTCCAATCACGGGGTCAAGTTTGTTGTCCCGAGCAAGTTGGGTGAGGTTTCGTCCAAACTGGTCAAGAATTTGGCTGCTTCCTTTTTCTGGCTGCTCTTCCTTTGCGCCAACTGGCTGACCTTCGCCTTTACCGGCCGGACCCTGGTAACCCGACAGCAATTGAATGACCTGTTGGCGAACCCGACTGAGATCAGCACCCAGTTTCACAAGTACCTGGGCGGCCACACCCTCGCCTTCGCGAATAAGACCGAGCAAGATGTGCTCAGTTCCGATGTAGTTGTGACCGAGCTGAAGGGCTTCGCGCAATGAAAGTTCAAGAACCTTCTTGGCGCGCGGAGTAAAGGGTATGTGGCCCGACGGTGAGGACCCGCCTTGTCCAATGATCTCTTCCACCTGAGCGCGCACGGCCTCAAGCGAAATGTTTAGCGATTCAAGAGCCTTCGCGGCGACACCTTCACCTTCGTGGATAAGCCCCAGCAAAATGTGTTCGGTACCAATGTAGGAGTGATTGAGCAGGCGGGCTTCTTCCTGTGCCAGAACTACGACCCTGCGGGCCCTATCGGTAAAGCGTTCGAACACTTTATAGACCGCCTTTTTTCGACTGCGAACCTTTCTATAAGTGTACCCGCGTGCTAACAGCTCACAATGTTGTTATCAATCCCAGTCGCCGAGTCGATCGTCGTTTCGCGCTAGAAACTGCCTAACCTTACGAGATGGCTCTGGCCTCGCCGCTCCTGGATTTGCCTTGCATGGACACAGACCGTGACCGGATTGAGGCTGCGCTCATCGCCGCGGTGCGAACGCGCGACGCCTACCTGACTGAAATTGCGTCACACCTTATTATTGCTGGCGGCAAGCGTCTCCGACCGGTGATGACACTTGCCGTGGCGCAAGTCGGCAACTCTCTACCAGTCAGCGATGAAATTATTAGTGGCGGGATTGCCTGTGAGCTAGTTCATTTGGGCTCGTTGTATCACGACGACGTCATGGATGAGGGCACGACGCGCCGTGGAGTTGAGACCGTAAATGCCAAATGGGGGAATTTGCAGGCGATTCTGGCGGGGGACTTCCTATTGAGTCGGGCATCCGAGATTGCCGCCTCGCTGGGGACCGAAATTGCCGGCTTGCTGGCCCGCACCATCGGACAACTATGTGAAGGCCAAATTGAGGAACTGCGACACACGTATGACACCGCCCGAACAGTTCCGTCGTATCTCTTGAGTATTGAGGGCAAGACGGCCTCGCTGTATGCCACCGCTGCGCGAGTTGGGGCAATAGTGGCCGGACATAATCGGACCGAAATTGACGCTCTCACCAGCTATGGCACTTCGTTTGGAATGGTGTTTCAGATTGTTGATGACATTCTTGACATCATTTCAACCGATGATGAGCTTGGAAAACCTTCGGGACACGACATGGAGGAAGGCGTATACACACTTCCCGTATTACTGACGCTCGCCGCAGGCGGCCCACCGGCTGCTGAGCTTAAAGACTTACTCGGAAAACCTCTTGACCCAATCGGGCGGGACAAGGCTCTCAGTATCGTGCGGTCTAATTCAGGAGTGCGCAGCGCCGTCGAAAGCGCTCGAAGTTATGTGGCAATGGCTCAGGCCGCGTGCAACAGCTTGCCGCGCGGCGGTGCAACAGAAGCCCTACTTGCGGCACCGGCGGTGTTGCTTGAGTCAGTGATTAACTAATCGCTCGACTCGTTGCAAAAATTCGATCAGTACACGATTGAATGTGCCGGCGTGTTCGATCATCAGTCCATGAGCGGCACCTGAAATGACGACGAGTTCGGAATTTACAATTCTCTCCGCGATTTCTTCGCTGTCGCCGCGCGGGGTAAGAATGTCCTGATTGCCGACGATAATCAACGTTGGCGCCGTGATCGCGGAAAGGGACTCGTGCAGCGATTCTTCGCTGGACAGTAAGGCCTGCACTTGAGAAATAAATGGTGCTGGTGACCGCATTGAAGCAAGTGGCCCGAGCCATCCGATTGCAGGAAGCATTCGGCGTAATGACCGAGGCCCGATAACCCACCTGGCAGTCTGGTGCCCAAGTGCGTGCATGCCTCGGTGCTCGGCAGTGTTGGCCCAGTGTTGCAGTAGTTCGTGACGCCATGGATGGTTCCGACTTGCCGTGCATGCAAGGGTCAGAGAACGGACGCGGTGGGGATATTTCACCGCAATGATCTGACCGATAACTCCACCCATCGATGCACCCACGACGTGGACATCGCTGAAACCGGCCGCGTCCAGCACCGAGATGGCATCTTCGGCCATTTGTTCAAGATTGTACGGTCCGGACGGTTTGTCGCTTCGGCCGACGCCGCGATTATCAAATGCGATCATCCGAAACCTGGTTGCCATGGCCACGCGCTGAAGATTCCACGCGTTCTTGTCGGCACCCAAACCTTGAATCATCAGCACCGGCGTTCCCGATGGTCGGCCGACAACTTCGTAATGCAGACGAATGTTGTCACTCGTTACGACGAACGGCATTGCTAAGCGACTTTCCGTTGAGAGGGCACACGGACAATGTTTGGCCACGCATAAAGACGTGTAATTACTTCTGTAGTGGTTAACAGTGGGGTAAATCCAAATAGTTCTGTCGAAGTTGTACACAACGCACCGCGACCGTGCTGAAGCAATTCGCTGACATGATCCGGAACAGGAGCACCAGCGATGCCAGAAACCGTTCGTGTCAACCACCACGCAGGACCGATGACGGGAAGAGCGAGGCGACGACCAATGCCGGCTGCGGCCGAGACCGAAATTGATCCGTCGGCCGAAATGTTGGCGATTCCGTGGGCGTGGTGATGTGCAGCGGCGATGATTGCTCTTGCCGCGTCTTGATGACCGATCACCGAAAATTTTGGATTTCCGAGCGGGTTGAAGGGAACTGCCGGAAGCCTCAGCAATCGACCCAGCGGGCTCGGGACATGCGGACCGATGACTGTGCCGAGGCGTAATTGGGCGATTGCGGCACCGCGGGCCGTCGCGACCGCAGCTGTCTGCTGCTCGAGTCTCACCAACATCTGTCCGAATGTGGACTGGGGATCCAGCAAACTCTCTTCATCTGGAAGTTGTGGCCAGTGACCGTACGTGCCGTACACCTCGACCCCACTTCGGATTATCAAGGATTCAAGTGCAGGAATTTCGTTGGCGGCGTCGATTACTCCTAGCGCAAGCCCGTCGCTGTGAATTTTGGCGGCAGTTGTGTTGAGTCGAGCGTGTGGTTCCCAAATTGCTAAATGAATGAGGACATGTGGATTAAAGGTGGAAATGATTTCCGAGATGCGGGATCGATGAGAATGATCAACGAGGTGGAAGGCGCTTCGCTTTAGTCGCCGTCGCGGAGGGTTCGTGTCGAGTCCCTCGATTTGACCAACCCACGGTTCATCTTCGAGGAGGGCCGCCACAAGTGACCCGAGTTCTCCACCGATTCCAGTGACCATGACTCGCTGACCGGGCACAAATTGATCTTACTGTGACAAGAAATGATCAGAGTGCTTATCGCAACTCGTGAACGTTCATTATCAGCTCGCGCGATTCGGGATCGAGTTGCCGTCCACCGATTCGCTCGGTGAGCATCGTCACCTGTGACACATCATCGATCAGTCCCGACCACCGAATGTAGCCCCCTAAAAGTCCAATGAGTCGCCCACTCACTTCTTCGCCGTGAATGATGACTTTGAGGTTTTTGTCGAGGAGCTCGGAGATTTCCGAGTAGAACTTTTTAAGCCACAGGTTCATATCTTCGGCGCCGGTAAGCGGACGATGTCGATATGGCATCTGGAGTTCCTCGTAATTGTGAAGATTGTGAGGTGCGCCAATTATCGAAATCACGCAACCAAAATCGTTTTCACGGAGCCAAATTATTTCTTCCTGACGTCGAACTCGACGATGGTTAGCACCGAAGCCACCCGGTCGTTCGCAAATTGCGAGCTTGTCCTTGATGATCCAAGTGAGATGTCGGGGAGTGATACCAAGGGCCCACTTTCCTCGCAATTTTGGCGGCACTAGTTGAAACTCCTGAGAATTTGCTGATCAACGTCGATAATCACTGAACCAACACGATACACCATGAAAACCACGTCGTACCTTGGAATCAAGGGAAGTTTGCAGACTCACTCGTAGCCACGATGCTCAGACGCTGATGACTTCGACGAACCTGTCGGTTGTCACCGATGTCGCACGCGGTGACTTCACCATTGGCCACAGCAAGAACGCGTTCAACTGTTGCCGCATCGGGTGGATATGGTGAAGCGATCCAGGCTCTAATCGCGCGTCGAGCCAGCGCAATTGGGGCAGCAACGAGTTCTTTCGCATTGCCCGGATCCAATCTTGCGGCGAGTTCATCGAGTAGTTCTGCATCGGATCGCAATAGGTCAGCTTGTCGCGCCAAGAGTAAAGAGACATCTCTATTCGCCAGTTGATTAAGGAGCGGGATTAACTCGTGGCGAATTCGATTGCGCTGAAATTTTGGGTCATTGTTTGAGGGATCGTCGAAAACTTCAATTCCCAGGGCTTCACACAATTCTTGGGTCTCCACTCGTCGTAATCTGAGAAGTGGATGTTGACAGCCGGGTCGCATTCCAGACAGTCCGCGTAGTCCGGCGCCGCGCAGCAAATTAATGAGTACCGTTTCGGCCTGATCGTCCGACGTATGTCCGGTAAGGACTTCTTCTGGTAGCGCCGCGTATCGGGCCTCCCTTGCTCTGGCCTCTAGATTTCCACCTTGCTCGAGGTGCACCCGTCTAGCTTCGAAATCGGCACCTAACACTTTTGCGACATCTCGAACTCGATCGGCTTCACGATGCGAGTTTGGTCGAAGCCCGTGATCGACATGAATCGCAGTAACTCGACAACCATGGGCGACACTCAGGACGAGCAGTGCCATTGAGTCTGCGCCACCGGATACGGCACACGTAACGGAAGAACCAGGTGCTGGAAACATGCTGCGCGATAACGCGGCTACGACCAGCGGATGCGATTGGAGATTTTCGGTCAGCGCGGGCATAAGCCTCGCAGTGCTATTTCTGCGATTGTCGTTGGCGTCGGTTGGGGTACTTCATTGCTGTTACCTGCTTTAGATACCCGCCAACAAGCCCAATCAGAGATGCAACACCCACCACCAATAAAATGAGTCCGAGCCAGTAATGCCAAACTTCTCCAGCGATCATGGTTAATAGAGTAGCGAAGCGATTACCGGGTATCGAGTTCGTCGGACAGGTCGGTTCCGAAGCACTCTTTGATGCGATCCACCAAACTCTCTGGAAGCGGCTCGTGTTGCACTGCCTGTCGCACTATCTGGCGTAATTCGGCATGGAATTCGAATGTCTGTTGACAATCGACACAGCCACCGAGATGACCAATTAAGTCCTCAAGTCTCCCGGTGGCGAGTTCACTATCAAGGAATCGTTCCAGTTCCTTAAGGGTTTCGTCGCAGTCGGCCATGTAGATCGTGTCCCTCTCAGTTAGTTGGAGTATCGGATGACGGTGACGGGTTGGCAAGTGATTGCTGAGAAACTAGGTGCCTGCTCATCGCATATTCATACAACGCTTCCTGCAGCGCTTTTCTTCCGCGATGCAGGCGAGACATTACGGTTCCAATCGGAATATCAAGGATCTCGGCTATTTCCTTGTAGGAAAACTGTTCGACATCGCTAAGAAGTACGGGCATTAGAAACGATTCTGGAAGATTTTCCAACGCCTCGCGGACTTCAGATCCCGCGAACATATCCATGAGTTGATCTTCGGCGCTGCTTGACAATTGAGAAAGTTGCGGAATGCGGTGGTAAAGATAGAGGTCTTCCACATCCTTTAGTTCGGACTCTTGGGGACGACGTTGCTTGGCTCGGTAATTATTGATAAACGAGTTGGTAAGAATGCGAAACAGCCACGCACGAAGGTTTGTGCCTTCGTCAAACGTCGCAAAGCTTCTGTATGCCTTGAGATATGTTTCTTGAACTAGGTCTTGGGCATCGGCTGCATTTCGCGTCATTCTCAAAGCTGTGGTGTAGAGACTCGGGGCATATTGCATTGCCTCGGATGCAAACGCAGAGCGGTCAGCCATTGAGTTCGGGAGCCGAGAGTTGTCGGGGTGCGGTATCAATGGCATTCAAATTCTCGACCTCTCCAACCGAAATTCCAGTTTCCTTAAATTTGCGCAGTGTCGGCAAGACGCGACTCTCCATTGAACCCACCATTAAATTGTAGGCCTTGATTGCAGTTTCAAGACCACGCCCAGTTTTGTCGACATGTTCAAGCACGGTGTCGACTCGTTCGTATAGCTCCTTTCCGAGTTGCGCAATTTTTTCGGCGTGTTCGGCAATTTGAAATGCCTGCCAACCTTTGGCAACGGCGAGCAAAAGAGCGAGGAGGTTCACCGGTGAGGCGATGAGCACGCGACTGCGCATTGCGACTTCAAGCAGCGAAGGGTCGGCTCGTAATGCATCTGAGAGGAATGACTCGCCGGGAATGAACATAATGACGTACTCGGGAGCCCGATCGAATTGAAGCCAATACTTTTTATCGGCAAGCACGCGGGCGTGATCGCGTACCGCTCTGGCATGATCCTGGAGAAGTCGTTGCTGGGTGGCGGTATCGGGTGCTTCTTGTGCACGCAAGTACGCGTCAAGCGGAGTTTTTGCGTCGATCACAACTCGGCTGTTGTTTGGCAGGCGAACGACCGCATCCGGTCGTTGTAGCCGATCATTGTTACTGAAGGTTGTCTGTTCATCAAAATCGCAGTAAGACTCCATACCGGCAAGTTCGATGACATTACGGAGTTGCTGCTCTCCCCACGCGCCGCGGGCGCTGCTTGACTTGAGTGCCCCATGCAGGGCGGCTGTGGTATCGGTGAGTTGAGAAATTTGCGTGCTAATGATATTGCTGAGACCCTTGTTCTCGTCGTACGAGGACTGCAAACTGGTGACCGCACCACGCAGCTCTTGTAGCTGTGCGGCAACTGGGTCGAGAAGCGACTTGGTGTCGCTGGTGAGGGTTTGCGACCGTGCTTGGTACAGGCGGTCGACCTGATTGTTGACATTGTTCAGCGCATCTTGAGTAACTTGTCGAATTTGGGCATCGATCGCTGTGCGTACAGCGTCGACAAGTGCCACTTGATCCACTGCCGCACCACTGGGATTCAATGTAATTGGCGGTTCGGCCCGCCTCTGGATGAGCAGAACGCCAACGGCGATTACACAGATGACTAGTACTCCAAGAAGAACTTCCACTTCCTTAGTCTGCCATGAGGGTGCGACGGGGTATGACTGCCGCAGTGCCTGAACTAGATTGCACACATGGCAACACCGCTGAAACACAACATTCGAATCACTTATTGTGTTCCTTGAGACTATTCAGATCGCGCCGTGCGCGCGATTTCGGATCTCATTCGTGATTACCAACACGTCATCGCCGATCTCACCCTGAGGATGGGTGAAAAGGGAGTATTTGATGTCGAAGTTGACGGACAGATACTGTTTTCCAAGCATGCCGTCAAACGCCATGCCGAGCCAGGAGAAGTTCTTCAACTCTTCAAAAACTTCATTGGTGTCGACGTACCGATTTACGACCGCTGACTAGGCGACACATGTTGGAAGTCGTCGTCAATTCAACCGGAATGACGTTCGATGAAGTCGTTGCGATTTCTCGCCACGATGCCAAAGTTGTTCTATCCGATGAGGCCATTTCGACGCTCACGACCGCCCGTGCGTACATCGATGCACTTGCCTTGTCACCCGAACCTGTTTATGGAATTTCAACTGGTTTTGGTGCGCTCGCAACTCGTCATGTAGCACCCGAGTTGCGGGCACAGTTGCAACGCTCGCTCATCCGTTCTCACGCCGCCGGTCTTGGCGATCCAGTGGAGCGAGATGTAGTTCGTGCCCTCATTGCACTTCGACTGAAGACACTGTGCTCTGGTCGTACCGGTGTACGGCCGATTGTTGCCCAAACAATGGCCGCCCTTTTGAATGCTGGCATCACACCCGTTGTACGCGAATCTGGCTCGCTCGGTTGCAGTGGAGATCTGGCCCCGCTGGCACATTGTGCATTGGTTCTGATGGGGGAAGGTGAGGCAGTCGATGCCAAAGGAGTGAAGCGAGCGGTTCTTGAATTGTTGAATGATCAAGGAATTGCTCCGCTGGAACTGCAGGAAAAAGAGGGACTCGCACTAATTAATGGCACTGACGGAATGCTTGGGATGCTCATTCTTGCCATTGCCGATCTGACGATGTTGTGCAATTCGCTGGACGTTGTGGCAGCGATGAGTGTCGAGGCGTTGCTTGGCACCGACGCAGTCTTTGCGCCCGAATTGCACCAGCCATTACGCCCGCATCCGGGACAGGCGGTAAGTGCCTCCAATATGTACGCAGCACTTAAAGATTCTCCGATCGTGGCGTCTCATTTATATGACGACGATCGGGTTCAAGACGCGTATTCGCTTCGCTGCGCTCCGCAGGTTGCGGGTGCGATGCGCGACACAATGTCGCACGCACTGCTAGTTGCCAATCGCGAGCTTGCCGCCACGATCGATAATCCCGTTGTGTTGGCCGACGGTCGAGTGAGTTCGAACGGTAATTTTCACGGAGCACCGATTGGGTATGTGCTCGATTTTCTAGCCATAGCCGTTGCCGATCTCGGATCGATGTCAGAGCGACGCACCGATCGGATGCTCGATAAAACGCGTTCCAATGGACTACCACCTTTTTTGGCCGATGATCCTGGTGTCGACTCTGGTTTAATGATCGCCCAATACGTTCAGGCGGCACTTGTTTCTGACAACAAGCGCCTGGCAGTGCCTGCGAGTGTTGATTCCATTCCCAGTTCGGCAATGCAGGAAGATCATGTCTCGATGGGTTGGAGTGCCGGCCGTAAGTTGCGCCGCGGCATCGACAATCTCACCAGGATCATCGCCATTGAGTTGGTGACTGCCGCTCGCGCGCTTGATCTGCGCGCGCCGTTGCAACCCGGCCCCGTTACCGGATTAGTTCGTGATCGACTACGCGAAGTTGTGGCGGGCCCTGGTCCCGATCGATTCCTATCGCCGGAGCTGGAATTGGCGGTTACATTCGTTCGCCAAGGTCGCATTCTGACCTAACCGGTGTCGGATCCCAAGATGAGATCGGTTGTACTTACAAAACTGGGGCAAGTTGCTGGAGTTGTCACACTTCTATTCTGGACTGGTTGTGGGACAACATCCATTTCAGATTCCACTTCCGCATCAACTTCACTTTCAACATCGACCTCGCTGCCGACTACGACTTTGAGTAGCCCGGCCGCCGAGACACGAGCGTTGGCCCAGTATTGGGTTGGCGACACCTCCCGCGGATTTCGGCTGTATCGCGAGTTCGCTCGACTCGAGATCACTCCCGACCCGATCACAGCGGCATTGCGCTCGCTCGTTTCGAGTCAACCAAGAGACTCGGACTACACATCGCTGTGGCCGATTGGTACAAAGATCAACAGAGTGGTAGTTGATGCCGATGAAGTAACGATTGATCTCTCCTTCGACAAGTTAGTGGTCGGGGCCGAGGGAGAGTCCCTGGCAATTGCCCAAATTGTGTGGACGGCTACCGCGGCGGATCGGTCGATTTCGAAAGTCAGATTCACAGTTGACGGCGAAATTGTTGAGTCGCTTGCCGGCCATGTGGATGCCAGCGGTTCATTTGTGCGTGCACCGGCCTATGAGGTTGTTTCTCCAGTTTGGATTACCTCCCCGGAGGAGGGTGCCCAGACGAATGCGAAGGGATTCTCACTTAGCGGTCTTGCCTCAACTTTTGAGGCAAACGTTGCGTGGAAGGTATTTCGAGGTGGGAAATTGATTCGACAGGGATCAACCACCGCTCTTGGAGCAGCGCCGGCATGGACTCCTTGGAGCGTGACAATTGATGGTCTGACACCTGGCGAGTATCAATTTGCGGCAATGGAATTCTCGGCCAAGGACGGTTCGCTGGTTGCCCAAGATACCAAGAATGTGACGCTGAAGTAATCGAGCCCAAGATGAGAATCGAACTCACGACCTACGCATTACGAGTGCGTTGCTCTACCCCTGAGCTACCTGGGCGGGTTGATGCCGACCTAGTTTACTGGAGCGACACGAGCCATCACCATGAGCGAGGGCAGTTGCAGAAAAAGCGACTGCAAAAGCAGGGTCTCGTTGGCGTTGAGACTGAGTGCGCTCATCGCCTTATGAATTCGACCGATTGCGTCGGAGTATCCAGCCGTCTCTGGATGGGATGAGGTCGACGTGACGAGTGAGTGATAGGTAGTCGCAATGGTGCCAAGGCCGCTTCGTAGTTCGTCGCTTTTGAATTTTCGCGCCTGTCGCTTGTGACGGTCTTGGATCGTTTTCCGACCACTTCCACGCTCGCCCGTGAGCGCCACTCGTTCTTCGAGTTCCTCCAGTTCGGTGGCATGTTCGGTCAGCAACGGTTCGGATGCATTGTCGATGTGCTCAAGCAGTTCCTCGACTAACTGCGCCACGGTTGCACCGGTTCCATCAAGGCGATAAGGAACTGCAGCAAATGCCTGTTGTCGCTGAGCAAGCCACTTGTCGCTGACAAGCATGCGGGCGCGCTGAATATTTCCATTGGCGGCGCGTGCAATCGAGCGCGCCACTTCATTTGAGATACCAGTTTGCATTAGTTCGAAAATGACCGTGGCATCGTCGGGTCGCACAAAATTAAGCAACACACAGCGCGAATTGATGGTGGAAAGCAACGGAACGATTTGATCGGCAAGCAAAATGAAAACCATCGTTGGAGTCGGTTCTTCGATGGTTTTAAGCAGTCGAACCGCCGCAGAATCCCGCATTAGATGTACTTCGTGCACAATTATTACCTTCACCGGGCTTTCCGTGGGTGTAGTCGCGGCGTGTCGAACAATGTTGTCGGCCTCGTCCTTGTCGACCGCCGCCCCTTCGCGCAACACCTCGCTTACGTCGGCGAACGCTCCGCGGGCGATGAGTTGAGCTTGACGCGAAGATGAATCGTCGCTTCCGGTTATCAATAGCGTGGCGAACGCTCGGGCCGCTTCTTCCTTGCCGCAGCCTTCAGGTCCGACGAAGAGATAGGCATGAACCGGGTTTCGCGCCAGCTGCACCAGGCGTTCGATCGCTCGATCCTGACCAACGATTGGATCCCAGACGCTGCCCATTGAGTTGACTTTTACAGAGTGAGTCGTTGGCGAACGAGTTTGGCGATAACTGGTTCAAGTTCATTCTTAGGTGGCAGACCGTCGACGATTAGCCAGCGGTCCGGGTCGGCAGCCGCCATTGTTTTGTAACCGTCGAGGACACGTTCAAAAAATGAGCGATCTTCCCGTTCCCAACGGTCGAGTTCGCGTTTCTTCAATCGATCCAGCAATACGTCGAGTGGGACACTGATGAACACCACGAGATCCGGCCAACGGCCTCCGATCGCCCAGTTGTTGATTCGGCGCAATTCGTCTATGTCAAGCATTCTGCCGTAACCCTGATATGCGATAGATGAGTACACGCTTCGATCGCTCACGACATGACGTCCTTCGGTAAGTGCTGGCATCACCACCTCGGCAAAGTGTTGGGCCCGATCGGCGGCCATCATCAAAGCCTCGGATCGCGGCGATAGCGCTGTATTAGAGGTATCGGCCATCATCGCCCGAAGCGACGTGCCGAGTGCCGTTCCACCCGGTTCACGAGTTGCTATCCCGTTCAAGTTGGTGGCCAGTCGGGTGACATGGGTCGATTTGCCGCAACCTTCGAGGCCTTCAAAGGCGATGTATTTGGCGGCAGTCATTTGGTTTTTTTCTGGCGAGGTTTGGCCACCTTCTTGGCCACCTTCTTGACGGTCTTCTTGGCAGCCTTCTTCTTCACCTTGCCGCGTTTACCGCCATAAGGCTTGGGTCCATTTTCGCGGCGCACCGCCAGAAGTTCAAACGCACGCTCGGGAGTGACAAATTCAAGGCGGTCTCCGCGGGTGAGGCTGGCATTGGTTTCACCATCCGTGACATACACGCCAAACTTTCCGTCCTTGGCAACCACTGGCTTGCCGCTCATCGGATCGATGCCAAATTCACGCAGTGGAGGTTTGGCCGGACCACGCCTTCCATACACCCTCGGTTCGGCAAGTTTGGTCAGTGCGGTGTCAAGGGTGACGGTAAAAATGTCATCCTCTGAATCTAGGGATCTACTGTCCTTACCTTTATTGATGTAGGGGCCGTAACGACCATTCTGCGCCGTAATTAGTTCGCCGTCGTTGGGATCGGCACCGACTGTTCGCGGAAGCGCGAGTAGTCGTTCGGCTTCGTCCATCGTCATCGTTTCGAGACTCATCGTTTTGAATAACGAGACCATCTTGGGCTTCTCAAAACCTGGAGGGAACAACTCATTGGTACCCCATTGAACATACGGACCGAACCGACCGTTTTTTAGATAAACCGGCAAGCCGTCAATCTCGCCGATGGGTTCATCAAACTTTGGGGCCGAAAGTAATGCGACCGCGATTTCGACATTGAGTTCATCAGGAGTCAAGGTGTCAGGAACGGATGCGGTGTTCTCGCCACATCGCACGTACGGTCCAAATTTTCCGGGCCGTAGCACGATCTCTTCGCCAGTTTGTGGGTGTATCCCGACAGGAAAAGCATTGAGCGCCGCGGCGTCAATATTTTCAATGTTGTGGTCGACAAGTGGTTTGAGTCCAGGAAGTTCCTTACCGTTGCCAAAATAGAATTCTCCGAGCCACGTGTCTCGTTGACGGGTGCCTTGAGCAATTTCATCCAATTCTTCTTCGACCGTCGCGGTGAAGTCGTAATCCACCAGGGTGCCAAAGTGATTCACCATCAGACGCACAACCGCAAATGCAGTCCACGAAGGAACGAGGGCCTGGCCCTTCTTCCACACGTATCCACGATTGATAATCGTGCCGAGGATTGATGCATAGGTTGATGGGCGTCCGATTCCGAGTTCCTCAAGTTTTTTCACCAGTGTCGGCTCGGTGAAGCGCGCCGGGGGCGAAGTGGCGTGGCCGATGGAATTGACCTCGGCAATTTCAACCGGGTCGCCGACCTTTAGTTCGGGCAAAAGTGCTTCCTTTTCTACTTCGGAATCCTCGTCTACTTCTTGATATGCCTGTCGATAACCGGCGAACGAAATCGTCGTGCCACTGGCGGAAAATTCGCAATCACTCGCCGGTTTGGTTGTGGCCGAACCGCCAATCCGAACGGTGACCGTTGTGCCGATGGTGTCCGACATTTGCGACGCAAGTGTGCGCTGCCAGATCAGTCGGTATAGAGCGAGCTCGTTCGATCGAAGTTCATTTGCGAGTAGCTCGGGACTGCGAAGTGGAAGCGACGGTCGGATTGCCTCGTGTGCCTCCTGGGCATTCTTGACCTTCGACTTATGTACTCTCGGTTCACTTGACAAAAATTGTTCACCGTAATTTTGGGAAATCTCGGAGCGCACTTCCGCCAGTGCGTCGTCGCCGAGGGTCACATTGTCTGTGCGCATGTAGGTGATGTATCCGGCCTCGTACAATCCTTGGGCCAGGCGCATCACCTCGCTTGCCGTAATACGTAGTTTGTTGCCGCCCTCCTGTTGCAGGGTGCTAGTCATGAATGGCGCGCGCGGCGACTTGCGATACGGCTTTTCATCCACGCTTCTGACACCAAGGGCGACACCCTGTAGGCCGGCATTGAGATCGTTGGCACGAGACTCATTTATTACGACAACGCCATCCTTGGCAACGCCTTTGTCGTCAAAGTCCTTACCGGTGGCAATGCGAGTGCCGTCGACAGTTATCAAGGTCGCCGCAAAGCTTGGCTGAGTCGCTGTGACGGCCTCGAGATCCCAGTAACCGGCCGAAATATGAGCCATTCGTTCCTGTTCCCGCTCGACCACCAACCGAATGGCCGGACTTTGCACACGACCAGCCGAAAGCCCTCGGTTCACCTTGCGCCACAGGATTGGCGATACCTCGTACCCATAGAGCCGGTCAAGGATGCGGCGAGCCTCGGCGGCGTCGACCAACTTGTAATCAATTTCACGGGGGTTGGCGATGGCGGCGTCGATTGCGGCCTTAGTGATTTCGTGAAACACCATACGCTTCACCGGGACCTTTGGTTTGAGGTATTCGAAAAGATGGCCCGCGATTGCCTCGCCCTCTCGGTCTTCGTCGGTGGCGAGATACAGCGCCGTGGATTCTTTGAGGGCCGCTCGAAGTTCCTTGATTACGGTTGCACCACGCTCGGTGAGCTCATAGGTGGGCTTGAACCCGTTGTCAACATCGACCGACAACCCCTTACTCGGAAGGTCAGCGATATGTCCGACGGAAGCACGAACATCAAAATTACTGCCAAGAAATTTGGCAATTGTTTTTGCTTTAGCCGGGGATTCAACTATGACGAGAGGTTTAGACATGTCGTTTCATCGTTAGGTTGTTTAACACAGGCTTGTCAAGGCTATCCACGCAAATCCAAATGCACTATGGCTTTGATTTTACGGTTGAGAGGCGTTCACCGTACCTTGGTGCACCACATCTGACCAATGTTGACTCGGTAGCGTCACTAGGTGAATGACAAGCGAAATTAATTTGAACGATCGAAAATATCTCGTTGATCTTGGATGGGATGATTCTTTGCAGGCTTCCCTAGATGCGATCACGTCGGGTGAAACTGGAACACATTTGATTGGTCGCGTGAGCAGGCTCGATCGCGGTTGGAGCACTGTGATGATGAGTGCACACGGTGACCCGATACGCGTAAGAAATATTGGTGCAGATGTTGCCGTCGGAGATTGGGTGCTGGTTTCATTAGATCGTGAACGGGTAGATCGGGTCCTCGAACGGAATTCAGCGCTTACCCGACGAGTGTCGTCCGATGTAGTGAAAGCTGAGTCGCATACAGTGGCGGCCAACATCGACACCGTGTTTCTGGTGCAGTCCGCGAGCAATCCTCCAAACCAGCGTCGACTGGAACGCGAATTGGTTTTGGCATTTGATAGTGGAGCGCGGCCAGTCTTCGTGGTCAATAAGTGTGACCTGGTGGACGAAGCGATCTTGAATTCGATCCTTAATGACATTCGGCCGGTCGACGAAGGTGTCGCCGTTCATTTTGTGAGCGCGGTGGATGGAACCGGTCTGGATGAATTACGAAATTACGGTCGAGGACATCGAACTTTGGTGGTTCTAGGCGCCAGCGGGGTCGGCAAGTCAATGCTGGTCAATGCTCTTGCGGGTTCAACTCTGCAAAACATTGGCGAAGTAAGAAGTGGTGATCAGCGCGGACGACATACCACTGTTGCGGCCGAGCTCGTTCCACTTCTAGGAGGCGGTTGGCTCATCGATACTCCGGGATTGCGAGCGGTGAGTTTATGGATAAGTCATCGAGGAATTGAACTGGCGTTCGCCGACGTGTTTGCGGCCACCGAGAACTGTCGATTTCGCAATTGCAAGCATGAGTCCGAGCCTGGTTGTGCAGTTCGAACAGCCGTAGCCGCCGGCATATTTAGCCAAGAACGACTGAACAATATGCGAGCGCTTGTGGCGGAGGAATTGTCGTTAGAAAACGAGCAAATTCGGTACAAGAGATCGGCCAGTCGCAAGGGAATCCGACATCCTCGACACGCTTAGGAGAATTGAAAACCTACCGTGGCGCCACCGCCGGGAGTATCGGTAACGAATGTTGTCGCATCATGATCGGTAGCAAACTGGGCCACAATCGCCAGGCCCAATCCAGACCCGGGGAGCGCCCGAGTTGCACCGGCTCGATAGAAACGATCGAACACGAGTGGCTTATCGGTGTCGCTGATTCCAGGTCCGTGATCGATAACACTGACTCTCTTCTCGCGAATGAAAATTTCTACGGGTTGCCCCGTTTGGTCAAACTTCATCGCGTTATCGACAAGATTTGAAAGAGCGCGATCAAATTGTGCTACTCGCACCGTCACCTCGGCGGGTTCGCCAATCGTGACATCAACCATGCGACCAGTTCTACGCCGAGTGCGTGAAGCCACTTCCTCAGCTACTTCCACCAAGTTGACAAGAGTGGGCGACTCGATCAGTCGCTGATCGCTGGCAAGAGCGGATAATTCCGCTGAAAGCGACGCCAGTTCATCGACTTCGGCTCGCATGTCGCTCAAGATTGACAATCGCGTTGCATCATCAAGTTCTGTTCGCTCTAGCAGTTCGGTGTTGGCACGGAGCGAAGTCAGTGGAGTGCGAAGCTCGTGACTGGCGTCCTGCACCAATTGACGTTGTTGCGTCATACTTGTGCCAAGTGCGGCCAGCATCGTATTGAAACTGGAAGCCAAAGTTATTACTTCGGAGTCACCCTTGACAGACAGTGGTGGAGACAGATCGCGGGTGATGGCGATGTTCTCGGCGGCCTCCGCAAGTTGGCGAATAGGTCGTGAAATTCGCCGAGCGAGTATGTAGCCGGCCCCCGCTGCCAGAACGATGCCGAGCAATCCAAGCGAAATTATCCACCGCAGGATTCCTCGCTTGGCGTCCTCAATGTCGCTCGTATCTTTGGCGAGTTGCAACGCTCCGCCTCCAACTACCGGCACGGTGAGCATCCGATATGGAACATCGGAAATGTTTACCGATGATCGGTGTACTCCGGCTTGGGTCAAATTGGCGATAGCAATATCACCTTCTCCTACGGGTAAGTCAACATCGCCAATTCCCAGAATTACATCACCTTGGCGATTAATCAACTGGGTGACCGTGTCGAAGCGGGTGGGAAGAAGAGCGTCACCCAATGGATTGCGTTGCCGCATACCAAATGGCCCAAGTTGCTGATTCTCCTGCAGCTGCGCACTGATCAATTGCACACGAGTGTCAAGAGTGTGGTCAATTTCGCTTTGCAATTGTCGCGAAACAATGATGTATGTCCCGATCGAAAGCGAGCTGACAACAATCAGCACTATTGCTGAAATTGTGATAATCAGGCGAGTGCGCAAACTCATGAAGAACGCACCACGTATCCGACACTGCGGACGGTAAACAGCAAACGGGTCTCGCCGCCTTCCTCTAGCTTGCGACGCAAATAGCCGATATATACATCAAGTGACTTCGAGTTGGTTTCGAAGTTGTATCCCCAGATGTGTTCATAGAGGTAGTCACGAGTGAGAACTATGTCCGATTGTTCCATCAAAATTTGCAGTAAATCAAACTCAGTCTTGGTGAGTTCGATTAGTCGAGTTCCGCGCCTCACTTCATGTTTGGCCGAATCAAGTGTTAGGTCTGAAATTGAAAGCAGAGATTTGCTTGTGCTCGGCTCGTGTCTGCGCAGTAAAGCCCTAACTCGGGCAAGAAGCTCATCGACAGCGAATGGCTTGACCAAATAATCATCCGCCCCGGCGTCGAGTCCGCTGACACGGTCTCCGATTTCATGGCGTGCGGTGAGAAGAAGAATTGGAATTCGGAAACCACGATGGCGTAGCTCGCGACACACGGTTAAACCATCGGCGAACGGCATCATCACATCCATAACGACTGCATCAGGCGAGCGTTGCGTGATGACATCGAGCGCGGCACGACCGTCGTTTACTCCGACAACCTTGTAACCCTCGAGTTCGAGGACCCGGGTGACTGCGGTTCGCACCGACGGGTCATCTTCGGCCACGACAATGCTGTGAGCGACATTGGCGTTGGAACCCATGATTGAGACGGTATCGCACGCAATTGTCATATTCGGCAAGGGTTTGAGTTCTTGCACAATCCTTACCAATTTGCGGTCTGATCTTTACAATCAGTTTGCAAAATAATCGCGTACTTCGGATTTCCCGGAGGATGACGAAAGGAAAATATGATGAAGTCGCGAATCGGAGGAGTAATTTCTGGTACCGCAATAGCAATGAGCGTGGTCGTTGCCGCGTTCGGTCTTGCAGGAACCGCGAGCGCCAAGTCGAGCAATACAGCCGCCTCCCGCACACAAATAGTCGTCTCCCATGGCGATAACAATCGGCCAGATCTCGAGGCGCTGGCCTTGGCCCTTGGTCTGTCAACGAGCGAGTTACGGACACAGCTACAGAGCGGCAAGACGCTGGCCGAATTAGCCACGGCCCAGTCGGTCGATGTTGCCGAAGTGATCGACACGATCGTGGCCGATCTGAAAACAAAACTTGCGGCCAAAGTTGCGGTTGGTGAAATTACTCGAGCGCAGGCCGATGCCAAATTGGTGGAGATCACGGATCGAGTAACGGAAATGGTCAACAACGGCCGCCCGTCGGGTGCGCCGGGATTTCGCGGTCATGGTCCTCGCGGAAACCACGGATCTGACGCTGGCTCGGACGCCTAAATCCCCGTTGGGCGTCTCGATTCGGTTCGCTGCACTAGCTATTCGAGCTCGTGCAGCGAACCGATGCATTTCACTGCTCGGTCTAGTCCGGTAATTGCAAATCGATTCTGCAAGGGAGTACCCGATGCAATTACGATTAGTTCGCCGCCCAGGGCACGGACTCGCCCGGCGACTCCGAGAATGACCCCTAGTCCCACATCGTCGAGAGTTCCAACTTCATCAAGATCCAGAGCAATGTGCTCGCCCGGGTGATCATCGGCGGTCTTCAACATAAACTGTGCGAAGTATGGAATTGTTCCTAAGTCGATGTCTCCAACGACGCGCAACACCGACGTCGTACCAACTTTGAATAGTGAAATTTGTGGCTCGATAGTGATAACGCTAGCGACGGCCGATCATTGAGTTGACACTTCGCGCCACATCGCCACAGTTGCTTGCAAACTAATTTCCGGAAAGAACAATCCGATGATCGGTAAGTTGGTGTGATCGATGTACATCACATGGGCGGAAACGACGTCGTCGGTTGAAGATATGGTGACGTGCAGTGGTCGAATCCCAACCGCATCATTGGCCGCGCGCTGGGCGGCTAGAAGTGGATCGGACGAAATGGCGGCTGCACGGGCGGCACTTCGTGCAGCGGTCCACACCGCCAGTTGATCCACAACGATAAGTCCACATTGGATAAGTGCCGCGGCGAGCAACACGATGAAAGGCAACACAATTGCCAGTTCGACGGTTGCCTGGCCACGGTCTGGACCTCTATGGGTTCGTCGGAATCGTGCCATCACTGCGACTAAGTACATTGCTGAAAACCGAGTCAAATAGTTCACCAATTCGACCGGCACCACCGCCATCCGTTGCCCACGCAATCACTAGAAGAGCGATTACCGCGGCGCCAAGCAGAACAAGTGCGTACTCAGTTGTGGCTTGTCCCGAATCGGTGACAATTGCTCGCTTGCGTGATTGTTTTAATGTCATCTTGTTCTTTCGTTGATGCGAATACTCGCGTTAACCGAGATGTGTGCGAAGGCCTATCAAAGTGCCGGCAAGCATTGGCACCACCGTTAGCATGACAAATGACGGGAGAATGCAACACAACATTGGAGAGATCAATCGAATCGGCAGCTCGCGAGCCTCAGACTCGGCGCGTATTCGGCGTAGGGAGTGTGCCTCACTCGAAAGACGATCGAGAGTTGTCGACGTGGCAAGGCCATCTAGATCAATCTGAATCACAGCATCCACAAGTCCAAACGCGGGCACCCCAATTTGCCGACGCAGGTCGACCACCGCACTTGAAAATCGAACGCCGCGATGGACTAATGAATTCACTTCCCCGACCGCGCCATTAATTGGTGAGGGAAGCCAAAGTTCGAGTTGCTGAAATGCGTTTGCCGGGGTGAAACCGGCGCGAAGTAAGACAATCAGTTGATCGACAAGTTCCGGCAGTTCGCCATGCAGGATTTCATTGCTGGAAGCGCGGGTCTTGTTTCGGTGCCTACGAATGAAAAATCCGGTGGCACCCAAAATCAGGATTGCGGAGATCAGGTTGTTCCCATCACAATTCGGTTCATCCAGCGTCGGCCGAACCAGTTCAGCCCCAGTCCACCGACCAAAATTGCCCAGCCGAGCGGCGAGGCGAGCAAAAACCATCGTGCCATCGGGCTGGTGATCATTTGCCATGCGAGAAATGCGACGGGTAGCAAAGTGAGAATCTTTACGGAAAGACGGGCCTGAGCCGACTGTGCTCGGCGCTCAAATCGAATTGCGGTTCGTTCGCGCAAAGTAGTCGCCGCTCGCTCGAGTGCATGCGTACCCGCTCTCCCGGTCGTCGCCGCCCACATCGCCCGAGTACCAAACACAATGCAAGTAGGCATTGTGTTTGTCGCCATCCTTGCCTCGTTGGCCCGTAGGGCATCGGTAATTGAGACACCTCGCTCACAGGCTTGCGCAATTGGTCCGATGTAGTCGACGAGAGTCGGAAATGCGTGAAGGGTGTGAAGCAATGCCGATGAAGGCGACCGGCCGAATTGGATTTCCCGTCCCATAGAATCCAGAAAATTCGCCATTTCCTCGTCGATGACAGTTTCAGTGTTTCGACCCAGGTTCGAAACACGGTTCGTTGACAACGTTTCTGGATTCCCTCGCCCGGCGCGCGAATTATTCAGGCGCTGGAGCAACCAGTGTCTGCACCAAATGCGCTGAAGCGGTCCGTCGGCGAGAAAGAAAACCGCGAAGGCAAGAGAGCATGAACCGGCAATCGCGAGGACAAGATTGAGCAATCCTGGCACTCCTAAATTCTCCCACGACGGATTTGCGATTCACTGTTACCGAGAAGCGCACGAAGTCCTCCATCCGACAACTCGCTCACCTCGTCAATACTGCGGATGAAGCGCGAGCCGTCTCTCCGCCGATCTACATGAATGATGATGTCGATGGCGAGATGAATCTGTTGGCGTAAGGCGGCAACAGTCCAGTGTGAGTGGTGTTGTAGCACCAGGGCCTCCAGCCGACGAAGTGCGTCGGCCGAGTTATTGGCGTGGCAGCTAGCCAATGATCCATGATGCCCGGTGTTCATCGCCATAATCATGTCGATTGCCTCAGCGCCTCGAACCTCGCCGACAACTAGCCGATCGGGACGAAGCCGCAACGCGGTATGGAGGAGTTCGGAAAGTGAAATGCTCCTGCAAAGGTCGGATGTAGCCGGGCGTGCCTCCAGGCGGACAACATGCGGAGTCTGGAGACGAAGCTCGGCGATGTCTTCGATGGTGACGATTCGTTCGGTGCCGCCGATTAACGAACAAAGCGAATTGAGCAATGTGGTTTTACCGGTCGAAGCAGCACCAACAACAAGAATGTTGCAACGCTGGCGAACGATCTCGGTCAGAATTTGTACCGTGGATGGTGGACCAAACGCCCCCGGCCCAACGTGTCGAACGCTGAACCTGCGGATCGAAAGGTAAGCGCCGTCAACGCCAACCGGGGAAATCACGGCACAGACACGTGAACCGTCATTGAGTCTGGCATCCACGATTGGCGACATCTGATCGATGTGGCGACCCAGGGGAAGAAGGATTCGTTCAATGATTGACATGATTTCACCGCGCCGCAACGTTGTTGCTCGTTGCAATTCTCCAAGTCGCTCTACCCACACCTCGCAATCTGCGTTTACCATCACCTCGCGCACATCGTCATCAGCGAGTAGTTCGTCAAGTGCTCCCAGACCCGTAATGCTGGCAAGAGTCCGTGAAATCACGGCCCGCGAATCCGCCGAAGTCAGTAACGGAGCAAGCCGCTTGAGATGTGTCTGTGCGGCTTGGTGCAAGTCGCCGTGCTCATGAATGAGACTCTCATGAAGTGCATCGGCCAAATCGCTACTATCGGCAACCCGAGCAACGCTCATACCACGGCGGCAAAACGCTGCCCAATCAATGTGGGCAAGCGACCGGAGAGCAGGCCGGCATCAACGGCGCGAGAGATCGACGCCTCGTACGGAATTTCTGCAACGACCGGGGCGCCAATAACTGCTTCGACATCGCGACGACCCAGCGCACGGCCATCTTCGGTAATCAAAATAATCCCAGTCGGTTTTTGTTCGAGCGATGACGCATTGCGCAACGCCAGATAGCAAGGCCGAATCACGAGATACGACCTTTGGGCATGGGCGATAAAGGAAGATCGGGCTACGCCACTACCGGCGTCAACGACAACTGGCCGTTCCATGTCGGAAAGCGTTTGCGCCAGTAGATCGAATCGAACGGACTCGCCAATTGGAGAATTTCCGCGTGGCAGCAGCGTCAAGGTTGAACTCGCCGGAATCAGCAAGTTATCAAGCGAATCGGAATCAACCTCATCCGGTGACATCAGCCAATCGGAAACCCCAAGTCCCACCGGTTCGGCCATGCCGAGAGTCGCCGGGAGATCACCAGCAAGATCAACAACGCAGGCACCTTCGGGTGAACGCGCACTAAGAACGAGCGCCAGAGTTGCTGCCACGACGGTTGTGCCGCTACCGCCCTTTACCGACCAACACACAATCATTGATGCCTCTGCATACTTGAGCCACGGGATGTGAAATGTTGCGTGGATGTGTGACGAGGACTGCCTCAAGTGACGATGCGGTGACTACCTTGAAGGACGGAGGTGTCCGAGTACCTGGTGGACTCCGCCGCCTTCAAAGCGGTTGGGACGAGTGAACCTTGTCCGGCGGGTTCGATTCCCGTCCACCTCCGCTACGGGATCGAAACTCCTACTTGGTCTCCGGGGTAGGCCGCCGCAAGCGAGATCCAGATGTGAGACCAAGGACCATAAGCATGAGAACACCGGCCGCGGGCCAAAAGAACGGTGGCGGGATGATCAGCATGACCACCCCGATCACCGCAAATTTGGCTCGCACCCGGCGGGTTGCACCGGCGATGACAGCAAATGCAAAACCACCGACCAACACGATTAAGTCTCCGAATGCGCTCGTGTCATGACCACCGACATACCCGATTCCGCGTCCCGGATCGCCAGCTGTTCGCCAAATTGAGTCGGCAACTTGATAATCGCCAACGACTTGATAGACGATGCCAATGGCGACTACGGCAATGGAAAGTAGAAGTAGAACTCCCAACTTTCGCCAGCCGAGCATGGTCACGAGAACGACCAAAAGTATAAGTTGAGCGCTCTTGAGCCCGACGCTTGTGAGGTGTTCGGTCCAGTGACCGTGCGGATCCGGCGCCAGAAGACTGGTAATTATGGCTGCGGCCGGTGGGATCACGAACACCAACCACAACCATTTCGAATGTTTGTGATCTTCCATGACGAAAAACTAACACGCCAGATTTTCTGGATGAACCAGTCGCGGTATTTGACTAGTTAGTCGTGAGGGCCACCGCCAACTCGGCCGCGACTCGCGCATTGTTTTCGGCCAGGGCCAGATTTGCCCGCACACTCGCACCACCAGTTGCCAGCGCAATGGCCGCGAGCACATGTGGCGTAACGGCGGCACCACCGATGCCCGCGCTTTCCGTGGACGCCAAGGCATCGGCAATTACCGTTTCGATCAGGGTGCGATCCAGAGAATCGTGCAGTGGTATCGGTACACATGCCAGGATTCCACCCGGTCGCCCGAGTGCTAGATGGGCCCGAACTACTGCAGCCAGTTCGCTCACGGTTTCCACCCGCGCAGGGATCGGAATACCACTTGAGTAAACGGTGAATGCGGGGAATTCGTCGCAGGCGATGCCAATCACCGGAACACTCAAGGTTTCGAGGTATTGCAACGTGCGGGGTAGATCAAGAAACGACTTGGCGCCTGAGCTTACGGTGACAACTCGATGTGCGGCGAGTGCGCCTAGATCGGCGCTGATATCACCATCCAGATTGGCGCTTCGGTGCACTCCACCGATTCCACCGGTGGCAAATACTCCAATGCCAGCACGCTCGGCTAGCAATAACGATGCCGACACGGTTGTTGCACCAAAGCGCCAACCCTGGGCAATGGCCAGCGGCAGTTCTCGTGCCCCAACTTTGCGCGCAGGACCCAGGATGAGTTCGTGTTCACCGGCGCCGAGACCAACTCGAGCGATCCCGTCAATAACCGCAGTTATTGCCGGCGTGGCCCCCGCACCACGGATTGCAACGAGGCACCGGTCGAGTGCTTCACGGTTTGCCGGACTTGGTAAACCAAGCTGTGAAAATATTGTGGACTCAAGAGCCACAACCGCGCGGTTGGAAAGTAGCGCATCACGCACTTCATCGTCGAGCGAAATTTGCGCTGTAGTGTTCATTGTTGGTACCTAACTAAGTCTCGCTTGCGAGTGTTGCACCCGGGGATCTCAATACGCGCGCGGCAAGTGCATGTCCGGCGATGAGCGCATCTTGCACGACACCGGATTCAACAAACGAGCCAATGAACCCGGCGGCAAAGGCATCTCCCGCGCCGGTTGTATCGAGGATGTTCGTCACGGCTGGCACATCGAGCCAAGTTGTTGTTTTGTCCCGAGAAATTGCCACCGTAGGTCGTGCACCGCCCTTGATCACCGTAAGGCGAGCACCATCGATTGGATTGGAAGATGAGAGTCCAAGCAGTTCTGCTTCGTTGCCGTTGCACATAAACACATCGGGAGTAAGTCGGACAACTAATTCGAGAAAAGTACTGACTCCAAAATCGCCGAGTACAGAGGTCGAAGAAGCATCGATACTCACGAAAATCCCTCTGTCCAATGCTTCACGGATTGCATTCACTGCAACCGTGGCGAGTGGATCGACGGTGAGCGAATATGCGGGCACATGCAGCGCATTGATCCCATCGAAACAATCTCTCGGAAGGCTCGCCAATTGTGTGCACGATCCACGGTCGCTGAGCATGGTCCGTTCACCGTCGAGGTACACGAGAACAACAATCGATCCGGTACGACCTTCTCGATGGACACAGACATCCACTCCACCAGTCACGAGGAGATCACTCAGTTGAGTACCAAGCCGATCATCGCCGATCTGACCTATGAAACGGGACGACCCGAAAACAGCGGCCGAGAAAAAAGCCACATTTGCAGCACTTCCACCACGAGTTCGTGAAATGCGCGCCGGCGTATCGCTGGCATAATTCGGTTCGTGTGCCAACCAGACCACGATGTCTTCGACTAGGTCACCAATCGTGCACAGCACGGGCGAGTAATTGGATCCGCTAGACGTGCCTGCGGCTACACCGACAACAAGTCGCGTGCGCCGGTATCACTTGATGGGTGTCGTAACTTGCTCATCGCCCGTGCCTCAATTTGACGAATCCGTTCGCGAGTCAAATTGAATGCTTCACCGACTTCTTCAAGAGTGCGCGGCTCACCACGATCGAGACCAAACCGCAGGGCGAGAATCTCGCGTTCGCGTTGATCAAGCGGTGCAAGAAGGCGAGATATCTCTTCGGGCAACAGCGCCGTAGCGGCGGCTTCAAATGGAGACTCGGCGGCGCGGTCTTCGACTACATCACCAAGCTCGGCATCGCCGTCTTCACGCAGCGGTTCGGACAGAGACAGTGGTTCCGCGGCGAAGCGCAGAGCTTCCGTGACCTTGTCTTCCGGCATTTCAACCTCGGCGGAAAGTTCGGCCAGGGTGGCAGGGCGACCAAACTTCAATTCAAGGCGCGAGCGAGCCTTTTGTAATCGAGCCAAGGTATCGCCGGCATGAACCGGAAGCCGAATCGTGCGACCCGTATTGGCGATTCCGCGAGTGATGGCCTGACGAATCCACCATGTGGCGTATGTCGAGAATTTGAAACCTTTGCGCCAGTCAAATTTCTCGACGGCGTGCATAAGGCCAAGATTTCCCTCTTGGATGAGGTCTAACAGCGGTAATCCCGAGGCCTGGTATTTCTTTGCAATTGAAACCACGAGCCGCAGGTTTGACTGCACGAACTGACGCTCGGCGCGTATTCCATCTCGCTGGATTTTGCGCAACTCGCGACGGCGATTTGGTGTCAGCGACTTAGTGGTTTTGACCAACTCCGCGTCTGCTTCCTTGCCGGTCTCTATCAGCTTGGCAAGACGAACTTCGTCATCTTTGGTGAGCAAAACATACTGGCCGATGTCAGTGAGATAAAGCCGTACGAGGTCTTCTTCATCACGATCGATACGGTCTTTTGCCACAGTGACTCCTTGTTGGCGGTAACGGGGTAACGATACCGACAGGGTCAAGCCTCACAACC
>JBDSKN010000045.1:0-2425 GCA_039916865.1 Ilumatobacteraceae bacterium
GAAGTCGATCATGATGACGAAGCGGACGAGAACGAAGTCGACGACGAGAACGAAGTCGACGAGGACTAACGATCACGCCGAAATTAGTCGCGCAGGCGACTAATTTCGGCTGAGTTGTTTACGGTTCCTGACCTTGGCCTGAAGGTAATCCTTGTTCATCATCGCGATGACATCAAGAGAGATTTCCTTAGGACATGCCGCCGAGCACTCACCAATATTGGTGCAAGAGCCAAAGTATTCGTCCATTTTCTCGACCATTGCCTCAGTACGACTAAAGCGTTCGGGTTGTCCCTGGGGCAGCAAGTTGAGGTGAGACAATTTGGCGCCGGTGAACAGACTGGCGGCGCCATTTGGACACGCCGCGACGCACGCCCCACAACCAATGCACTCCGCCGAATCCATCGCCGCATCGGCGACAGATTTGGGCACCGGAATTAGATTTGCCTCCGGTGCACCACCCGTAGGGGCAGTGACGAAGCCCCCAACTTCGATGATTCGATCAAGTGCGGTCCGGTCGACCATCAGATCCCTGATAATCGGAAACGCTTTGGCTCGCCACGGCTCGATCACGATTGTCTCGTTACTGCTAAAAGTCCGCATATGTAATTGACACGCGGTTGTGGCTCGCTGTGGGCCGTGGGCAACGCCATTGATCATCAGCGAACAGGTGCCACAGATTCCTTCCCGACAGTCGGAATCAAATACCACCGCCTCGTTGCCGGAGGCAATTATTTCCTCATTCAATACATCCAGCATTTCGAGGAATGACGAGTCATCACGGACTTCGGGAAGCACATGGGTTTCGAAGCGGCCCACGTCACTTGGTCCACTCTGACGCCAGATCTTGAGGGTGATATTCGTTAGGAAACTCATTTGTAACTCCGGGCCGCAAGGTGCACACTTTCAAACTCGAGTTCCTCGGCATTGAGGCGTGGATTCATCGGATCGCCAGTCCACTCCCATGCGGCGACATGGCTGAATTTGGCGTCGTCGCGTAATGCCTCTCCGTCAGCGGTTTGATACTCCGTTCGGAAGTGCGCTCCGCAGCTCTCTTCTCGGGCCAGTGCGTCTTTGCACATGGCCATGCCAAGTTGAAAGAAGTCATCGACGCGGGCCGCCTTCTCTAACGTCTGGTTTACCGCCTCACCGCTGCCTGTGACACGCAGATCGGTCTTAAATTCGTCGTACAGATTCGGAAGATCCGACAACGCCTGCTCTAGTCCGTTGCGAGTGCGCTCCATCCCGCAAGAGTCCCAAATAATCTTCCCAAGTTGGCGATGAAACCAGTCCGGTGATCGGTTGCCCTTGATCGCCAAAAACCCATTGAAACGTGACCTTGCCTCGCCTTCCGCAGTCGCGAACGCTGGATGATCGGTACCTGGAATTGGCTTGTTGAGCAAGGGCGCTAGTTCGCTATTGATGGTCGACGGCAATATGAAATAGCCGTCGGCCAAACCTTGCATCAGAGCGGAGGCCCCTAGTCGATTGGCTCCATGATCAGAGAAATTTGCCTCGCCAATTGCGTACAAGTTCGGAATTGTTGTTTGCAATTCGTAATCGACCCACAATCCACCCATCGTGTAGTGCGACGCGGGGTAGATGCGCATCGGCAGGGTGTACGGATCTTCACCAGAAATGCGCTCATACATTTGGAACAAGTTGCCGTACCGCTCCTCCACAACGTCATGACCAAGGCGATTGATGGCCTCAGAAAAGTCGAGATACACGCCATTTTTCAGCGGACCGATTCCCTGACCCTTGTCCACCAATCGTTTCACTGCCCGCGAGGAAATGTCTCGCGGAGCCAAATTGCCGTACTGCGGATAAAGCCGCTCGAGGAAATAGTCGCGTTCAATTTCTGGAATCTCGTGAGCCGCGCGGGTTTCATCTGCCTTTGTCGGCACCCACATTCTTCCGTCATTGCGCAATGATTCGCTCATCAAGGTTAACTTTGACTGCTCGTCGCTACTTTGCGGGATACAAGTCGGATGAATCTGAGTGAAACATGGGTTGGCAAACATTGCGCCTCGACGATGCGCCCGCCATGCGGCGGTGACATTGCAATTCATTGCGTTCGTGGAGAGGAAAAACACGTTCCCATAACCTCCGGTGGCAAGCACGACCGCGTGGGCGGCGTGCGACTCGATTTCACCAGTAAGCAGATCTCGAACGACAATGCCGGCGCACCGGCCTTCAATGACGACGGTGTCGACGAGTTCGGTCCGATTGAATAGACGCACGCCACCTAATCCAATTTGTCGCGACATCTGCTGATAGGCACCCATCAGCAGTTGCTGCCCGGTCTGCCCCCTGGCATAAAAAGTTCGACTTACTTGGGCTCCGCCAAAACTTCGATTGTCCAGTAATCCGCCATACTCACGAGCAAACGGAACTCCTTGGGCGACCATTTGATCAATAATGTCCA
>JBDSKN010000046.1:0-12042 GCA_039916865.1 Ilumatobacteraceae bacterium
GGAAGAACATGGCGCCGAACTGGCATACGACGGCGTCGAATGTCGCGTCCTCGAACGGAAGTCTCATGGCGTCCGCCTGACGCCATTGAACCGGTCGTTTAGTGCCGAGTGCGGAGGCATGGTCGATCATCGGCTGATTCAGGTCTGTGGCGACAATTGATACGGACTCGGGAAGTACGGATGCCATTGCGCGGGTCACGACACCCGTGCCTGCGGCAATTTCGAGTACCGATGCCAAGGATCTCGAGACCAGCCGGGCGGCAATGTCCGTCGCGTATGGCTCGAAAATCAGTGGTACCAAGTGCGTGTCATAAAACTCCGGAATCGAACCGGCGAAGGCTTTGTCGATACTGTCGTTGCTCATTTCGTTCGGGGCTCCCTCGTTCTATTCAAAATTGACAACCAACGAATCAACATCGTGCCGATGACGGCATTTAGGGCAAGTAACTGTGGTCGCTTCGTCAATCTCTTCTTCCGTCCAGTCCTCTTCCAAACTCAAATTGATCGAAGGGCGATACCAATCCTCAAAAATCGCGTAGCAGTTAGGACACTCAACACGGATCATTCGTGGTGGTGACGTCACCTGCGCTCCATGATCATTGTCCAACTGTACAAACACTGTGTCATACAGATTCCGTGGCAGCTTGAATCAACATCCGTTGACTCTGTAACACGCTTGCGATACGATGCTTGCAGACATTCATCACGACGATCCGAGGGCCCTGGCCCTATGACGATCACCAACCGGCTTCGAGTCGGTGGTAATGCCAGGTGCGATGAGGAGAAACATGAGCAACTACTCGGTGGCGCGTAAGTGTGGGCTGTATCTGCCCGGGCGCGAAGTTCATTGGGTCCAGGCACTCCGCTCCGGGAACTACGGTGAGACTCCCCGCGAGGACGGCCACCTCAGCTCTGTCGAGGACGACGGCACGATTGTCTTCGAGGTAGACGGCACCCTCGAACGCGCCTGGAACCATGAACCACGGCGAATTGCATATTTCGCTACCCGATCGGGTGGTCGAATAATCCTCCACCGGCGTTGGGGTTTGCTTGGTGTGCCAGACCGTGGCGACGGAACCTACATGTTCTACATCGGTGATCCTGACGATCACCGGGAGTGCCCTGCGGAGCCTCCGACCGGCGATCCCTTGGAGCTACTTGCGGAGACGGGTGGGCTCTCGATGCGAGCGGAAGATGCCATCGAGTACCTCGCTCATCGCGACAGCCAGGTTGGAAGCCCACACCCACAACAACAAGGAGAAACGACATGAGCAAAACAGTAGACATTGAGAAACTTGGCAAAGCCTCCGACGAAGTGAAGCGGCTGTACGGCATCCCAAGAACCGAGGATTTGCACTATGCAGGCGAAGTTCCCGCCCATGATTTGTTTCTACTTGTGAAGGAAGCAATCAGCGAAATCGAGCGGTTACGGGAAGAAGTGTGGGACTACAAACATGCCGCCTACGAAGAAGGACTGCACAGTGAGGCGATGGTGTCGATGAGTTGGTCAAAGTTCGAAGAGTTGACCACCCTGCTGACAACGGAAGGCTGGGATGATTGGAACGCCGAAGGAGCATTTGTTGTAGGAGAACCAGTTATGAGTGAACCGAAAAATAGCACATCAATAATCCATCTCACATGGCTGCGTGGAAGCACATTCAACAATGTTTGGTGCGGCTCGCACCCATCTCGGCAAGAAACAGGCTGGACATACAACAAGGCGGAAGCCAGCTGTAAGGAATGTCTCAGAAATTCGTCAGCCTATGAACTGGAAGCCGAACGGAATGGCGAAGCGCGGGCAGACTATGAAACGAACTACCGCGCCATGTTCCTCTTCAAGAGGTAACCGACATGACAAACAAATACGAGGAATGGGATCAAAGTCAACAAGCTGCTGGGGTGAATTACCCACATTGGCTACCCAGATTGAAGCGGGTGTTCGATGCGCCCGGCACAGTACCCGTTGTTTGACGGAAGTTGGGGAGCAAGGAATCGAACCCTGAATAACAGAACCAGAATCTGCTGTGTTGCCAGTTACACCACTCCCCAGCGGAGCATCACAAGGCTAGCGAGTGAATCTTTCCAGTTGCGCAAATCCGATCACGTTGCTGAGAGCTACGCCGCCCGCTTCGCGGAGATGTCGTTTGAGATTATCGCTCCCGCGCACTGGACTGGTTCGTGTCGGCGAGACAAATGCCTGCAGGTCTAAATCTTGGGCAATCATGCGAGCTCGCAGCGAGTGGTACGGATCGGTAACGATTAGTAGTGATTTCAACTCTCGGGCAGCAAGAATGTTGCGCACTCCGATTAACGACTCACGCGTGGTAGTCCCTTCCCTTTCCAACGCGATTGACGCGATCGGGATTCCATATTTCTCGAGATACTTAGCCGCCGATTCGGCTTCCGTAAATCGGTCGGCCTGTTGCTTACCGCCGGTCACGATGATCAGATGCGAGAGACCGTCATTCCACAAGTCGATTGCGTGATCGAGACGCGCTACCAATTGGGGCGAGGGTCGCCCGTCGTACTGGGCAGCACCGAGAACGACTATTGCGTCGACCGATTGCGCCTCGTCGCTGCGGCCGACTGTCCACACCTGCCACAGGTTAAATCCGAAATACAACACCGCGCCGATTATCGCGACGGCAATTACTTGCACAAACCGCTTCACATCTACGACCTATCGATTGGCGCGCTGCACCGCCGAGTGAATCCGGCGAAGCGACTCGGTGCGACCCAATAGTTCGATGGGTTCAAATAGCGGCGTTCCAACGCTTCGTCCGGTGATCGCGATTCGCAGCGGTCCCTGTAACTTTCCCAACTTGACATTATGTTTCGCTCCGACGGCTTCGACTTCCAACTTCAGCGCATCTGCCACCCATGCGCAGCCCTCAAATCGCTTCGAAATTTCGATCAAGGTGGGAAGCGCCCAATCGGCGCTAAACGACTTAGTGAACGCCGCTTCATCGATTGGTGGTTCCGCCGTAAACAGAAAATCCACCAGTGCCGACACCTCCGAGAGAACCGCTACCCGAGTTTGAACGAGTGGCGCCATCGCGGCGAACACTTCGAAATTAAAGTTTTCTGGCGGCCATGGCACACTTTCCGAGTGAAGCACGCTCTGACATGCATCAATGAACTCGTCAAGCGGCATCATCCTGATGTATTCACCGTTGAATGCGGCCAGTTTCTTGATGTCAAAGAATGCCGGCGAGTGATTTACGTTTTCCAATCGGAATTCGTCAACGATGTGCGTCCATGGGACAATTTCCGTATCGCCATGTGGCGCCCATCCAAGCGTCATCAGGTAGTTGACCATGGCACGAGGCAAGATTCCCTCGTCGCGATATTGCTCGACGGCCACCTTGTCGCGACGCTTTGACAATTTCTTGCGCTGTTCGTTCACCAACACGGGAACATGGGCCCATACCGGCGGCGGCGAACCCAGCGCGTTCCACAACATCTGTTGCTTTGGGGTGTTCGGTAGATGTTCCTCGGCCCGCACCACGTGGGTGATGTTCATCGCGATGTCATCGACCACGTTGGCCAGCAAAAACACCGGGCTTCCATTGCTTCGCAACAAAACAAAATCTTCGATCGTCTCGTTGGCAAACTCCACCTCGCCGCGCACCACATCGTGCACGATCGTGTGGCCGGTCGGAACCTTAAAACGCAACACATGACCCAGCCCCGGCCCAAGTCCGCGATCTCTCGAGTAACCGTCATAACCGTTGAGCCCGGATGCCTTGGCCCGCTCCTGAATCTGTTCAGTAGTTAAATCGCAGTAATAGCCATGGCCGGCCGCAAAAATCTCCTCGGCGGTGGCCACATGCTGGGCTGCAAATGAAGACTGAAAATATGGACCTTCGAAATGCGGATCGCCGCTGTCGATTCCGATCCACGCCAGCGCATCGATGATCCCCTGGGTCCATTGAGGATGATTGCGCGACTCATCGGTATCTTCGACGCGCAAAACGAACACGCCGTCATTTTGTTGGGCCAGGATCCAGTTGTAGAGAGCAGTGCGTGCTCCACCGACGTGAAAAAACCCGGTCGGCGATGGCGCGAAGCGATACCGCGGAGTGAGTGCAGCCATGTCAGGCTCAGACTATCTGAGCAGCCCTGTCGAGATGGGCGCCACTATCGTGATGCATATGAGTGCACAAGGCAGTGAGTCGCGCGATCATCCGGCTCACATTGCACTCGGCGGTGGCACCGCGCGCGCCAGCGTATTCGGCTTCAGCGACGGGCTCGTTTCCAACGTTTCGCTGATCATCGGTTTTGCCTCCAGCGGCGTCGGTACATCGGTCGTTCGACTCGCCGGACTTGCCGCCGCGGTTGCCGGCGCGGTGAGTATGGCAACCGGTGAATGGGTATCGATTAGCGCACAAAATGACCTCGTGCGTCGCGAACTGAAACTAGAACTGGGCGAGCTCGAACACAACACGGTGGCGGAAACCGCCGAACTCGCCGCCATTTATGAAAGTCACGGCATGTCTCGTAGACGAGCCGAGGCCGGTGCCGCCGAGGTCATGCTCGACCCAAAAAACGCGGTATTCGTGCACGCTCGCGAAGAGTTTGGGTTGGATCCATCCAAACTGCCCAATCCCCTATTAATTGGACTACTTTCTCTGATCAGTTTCCTTGCCGGTGCGATGTTGCCAGTAATCCCTTGGTTCTTCGGCGGTGGGGATTCGGCTCGACTCGTTTCCATCATCATTGGCATTTGTGCCTCGGCCGTTGTCGGCGCGGCGATAGGACGCTTTGCTGGTCGGCACATGATTGTCACCGCCGCAAGACAAGTTGGCATCTTGCTTCTGGCCACGACCGTCACGTATATCATTGGCCGCCTTGTCGGCGTCAGCGTTTAGCAAGCGACTTCGGCGATGGGCTTTGGCAATCAGACCAATGTCTATGGCGATGTGATCGAAACGTGTTGCACATCTCCGATGACTGGTTTTTACCGCACCGGCTGTTGCGAAACAAGCGGCGACGACGTTGGCATTCACACGGTGTGTGCGGTGATGAGCGAAAAATTTCTTGCGTACTCAAAATCGGTTGGCAACGATCTCAGCACGCCAATGCCGGAGTACGGATTCGCCGGTTTGAAAGCGGGAGACCATTGGTGTCTATGTGCCCCGCGGTGGCAGGAAGCATTCGAGGCGGGCCAAGCGCCTTTAGTCAATCTGCGCGCCACGCATGTGCGGTCCCTCGAGTTTGTATCGCTTGCGGACCTCGAAAAATATGCGATCTAGTTTGTGGCTTTCGCCCCGGTGAGCGCTCGCCATGACATCGGCATCGATGTAGTTAGTTTTTCTAGCGGTATTCGAAAGGTTGTTTCCGGCACCATGTCCGCAACCGCACGCGACTCCGCATAGTGATGCACGGTGTTTCCCAGTCCGACAAATACTTTCTGCCTGGTGCTGACGAGGTCGAGTGGCGGATTTTCGAGAAACCAACCCCAAATTGTCAGCGCGATCATGATGTCTTCCATCACCGGCGCTCGACCGAACTGCGAGGCGCGTCGAAGAGCAATTGTGATCGAGCCGGCAATGACATCGTCGACTAGTTCGCCGGGTTGCACCCGGATCCGCCCGCGCACGATGGCGGCCAGCGTCAGTACGTACCCCTGATCCGGTCCGGGGTTTCCTAACCCGTTTCCTTTGGGCTGTCGACCTATTATTTCGGCCTTGCGATCCAATTTCCAGGGCAGGGGAACAAAATCAGGTGACTCGTAAACTTGCGGATCGTCAGTTGGATCGGTAGGAGTAAATTTTGGAATTGCCATTGCCGGGCAATCCTAGTTGTTGATCGTGTGCAGCAATCCGAACACCAAGGACTCCTCGAGGGCGTTCCACGATGCCTCGATAATGTTTGCCGACACTCCGATCGTTGTCCAGCTGCGATCACCGTCGGTGGCATCGATCAACACGCGAGTAACCGCACCCGTTGCAGAGGCCGAATCGAGGATTCGCACCTTGTAGTCGGTGAGATGTACGCGCGCCAATTGCGGATAGATTTCGCTCAGGGCCGCGCGTAGCGCCTTGTCGATCGCATTGACGGGACCATTTCCTTCCGCCGTGCGCACTTCTCGCTTGTCGCCAACCCATGCCTTAACGGTTGCCTCGGTCGTGAAGTCACCGGCGGCCGACTCATCGGTAATAACTCGCATCGACTCGACCCTAAAAAAATTCTGTTCCCATCCGGTGGCCCGTCGCATCAGTAATTCCAGTGACGCATCTGCGGCCTCGAAGTGGTATCCCTCGTGTTCCAGGCGCTTGAGGTCATCGATCACCTGGTTTACGGCGGGGCCATCCAAGGGCAGCCCAAGTTCTCTAGCCTTCATCGCGATGGTCGCCTTGCCGGCCATCTCTGACACAACAAATCGTGTTCCGTTACCCACCAGCTCCGGCTCAACGTGCTCGTAGGCATCCTTGGCCCTGGCAATTGCCGCTACATGCAACCCTGCCTTGTGTGCAAATGCCGATACGCCAACATAAGGTGCCTGCGGATTGAGAGGACGGTTCAGAATTTCGGCGACGTGATGGCTCACCGCGGTCAAGCGCTCGAGTCGGCCGGCGGGCAGGCACGAGTACCCCATCTTCAACTGCAGGTTTGGGATCACTGTTGTGAGATTGGTATTTCCGGTGCGCTCCCCGAGCCCGTTGAGCGTTCCCTGCACGTGTCGGGCACCACTTTGCACGGCCGCGAGCGAATTGGCAACCGCGCAGCCGGTGTCGTCGTGACAGTGAATGCCGATGATCACGTCGTTGCCGACATGAGTTTTCACGTCGGCGACAAATTTTCGCACCTCGTCGGGTAGCGATCCGCCATTTGTGTCACACAAAACAAGATGGGTCGCCCCCGCCATAACCGCGGCCTCAAGTACGCGCAAGGAATATTCGGGATTGCTCTTGTAGCCGTCAAAGAAATGCTCCATATCGACCATCACCCGACGATCGTGATTGGTCAGATACTGCACAGAGTCGACGACCATCGCCACTCCCTCATCGAGCGTGGTCTGCAAAGCCTGTTCAACGTGGTAATCCGATGCCTTAGCGACAATGCACACGGTCGAAGTGTGGGCGTCAATCAAATTGCGCAGCGTCGCGTCGTCATCTACCTTGCCCAGCGGTCGACGCGTAGAACCAAAGGCCACCAGTGTTGAGGTATTGAGGACGAGTTCGCTCTTGGCCCGAGCAAAAAATTCGATGTCCTTGGGATTGGCGCCCGGCCATCCACCCTCGATGAATTGCACTCCGAGCGAATCGAGCTGCTCGGCAATTCGCAACTTGTCGTGCACGCTGGCCGAAACGCCCTCGACTTGCATGCCGTCGCGCAAGGTCGTGTCGAAGATTTCGACCGTGTTGTCGCTTGTTGTCATTTACTTCTCGATTCCGGGAAACAAAAAAGCCGCCCGGTGGGCGGCTCGAGTGTAAGTCTTGAAGACTTACACCTAGGTAATAATGATTGTGCTCACTACTTCCATTGTCTCGCCTCGTTGACCGAATGGCAACGCCCTCGACCCTCGAAATTGTGCATAACTAGCCAGAAATCCACAGGACCCACATCGAGATGGGGACAATCTGTGGACGAAATTGTGGATAAGTGGTGGATTAGACCCTAAACCGCCAGCTCGAGCCAGTCGGCGTAGCGGGCATCTTGCCCCCTCACGGCTAGGGCAAATGTCTCTGCAATTAACTTGGTCATCGGACCGGGGCACGGAACCTCGCGATCATCGACCGAAGCTACGGCGAGAACTTCGGCTGCCGTTCCGCAGATGAAAATTTCGTCGGCGATATACAGATCGCTTCGTGAAAGGTCGGCGACGCGCACGTCAAATCCCAAATCGGTGGCAATTTTGGACACGCTCGATTGGGTGATGCCTTCGAGTGCCCCCGACGAGGTGGGTGGAGTAATGATGACTCCGTTACGCACGCAGAACAGATTTTGTCCCGAACACTCGGCAATCAAACCGCTCGGCGAGAGCATCACAGCCTCGTCGTAACCGGCCTTTAATGCCTCAACCTTGGCCAGCGATGAATTCACGTAATTGCCGACCGTTTTTGACGCCGGTGGCATCGTGTTGTGATCATGTCGGGTCCACGACGAAACTTTCAGCCTCGCGCCGCGGCTTGCCGCATCGTCACCGAGGTAAGCGCCCCACGGCCAACAGGCGATTGCCACATCGACCGAGCATGGCAATGTGTTCAGACCCATCTCGCCGTAGCCGTAGTAGGCAAGGGGACGAATGTAACAGGACGCAAGTCCGGTCGAAGCGACAGTCTTCTTGACCGCCGTGACGATTTCATCTGGCGTGTATGGCACTTCCATTCCCAGAATGTGGGCCGAATTAAAGAATCGCTTGATGTGGTCGGTGAGACGAAATACCGCCGGACCCTTAGGTGTTTCATATGCGCGGATGCCTTCAAATACTCCGGTGCCGTAATGCAGCGTGTGAGTGAGAATGTGCACCTGGGCCTTGTCCCAATCGACGAGCGTGCCATTCATCCAGATTTTTGGTGTAGTCGTTATTGGCATGAATACAAACTATCGCAACTATTTGGCAAGTCTGGTCGAAATTTGTGTACCGATTTCGGCCGTACTTCCCGATACTGGCGCCACACATACCTCTCGAACTCGGTCGGCGGCCGAATTCTCACCGAGGAATTCGAGCATGTGCGCGGCCGACAATATGGCTGCTATTGGGTTCGCCTTTCCGGTTCCGACAATATCGGGTGCCGAGCCATGTACGGGCTCGAACATCGAAGGCCCGGTGCGCGCCGGGTTGAGGTTTGCCGATGACGCGAAGCCAATTCCACCACTCACTGCCCCACCGAGGTCGGTAAGTATGTCGCCGAACAAATTGTCGGTGACTATCACGTCATAACGATGTGGATCCTGCACGAAATAAATGCATGCCGCATCGACATGGTTATACGCGGTTGCCACCTCTGGAAAATCAATTGCGACTAGATCGAACGTCCGCTGCCACAAATCGCCGGCAAATGTGAGCACATTGGTCTTGTGCACGAGGGTGAGATGTTTACGCATGCGCCGGGCCGCCAATTCAAATGCGTAGCGAACGCAGCGCTCGACCCCATGTGCCGTATTAACACTGCCTTGCGTCGCCACTTCGTCTGGGGTGCCCTTGCGTAACACTCCCCCCTCGCCCGAATATGCGCCTTCGGTGTTCTCACGGATGACAATGAAGTCATGTGCGGCGCTTTGGCCGGGGCCAGTTCCGACGAATGGTCGCTGATTGATGTACAGATCAAGTTCAAAGCGCAATTTCAACAACAGACCTCGTTCGATCACGCCGGGCGGAACAGCCGGCGTACCAACGGCGCCGAGCAAAATGGCGTCAAATTCGCGCAGCCTTTGCAAAGTGGCATCCGAGAGCACCTCGCCATCGCGAAGATAGCGACTAGCACCCAAATCAAACTCGGTAATCTCGAACTCGACTCCCGTTGACCGCACAACTTTCAGCGCCTCGGCGACAACTTCTGGTCCAATGCCGTCGCCGCCGATCACGGCGATGCGATGCGGGCGAGAAATCTTCGATGAACTTGTCACAGTCATACAGGTTACGAGCCGTATCTGGTTGACACATTCACCGACATCACCGCCGATAACCTTTTGTCGATGGCTACACACCAATTATCTGCGCTTACGCATCAGCGCCTAACCAACGAACACCGTGATCTCACCACGCGTGGACGCATCGAGGTTGCCGAAAAGATCGAGCGCGCTCGCGAATTGGGTGACCTCAAAGAAAACGGCGATTATCACGCCGCCAAGGACGAGCAAGGCCACATGGAAGGTCGAATTCGACAACTTGAGTCAATCCTTGAAGACGCCGAAATAGTCGCAGTGGCGCCGGACGGCGTCGTCGGGCTTGGCGCAATTGTCACCGTCCAATACGACGGTGAAAGCGATTCGGAGCGATTTCTAATCGGTCATGTCGAGGAACGGCCGGCGGATGCCGGCGTGAGCGTGATGAGTCCAAGTTCTCCCCTTGGGTCTGCATTACTCGGTGCAAAAAAAGGTGCCACCGTTTCGTATCAGGCCCCCAACGGCAAGTTGAAAGTGAAAGTTCTAGACACTCGCATCGGGTAATCAAAATGCATGATTCTTCCAAAACTCCCGTTTTACCGCGAGGTTATTTTCTAGACCTTCCCGGTCGGGGTCGTACATTTATCCGCGAGGTCGAGGGACCTCCGGGTGCACCCGTATTGATGCTGTTGCACGGCTGGACGGCCACCGCCGACCTCAATTGGTTTACATGCTTCGATGCCTTAAGCGAACACTTCCGAATCATCGCCCCCGATCTGCGCGGGCACGGGCGCGGAATTAGGCACAAGCGACTCTTTCGTTTGGAAGATTGTGCCGACGATGTGGCCGCAATCGCCGATGTGCTCGGAATTCACTCCTTCATTCCCGTCGGATACTCGATGGGGGGAATCATCGCCCAACTGATGTGGCATCGACATCAGACTCGTGTGCGGGGCCTGGTGTTGTGTTCGACCGCCGGATACTTTTCTTCTTCGCGCCCGGAGCGTTTGAGTTTTCTTGGCCTTTCCGGGCTGATGGCCCTGGCCCGCGTCACACCGTCCAACACCACCGACTGGCTAACGGACCAGATTTATCTGCAGCGCAAGAGCGACGGTTTCGATCCGTGGGCCCTTGAGCAAATGGCCAGCCACGATTGGCGACACATATTGGCCGCCGGTCGCGCCATCGGTGGATTCAATTCTCGTCAGTGGTTGAGCGACATCGATGTGCCGACCGCCGTTATTGTGACGACTCAAGACACGGTGGTTCCACCCGAGCGCCAACGTCGGCTGTATCGCCAATTGCAAAATGTTCTGGTGTATGAGATAGACGCCGACCACAACGCGGTGTATTCCGCTCGCGACCAATTTGTGCCAATCCTGCTCGAGGCGTGCTCAAGCGTGTATGCGCGCTCGCTCAGTTAACAGATTGCAGATCTAAACCAATATCCAGCACCTTGGCCGAATGCGTGAGCGCGCCGACCGAAATGTAATTCACCCCGGTTTGGGCGACAGTTTTGGCGGATGTAAGCGTGATCCCGCCGCTTGCCTCTAGCAGCACCAGTTTGTGCGTGCGTGCCATATGCTCCTTGGCAATCTGAACGGCCTGACGCATCAGGTCGGGCGACATGTTGTCGAGCAACACCAGTTCGGCCCCGGCCCCGAGTGCTTCGCGCAACTGATCGAGCGAATCGACCTCGATTTCGATGCTGATATCTTGCTGCAACCTGCGCACCGCAGCAAACGCCGCGGAAACACCTCCGGCCGCGACGATGTGATTGTCCTTGACAAGTGCCGCATCCGAAAGCGACATACGGTGGTTGGTCCCGCCCCCGCAACGCACGGCATATTTTTCGAGCATCCGCATTCCTGGCGTCGTCTTGCGGGTATCGCGCACGGATGCGGTGGTTCCCGCAAGTGCGTCGACCCACAGCGCAGTTGCGCTTGCCACGCCGGAAAGGTGACACAAAATATTCAGCGCCGTGCGCTCGGCCGTAAGCAATCCCTGTGTCGGCGCCTCGATGCTCGCCAGCTCGTCTCCCGCTGTCACTCGATCTCCATCGCCGACGACCATCGTGAATTTCACCGTGCCTGGTTCGCACACCATGTCAAATACCGCGGCAGCGATATCAAGCCCGGCGATACAACCCGGCGACCTAGTGGCAAAGCTGCCGATGCTGCGCTGGTCGGCGGGAACGGTTGCCATCGTCGTCAGATCGGGCCCATTGGCCAAGTCTTCATCCAACCCCAAGGCAATGACCCGACGCACCACATCGATATCCAGACCTGCGGCTTCCAACCGGGTGACAACAACGGCAGACAACTGGTTGTAGTTCACGGCCGGTTTTATGCGCCTTGAGGAATTCCGCTGATGATGATTTCTCCGTCGTGCATCGACACCCCCAAATGGCAGACCCATTCCGTCCGAGCGTGGGTGACATCGGTTCGGCGGTGACAACCGCGGCTCTCGGTTCGCACCAATGCCGAC
>JBDSKN010000047.1:0-25624 GCA_039916865.1 Ilumatobacteraceae bacterium
GCATGGGAAAAGTTTACTCACCCGCTAAGGTTCTAGTCCGTGGGTCGGTACCCAAGCGGCCAAAGGGAGCAGACTGTAAATCTGCCGGCTTATGCCTACGTAGGTTCGAATCCTTCCCGGCCCACCAGTGTCCTGTGTCAAGACATAGGACACATTGTGAACCGTCAATTTTGGTCGGTTTGTTTTGTTTTTTGTCGGGTTGATCCCTTGTGTGCGGTGTTGCCTTGGTAGTCACAGGTTGGGTCGAGGGTTCGTCCGCCGAGCCCAGAGACCCACCCTGGTGAGACGTTGTAGTCGTGGGTTACGCCGGCTTGGGACCGGCCCTCGAGAACTATTGCGGTGATGATCATGAGTGACTTGGACATCCACCAGTATGACTAGCCAAAAGTTTCCTATGTCTTGAGACATCTGTTGCCTATGGTTTGAAACGGCATGCTTCCGAGAGCGCCAAGGTTAACTTTACATTTCATTAGACTTGACTGGACGATGCGTTTGAATTTGCATAGAGGGGCGCGGACAATGGCTACAGACGCAAACGGTCCGGTCCCGTGGTTCCGCACTGTAGGTATTGCGGTTATCTCTTTCGCGACTCTTGGTGTCTTGGCCTATAGTCGGGCGATTTTTTCTACGTATGGTCGGTTGGATGATTATGTTGGTGTAGCCCATAGTAAATTAGGAGTTTTGAGAGATGGCGTTGGCCACTCTTGGCTACAGGCGGGGCGGGTAATACCAGCAGTCTTTGGATCCTTGATGTTCTCGTTCGTTGATTCGGTTGGCGAATTGCAGTTCTTAAGAGTGGTATCTACCTTGATGATCTCGATGGGTGGCGCTGGAATTACGGTGCTTGCCCTCCGAATTTCTCCGCGCCCTTGGTCTCGATTTACAGTTGTGTTAGCAGCAGTTGCGGGGATTGTGGCAATAAGCACCACGGCAAGTCCCTCTGCTGCGACTTGGGCGATACAGGCGATTCCACTCGGCGCGCTTCCCTCTGCTCTAGCTGCGGGAATCTTTGCGACCACTGATAAATCATTTTTCGGTATCCACTGGGTTGTGCCGGCGAGCGTTTTCCTCTTGATTGCGGCATTTAGTTACCAGCATTTCGTTACGGTCGCACTTCTGCCCGTGCTCATGTGGACTGCCGCTCGTTGGGCCAGTGGTCAAGCACTCAATTGGAGACGAGTTGCGGCCATGATGGCGATGTGTATAACTGCTCTTGGATCGAATTTTCTGTTTGTGCTGGTATTTGGAGATGGTGCTCTTGACAGGATCTCTGGATATTCGCTGTCTGAGAGAGTACATTGGTTTTTCGGGACGTATCTACCTCGAACAATCGATATTTTTGTTCCAAATACGCGGACATCCGTCGGTTTGTCAGTTGCGGTACTTACGGTATTCTTGGCGATTCCAGTCATTGCTGGAGTTCGCTATCTGGCGCTCTCGCTAGCAGTGCTCGTTAGTTGGGTGGCTTCCGCTCTCGTCGTTTTTCCAACTGAATTGTGGGCTAGTTATCGTCTGATCTATCCAGCGCAATTTGTTCTTTGGGGCGGCGCAACTGTCGGGGTAGCTGTTTCATTGGCTTCAACTCGATTCAACAATCGATGGATACTTCGAGTTGCGACTTCAGGACTCGTTGTAGTTAGTCTCATTTCTTTGTTGGTGGCTGGGGTTCGCGCCTACAGTTATTTTGCAGTTCCAAACAGGATTGATTGGGCTTCAACGCGTTGCGCGGTTGCCAACGAAATCGATTGGTCAGTGGTAGTAACAAACGAGCCCACCGACTCTCAAAGCGCAGTTTTCTCCTATGACGAGTATGGAGTGATTGCGAGTAACTTCGACTGGGTTCTTCAATACACCGTGTGGTTGGCGATGGAACAAACTAGGTCGGAAGGCGCCTTTCCATATTTGTCGCCGGGCCAGGTTAAAGTGCTTTCAATTCAAGACTTAGAAGGTCTGCCATCGGGTTACGGATTGAGGATCATGCAAGATGAATGTGGATCTTTGAGCGATTAGCGGGTATCGAAAAACCAAAGATTCTTGTGGGCTTGGCGGTGACACCCCAAGGGACTGACCTTGTTTTGGCCGTGTGATTTATAATTGTGGGTTACTTCGGCCTGGGACCGGCCCTTGAGAACCACTGCGGTGATGATCAGAAGTGATTTAGACATCCACCAGCATAACTGGCTAAGAGTTTCCTATGTCTTGAGACATCTGTTGCCTATGCACTGAAACAACGCACTTCCCTGCCCATCAGGACCGTCAAGAGCGCCGAGACTTTTTAACGAACTAAACTGAGCGCGGATGATTCTTAAGACCGACCAGCTGAGTAATCATGCTGGCAAGTTTGTGATGGTCGACGGGAGTTTTGATCCAATCCACGAAGGTCATATTGCCTACTTCGCCGGAGCGGCCGAATTCGGCTTACCCGTACTTTGCAATGTGACCCCAGACGAATGGACCGAATCAAAGCATGCCGTAATGCTCAGTCAAGCACAACGCGGCCTTGTGCTTGACTCGATTCGTTACCTGTCGTTCGTTCACCTGTCAGCTATATCCACCGGCGAGGTCCTCGAATTACTCCGCCCGCAAATTTATGTCAAGGGTAGTGACTGGCTTGAGCGAGGTGGCGTACCCACCAATGAGCAAGAAATTTGCCAAAGTTTAGGAATTGAGATCAAGTATCTAAAAACTGTTCTCAACTCGTCCTCGCAAATTCTGTCCGACTGGTCTAATTCCCGCTCCACCGGGCATGAAAGTTAGTTAACCGACATGAAGTACGACTGCATTGTCTCATTTCATACCAATCCATACACGTGTGGAGTTGCGCGATTTAATCAATCGTTAGCACGAACGCTTGGTGTTGACTTGATATCAATTGCCGACTACATGAAACTTTCCGGTCGGGTGTCGTTGCTGTCGCTCAAGTTTGAGGAAATACCGGAACCTGTCGCGAACGAACTCGTGCAACACCAGTTGCGATCAAACGGAGAATTCGATCTATTTCTGCACGGTATTCACAAATCGGAACCACGATTGAAATTGGTCGACCGCGCCAGAAAAGTTTTTGTCGGCTCAACAGATCACGCCGATGCGATCCGCTCGACGAGGCCCGACATAATCGCATTGTTTGCGCCGGGTGCACCCTTCACGGGTGAACGCCAATCGTTCGATCTCACCCTGCTCACATTTGGGATGGCACACAAGATTCGTGCCGATGGCTATCGAAAACTAGGTGAGATCATGACTTCGGATACTCGAAGCGCTCAGTTAGAAATTTCTACCGCTCTACACGAGGGAACCTCATTTAGCGATGACTTTTTCTCCGTGAATGCGGAGATCTCGGAAGTGTTCAAAGGAAGCGTTATCTTTCTCGGTTTTCTTGCCGATGGCGAAGTTTCGCGACGGCTACGTGAGGCGGACGCGCTGATCGCATTCTTTCCAGGCGGTGTCCGAGAAAACAACACCACCGTGCTCAGTGCGATGGCGCACGGTTGCCCGGTGATTACCAATACGGATCTTTACTCGCCCGAGTGGATGATTCACGGAGAATCAATTTTTGATATTGATCGGCTCGTTGCATTTCCAACACCAGACGAGTTGGCAAAGGTTCGAAAGGGAGCCGTCAAGGCCGTTGCACCGTACACTTTTGAGCGTTTTGCAGAGTTGTTGACGGAACGAGAAGCGTGATTATAAGGAAAATTGCAAAGGGCATCCTGGCGATCCCTGCGTTACTAGTGCTCGTCGGTTTGTGGATACTTCGACCCTTGGTGCGAGTCCAACTATTAGTTGTTGGATTTCACCGATTCGGGCACCTGGCTCTCGAACCGGAGATACTTCTATCGCTCAACGACGCTAGAAGTTCAAACTTTCCAAGCAGTCGTCGATTTCCGAGAACAATACAACTGTGGAGTTTTGGCCCAGCAAAGTTGCAGGCGAATCGGTTTCTGGTGAAGAAGTGGAGTGAATTGTTACATGTTCCACCGAGTTGGATTGTGGATTCATTACGGCAAGCGGGTGACAAGGTTTCTGGGTTGCGCCTGGACTCCCCAATGCTGTCCGTACATGGCCCGGCCAACGCGCTAGATCACTCTGGACCGCACCTCAAATTTTCGAGATCGGAATTGGTCACCGGGCCAGCCGAACTTGCAAAGATGGGTATTGATAGCGCTCGACCACTTGTATGCCTAATTGTTCGCGATGGGGGATACTACGCAGCGCGCGGCGAAGTGGAGAGCCAGGGATACGAGATCCTCAATTTTGATATTTCGGCATTTGAACTTGCGGCCAGGAGTTTGGTCTCGCGGGGATATCAAGTTGTGCGCATGGGAACTGGATCCGAAAAACCGTTCGGCCCTGAGATTACCGGCGTATTCGACTATTCCAATTCGCCCCTTCGCTCAGATTTTCTCGATATCTACATCGCGTCTCGCTGTCAGTTCGCGGTTTCAACCCAGACCGGACCAGACGCTGTCTGTTTAGCATTCCGCCGACCGGTCTGTTACATCGATGTCGCTCGATTTAGCCAATTTTTTTTCGGAACAAAACTTGCCTATTGGAATCCATCCCAACTTCAGCGAGACGGAAAGCGCCTCACCCTCATGGAGATAGTCTCCAGCGATGTCGCAACGATCAAGGATCCGGACGATTTCATCAGATTCGGAGTTCAGTCGAAGCGATCGACTCCACTAGAGATTGATCGGTTGGTGATTGGATTCGTCGATCTCTTTGAAAATGGCTTGACGATGGCGCCAGGCGAACTCGAGTTGACCAAGCGAGCACAAGCGATCATTGAATCTGGATTAAGTGAGCGTGGAGTCAATAAGTTTGGTCGGATTTCGGCACAGCCAAATCCAGTTTTTCTGCGCGAGCATGGTGGCTGGTTTCTCGCCTAAATGCCAGAATTGTTTGAAAAGAGGTCCACACTTGTCGGCGGACTAAAGTTATGTCTATGCGAATGAGCCGTATTGCTCGGCGACTGAGAACAAATCTTAAAAATTGGGTTGGCGCACATGCGGAGGGTTCGACGATTCAGTTTGAGTACGAGCAGTTGCGCCAGCTGCAGCTTTCAACCGACTATCTAATGACTCTCGTCTACATGGATCGAAAGTCAACCAACCCGCTTGACGCATACGCAAGGAAGATCTTCTCTCAAGCCGATGAAGACGGAATCACCTTGGAAATTCTTAAGCGAATAGGCATTTCGGATGCCGCTTGCCTTGAGGTTGGCGCTGGAAATGGACTCGAGAACAACACCCTGGTCCTATTGGCGCATGGCTGGAAGGCGATCTGGATCGACGGAGTTTCACTCGCGTTCGATTCGATGATTAATCCTAAACGACTATTCCATGCTCAGCGATTTGTAACTCGAGAAAACCTAATTGAGATTGTAAAACTGGCGCCAGAGAATTTTACAAATCAGGTCGAGTTAATTTCGGTGGATATTGATGGAAATGACGGATACTTGATTGAGGAGTTCTTTGTCCACGACATAATGCCGTCGGTCTATGTAGTTGAAACCAATGAAGCGTTCCCTCCCCCAATAGTGTTCAAGCAAAAGTATTCAGTCGATCACGTTTACGATAAGTCCCGTAACTTTGGATGGTCATTGCAGGCCTACGTTGACTTATTTAGTCAACATGGTTACAAATTAGTGGCATGTAATCCGCAGACTGGCGTAAATGCATTCTTTGTTCGTGGCGACCATGTACATCACTTTGTCGACGTACCTACAGACTTGAATCAATTGTATGTAGGTAGGTCAATTCATCCATTCAAATATCGTGATCACAAACTTCAATTTGATGCCGCAACGATCGCACACTTGATTCGCGAATTGGACTAGTTGTTGGGTCAAAATCGACTCCGCTATGCTTGAATTTCGTTCGATTGAGACAATCTCAATGGATATCGCCCTCTTAGCTCAGCTGGTAGAGCACTTCCATGGTAAGGAAGAGGTCGTGGGTTCGATTCCCACAGAGGGCTCCGCCAACGGGCGATTAACCCGCGGCGGCGTAGCTCAGTTGGTGAGAGCATCCGGCTCATAATCGGAAGGTCACCGGTTCGAATCCGGTCGCCGCTACAAAATGAAGTAAAGAAAATTTCATCGAACAGGCGAACCACATAAGTAGGCAGATCGGGATTGTCCTTGGAGCAAAGTGAGCCTATTTCGACACTGAAAATAATTTGGAATTGCCTTACTCGCCATGAGCGTCGAGCCTTAATTGGCATTCTCCTACTGATGCTGCTTGGCACTGTTTTAGAGACTTTCAGTTTGGGACTTGTAGTTCCGGCAGTTGGTCTACTGACGCAGCCTAATTATCTGCAGAAATTTCCGAAGTTAGACAACTTCCTTGGGAATCCAACCGAGGTTCAGTTTGTCGTTGGATCAATGGTGTTTCTTGTTGTTGTGTATATATTCAAGACCGCGTTTCTGATTTGGAGTCTTTGGGTGCAGCGCGGCTACTCAAATTTGGTATCTACGCGAATTGGTCGGCAACTATTTGACACATACCTACGACAACCGTATTCATTTCACCTAAATCGAAATTCATCCCTGCTCATCCGCAATTCGCAAAATAGCGGGATGTTGATGACGGGAGCGATTGATCCGATGTTGGCAATACTTGCCGACACGCTTGTGACAGTTGGACTATTCGTGCTTCTCGTGGTGCTTGAACCCTTAGGCACGATCGTGACAATTGTAATTTTTGGAGTCTCGGCGTGGCTCTTTCGCCAATTCTCAACTCAGAGAATTCGTCGCTGGGGCGAGGCGCAAAATTTCCACAAGGGAATGATTCTTCAACATCTTCAGCAAGGATTTGGAGGTGTAAAGGATGTAAAAATTCTGGGGCGCGAGGATCATTTCGTGGATCGATATTCCGAACACCTCATCGGTAATGCGGTCGTCTATCGACGGTTTTCAATCGCTCAAGCCCTGCCCCGATTTGGCTTAGAAATTTTGACAATCATGGGTTTAGCGGTACTTGTGACGACGATGGTGGGGTCGGGCCGGGAATTGACGGACATCCTCCCGGTATTGGGGCTATTTGCCGCGGCCGCGTTTCGTTTGCTACCGGCGGTTAATCGAGTCATAAATAGCCTTCAAGTAATTAACTTGAGTCGCCCGATTTTGGATGACCTATATTCGGATCTCGCTCTGCCTGTCGTGGACTCTGGAAAGCGTGCTGAACACGAAAACTTTGTGGATAAAATCGAAGTACACGATATTTCTTTTACCTACGAGTCAGCACACAGTCCAGCATTGTCACATATATCTCTATACATTGGTCGCGGCGAAGCGGTCGGATTAATCGGACCAAGTGGTTCGGGGAAGAGCACCCTGGTTGACGTGGTGTTGGGCCTTCTGGCGCCACAGTTTGGTCAGGTCTTGGTCGACAACAATGATGTTCTCTCCAATTTACGAGGTTGGCAGGACCAGATCGGATATGTGCCCCAATCGATTTATCTCACCGATGACACGCTGCGGCGAAATGTCGCTTTTGGATTGCCAAAGGGCGAAATTGACGAGGCGGCGGTACGAGCGGCAATCAGATCAGCCCAACTTGAAGATTTCGTGTCCACGCTTCCAGCCGGATTGGACACGGTTGTAGGCGAGCGAGGTATTCGTCTATCCGGCGGCCAGCGCCAGAGAATTGGAATTGCTCGCGCCCTGTATCACAATCCGTCCGTGCTTGTGCTGGATGAAGCCACGAGTTCGCTTGATACCGAAACCGAGCATGGGGTGATGCAGGCCGTCCAGGCGTTGCAAGGTGAAAAGACAGTAATCATTGTCGCTCACCGCCTGAGCACCGTCGAATATTGTGATCGCCTGTACCGACTGGAAGATTCACGTATTGTTGACCAGGGTTCGTTTCACGAGGTCACAGGACGTTCGAAGGAATAAGCGATGAAACAAATGATCAGCGACTATTCCCAGCGGCTCAGGCAGGCGCTCTCATTACCCGCAATTGATGAGGTGCCCCTTTTGGCCCAGGCGTTTCGTGTCGCCTGGGAAAATAAACAGACTATATATATGTGTGGCAACGGCGGGTCGGCGGGTAACGCCAATCACCTCGCAAATGACTTCACCTACGGTGCCGGAGTTAATTTTGGCGTCGGACTCCGGGTTGAGTCTTTGAGCGCCAATCCCGCGGTACTGACGTGTTTAGCCAATGACATCGGATACGAAAACATCTATTCCGAACAATTGCGTGTAAAAGCAAATCCCGGAGATGTTCTGGTCGTACTTTCTGGAAGTGGGAACTCGGCAAATGTCGTCAAGGCACTGGAGATGGGAAATGAACTTGGTATGAACACGTTTGCCGTTCTTGGATATTCGGGTGGTAAGTGTAAGCAGATTGCTCAGCACCCGATTCATTTCGCCATCGACGACATGCAAATAGCCGAAGATTTGCAACTAATAATCGGTCACATGATTATGCAATGGCTTTGCGAGCAGGGTCCGGCTCACTGATAGCCTGTTTTTGCACGTGTTGCAGAGGGCAGTAGCTCAGTTGGTAGAGCGCCGGTCTCCAAAACCGATGGTCGGGGGTTCAAATCCCTCCTGCCCTGCAAATGTGTAGCGGTCCTATCTACTTGCCATGTAGACCCTCGATGAGGTCCCGCTAGGCTGGAGCCTCCTTATGTCAATGGATCTCAATCGTCAACAGAAACGCAGCATGAAACGGATGGGTGCGGTCAACGATCAGGGCGCCCCTGTTCGACAGGCGCGCCCACCGGTGACGACGCGCCAAGTAAAGGAACGCACCAATCCCTTGCAGTACATACGTGAGGTGCGCGATGAGATGCGAAAGGTGGCCTGGCCGCGTTGGCCGGAGGTCCGCCGTTACGCAATCATTGTGCTCATCACCGTGGTGGTAATTACGGCATTTGTGGGTGGATTGGATGCTGCTTTTGGCATACTTTCAGGCTGGCTTTACAAAGACTGAATGGCAAAAATATGACCGACGACGCAACCATCACCCAAGACTTATCAAGCGAGTCTGATCCCGTCACGCCCGACGCCACCTTTGACCTAACTGACGGCGAAGAAATTGAAGAAGAAGAAATTGATCGCCCTTGGCTGCGCCCGGGGCAGTGGTATGTAGTCCACTCGCAATCCGGGTATGAGCAAAAGGTCAGGCTGAACATGAACGCCCGCATCGCCTCGATGCACATGGAATCAAAAATCTACGAAATAGTGATCCCGATGGAAGACGTTGTCGAGTTCAAGGGTGGTCGCAAGCAGACGGTACAAAAAAAAGTGTTTCCCGGCTATTTGCTTGTTCGCACCGATATGGATGACGACACTTGGTACTGCATTCGCAACACACCCGGTGTCACCGGTTTCGTTGGACAAAGCCAAAAAGGCCAAAAGCCAACGCCTCTCTCGCGTCGGGAAGTGGAAACATTTCTTTCGGCCAAGGGTGACGGTCAGGACACCCCCAAGCGCAAGGCGCCAAAACTGGAGTACGAAGTGGGCGAGGGTGTGCGCGTCAAGGAAGGTCCGTTTGCCGACTTCTCCGGCCAGGTAGCGGAAATTAACGCCGACCACATGAAGCTGAAAGTTCTCGTCAACATCTTTGGTCGTGAAACCTTGGTGGAGATGGATTTCAGTCAAGTCGCCAAGTTGTAATCACGCCACCTCTATAAACCCAGTCTCACAATAGAAAGAAACACTGTCATGGCAAAAAAAGACGTCAAAGCACTGGTCAAAATTCAGATTCCGGCCGGTAAGGCCACGCCGGCGCCGCCAGTTGGTACCGCACTTGGTCCGCATGGAATCCAAATCATGGACTTCGTCAAGCAGTACAACGCCGCCACCGAGGCACAAATCGGCACGATCATTCCTGTTGAAATCACCATTTACGAGGATCGTTCATTTAGTTTCATACTCAAGACACCGCCAACCCCGGTTCTGTTGCGCCAAAAGGCTGGACTTGAGAAGGCGTCGAAGAATCCTGGTAAGGAAATCGCTGGAAGCGTCACCGAAAAAGACATTGAGGAGGTGGCTCGCATCAAAATGCCGGACCTCAACGCCAATGATATGGAAGCCGCAAAGCTACAAGTACGCGGCACCGCCAGGTCGATGGGATTAACCGTCGTATAAGTCCTATAAGTCAGTATCGTCAACAGTCACAAAACCGCCGTGTCGAGATCACCTCGCTCGATCGGCAAAACCACGAGGGAGGCTTTATGCCACTAGGGAAAAAATATCGCGCCGCAATTGGGTCATTCGATCCTGAAGCGCAGTTCACTCCGGTCGAAGCAATCGCCAAGGCCAAGGCCATGGCCACGGCAAAATTCGATGAGACCATCGAATTGGTCGTTCGACTTGGCCTCGATCCACGCAAACCAGATCAGACTGTGCGCGGCACAGTGGCGTTGCCATCGGGGACGGGGAAGACTGTTCGAGTGGCGGTATTTGCCGCCGGTGAGGCTGCCCAAGCCGCGCGCGATGCCGGCGCCGACATTGTCGGGACCGATGACCTCGCCGCCGACATTGAAAAGGGCAAAATGGATTTCGACATTGCAATCTCTACGCCCGATCTGATGCCAATGGTTGGCAAATTGGGTCGCGCGCTCGGACCTCGGGGTCTGATGCCGAACCCCAAAACGGGTACCGTGACCCAAGATGTGGCCCGCGCCGTCACCGAATTCAAGGGCGGAAAAGTTGAATATCGAACCGATCGCTACGGAAATGTTCAAGTTCCAATCGGTAAGGCAAGTTTTGCCCAATCGGCTCTTGAGGCCAACTTCACCGCGGTTCTAGATGAATTGCAGCGAGCCCGTCCATCTTCGGCCAAGGGCCGATACTTGCGCAAAATCAGTATCTCATCGACGATGGGCCCGGGCGTCAAGGTCGATACCAGCGCCTACTAACACAATTTTGGGGTGTCAAGCGTGCAGTCATCCCGCTAACCTGTCTCGAGCACTACATAACAACCATCATCAACGTGACGGTTGCTCGCCACAGACATCTGGTTCACTCGAAATCTGAGTGATTAAGACGAACTTCGGTTCATCCAGACGAGGCGGATACTTCGGCAGCGACACGGTCGCAGCACCCGAGGCGTTCGTTGTCTCCGACGAGCGCCCGAACCTTCAGCCAGAAGTATTTAAAGGGTCGCCATGCCAACAACTCCAAGTGCCGAAAAGGCCGCAGTCGTCAGCGAAGTGAGCGAAAAACTGTCCACGGCCGACGCCGCCCTGATCACCGAATTCCGCGGCATGACCGTGGGCTCGCTGGCCAAACTTCGTCGCGCGTTGCGAGTGCATGGCGCAGAGTACAAGGTGTACAAAAACACCCTGGCCCGCTTTGGCGCCAAGGATGCCGGCATGGATGGTCTTGACGATCTGCTCAGCGGACCCACAGCGATCACCTTCGTCCGCGGTGATGCTTCGGTAGTGGCCAAAACACTTCGCGATCACGCCAAAGTTGATCAACTGCTGATCCTCAAGGGTGGGGTAATCGGCGGCAAAAAGGTCTCGGCGGTCGATCTCAAGCAAATCGCCGACCTGCCGTCGCGAGAAGTTCTGTTGGCACAACTGGCGGGAATGTTGCAGGCGCCGCTCAATAAGACAGCCAATCTGCTTCAGGCGCCAATGCGTCGGGTCGCATATGGAATCAAATCGCTGCTCGAATCCAAAGATGCTGCGTAAGCAAGAATCCCCAATATCCAAGATCCATACAAAACAGGAGAAATAGCCATGGCACTAACCAAAGACCAAATCCTCGACGGGATTTCCGAACTCACGGTTCTCGAGCTGAAAGACTTGCTTGATTCCTTTGAGGTTAAGTTCGGCGTCACCGCCGCAGCCCCTGTGGCAGTTGCCGCTGCCGGCGCAGCCGGCGAGGCCCCAGCAGCCGCCGCCGAAAAGGACGAATTCACGGTCGTTCTGAAGGAGGGCGGTGCCCAGAAAATTCAGGTCATCAAGGCAGTGCGCGAATTGACAAGCCTTGGGCTCAAGGAAGCCAAAGACCTTGTCGATGGTGCCCCAAAGCCAGTACTGGAAAATGTCAGCAAGGACGACGCCGAAAAGGCGAAGGCCAAACTCGAAGCCGCCGGCGCAACCGTCGAATTGCAATAACTAATCGTCACGCGCCAGGGGCTCGACCCACGGCGCGTGGCAACAAGCCAAGGGCCTGTCATTTTCGTCAAATCGGCGGTATGATAGTCCGTTGCCGTGCGTTGCCCCCTGAGCCCCTCGTTGAGGTCGTTCATTCGGCGCGTCGATACGTATTCACCGCTTCTCGATCAGGAGTAAATCTGTGGCCTCACGTGCGTCAGCACGCGAACGGTATTCGTTCGCGACCCTTCCGGAAATCCTCGAACTTCCCGACCTCATCGCAGTCCAACGCGCGAGTTTTGAATGGTTTCTGAAAGACGGGCTCCGCGAAGCATTTGACGACATATCTCCAATCAAGGGTTTCAGCGACGATCTACAACTAGAACTTGAATTCAATCCCGACGACGAAGATCTCTGTCCGAAACCAAAGTTCACGGTTGCAGAGTGTCGCGAACGAGATATGACGTACGCCGCACCGGTTTTCGTGCGCGCGCGATTCCTCAACAAGCCAACGGGTGAGATCAAAGAACAAACCGTGTTCATGGGCGACTTCCCAAAAATGACGGAAAAGGGCACATTCATTATCAACGGCACCGAGCGCGTTGTGGTCTCGCAGTTGGTTCGCTCGCCAGGCGTCATCTTTGAACCAGGCGAGCGCTATCGCCTGCGCAACTTATCCAAGTATCAACTTGTCAAGGGCACAATTCATCCGTATCGCGGTGAATGGTTGGAGTTCGATGTTGAACAAAAGCCAGGTAAGGATGTCACCTGCGGCACTCGCGTGGCTCGCAAGCGTCGTCTCGGCGTCTTTACAATCTTGCGGGCACTCGGCTACGACGAGGAGCACGCACCAGGATTCATTGATCGTTTTGTCTCCTACTTCAATTTTCTCGAAGGCCAGTGGGAAAAGGAGCGCTCGGTAGCTCCAACCCGAGAAGAAGCATTGATCGAAATTTATAAACGCGCTCGCCCGGGCGAACCGCCAACGGCCGAATCTGCGCGTGCATATTTTGAATCAGCATTTTTCGAGAATCGTCGTTACGATTTATCGCGCGTCGGTCGTTACAAACTGAATCGCAAACTCGGACCAGAGGTCGAGAAACTCGCGACGCTGTTTAATTTGAAGAAGGGTCCAGAGTTCGGTCAGCTCGATGTTCCGGCCGAGGGGCAGGAAGTTCTCAGCCGCTGTGAAGTGTTGGCCACGATCACATATCTGTTGCATCTTGTAAAGCAGGAACCCGGCTACCGCCTCGATGATCAGGACCACTTTGCCAATCGTCGCATTCGCTCTGTTGGTGAACTGATCCAGAACCAGGTGCGAATCGGACTTTCGCGCATGGAGCGAGTCGTTCGTGAGCGTATGACCACGCAAGATGTCGAGGCCATCTCGCCTCAGACGCTGATCAATGTGCGACCGGTTGTCGCCGCGATCAAGGAGTTCTTCGGAACATCGCAGTTGTCCCAGTTCATGGACCAGGTCAATCCCTTGTCGGGTCTGACGCATCGCCGTCGACTTTCGGCACTCGGACCTGGCGGTTTAAGCCGTGAGCGCGCAGGCTTCGAAGTTCGCGACGTTCACTTTTCGCACTATGGACGAATGTGTCCGATTGAAACACCAGAGGGTCCAAACATCGGACTAATCGGAGCCCTGTCCACCTTTGCCCGAGTGAATCCATTTGGATTCATCGAGAGCCCTTATCGCCGAGTAAAAAATGGACGGGTTACGGACGAAATCGTCTACATGCCGGCCGACGAAGAAGAAAATTATGTCGTCGCCCAGGCCAATACGCCACTAAACGCGGACGGTTCATTTAAACAGGCAAAGGTGCTGGTCCGCCGTTCGCCGCAGGCCGCCAGTCTTGACGACTTGAAGAAAATGCTGGAAGCCGAAAGTTTCTTTGGCTCAACAACCGACATCGGATATGTCAGCCCGGACGAGGTCGACTTCATCGATGTTTCGCCAAAGCAAATTGTTTCCGTGGCGACCGCACTTATTCCGTTTCTTGAACACGACGACGCCAACCGTGCCCTGATGGGTGCCAACATGCAGCGTCAGGCCGTTCCGCTTTTGCGCGCCGAGGCGCCGTACATCGGAACCGGTATCGAAATTCGGGCCGCCCGCGACGGGGCCGATCTCGTGATGGCCAAGGACAGCGGAACCGTGACTTCGGTTTCCGGCGACACGATCACTGTTGCCTACGACAATTTGAAAAAGAGCGAGGGCGAGCACAAGTTGTTCAAGTTTCGCCGCTCCAACCAAGACACCTGCATTAACCATGTTGTGCGGGTCAAGGAAGGCCAAGTTGTGGCCAAGGGCGATCTGCTTGCTGACGGACCAAGTACCGACATGGGTGAACTTGCACTCGGCAAGAATCTTCTGGTGGCCTTCATGCCATGGGAGGGTTACAACTTCGAGGATGCAATCATCCTTAGCGAGCGGTTAGTAAAGGAAGATGTCCTTACCTCTATTCACATTAAGGAGTACGAGGTCGATGCTCGCGATACAAAATTAGGTCCGGAAGAAATCACCCGCGACATTCCAAACCTTTCGGATGACATTTTGGCCGATCTGGATGATCGAGGGATCATTCGTGTCGGTGCCGAAGTCGGCCCCGGCGATGTACTGGTTGGCAAGGTCACGCCAAAGGGCGAAACCGAACTGACCCCGGAAGAGCGGCTCTTGCGCGCGATCTTCGGTGAAAAGGCACGCGAAGTTCGCGATACAAGCCTCAAGGTCCCACACGGCGAAAACGGCAAAGTGATCGATGTCAAGGTGTTGTCTCGAGATCCGGGCGACCGAGTGGCCGGAGACGAATTGCCGCCGGGAGTCAATCAGCTCGTGCGCATATACGTCGCACAGAAGCGCAAGATCAGCGTCGGCGACAAGTTGGCCGGTCGTCACGGTAATAAGGGCGTTATCTCCAAGATTCTGCCGCTCGAAGACATGCCATATCTCGACGACGGTACGCCGGTCGACATCATCTTGAATCCGCTCGGAGTTCCAAGCCGAATGAACATTGGCCAAGTACTCGAGGCTCACCTCGGCTATTGCGCCAGGTGGGGATGGAGCGATGTCAAGAACAACAAAACGGTTGGCGATGCACCGATTCGTGGCACCGAAACCAAAACTCGCATCAACACAAAGCCGGCCACTTTCATCGCCACTCCGGTTTTCGACGGTGCGCGCTGGGACGAGGACGAAGCTTCCGGAATCCATCCGACGATTCAGTCGATCCTTGACAACTTAAATCCAGAGTCGGTTGACGGCGTTCGACTAGTGGGCCGCGACGGCAAGACGCGTTTGCGTAACGGCCGCACTGGCGAGTATTACGACAACTCGATCACGGTTGGCTACAAGTACATCCTCAAGTTGTCGCACTTGGTCGATGACAAGATTCACGCCCGATCAACCGGTCCATACAGCATGATCACACAACAGCCATTGGGTGGTAAGGCCCAATTCGGTGGTCAGCGATTCGGTGAAATGGAAGTGTGGGCGCTCGAGGCATATGGCGCCGCTTATTGCTTGCAGGAACTGCTGACGATCAAGAGCGACGACGTATTGGGGCGCGTCCGTGTATACGAAGCCATCGTCAAGGGTGAAAACATTCCTGAACCGGGCATTCCCGAAAGCTTCAAGGTGCTGATGAAGGAGATGCAGGCGCTGTGCCTTGACGTCGAGGTCATCTCCAACGAGGGCAAGGAAATCGAATTGACTGACCTAGACGAAGATGTCTTCCGCACCACGCAAGAACTTGGCATCGACATCAGTCGACCCGAGCGCGGTTCGGATGCCGACGATCGTGAGAGGGAGCGTCGCCGTGAGCGCGCTTTCTAATTAAGCCAAGCAATTCAAAATTATTCGACGAAGAGACGCTGAGATCAAAGAGGAAGAGGACACAAGATGGCTGATGTAGCAGAAGACATCAAGAAGAAACTTGACGTCAACAGCTTTGAGCAATTGCGTATCGGTTTGGCGACCGCCGACGACATTCGTAATTGGTCTCGTGGAGAAGTAAAGAAGCCCGAGACAATCAACTACCGTACGCTTCGTCCCGAGCGTGACGGTCTGTTCTGCGAGAAAACATTCGGCCCAACGCGTGATTGGGAGTGCTACTGCGGCAAATACAAGCGCGTGCGTTTCAAGGGAATTATTTGTGAAAAGTGCGGCGTTGAAGTAACACGCTCCAAGGTTCGCCGCGAGCGCATGGGCCACATCGAGTTAGCCGCACCCGTCGTGCACATTTGGTATCTACGCGGAACGCGCAGCTGGCTTGCCTACTTGTTGGGTGGCTTAGAGCCACGCGACGAAATCAAGGCCAAACAACTCGAAAAGGTCATTTACTTCGCGGCCTGGTTGGTGAGCAGTGTGGATGCCGATAAGCGTCATGCCGATCTGCCGACGCTGGAGCAGGAAAACCTCGAGGATCGCGAACAGACCTTGAAGAATCGTGAGAAGGAAATCAAGCAACGGCAAAAGGATGCTGAAGTCGAGTTGAAGCAACTCGAAAAGGACGGCGCCAAGGAAACCGATATTCGGGCACGCCAAAAGCAGATCGACAAGGATCTGGCCGGCATTACCGATCGTTACGCCAAGGAAGCTGATCTCATCGAGCGAGCCTTCGAAACTTTTGGCAAGCTGCATTCGCGCATGATCGTCGACGACGAAGAACTTTGGCGTGAGGTGAAGGATCGCTATAGCGACTATTTCGTGGGCGGAACCGGGGCCGAGGCGATCAAATCTCTGATCGACACGATCGATTTTGATGCCGAAGAATTGTTGCTGCGCGATGCGATCACCAACGGATTCAAAGGCAAGGTGTTGTCCACACAGCGCAAGCAAAAAGCGATCAAGCGGTTGAAGATAATCGCCTCGTTTAATCGCCGCGATGATGCCGGTCGATTGGTGAACAATCCGAAGGCAATGGTGCTTGATGTCATTCCAGTCATTCCACCCGATCTACGACCGATGGTCCAGCTCGATGGCGGCCGTTTCGCAACGTCCGACCTCAATGATCTCTACCGTCGCGTCATTAACCGCAACAATCGTTTGCGCCGACTGCTTGATTTAGGGGCACCAGAGATCATTGTTAACAATGAAAAGCGAATGTTGCAAGAGGCCGCGGACGCACTATTCGACAACGGTCGTCGTGGCCGTCCCGTCACCGGTCCAGGCAATCGACCGCTCAAGTCACTTTCCGACATGTTAAAAGGTAAGCAGGGTCGGTTCCGCCAGAACCTGCTCGGCAAGCGCGTTGACTATTCGGGTCGTTCTGTAATTGTGGCCGGCCCGACCCTGCGCTTGCAGCAGTGTGGCCTGCCCAAACTGATGGCCCTTGAACTATTCAAGCCATTCGTAATGAAGCGACTGGTCGATCAGCAACTGGCGCAGAACATCAAGAGCGCGAAGCGGATGGTCGAGCGTCGTCGTCCGCAGGTGTGGGATGTGTTGGAAGATGTGATCAAAGAGCATCCAGTGTTGCTAAACCGGGCGCCAACATTGCACCGCTTGGGCATTCAGGCATTCGAACCTGTTCTCGTCGAGGGTAAGGCAATTCACCTGCATCCGTTGGTGTGCACGGCGTTCAACGCCGACTTCGACGGAGACCAAATGGCGGTTCACCTGCCGTTGTCGGTTGAGGCCCAGGCCGAGGCACGCGTGCTGATGCTGAGCGCCAACAACATCTTGTCGCCAGCTTCGGGTCGTCCGATTGTGACGCCTCAGCAGGACCTTGTCATTGGTGGTTTCTATCTCACCGATGCAATCGATGGTCGCAAGGGCGAGGGGCGCGTGTTCCGTCAACTGTGGGAGATCGTCCAGGCTCTCGATGAGGGAAATTTGGATCTTCACGCCAAAGTGAAGATTGCGGTTCGCGACGAGTCGGGACTAAATGAGTATGTCGATTCCACTCCTGGTCGACTGCTATTTCAGGAAGCATTGCCGACTGGTTATATCAAACAGTTCGGACACATCACCGAAGCACTCGACAAACGGGGGCTCGGAGTAATCGTCGAGCGGCTGAGCGATAATTTCTCCAAGTCGGATATTGCGTCCTCGCTCGATGCGATCAAGGATCTTTGCTATCGCTATGCATCGCAATCCGGACTCACGGTGTCGGTCGACGACGTTAAGACTCCAAAGGCGAAGCGTGCAATTCTCGATGGGTACGAAAAGCAAGCCGAAAAAGTTGAGAATCAGTTTCGCCGCGGAATCATTACCGACGGTGAGCGTCGCCAACAGGAAGTTCGAATTTGGACCGACGCAACAGCCGATGTTCAAGAAGCGATGGTCACCGAGTTCAAGGCTCTGAAATTCAATCCGGTAATGATGATGATTGGTTCTGGAGCCCGTGGAAACATGACCCAAATGCGCCAGATCGCCGGCATGCGGGGACTCGTGGCCAACCCACGTGGTGACATGATTCCGCGCCCAATCAAAAATAACTTCCGTGAAGGTCTGGAAACACTCGAGTACTTCATTGCTACTCCTGGTGCTCGCAAGGGCCTAGTTGACACCGCGCTACGAACCGCCGACTCTGGGTACCTCACACGTCGATTGCACGACGTTGCTCAGGAACTCATCGTGCGTGAGGATGACTGTGGCACGACATTGGGTGTGTGGGTCGAAAATATCGTCCAAGACACCGCCAATTCACGTAGCTACCTGGATACCAAGTTGTTCGGCCGAGCATTGCTCAATGACGTTGAATTGGTGGATGGCACGGTAATTGCCAAGAACACGATTCTTTCAGATGACGATGTCGTGAAACTGCGTGACGACGCCAAGGTCAACCGTGCCCGAGTTCGATCGGTACTTACATGCGACGCCGAAGTTGGCGTGTGTGCCCTGTGTTATGGACGCTCACTCGCCACCGGCTTATCAATTGAACTCGGTGAAGCCGTCGGCGTAATCGCCGCGCAATCCATTGGCGAACCTGGAACCCAGTTGACCATGCGCACTTTCCACACCGGTGGAGTTGCCGGCAAAGACATCGCCGGCGGATTACCGCGCGTCGTCGAACTGTTCGAGGCTCGCAACCCGCGTGGCTCGGCGAGACTTGCTCGTGCCAATGGAGTAGTTCGCATCCTTGAAGATGAGGGCAAGGGAATCCCGGTAAAAGTCATCGACGATGAGGGAACCGAACACGAGGTCATCTTGCCAACCGGCAGTCGACTAATCGTCAAGGACGGACAAGACATCACAGCCGGCGAGCGACTCACCGATGGTCCGCTTGATCCAAAGGAACTTATGGAAATCAAGGGACCTCGCGAAACACAGGTGTACCTCGTTGAAGAAGTACAGAAGGTGTATCGCGATCAGGGCGTGTCGATTCATGACAAGCACATCGAACTGATCGTCCGCCAAATGACGCGACGCGTTGGTGTGCAGGAACCCGGTGACACCGGTTTCTTGCCGGGCGAGCGCTCGGACGCCAAGGTATTCCGCGACACCAATCGCAGAATGGTCGAGGAAGGAAAGCGCCCGGCCGAAGGTCGCCCAGAGTTGATGGGAATCACAAAGGCATCGCTAGCCACAGAGTCTTGGTTATCTGCGGCATCATTTCAAGAGACCACCCGGGTGCTCACCGAAGCCGCGATCGACGGCAAGGCCGACAATCTCGTGGGTCTTAAGGAGAACATCATCATCGGCAAGCTGATCCCAGCCGGTTCCGGAATGGACCGCTACAACTTGTTCGATGTGAGCGCTCCTGATTATGTGCCAATGGCGTACTACTCGAGCGAAGATGAAGATGATCCAGCATCGTTCTTGGCTGGATTGCACGGCACGTATGTGTCGGGCAACGCGGATTCAGACTCCGAAGTGGCTCAATAATCGCCAAAAATACGCACAGACCACGGTTTGTCGCCTAGGTCAGGTTGCCATAACGGAACACTCAGCCGTAGTATTTCCTTTCTGATTGTTTGGTGTTTTCGGCCTGTCCGGATCGCCCGATTTCGTTAGTTCTTCTGGTTCAACAAAGTAAAGGTAAACGCGTGCCCACAATTCAGCAGCTGGTCCGTCAGGGTCGAAGCACAAAAACAACTAAGACGAAGACACCCGCGCTCAAGGGTTCACCTCAGCGCCGCGGTGTCTGTACCCGCGTATTTACTACTACTCCAAAAAAGCCAAACTCGGCCCTGCGCAAGGTTGCCCGCGTGCGTCTGACCAGCGGAGTCGAAATTACCGCCTATATCCCTGGCGAAGGTCATAATTTGCAGGAACACTCCATTGTCTTGGTACGCGGTGGCCGAGTCCGCGATTTGCCGGGCGTGCGCTACAAAGTCATACGCGGAGCACTTGATGCCGCCGGAGTGAAAGATCGCAAACAATCCCGCAGTCGCTACGGCGCCAAGAAGAAGTAAGAAAGAGTCCGGTAAACCCACATGTCACGCAAAGGTCCAGCAGTTCGACGAGATATGGTCGCCGATCCGGTTTACCGTTCAGTTTTGGTTACCCAACTTCTCAACAAAGTGATGTTGGATGGCAAGAAGAGTATTGCGGAACATATTGTGTACGACGCGATGAAGGCCGTCGAAGTCAAGACAGGCAGTGAGCCGCTAACCACGGTCAAGCGTGCAATCGACAATGTGAAACCGCCACTCGAAGTGCGCAGTCGTCGCGTCGGTGGCGCCACTTACCAAGTGCCAGTAGAAGTTCGCCCGCGTCGGGCAACAACTCTTGCAATTCGTTGGGTAGTCGAAAATGCCCGTAAGCGTCGCGAAAAGACAATGGCCGAGTGTTTGGCAAATGAGATTCTTGATGCCTCCAATGGCTTGGGCGCCTCGATGAAAAAGCGTGACGACATGCAGAAAATGGCCGAGTCGAACAAGGCCTTTGCTCACTACCGCTGGTAGTCAGTTTCGAAGTCTGAGGAAGAACCCCCATGGCAGAGCGTGAATACCCATTAGATCGTTATCGCAATATCGGCATCATGGCCCATATCGATGCCGGAAAAACCACGACCACAGAGCGTGTCCTCTATTACACGGGCAAGACCTACAAGATCGGTGAGGTGCACGAAGGTGCAGCCGTCATGGATCACATGGCCCAGGAACAAGAGCGTGGTATCACCATTACCTCGGCCGCCACCACCACTTTTTGGCGCGATCATCGCATCAACATCATCGATACTCCCGGTCACGTGGACTTCACCATTGAAGTAGAGCGTTCGTTGCGTGTGCTTGACGGAGCGGTGGCGGTTTTCGATTCGGTCGCCGGCGTCGAGCCACAGACCGAAACCGTTTGGCGTCAGGCCAACAAGTATCGAGTGCCGCGAATGTGTTTCATCAACAAGATGGATCGCACGGGAGCCAATTTTTTCCGCACCTTGGACATGATCAAGGATCGCCTGGGTGCCGTGCCGGCCGTTTTGCAGCTGCCTTATGGTGCCGAAGCCGGATTCAAGGGAATGATCGACATCGTCAAGATGAAGGCGGTCGTGTGGGACGGCGACGAGAAGGATTCCGAATATGGCGACGTGGAGATTCCCGCCGATTATATGGAACAGGCGCAGCAATACCGCGCCGAGTTGCTCGAACTGGTGGCCGGCGAAGACGAAGCACTGATGGAGAAATTCCTCGCCAGCAACGATCTTTCTGAAGACGAACTGCGTGCTGGAATTCGCAAGGGGACGCTGGCATTTAGTTTTGTTCCGATCCTGTGCGGATCGGCATTTAAGAATAAAGGTGTCCAGCAGATGCTCGATGCCGTCGTCGACTACATGCCGTGCCCGCTCGACATTCCGCCGGCGAAGGGCACCAAGCCAGATAGCGACGAGCAGATATCGCGCATGGCAGACGAGAACGGTCCATTTGCGGCCCTGGCATTCAAGATCGTCGCCGATCCATTTGGTCGCCTCACTTACTTCCGCGTCTATTCCGGCACCATTAATAAGGGTGACGAGGTCTACAACTCGGTTAAGGAAAAGCGCGAGCGCGTGGGTCGCTTACTGTTGATGCACGCCAATCAGCGCGAAGACATTGATTTTGCGATGGCAGGCGACATTGTTGCCGGACTCGGCTTCAAGGATGTCACCACTGGAGACACCCTGTGCGACCGTAACAATCCGATCGTGCTGGAGCGCATGATTTTTCCCGAGCCCGTGATCCATGTTGCGATCGAGCCAAAGACAAAGCATGACCAAGACAAACTCGGCAAGGCCTTGAAGTCGCTTTCCGACGAGGACCCAACATTTCGCGTTCGCACCGATGAGGAAACCGCCCAGACGGTGATTTCCGGAATGGGCGAGTTGCACCTGGAAATTCTTGTTGACCGCATGCAGCGAGAATTCGGTGTCGATGCAACCGTTGGTAAACCGCAAGTGGCATATCGTGAGACGATCACGCGAAAAGTCGAAAACGTTGAATATCGGCACATCAAGCAGTCGGGTGGATCCGGTCAGTTCGCGGTGGTCAAGATTGACATAGAGCCAAGCGGCGTCGGCAACGGATACCAATTCGTCGACGACATCACCGGCGGCCGGATTCCTCGCGAATACATTCAACCCGTGAATCAGGGAATGCAGTCGGCCTTAGACAATGGAGTACTCGCCGGTTATCCAACCGTCGATGTCAAGGTCACCTTGGTCGACGGTCAGTATCACGATGTTGACTCCAGCGAAATGGCGTTCAAGATTGCTGGTCAAATGGTGTTCCGCAAGGCCGCTCAACTCGCCAAGCCAATCATTTTGGAGCCAATCATGGCGGTGGAAGTGGTTACTCCAGAGGACTATATGGGCGATGTCATGGGTGACTTGTCGAGCCGCCGCGGGCGTATCGAAGGCATGGAAGCCAATGGCAATGCCCAGAACATCAGGGCGCAGGTTCCGCTTTCGGAAATGTTCGGATACAGTACAGACCTGCGTTCACGTACTCAGGGACGTGCAACTTACACAATGCAATTCCATAGTTACCAGCAAGTCCCCGAAGTCATCGCCCAAGAAATCATTAAGCGAGTGCGCGGCGAGTAGTCCATACCAAAGAGAGAGCAACTAACAGGAGTAGCCATGTCAAAGGTAAAATTTCAGCGCAATAAGCCACACGTCAACATTGGCACGATGGGTCACATTGACCATGGCAAGACAACGTTGACAGCTGCAATTTCTAAGACGTTGGCGGGCAAGGGACTGGCCGAATACACCCCGTTCGATCAAATTGACAAGGCCCCAGAAGAAAAAGCTCGTGGTATCACGATTTCTATCGCGCATATTGAATACGAATCCGAGAAGCGTCACTATGCCCACGTCGACATGCCGGGTCACGCTGACTACATCAAGAACATGATCACGGGCGCAGCCCAAGTTGATGGTGCGATTTTGGTTGTCGCCGCCACCGATGGTCCAATGCCACAAACCCGCGAGCATGTGCTCTTGGCCCGTCAAGTGGGCGTGCCGTACATCGTGGTTGCGCTGAATAAGGCCGACCTCGTTGACGACGAAGAATTGCTCGAGTTGGTCGAAGTTGAATGTCGTGATTTGCTCAATTCATATGAATTCCCAGGCGATACCGCACCGGTAGTGCGAGTGTCAGCGTTGAAGGCCCTCGAAGGTGATGAGGCATGGCAAGAAAAAATCATGGAGCTCATTCGCGCCTGCGATGAATTCGTTCCAGAGCCAAAGCGCGAATTGGACAAGCCATTCCTAATGCCAATTGAAGACGTGTTCACGATCACTGGTCGCGGAACTGTTGTCACTGGCAAAATTGAGCAGGGTCGTGTTCACACTGGTGATGAAATTGAAATCGTCGGATTGCGTGACACCCAAAAGACAACTTGTACAGGTGTGGAAATGTTCCGCAAACTCTTGGATGAGGGCATGGCGGGCGACAACATCGGCGCCCTATTGCGCGGCACCAAGAAAGAGGATGTTGAGCGCGGTCAGGTGCTTTGTGCGCCAGGTTCGATTACTCCGCACACGACCTTTGAAGGTCAGGTGTACGTATTGAAGAAAGAAGAAGGTGGCCGTCATAAGCCGTTCTTCAACAATTATCGCCCCCAATTTTTCTTCCGCACAACTGATGTGACCGGAACCGTCGAATTGCCAAAGGGAACCGAAATGGTGATGCCTGGCGACAACGTGATGATGACCGTCGAACTGGGCAAGCCAATTGCCATGGTTGAAGGACTTCGATTCGCCATCCGCGAAGGTGGACGAACCGTCGGCGCCGGCCGCGTCGTCAAGATCCTCAAGTAACGAACTAGCTGGATTTGTTTCATGACCTCAAGTATTCGCATCCGTCTCAAGGCGTTTGATCACCGAATTATCGATGACTCGTCCAAAAAGATAGTTGAGACGGTTGCTCGCACCAATGCCACCGTGCGAGGTCCGATTCCGCTTCCCACCGACAAGCATCGCTACACGGTGATACGTGGGCCACACGTTGACAAAGATTCGCGTGAGCATTTTGAAATGCGCATTCACAAGCGACTCATTGACATCATCGAGCCGAATGCCAAAACAATCGACAGCTTGCAGCGTATTGAGTTGCCAGCCGGCGTTGATATTGAGATCAAACTACAAAATAGTTAGTTTCGTTGTCGCTCGTGCAGGATGCACTGCATAAGGGCAACATTGAGCCAGCGGCCAAACTTGCGGCCAACTTCGCGCTCAATTCCGACCAGGGTAAAACCGCAAGCCTCATGTACGGCGCGTGATCCGATCCCGGCAGCGCCAATTCGAGCCATTACCGAGTGAAATCCAGACGCATCTGCCACATCCAACAAGTGTTCGAGGATCGCCTTGCCGATTCCTTGACGACTGAAGGCACGAGAAACATAGAGAGAATCTTCAACGGTGGTGCTGTAGGCCGCTCGATCGCGGTACACACTTAATGCCCCAAAACCAACTACTTCTTCGGCTCTGGTGGCGACAACGACGGAAAAGGCACCACTTCGATCCAAGATCCAAGCTTGCTGAACTTCCAAGGTGCGCGGAACCAAGTCAAAGGTGGAAGTTTCGTGTTCGACTTCAAAATTATAAATTTCGCGTATCGCCGCAGCGTCATCCACATTGGCACGCCGAAGGGAGAGTTCGTTCACCGATTTCGAACTTAGTGGGTTGACCGGGCATCTCACGGCTCATTACTTGTCGTAAGGGTGCGCCAGAGATGGTGCGGGCACCGAGGATTCTAAGAACTGGGCAAGAAAATGTGTTGTCGGTGGCCAAAAATCTGAAAGTTGCGCTATACATCAAGTTGTGAATGACAACAATCAAATCGACCCAAGCAGTTGGAACGATCAGTTCGTGGTTTCATCGACGTTCCCGCCGCCACCACCGCCAGTAGTTCCCCAACGAAGACGAGCCCCGTTCGTAGTTGTTGCATTGTTATGTGGATTTGTCGGGGGAATCCTCGGAGTGGTTGCGGCTGACCGCTGGGATCTCGCCGGCGATTCGTCGTCACGTTCCAACACACTTTCCAGTCCAATTGTCACCAGCGCAGTGAGTGCCGATGATCCAAGCCTTGGTCAAAGCGTTGTCGCCCAGGTGCTTAATGCGCTCGGCGACAGTGTGGTGACAATCTCCAGTGACATTACTGATGCCAGCGGAAATGGCGAAGCAGT
>JBDSKN010000048.1:0-50167 GCA_039916865.1 Ilumatobacteraceae bacterium
CAATTGCACGATCTGATCAAATATCGCCGCTGGATCGGCAAGTCGCCCAACGCCGATATCGCCGCCGGCGAGTCGACCGGAGGCTGGTTCCACGACATAGACACCTCGTTGGCGCAGGGTGGCAATATTTTCCTGCACGGCCGGGTGTTCCCACATCTCGGTGTGCATGGCGGGACAAATCATCACCGGCGCGCGTGTCGCTAATAGCGTCGCGGTTAGAAGGTCGGACGAAATACCCGCCGCATAGGCGCCAACAACTCGGGCGGTCGCCGGAACGACAATCACGAGGTCGGCAAGTTGGCCCAGCCGAGTATGCGGGATCGGATCGGTTTCGTCCCACAACGAAGTATGCACAGACTCCGATGCGAGAGCCGACAGTGTGGCCTTGCCAATGAAGTGTTCGGCATCGCTAGTCATGATCGGCGCCACATACGCGCCGGCGTCGATCAGCAGACGACACAGTTCTACAGACTTGTAAGCGGCAATTCCGCCCGAAATACCTAGGACGATGTGTTTGCCAGAAAGCGCGCTCATCGCCGATGCAAGGTAATTACAGAGTCGGCTCGACTGCTTCGATGATTGGCTCAGCGATAATCTCGGCGGCTGGTTCGATGACCGGTTCGACGATTGGTTCAACGACTGGCTCGGCGATCGTCACAGCCGATTCGCCAAACACGGCGGCGACATCCGAGGCGGCTTCGTCGAGAATCTCGGTGTCCGCTTCGGCTTCCAATTCTTCGTACACGGCCATCGGAACGCTCTTAATTTTGTCGGCGGCGATTTCCTCGAAACTGATCGAAAGTGGTTTGCGTGATGTGGAACTCACCTGTGGCGGAACCATGCTGCCCAAACCCTCGCCCAGTTGATTGAAATATGAATTAATTTCGCGGGCACGACGTGCCGACAATGTGACCAAAGCAAATTTTGATGCCGTGCGGTCCATCAAAGATTCGATGGGGGGATTCATCATTGTGTCTTCACTTACCACTGGGATCTCCTCTATAAGCCGACCTTGAATTCTACCTTCATTACTCGCCCAACGGGGCTTTGGGGTAGTGATTTCAACGGCCTCGACGGGCCCGTTCCTGATTGATGAGGGCAAACATTTCCTCCACGGTTGTGGCCAGATCATCGTTCATCAGCACGAAGTCGGCAATAGCCATACCAATCGGTTCCTCCTCCTCGGCCTTACGCAGTCGTTGCGCAATTCGTTGGTCTGGGTCGCCGCGACCAACTAAGCGCTTCTTCTGCTCGTCGCGACTCGGCGGCAGGACGAACAAAAGAAGTGCATCTGGGTGCAGGCTCTTCACCTGGCGAGCGCCATCCACCTCAATTTCCAAGACAATGTCACGATCATCTGGCGCTTGGGGAGTTGGGGTGCCATACAAGTTTCCGAGAAATTCGGTCCATTCGAGAAATCCGCCCCGTGCCAAACGCTCTTCGAATTGCTCTCGTGTGGCAAAGACATACGCGTCCTGAGTTTCACCGGGACGTCGCTGGCGGGTCGTCCACGATCGACTCAACCAAAGGCTCGGATCACGCTCGACAAGCGCATCAACAATCGTGCTCTTGCCCACACCACCTGGTCCAGACACTACGACAATGAGAGAATGCGAATCAGTCATTGCCCAATTTTTGCAATCAGTAAAATTCGCTGACTCGAATCGAGATCTTCTACCCGACACTTCTCGGCAATTCCTATCTCGCTCATGAGACGGCGAGCCGGAACCTTGCCGATCTGTGGAAGTGACTCCAACAGTTTGACTACATATAAACGATTCACCGCCGCGCCCGGGTCAGTTGCGTTCAATGCCTCGGCGAGCCCTAGCGACCCGTTTGCCAACTTGGCCCGCACCGCGTCCATCTCGCCGCGGATTGTAATTGCCCGCTCAATGGTGGCCTCGCGCTCGGCACCGGAAATCACTGGCGGGCCCGACATTGAAATACTTTACCGCCTAGTCGATTTGCTCCGCCTATCGACGCAATCCCCCACGATGTGCGACACCCACAATTTGCGACCACTCCCTAATCGCATGCGACTCGGCCCATTTCACAAGTTCTCGAACTATTCGCAATGTCGCACCGGGTTCGGCGAAAGTCGCCGTACCAACCTGAACGGCGGAAGCGCCGGCGCACATTAACTCCGCCGCGTCGCGTCCGCTCGCTACCCCGCCCACTCCAACTATCGGCAGATCGGGGTATTTGGCAGCGACTTCAAACACGGTGCGAACAGCAATCGGATGAATCGCCCGGCCGGATAATCCGCCGCCTCCGCCACTTCCTAGCACCGGCAAACCGGTATCGGTATCGAGCACCATCGCCAATATCGTGTTAATCAGCGTCACGGCCTCGGCTCCGGCTTCGTAGGCCGCCCCGGCAATCTGCACAAGTCGATCGGTATTCGAACTGAGCTTGGCCCATCGTGGCACCCCACATATGGCCGTGGCTTTGATTACTTGCGCGGTGAGATCTTCATCGTGTGCAAACATCACGTGAGAACCGCTTGAATCGTTGCGCACATTCGGGCACGAAAGGTTTACCTCGACGGCACTCAAGTCTTTGGCTACTGGAGCCAATTGCTCGGCGGCCCGCGCATAATCATCGACGCTTCGGCCCCAAATGCTGGCGATTACTGTTGCTCCGCAGGAAACGAGTTGGGGCAAGTCGTTGACCAGCCATTCCTTAATTCCGTCGCCTTGTAGTCCGACGGAATTCAACATGCCAAGCGGAAGTGGATAGAGGCGCGGCGGCCTATTGCCTGGCCACTCAAATGCCGCCAGCGACTTCACAACCACGCCGCCTAATTCGGCGAGCGGCATTAATTCGTTTAGTTCGGCTCCATGACCCGATGTTCCCGACGCCGTAAGAATGGGATTTTTCAATTTGACCGATCCAACAACTGTCGGTCCGATTATCGAAGTCATCGCCCGTGATACTCCTGCAACGATCGAACCTCAAGCGGAGATTCGTGCGCTTCGGCCAGCCCCTGCACGGCGGCAAGGGCGGCCTTAATGGTTGTCACCGACGACACCCTATAGATATTTGCAGCCTTTCGAATCGCCTCACCGTCCGTGCGAGTACGGCGGCCGCTTGGTGTATTGATGACGAATGTTATTTCTCCGCGCTTCAGTAATTCAACCGCATCGGTTTGCGAATGGTCGGCGGAACCCGCGTTGGCGGCCGAAACCTTGCCGACGATTCGATCTACTGGATATCCAAATCTCTGCAGGTATTCGGCGGTTCCGCTTGTCGCCACAATGCCGAGCCCAAGTTCGCGCAGGCGTTTGGCGATCACCAAACCGCTGGACTTGTCGCGATCGTTGAGAGTTAAGAACACCATTCCCGAAGTTGGCAGTTCTGTTCCGGCCGCGGTCTCGGCCTTGACAAATGCGCGACCAAACGTTCGATCAATTCCCATGACTTCACCCGTCGAGCGCATCTCCGGACCCAGCGCCGTATCGACTTCCGGAAAGCGGCTAAATGGCAGGACGGCCTCCTTCACTGCAACATGTCCGTTGTTAATTGGATCCTTGAGCAGTCCCTCGTGGCGTAGTTCGGCAAGCGTGGATCCGAGCATCACCCGACTAGCGATTTTGGCCAACGGAACACCGGTTGCTTTAGCAACGAACGGCACTGTTCGACTGGCCCGCGGATTTGCCTCCAAGACGTAAATGGTGTTTGCGGCCAGGGCGTATTGCACATTCAGCAAACCCCGCACATCAAGTTCCCCTGCGATTGCCTTGGTGTATGACTCAACCGCCTCAATTGCCCACGGCTCGAGCGTCTGGGGCGGAATTGCGCACGCCGAGTCGCCGGAATGAACACCTGCCTCCTCCACGTGCTCCATCACTCCACCGATGAGCACCTCCCCAACTAGATCACGAATTGCGTCCACATCGATCTCCGTGGCGTCTTCAAGAAATCGATCCACTAGCACTGGCCGGAGAGCAGATAGTCCGCCCTCGCGACCGAGGGTCCCGGCCACGGCCATCTCCAACATCGCTTTTTTAAGATGCGAATCGTCATGCACGATCTGCATCGCTCGACCTCCGAGCACATAACTTGGCCGCACCAAGACCGGATATCCAACTCGCTTGGCAACGAGTAGCGCCTCATCCACATTGAGCGCGGTACCACCCGGCGGCTGGGTGATGCCGAGGCGATCGCACAGGGCGCTCCACTTCTCCCGATCCTCGGCGATGTCGATTGACTGCGCCGATGTTCCGGCGATGAGATTGGCCGGCAACGAACCGGACAATTTGAGTGGAGTCTGTCCGCCCAGAGAAACTATTACCCGGGGTGACCCGCCGCCGGCAATAGTTTCGGCCTCGATGACATTCATCACGTCCTCAACTGTGAGTGGTTCGAAATACAGACGATCGGATGTGTCGTAGTCGGTGGACACAGTTTCAGGATTGCAATTCACCATCACGGTTTCAAATCCGGCATCGCGCAAGGCAAAACTGGCATGCACACAGCAATAGTCGAACTCGATGCCCTGACCGATTCGATTTGGCCCGCTACCAAGAATGATCACTCGCGGTTTGAGCGACGGTCGAACTTCGCTTTCGTCCTCGTATGTCGAATAGTGGTAGGGGGTTTGTGCCTCGAACTCGGCGCTGCAAGTATCCACCGTCTTGTAGGTCGGTACCACCCCGGCCCCGATGCGGGTTTTGCGAATCAATTCCTCCGGCACCTTCCACAGATAGGCGAGCTGAGCATCGGCGAATCCCATTCGCTTTGCCCGTCGCCAACTAGCGCCCGTCATCGCTTCGAAACCGATTGCGGCGAGCGCACTTCGCTCCTCGATGATCATCTGCATCTGATCGATAAACCAAGGATCGATATGTGTTGCCGAGTGAATGGCGTCAATAGTTATTCCGCGCCGGAGACACTCGCCTACCTGAAACAATCGATCTGGGGTCGGAGTCGCAATTGAGGCGATCAGTTCGTCTGCGGAGAGTAAAGCCAATGCCTCCTCGGCCGGATCGCAGTTGAGGCCCATGCGACCGTTTTCGAGGGAGCGCAACGCCTTTTGCAGGCTCTCGGGAAAGGTGCGGCCGATCGCCATCGCTTCGCCGACGCTTTGCATTTGCGTCCCAAGAATCCCGCTGGTTCCGGGAAATTTCTCGAATGCCCAGCGTGGAACCTTTGTCACGACATAATCGATAGTTGGTTCGAAACTGGCCGGCGTTTTCTTTGTAATGTCGTTGGGAATCTCATCCAATGTGTATCCAACGGCAAGCTTGGCCGCGATTTTCGCAATTGGAAAGCCTGTCGCCTTCGAGGCCAACGCAGACGATCGAGAGACCCGTGGATTCATTTCGATGATCACTTGCTCACCTGTGCTCGGGTTCACCGCGAACTGCACATTCGAGCCACCGGTCTCTACTCCCACTCGGCGAATGCAGGCGAATGCCGCGTCACGCATTTTCTGATATTCGAAATCTGAAAGCGTCAGGGCGGGAGCAACGGTGATGGAATCCCCGGTGTGAACACCCATGGCGTCAACATTTTCGATCGAGCAGATAACCACGCAATTGTCGGCTTGATCGCGCATTACCTCAAGTTCGTATTCCTTCCAGCCGACTATTGAGCGTTCGATGAGCACCTCACTAATCGGGCTGGCGGCCAATCCCTTCGATACCATGTCGATGAACTGCGACATCGTTATCGCGATGCCCGTACCGTGCCCGCCAAGAATGTATGCCGGACGAATGATCACCGGAAGTCCGATTACGGCGATGACCTCCGAGGCCTCGGCAACGCTGTGGGCGACGCCACTTGGCGGAACAGCAAGTCCAATCTCGATCATCGCTTCCTTGAATTTTTCGCGATCTTCTGCCGTGGCGATGGCCCGCGCGTTGGCGCCAATGAGTTCGGGCGTGCCGGGCACTCCGACTACCCCGCGTGCATAAAGTTGCATCGCCAGGTTAAGTGCGGTCTGTCCGCCGAGTGTTGGTAAAACAGCATCCGGTCGCTCGCGATCGATGATTGCCTGCAAAACATCAGCAGTCAGCGGCTCGATGTAGGTGCGGTCAGCGAAATCCGGATCGGTCATAATCGTCGCCGGGTTGGAGTTGGCAAGAATTACTCGATAACCCTCGTCTCGCAGTACGCGACAGGCCTGAGTGCCCGAGTAGTCAAATTCGCAGGCCTGTCCAATGACTATTGGTCCCGATCCGATGACCAGAATCGATCTGAGATCATTGCGGCGAGGCATTAAGCGGAGTCCATGAGATCACCGAATTCTCTAAACAGATAGCGGCTGTCGTGTGGTCCCGGACCGGCCTCCGGATGGTATTGCACGCTGAAACATCGCGCATCGCGAACCCGCATTCCTTCATTTGTGTTGTCATTCAGGTTCGTGTGCGTGACATCGGAAACATCCACAAGCGATGCCGGATCAATACAAAAGTTGTGATTCTGGCTGGTGATCTCGACTGCGCCGGTTGTCGTATTTCTTACCGGATGATTGGCCCCGTGATGTCCAAATGGCAATTTGTAAGTTCTGCCGCCTAGGGCGAGAGCAAGTAATTGATGTCCCAAGCAGATTCCAAATATCGGCACTCCGGCCTGCAACAACTGCCGCAACGTTTCGGGAACACCGGCAACACTTTCGGGATCACCTGGACCATTCGACAGGAACACTCCGTGTGGAGACATTTTCATCACCTGCTCGGCCGACGTTGCGGCCGGCACGATTCGAACGGTGGCGAAGTCGCCGAGGCAGCGCAAGATCGTTTGCTTAATACCGAAATCAAATGCCACCACATTGAATCGGCCCGTGCCAAATTGATACATCTCGGGTGTCGTTACCTGAGCCACAAGATTCACGCCGTCCGTGCCGGCCTCGCGTTGCGATGCCCTTCGCAGATCAGACTCTGGCGCCGTACCAAAGGCTCCCGTCATCGAGCCTGACTGGCGCAGAATTCGTGTTAGCCGTCGAGTATCGATGCCCGCGATTCCCCCGATATTCAGAGACTGCAAGTAGTGATCGAGACCCCCTTCGCTGCGCCAATTGCTTCGGCGTCTGGACAGGTCACGAACGACAACGCCTCGGGCAAATACCTGCTTGGCTTCGCTGTCGTAACTCGTGGTCCCGTAATTTCCAATGTGCGGCGTCGTAAACGAAATGATTTGTCCGGCATACGACGGATCCGAAATCACCTCTTGATATCCCGTAAAGGTGGTGTTGAAAACCACCTCCCCGCTGCAAATTCCACTGGGCGGCTGTGCACCGATTGCCTCGCCTTCAAAGATGCTTCCATCGCGCAGCACCAACGCAGCTTCCCGAATCGTCATCGTTGGGCTTCTCCATCTATTACGACTGCATCACCGCCAAAGACGGTATGACGAACTTTGCCGCGCAAGCGGCGGCCAACAAAGGGAGTATTGATGCTCTTGCTGGCCAAGCGACCCGGGTCCACCTGCCACTGCACATCGGGATCAAACACGCAGATGTTGGCCGGCGCCCGCGGCGCGATTTCGACGCCATGAAGATGTGATACTCCGGCTATCGCGGCCGGATTGGTAGAAAGCAGCGCAACAATTTGATGCAGTTCCAAGTCCAACTCTGCGAGCACGACTCCTAGCGCGGTTTCCAATCCCAACATTCCTGGTGGAGCCTGATCGAGCGGAAGTTCCTTGTCTCGTCGCGCATGTGGAGCATGGTCCGTGGCGATGGCGTCAATTGTTCCGTCGCGCAAGCCCTCCTTCAACGCGCGAATGTCGTTCATTGATCTCAGCGGTGGATTTACCTTGTATACAGGATCGAATCCGAGGAGTATCTCTTCGGTTAGCGAGAGATGATGCGGAGTCACCTCGGCGCTTACGGGAAGTCCGTCTGCCTTGGCGCGACGGACTAGGTCCACCGATCGCGCCGTTGAGAGATGTAAAAAGTGAACTCTGGCACCCGTGATTCTTGCCAACTCGATATCGCGACCGACCATTAATTCTTCTGCGATTGCTGGCCAGCCAGGGACTCCCATATCTGAGGAACTGCAACACTCGTTCATTGCCGCCCCAGCGGTAAGTGATGTCACCTCGCAGTGTTGGGCCAATGTCACACCCAGTGCAACGGAATACTCCATCGCTCGGCGCATTATCACCGGGTCTTGTACACCGTTGCCATCATCAGTAAACAGGCGCACTCCCGCCTTGGCTAATTCGGCCATCGGCGACAATGCGGTTCCTAATCGGCCCATCGTGATCGTTCCGCTCGGGATTATGTCTACAAGCCCGGCGCGACGACCTTGCTCGCGCACAAATTCAACCACGGCGACCGAATCCTGCGCCGGATCGGTATTCGGCATGGCCACGAGGGCGGTATAGCCACCGAGGGCACCGGCGCGACTGCCGGTTTCAATCGTCTCGGTGTCTTCGCGACCCGGTTCACGCAGGTGGGTGTGAAGATCGACGAATCCCGAACAAACAATACATCCAGATGCGTCGAGGGTGTCGTCCCCGCTGAGATTTGAACCGACTTCGGTAATCAACCCATTTGCAATTGCCACATCGGCAAGCCGTTGCGTTGAGCCGGTGATGACAGTTCCGCCTTTGATCACCATTGTTCGCGCGGATCGACTCGTCATCCGGCAACCTCGCTAACGAAACCTGACAGCGCCGGAGCCTGTTCGCCGGCCAAAACATCAAACAACACCGCCATTCGAACCGCCACTCCGTTTGCAACTTGTCGATGAATGAGTGAGTTCGTGAGATCCTGTGGGTCGATTTGCATTTCCACACCGCGATTCATAGGTCCCGGATGCATCACTACCGAGTTGGGCGACAGGCAGTTGACTCGATCTTGGGTCAACCCGTATTGCTCTCCGTATTCGCGCAAAGTGGGAACATGTCCCTGGGACATGCGCTCGCTCTGCAAACGCAACATGTATAAAACATCCGTATCCCCAATGACATCATCGAGGCGATAGTTCACCTTTGCCGGCCAGTGCTCGATGTCGTGAGGAAGCAATGTTTTGGGTGCCACAAGAGTGATGTCGGCACCGAGCATCGAAAACGCCTGAATGTTGCTGCGGGCGACGCGCGAATGTTTGATATCGCCGACGATCGTCAGCCTCAAGCCGTCAAATCGAGCTCGACCTAGTGCCTCGCGCACGGTGAAACAATCAACCAATGCCTGGGTCGGATGCTGATGGGAACCGTCACCGGCATTGACGATCGAAGCGGAGGTCCAGGCACTCATCTGCCAAGGAACCCCGGCGGACTTGTGTCGCACGACGAAGGCGTCGACACCCATGTCGCTGATCGTCTCCACGGTGTCACGAAGGCTCTCGCCCTTGTTGAGACTAGAAGTTGAAACGCTAAAGGTAAGCGTGTCAGCCGATAGTCGCCGGGCCGCCGTTTCAAAACTCAAGCGAGTGCGGGTGGAATCTTCCAAGAACAGGCTCACCACCGTTCGGCCGCGCAGGGCCGGCACTTTCGGAACTGGTCGTTTATTTATTTCGGCCATATGTTTCGTAAGTTCCAAAATTCGATCCAACCCGTCGGGGCCGAGCTCCTGAATACTGCGGAGATGTTTCATATCCGCTGATCCGAAGTCACCGTGACGCCGTCTCTATCTACGGTTACCTCATCTGACACCTGGGTTGGCAAGTTCTTGCCGACATAGTCGGGTCGGATAGGCAATTCCCGATGTCCTCGATCTACAAGTACTGCAAGTTGCACAGACTTTGGTCGCCCATAGTTGTTGATGCCTTCCATCGCCGCACGAACCGTGCGCCCGGTAAAAAGCACATCATCCACTAGCACGACGGTTGAGCCAGTGACATCGCATGGAATCGAACTAATTGCCCCGACGACGATCGGCCTCATCGCGATGTCATCGCGGTACATGCTGACATCGATCGCGCCAACCGGAACCTGAGCAGAGGTTTCAATTGTCGATATTACGGCCGCCAGAGCATCGGCGATCCACGCTCCGCCGCGTTGCAGGCCGACGATGACGAGTTTGTCAACGCCATTGTTGCGTTCGACAATTTCATGAGCGATTCGAGTAATAGCGCGACGCACGTCGGGCGCTGACATGACCTCTACAGATGTTGCAACCACTCGCATTCCCTTCGTTCGAACCTCACAGGGTTCAATTAACGACGATCCGGCCGGTATCAGCCGTTAGTCACGGTAGCACTCACGGAGCACGTTGATAGAGGATCCACCATGCATTGGACTTCACCACGGTGAAGCGACCACGCTCGGCCTCCCACACGCTGGCCGGCTCTCCGATAAGGGTGGTGGGCAACATCACATATTCGACCGTGTCGGCCTGCGCCAGACGGTCACCCGCGGCAAATACGTCGGGACCATACAGTGAGCGAACGAACGGATTTGGAAAGGCATAGATCTCCACTCGTCGTCCCAATTGGGCGGTCAACGGGTGATAGGCCGAAATCACCGCCGTTGGAGGAATCAGCGCAAATAGTTCGTGTGCGGCCGCCACCGAGGGGTGGTCGGTATGCCACTGCGTGATTTGTGAGCGCCCACCGGGCAATGGCGACCACAGGTATGCCGTGACCAGCGTTGTACCCAGAACTAATGACATCAGCAAGTTCCGTGCCATTTTCGGCGCCTTGCCTATTGAGTACGCCGTACCGATCACGATTGCCGGAACAGCAACTATCGAATAGTGATACTGAATGTGGTACTGATACCAAAATGTGCTGATGATGTTTACCGATAAGGCGAGAACCGCCGTAAGCACGATTTCGGGAGCGACGATGAATGCGAATCCCATCGGCGCCAGCATTTGCCACAGATAGAACGGTCTTTGGTCGCTGGCAAGATACGAGACCACTTTCCATGGCCGCCGAAGTGTCGTTCTCACAAGACCGCCGAAGCCGCCGAATGGGATCCGCCAGGAATTTCGAAACGTCACACCGGTGAAATGCTTCATCACTACGAAAATAAAGACGCTCATCGTCACCGCGGATCCAACAACCACGGCGATCCCCCGCTTGACATCGCGATGAATTGCAACCCAAACGCCGATTGGTATCAGCATTAACGCAACATCTTCCTTAACTAGTAATGACAAAATAACCGCCGCTGCGAACAGTGGCCACTTGCGCTCCAATGCGGCATATAAGGCAAAGCCGATCAACAGGGGCAGAAAAGAATCGGGATGATAGTTCTCAAGATTTGTCCAGCTCACCGCCGGATGAAGCAAATACACGGCCACCATTGCCGCACCCATTGCGTCGCTGGACAGTCGGCGACGAGTGTAGAGATACACCGGAATGCCACCCATTGCGATGACAATCGATTGAACTACCAGCAGCGTCGCCGTGCTCGTAAATAACCAATACAACGGAACAAGCAGGATTAAAATGAACGATGAATGATCGCCAAATAAATTTCGCCCCATCAGTGTCACAAATGGCGTATGGCCTCGCGAGAGCAACCAAATCCCCTGGTCATACAGGCCAAAGTCATACGCAGAAGTTCCCAAGGCGTGATGAATGCGCACAGTAAACGCCGTGAAATACATGGCGTAGATAGCCATCATCGTGTAGGCCAGAACGGTCCACACCGAGACCTCTCGGAGACGCCTCAACAGACTAATCTTCGTCGGGTCGAACAACCGTGGCGATTGCGGCCAACACTCCGTTGACGAATTTTCCCGATTCATCGGTAGAAAAGGTCTTGGCTAGATTTACCGCTTCATTGATTGCCACTGCGGTCGGAACATCGGGACGACCCAATAGTTCAAACACCCCGATGCGAAGAATATTTCGGTCAATTGATGCCATTCGAACCAGCGTCCACCCGGTGGCATATTCAGCAATTAATTCGTCAATTTGCTGCGCTTGGTTTGAAATGCCATCAACTATCAAGATCGTCGCCTCATCGACTTCTAAAACTTGAGCGACCAGTATTTCGGAAGTGGGTACGCCCTTTACTTCGGCCTCGTACAGCAAGTGAAGTGCTCGCTCACGGGCATTCGACCGCACGTCCTCGCTAGCCGGACGATTTCGTTGGCCGGCCGCCATGGTCAGACGCGAGTGACGTATTCGCCGGAACGAGTATCAACTTTGACTCGGTCGCCAATATTAATGAACAGCGGAACCTGAATGGTCTTGCCAGTTTGCAAGGTAGCTGGTTTTCGAGCCCCCGATACTCGGTCTCCCTGTAGGCCGGGCTCGGTGTTTGCAATTTCCAGTTCGACCGAAGCCGGGATTTCGACGCTCACGATCTCATCCCCATGTGTTGCAATAATCGCCACCGAATTTTCGACCAAATAATCGGATGCATCACCCAGCGCAACCGGATTGATGTTCACCTGATCAAAAGTTTGGGTATCCATAAATACGTAGTCGTCCCCATCCCGGTACAAGAACTGCATATCGTTCTTCTGCAGAATTGCCTGCTCGACTCGGACACCGGCATTGAATGTGCGGTCGAGCATGTTGCCCGTCCGCAAATTTCGCAATCGGGTGCGAACGAAGGCTCCCCCCTTGCCCGGCTTGACATGTTGAAACTCAACCACCGTGTACAGGGTGCTTTCGATATTGAGGGTGATTCCGTTTTTCAGGTCGTTCGTGGTGATTGCAGGCACAGGTGATCTTTCTGACTCTGGGTGAGAATGCGATGTCCAGTTGGAGTAACGAGAACTAAATCTTCAATTCGAACTCCACCAAGACCTCTACGATAGACGCCAGGTTCAACGGTCACCACCTCTCCGACCTGTAAGGGCTCTCGAAAGTCTTTGCGTATCCACGGAAGTTCGTGAATTTGAAGTCCAACGCCATGTCCGGTTCCGTGCACGAACTCGGGGCCATACCCCTGATCAGTTATGTACCCGCGACAGGCCTGATCAATATCTGAACAGAGAACTCCCGGCGCGACTTTGGCGAGTCCAAGTTGTTGTGCCTCGCACACCACTTGATGTATCTTCGCCAACTCAGGGCTCACCTCGCCAATGAGGTATGTGCGCGTCATATCGGAGTGGTAGCCCTCGACCAGCGCGCCGACATCGATCACCACGGAATCCCCTCTGACAATTCGTTCCGAGACCGGCCGATGGTGTGGCTTCGAACTATTTGATCCGGTGGCAACAATCGTCTCGTAGCTGGGACCATCGGCTCCATGTCGCCTCATCAGATATTCAAGTTCGTCACGGATATCACGTTCGGTCACCCCATCGGCGAGCATTGATTCGACATCGGACAACGCCCGATCGGCCGCCAATGCGGCCAATTCGATTCGAGAAACTTCGGCCTCGGACTTTATTCGGCGCAGTTGCTTTACAAGGCCGGTTACCGGAATCAATTTGCAGGAGAAAGTACGTTGATAAATTTCAAAATTCTCCACCGTTACTTCGCTCGGATCGAAACCGCAGGTCGATTCGGTTGATAAGACGCTGGCGAGGACCTCCAGATGTTCCGTCGCGGTGCCGGCCTCGCGTATTTCGATCTCGATGGCCGACGATTTGGCCTGAGCTTGTGCCTGCTCGACGTAGCGACCGTCGGTGACCAACACCATTTCTTGGGGACGCACCACCAGCGTTCCAGCCGAACCGGTGAAGCCGATTAGCCACCGTATATTTTCGGGGGCAAAGACCAGCAGGGCCTCGGTGGAATACTCTTCGTTTAATTGTCGGCACAACAATTCGGCGCGACCACTAACGCGCAGCGTCGGCAACCTAGCCATTGGCAAGGTGCTTAGCAATGGCCTGAATTGCCAGCAAATATCCGTGACCACCGAATCCGGCGATCGATCCAATTGCCACTGGCGCAACCACGCTGACTTGCCGCCACGGTTCGCGCGCGGCGGGATTGGAAAGATGGACCTCGACAACCGGTCCCTCAAATGCGGACAATGCGTCGCTCAGGCTCCAGGCGTAGTGAGTGAATGCCCCGGGATTGATGACGATCGCCGCACATCGGTCTCGTGCACCGTGAATTTGAGCGATTAATTCGGACGCGCTATTACTTTGAAACGACTCGATTTCGAAGCCACTCTTTTTGGCCTCGACCGCCATGGCCGTGAGGTGATCGTTCAGCGACGAAGTTCCATATATCTCGGGCTGGCGGGATCCAAGCAAGTTGAGGTTTGGGCCATGTAGCACGAGAACGACAGTCGATGAGCTGGCCATTGGCTCAGATTAGTTCCATACGTCTGAAAGCCTCAATCACGCTTTCGCGACTGATACCGGCCACGGTCTGTATCCCTGCTGGGCCATCGAGAACAAACGTCAGGCCGCTGATCGCCTTTTTATCGGACAACATGAGATTGATCAGATCGTCGGTCGAGTACCCAATGGGAAGTGACACGCCAAGTCCATAAGTTTCGGCAATCACTTTGTAGTGATATTGAACTCGCTTCTCATCAATTCTTCCCAACACTGCCGCTAGGTGTGCGGCAAACACCATGCCGATGGCCACGGCCTCACCGTGCGAGAGGCGAAATTGTGTCGCAACCTCGACAGCGTGAGCCAAAGTATGGCCGTAATTGAGAATTGCCCGTGCGCCACTTTCACGCTCGTCTTGGGAAACTATTTTGGCCTTGATCGCCACACATCTTGCGATGCGCGTGGCCTGATCAAGCTCGAGCAAATCTTCGCCACTGAGAAAGTGATACTTGGCCATTTCACCGAGGCCACCGCGCATCTCGCGCTCTGGCAAAGTAGACAAGGCGTCCAGATCGCAGATGACGGCGGCGGGTTGCCAAAATGCGCCGACCAGATTTTTTCCTTCCGGCAAATTTACCCCCGTCTTGCCTCCGATCGCTGCGTCAATCATTCCCACAAGCGATGTCGCCACATGTACGACGGGAGTTCCACGGTGCCACGATGCCGCCGCAAACCCGGCGACATCGGTAACCATTCCCCCACCGACCCCGAGCACTACGTCGCCGCGGGTCAGTGATGCCCGCACAAATGAGCGAAATATTTCCTCAACGACGGCGAGCGTCTTGAATTTCTCGCCGTCTCCAATAAATGCGGTGACCGTTGGAATTGCAAGTTCTATTGGGAAGTCGATGTTTCGTTGCGTCACAATCACGGCGCGACGGGCATTGCTTGGTATCAGTCGAGACAAATGGTTCCGCGCACCATGACCCACGACAACCGGATATGAGCGATCCCCAAGTTCAACGATTACCTCCTCGATGATCACGAGACTCCCCGCTCTGTTACGAAATCAAACACGATTTTTACAATTCGATTAATGTCGCGGCCATTTGCGTCAACCCTTAAATCGGCCAACTCGGCATACAACCCTCGTCGCTCGGCGCTCATTTCCATCAGAGTTGCGACCGGATTGTCGTCCAAAAGCGGTCGATGACTGCCAATGGAAATTCGCTTGAGCAAATTCTTGGGCTCCGCGTCGAGCCAAATTACATCCGAATTTGAATTTTGAATGGAGCGCCGATTCTGTTCTGCCAATATCGTCCCCCCGGCCGCCGCAATTACCTTTGGCGTGGCATCGGCGAGAATCCCTTCCAAAGCACTGGTTTCGAGCGCACGAAACGCGGGCTCGCCGTTGCGTTGGAATATTTCACGCACCGCCAGGCCGGTGGATTCACTGACAACATCATCCGTGTCGACAAACGGGCAATCAAGTTGCTTTGACAATCGCTTACCAACAGTCGTCTTCCCGGATCCGGTAAGACCGATTAAAACTATTGAGCGGGTCAGCATGCCGGGCGCGAACCGCTAATTACTTGAGCGATTCGGCAAAGGAACGAGCATTGCGTATAAATTCAACCACCGAGTCGCCTCCGAACTTTCGTTGAGCCTCCGTGGCCAAAACCAACGCAACCATAGTTTCGGCAATGACTCCCATCGCCGGTACCGCGGTGACATCGGTCCGCTCCTTGAAACTGACCGTCTCTTGCTTTGTTTCGGTGTCCACGGTTTTGAGTGTCGGGCGATTTAGTGTCGCCAATGGCTTCATGGCCGCCCGAACAACGAGAAGTTCCCCGGTTGACATGCCGCCTTCGGTGCCACCGGCAAACGTGGTTTGGCGACGATAATTTTTTCCGTCTTCGTTCCACGTGATTGCGTCGTGGGCCTGGCTTCCTCGCCTACCCGCTACCTCGAATCCGTCGCCAATCTCTACTCCCTTGACCGCCTGAATGCTCATTACTGCCTGCGCCAACAGCGCATCGAGTTTGCGATCCCAGTGAACGTAACTTCCGAGACCGACGGGTAGCCCATACGCCAAGACCTCGATGACTCCGCCAAGGCTGTCCCCGTCGCGGGAAGCCGACTCAATCTCTGCGATCATCCGCTCCTGCGCATCTGCATCAAAGCACCTAACCGGCGAGGCGTCAACCTGCGCCAAATCGGATGGAAGCGGTCGCACGCTCGCGGCGCTTCTGGCGCTGCCAAGTTGCAACACATGCGAAAACACATTGACCGAAATTGCGTTCAACAGCAATTTTGCCAGCGCGCCGGCAGCCACTCGCGCCGCTGTTTCACGTGCACTCGCCCGCTCCAATACATCTCGGGCGTCCGTGAATCCGTACTTCTGCATTCCGGTCAAATCGGCATGACCAGGACGCGGTTGAGTTAATGGTTTCTTGGTTGCCCCGGGTGCCGGCGACATCTCTTCGTGCCATACATCGCTGCGAAACCATTCGGTATTCTTGATTTCGATTGCAACCGGTGACCCAAGTGTGCGCCCGTGGCGAATGCCACCCAATAATTCGATCTCATCTACTTCGAATCGTTGGCGAGGTCCACGACCATACCCAAGTCGCCGCCGAGCAAGCTCACCTTGAATGTCTTGCGCGGTGACTTCGAGGCCAGATGGAAGTCCTTCAACTATCACAACGAGCGCCTGTCCGTGACTTTCGCCCGCCGTGAGATACCGCAACATGGTTTTTAGGCTATCGGTGCATGCAGTGTGCTTCGCTCGTGAAGTTCTTCGAGCGCCGCGGTTCGCATGGTCTCAACACTTGGTAGCCGACCTAGCCAATGTTGTTGTTGTAGCGCTCCCTGGTGGACGAGCATGTCAAGACCATCGACAATTGTTGCACCAACGTTGCGGGCCGCCCGTAAAAGAGGTGTTGCCAACGGAAGGTAAACCGCATCAAGAACAAATTGTCCGTGACGCAAATACCTTTTATCGCATGGCATCGCCAATACATCGGTGGCGCCCATTCCGATTGGGGTTGCATTAATCAAGATGTTTGCATTTGCGATATCCGAATCGACTCCGACTCTGGCCACAGAAGAAATCTTTGACGCCGCGCTTGCGCGCGATGTCGTGCGATTGACCACGACAATTTCGGAAACGCCACGCGTAGTCATCGCCGCGATGATTGCTTGCGCCGTTCCTCCGGCTCCGATTATCACCACATTTGCCGAGGCCAAAACCGCCCCAGCCGATTCCAGCGCGTTGCAGCAACCTTCCCCGTCGGTATTTACACCCAGCAGTGATCCGTCCGGTTGTCGGACCACGGTGTTTACCGAGTGAGCAATTCGCGCCGAGTCATCCAACGCATCAACTTCATCGCATACTTCTTCTTTGAGTGGCATCGTGACCGACAGCCCGGCGATTCCAAGAACACGCATTGCTTGCAACGCGTGTTTCGCGTTGCCTTTGGCAACATCAAATGCGACATAGGTCCAGTCGTCTCCGTGCACTTGAAAAACCGCATTGTGAATCGCCGGGGACAGACTTTGCTCGATTGGCGATCCGATCACGGCCGCGACGTTCATGGCAGCAATCCGGCCTCGCGAGCCTTGGCCACATTCGCTTCGTGCTGTTCCAGCGTGGCGGCAAAGGCGTGTGCCCCGTTTGCGTCCGAAAGCACGTAATAGAGGTATTGGCATGGTCGCGGCACGTTTTTACATATTGGGTCAGACGCCAGCGGGTTCGGGGCCGGGCTGAGCGCGGCCTTGATCGAGGCGCGGCCGGGGTTGGCGATTGGAGTTGGCGGCAATCCCTTGTATAGGTATGTGTTGTATGGAGTATCGAGTGCCTTCAGATCGCTAAATAGCGCATCGGGCGCGGCGTTGTAATACAGCGTGGCATCTATTTGCAACAACATCTTTCTAGCCAGTCGGTTATAGATCACTCTAGAGATTTTGGCCCGATCAGCCGCAATTTTTGCTTCGCGTTCAATCAGAGATGCGATGATGAGAGCGCGATAGCTCGTCACACCAACGGTTGTTGGCGCGTCGGCAAGACCTTCTTGACGTCCGACACGTTCCATTAGAGAAACCATGCTCTTGATAACTTGCGTTTCCGATTGCTCTCCGGAGACCTGGTATGTATCCGGAAACAGCATTCCCTCCAGCGATAGTTCCTCATCGGGTTGGAAAATGGAGCGAACTTCTCCGGCGTGGGCAACCTCAACAAAACGATCCGCGCTTAAGTGAGGCGATGACGACGCCAGCCGTTCACCCATTTGAGCCACGGTAAAACCTTCCGGAAAAGTAACGTTGACAAATGTTTGGGCCGGCGGCGTAGCCAAAACCTTACGGATGTTACCGATGTGATCGCGAGGTTTGATCAGGTAATAACCGGGAAGGAGCTCGAGGCCACCTTTGCGGGCGACATACCAGCGAAACACTCGTGCACTCGTGATGAAGTTCTCACTCTGCAATCGATTGCTCACCGAATCCAAAGTGTCGCCCTCGTTAACCGTGAAGTTTGATGCGACGCCGGGGCCGCCGGAGGGGTTGACCTGATGCAGGTACCACAGCCCGGCCGCGCCGAGCACAAGCACTACTACCGTGGCGATACCTATCGCGGCAAGTAAATATCGCGAGACCTGTCGATATTCGCGGGGCAGCCGCTCGAATGCAAATCCACTCTCTTCGTCGAACTCGGCGTTGCGTAATGGGGCTTCGTCCCATGGGTCTTCCGACCACTTCGGATCGGGGCTTTCGCCCCCGTGCTGGCCCAGGAGCGGATCACTCACCGGATTCGGCCAATAATTGATGACGACGATGATCCAGCCATGACTGCAACATCACGGCCGCCGCAACCTTATCCACAACACGCCGACGGGCCTGGGCTTTCATTTTCTGTTCCATCAAAATGTTGTCGGCGGTGACGGTTGTGAGCCTCTCGTCATAGGTATACACGGGTACCGCCACAACGCTAGCCAACTCGTTGGCTTCGTCGATGGCTGCCTGAGCGGCGGCACCAGTCGAGCCAGACATGTTCAACGGCAAACCGACCACCACGCATTCGGACTCGTGTTCAAGTGCGAGATTTGCGATTGCTTGGTAATCGACGCGGCGATTACCTCCTCGCTGAATCACTACGAGCGGAGTGGCAATTGTTCCACTGCGATCGCTCGTTGCGACGCCAATTCGTTTCGACCCGAGATCGATCCCGAGCGCACGCATGTTAGCGATTGAGAACTTTGTTGATTGCTCGTCGCGCCATTTGCAGAGCCTCGTCCAATCCAGCGGGGTTGCTTCCCCCTGCAGTTGCAATATCGCCCTTTCCTCCGCCGCCGCCGCCTACGGCGCGCGCAGCATCCGCGATCAGTTCGCCGGCATTGGGAGCGAATCCAGCAACTATGGCCGCCACAAGTGCAACACCGCCTGTGTCGCCCACTCCGCCAAGAACTACGGCACGAATCGTTGGATCGGATCGAACAATTATCGCCAATTCGCGCAACTCCGAAGTGCTCAATTTATCGACCCGTGCGACAACCACGCCCTCACCAGCCCCGGCAATAAGGTCACTCGATTTCGACCGTGCCGCGGCTGAACGCAACGCCTTCAATTCAACGTACAACATATTTTTTTCTTCTAATTCACGTTTCACAGCGACGACTAATTCGAACGGCTGAGTACTCAAAAGTGAAGCTGACGCAAACAAGTTTTCGTGCATTCTCTGAACATAAAGCACAGCATTAATCCCTGTCACCGCTTCGATCCGACGCAAGTTGGAACCGATCGATGATTCGCCAACAATCTTGACGAAGCCAATGTCGCCCGTCGACCGAACGTGCGTGCCACCACAAAGTTCAATCGAGTTGCCGGCCTCCAATACACGGACGAAGTCGCCGTACTTGTCTCCAAAAAACGCAATTGCACCCAGATTCGATGCTTCGTCCATCGTCGTCTCATAGGAACGAACGGATACATTATTGAGCACCTCGGTGTTGACTATGCGTTCGATCTGCTCAATCTCATCGTCGCTAACAGCGGCATAGTGACTAAAGTCGAATCGCAATCGATCTGGCGCGACGAGCGATCCGGCCTGTTTCACATGCTCACCGAGAACCGAGCGCAGTGCCCAATGGAGTAGGTGCGTCGCCGTGTGATTTCGTCGAGTTGCGTTTCGCGCCTGCACATCGATTTGCGCCTTGGCCAATTGACCCGCGGTAATCGAGCCCGTTGTCATCCGGCACACATGGCGGCGCAGTCCGGGGAGAGCAAAGGTAGTGTCCACCACGTCTGCTTCGCCGGTTTCGGAACGGATAGATCCCCGATCACCAACTTGACCGCCGCTTTCGGCGTAAAACGGAGTCACATCGAGAAAGACTTCGATGGTTCCGTCGTTGCCGCTTAGAACGGCAAGAACTCGTGATTCGGATTGGTCGTCGAGGTAGCCGACGAAATTTGTGGTGCCGAATTGTTCCATCACCTCTCGGTACGACTCGACGAGCGACTCATCGGATCGAGTTCCCTTGCGCGACTCCTTGGCACGCTTGCGCTGAATTTGCATTTCACGCTCAAAGCCGTCTACATCGACCGTTACATTCCGCTCGTTGGCAATCTCTTGCGTAAGTTCCAATGGAAATCCGTAGGTGTCGTGCAACAGGAACGCCGACTCCCCGGTCAGAGACTTTTTCGTTCGTATTTCGTCCTCCAGAATCGCCACCCCGGTTTTTAGGGTCTGGCGGAACCGCTCCTCTTCCTTGGTCAAAACTCCAGCGATGAAATCTCGATTTTTCTGCAAATCGGGATATGCCCCAGACATGATCTGGATAGCGGTTTCAGTTAGGCGCGGCATCACCAGTTGTTCGCAGTCCAGTAGGTACGCATGGCGGATGGCGCGACGGATTATTCGGCGCAGGACATACCCACGGTTTTCGTTGGAGGGGAAAACGCCATCGTTGACAAGCATCGCCGCCGACCGCGCGTGATCGGCCAGAACACGCAGGCTAAAGCTGCCGCGGTCTTCGTAATCACCGACAACGTATTTCTTTGATGTCAGAGACTGGGCCACTTCTATGAGCGGGTACAGCACATCAGTTTCCCACACCGAGTCTTTGTTTTGGATCAAAGCCAGTATTCGCTCTAGTCCGGCGCCGGTGTCAATCGAAGGCTTAGGCAGCGCTATTCGCGAACCGTCGGGAGCCTGGTCGAATTGCATGAACACCAGGTTCCAAAATTCCAGAAATCGATCTCCGTGCACATCGTTACGAGGCCCGCCGTCTGGTCCGAAACTTGATCCACGATCGATGTGAATCTCCGAGCATGGACCGCAGGGCCCGGTATCGCCCATTTGCCAAAAGTTGTCGGCATCGCCGAGACGCTGAATGCGATTCATTGGCACGCCAACTTGTTCGTGCCAAATTTGTTCCGCCTCGTCGTCGCTCTCATGAACCGTGACCCACAACTGATCGCCATCAAAGCCGAATACTTCGGTGACGAGTTCCCATGACCAAGGAATTGCGTCGGTCTTGAAGTAGTCCCCAAAGGAGAAGTTGCCCATCATCTCGAAGAACACCAAGTGTCGCTTGGTCCGACCTACGTCATCAAGGTCGTTATGTTTTCCACCCGCTCTCGCGCACTTTTGTACGCTTACGGCGCGTCGATATGGGGGCACCTCATCGCCGACAAAATATGGTTTGAACGGAACCATGCCGGCGTTTGTAAAGAGCAATGTCTGGTCATGTGGGATCAGGCTTGAGGAAGGAACCCTGGTATGCCCTTTGGACATAAAAAACTCGGTGAAAGCGCTCCGGAGATCGTTCGCGGAGCGTATTTGAGTCGACATTTCATATCAGCCTACTCGTGGCTGATATAGACCTGACCTTCATTTGATTGGTGCACCGACGTGTCATCGGTTCTCAGATTTTGCACAATTTCAACCGCCTGATTGAAGAGCCACACGGCGCCGTCATAGATATCGCTCGCTACTTGCGAGGGTGACAGTTGATTGGCGGCACTCTTGGCCTTACTTTTGATGTACCGCGTGCCATAGACGCCACCGAATATTCCAAGCACAAACCAAAACAATCGTCGTCTCATCATTTACTCCTTATGTTCTGAATGTTCAGTATGTTCTGAATGCTCTGAGATCCGTCGGGCAACTTCGGGCTCCCAACCGTGGGAAGATGGACTGTAGTAGGAGTCCTGGCGAAAAACTGAGGCTCCATCCTGATTTGGCAGATATTCCTCCTCCACCCAGCCCCGTGGGTCGTTATGGGGGTATTGATATTCGGTGCCATATCCCAAGGATTCGGCACCCGAAAAGTGAGCATCGCGAAACTGAAGCGGAACCTCGACAGCCACTCCTCGTCGAATATCTTCGCGAGCGCTCCAGATACCAGTGGCGACCGAATTGCTCTTCGGAGCAACGGCAAGATACACGACCGCCTGAGCCAAATTCAACTGTGCCTCAGGTAATCCGACATGTTCAACCGCTTGGGCCGCGGCCACGGCGATGACCAGGGCCTGTGGATCGGCCAGCCCCACATCTTCGCTTGCCAAAATCACGAGTCGACGAGCAATAAAGCGAGGATCGTCGCCTGCCTCGAGCATTCGGGCTAACCAAAAAAGGCCAGCATCGGCGTTGCTGCCGCGAATACTTTTGATGAACGCAGACACAACGTGGTAGTGATCGTCTCGCCCGTAACTGAGCGCGCTGACCTGCAACGCAGCGCGAACATGTTCGACCGTAATCACATTTGGTTTGGCCAAAACGCATGCAACTTCGAGGGCAGTCAAGGCCTGGCGTCCATCGCCGGCTGACCGACCAACCAAAAGTGCAATGGCCTCTTCCTCAGCTTCTACGCCCTCGGTCGTAAGTCCGCGAAGGAGTAGTTGGCGAATTGCATCGGCATCGAGAGGTTCAAGCCTGAACAGCGTCGATCTACTGCGTAGCGGAGAGTTGATCCCAAAGAAAGGATTCTCGGTGGTTGCTCCGATCAGCGTAATAATTCCGTTTTCTACCGATGGCAGTAATGCGTCTTGCTGGGAGGTCGAAAAGCGGTGGATTTCATCTACGAACACGATCGTCGAACGCGAATGCTGACCAAGTCGTGTAACTGCTCGATCAACGGCCTCGCGAATGTCTTTGACCCCTGCGCTCACCGCGCTCATCCGTTCAAAAGCTGACTTCGTCGTCAGTGCAACCAGCTCGGCCAGCGTCGTCTTACCGGTCCCCGCTGGCCCCCAGAAAATCACCGACGACAGCCGATCGGCTTCGATGAGAACTCGCAGCGGTGCACCGGGCGCAACCAGATGTTGCTGACCCACCATTTCATCAAGTGTTCGGGGCCGCAGGCGCGCCGCCAGCGGTGCCTGCGATCGCAGGATGTCCTGCACCGCCGAACTAAACAGATCCTCGGTCACTTCTCTTTTGGCGCTTCAGCTCTTGGCCGGTGGCGGCAATAACCGAATTCCGAGTTCGTTGAGTTGCGACTGATCAACGGGTGTTGGAGCATTTGTCATCGGATCTGCACCTGATTGAGTCTTGGGGAATGCGATCACCTCTCGAATATTGCTTTCGCCGGCCAAGATTGCCACCAACCGATCGGTGCCAAACGCGAAGCCACCGTGCGGCGGAGCACCAAATTTAAATGGAGTGAGAAAGAATCCAAACCGTCGATCGGCATCGTCGTCGGAAATTCCAAGTTGGCGAAATACGCGACGCTGAGTTTCAGGATCATGAATTCGAATTGAACCGGAACCCAACTCCCATCCGTTGAGAACCAGGTCGTAGGCCACGGCTCGGACACTCATCGGATCCGACTCCAAACGCTCGATGTCGTCCGGATGGGGCGAACAAAATGGGTGATGCCCGGGTTGAGGTTTGCCTGTGGCCGCATTTAGGCCAACGAATAAAGGAAACTCGGTGACCCAGACATAGCGATACGGACCCTCATGCACGGGTGGACGTCCAATGTCATTGCGAAGCTGCCCGAGAACTTCGCAAGTGGTCGACCAAGCGTCGGCCACGAGGAGCAATAGATCACCCGGCGCGGCCCCCGTCGCCGTAATCAGTGCAGTGTGTTCAACTGGGGATAGAAATTTTGCCACCGGGGACTCAAGGGTTCCACCCTCACCGACCTTGATCCATACCAAGCCTTTGGCCCCCAACTCTTTGGCACGATCGGTAAGTGCATCCAACTTGTTGCGACCGAGTGCCGCCGACTCGGGAAACTTCTTTGCATCCACACGTAGTCCCTTGATACACGCAGCCGAAGAGAAGGCCTTGAATTCCGTTCCGGCGAACACATTGGTCAATTCGACGAGTTCCAATCCAAAGCGCAAATCGGGTTTATCCACACCGAACCGAGTCATCGACTCGTGCCAGGTTAGGTACTCGATTTGTGGTGGAGTCTCGCCGGTGACGGCTTCGGTCGCGGCCACAACCACCGCGCTGATCACCGCAAGAACATCTTCCTGGGTAACGAAACTCATTTCGGCATCAAGTTGCATGAATTCGTACTGACGATCGGCGCGCAAATCCTCGTCTCGCAGGCAACGGGCGATCTGATAATAACGATCGATCCCGGCGACCATCAACAATTGTTTCCACAGTTGCGGCGACTGGGGCAACGCATAAAACGAACCCGGTTCTTTGCGTGAGGGGACAAGGAATTCCCGTGCCCCTTCGGGAGTCGACGGCATCAACATCGGAGTCTCAACTTCGACGAATCCCTGCTCCTCCATCACGCGACGAATTGCCGAGTTGATCTTGGAACGAATTCGTAGATTTTTTTGCATCCGCTCGCGGCGAATATCCAGGTATCGATATTTCAGGCGAATGCCTTCATCCACATCATCGGCACGTTGATCAATTGGGAACGGCGGCGGTTCGGCCGAATTGAGCACCAAAATCTCGCAGTCAACCAGTTCGACCTCGCCCGTCGGGATGTTGGCATTGACCGTTCCATCTGGTCGAGCCTGCACTCGACCGGTGACTCGAACCACCCATTCGCTTCGGACATCTATTGCATGATCGACAACGCACTGCATAATTCCGCTGAAGTCGCGTAGGTCGAGAAATGCGAGATGTTCGCCATGCTCGCGTCGACGAGCGATCCAGCCGCAAAGGGTGACCATGCTTCCGATCGCGTCCTCCCGAAGTTCGCCACATAAATGGGTGCGCAGCGAGGTCTTCATGACTTCGCCAGTTCATGGCGAATTTCGTCGAGCAGCGATGTCCGCGGAACGACTCGCTGCTGACCGCCGATCATCGGACGTAACACCGCCGTATCGACGGCAACTTCCTCACTACCGAAAATGACCGCAATCGCGCTCCCGCTGCGATCCGCCACCTTCATCTGCGCCTTCATGCTGCGATCGTCAAATGCGCGATCCGTGCTGATTCCGGCCGTTCTTAGTTCATGGCAGAGTCGGGCGGCATGCGACCCGCCGGTGGTGTCGATCACAAACACCTGTACTGCTATTGCCGGAGGATCGAACACGCCCTCGGCATCACACGCCAAAAGTGTTCGATCCAGCCCGAGGGCAAACCCGATTCCGGGCGTGGGTGGCCCACCGAGGGCTTCCACTAGCCCGTTATAGCGACCACCCCCACCAAGTGCCGTATGGGCGGACTGCAACGCTGTGCTGACAAACTCAAATGTCGTGCGCCTGTAATAGTCGAGGCCGCGCACTAGGCGTTCATCGAGGACAAATTGGACATCCTGTGCTTGAAGAGCCAACAAGACCATCTCGAAGTGACGGCCAGCATCGGCGGAAAGGAAGCCATCGATTGTTGGCGCCGAGGCAATCACTTCTTGATCTTCTACGCGCTTGGAGTCGAGAACTCGCAATGGATTACGAGCCAGCGTCGCCCTGGTGTCCGTCGAAAGCGCGTCGGCATTTGACTCAAGATAGGTGCGCAGTGCGAAGGTGTATTTTTGGAGATCTCCGGGATCACCCAGCGTGTTGATGGTTAGCGCCACCTTCTTCAAACCAAGCCGTTGATAAAACTCCGTGGCCAGGGCAATCACCTCGGCGTCCAAATATGGGTCATCGACCCCAAGAGCTTCGATCCCAACCTGATCAAACTGGCGGTATCTGCCCTGCTGTGGTTTTTCGTAGCGAAAATTCGGACCGGCGTACCACACTTTCCACGGGGTAGTTGGCCGATGCTCGACAAACGCACGACAGACGCTTGCGGTTTGCTCCGGTCGAAGTGCGATTCGACGACCGCCCTTGTCCACAAAGTCGTACATCTCCTTGGTCACGACCTCGGTTGATTCCCCGAGTCGAAGAAATACACCAAGGTCTTCGAAAATTGGGGGAATCATGTAGTTGTAGCCAGCCAACTCGACGACGTTGGCGAATATCGATTGGAACGCACGCCAGCGGGCGGCGTGCGGCGCCAATATGTCGCGGGTTCCGGGGCTGGTGCTGAATTCGGTCACGCGTGAAGGTTAGACGCTGGATGCGCATCGATTGAGGGTTCGTTCTTTGCATCCGCCGACATCACTCGGTAAGCGTCATACACCGAGTCAATTCGTTTGATCGTCCGCAAGACCGATTGCAGGTGTGACGGATCGGCGAATTCAAATTCAAAGCGCATCTTGGCAACTCGATCAGCGCCGGTATGGGTGGTACAGGCGACGATGTTGACGTGCTCTTCCGAAAGTGCGTTTGCCACATCGCGCAACAGACTTGCTCGATCGAGAGCCACGATCTCGACGGCCACGACATACATTGCGCCTTGCAGGCTCCCCGACCACTCCACATCGACAATTCGGGCTGCCTGTTGGGCCACCGCGGTTGCCGCATTCGGGCAATCGGATCGATGGATACTTACTCCGCGTTCCTTGGTCAGGAAGCCAATGATGTCATCGCCCGGTACGGGCGTGCAGCATTTTGACAATCGAACGATCGTGTCTTCCATACCTTCGACATGGATACCGACATTCTGATTCTCGGTGAATCCCTTGCGCTCTAGACGGGACCCCACCGAGAGTTGCTCGGCGTGTGAACCGTCGCGCATTGTTCGGGCCAAGCGACCAGCCATCATCGATGCATCAACGTGGCCTTCCGCAATGGCAAGAAACAACACGTCGGCCTCGGCGTAATTCATGGATGCGATCTCATCGGCGAATGCCTCCGATCCGAGTACTTTCTGAATTGGAAGTCCTTCGCGGCGTAGCTGCTCGATCAGGTCGTCGCGTCCGCTTTCAACCAAGTCTTCGTGACGCTCGCGCGAAAACCATTGCTTGATTTTGCTCTTGGCCTTTGGCGATGCCACGAATTCAAGCCACCGCTCGGAAGGTTCCGCATTCTCCGCCTTGGAAGTAAGTATTTCGCACGTATCTCCAGCGTTCAAGAGGTGCTCAAGGGGCACGAGCCGGCCGTTTACTCGGGCACCGATGCAGGCGTGACCCACCTCGGTGTGAACGGCGTAGGCAAAATCAACCGCGGTCGAATTTACCGGAAGCGCAATTACCTTTCCCTTGGGGGTGAAGACAAATAATTCTTCCTGATCAAGATCGGTCTTAAGGCTCTCCAAAAATTGACGGGGGTCCGAAACCTCCCCCTGCCAATCGATAATCCGATTCAGCCAATCAATGTCATGCGAAGGAGATCCATCCTTGTACGACCAGTGTGCCGCGACACCCCACTCGGCCCTTTGATGCATGTCGCGCGAACGGATTTGCACCTCGATCGTCTTGCCGTCCGGTCCAATCACAGTGGTGTGCAGCGACTGATACAAATTGAATTTAGGCATCGCGATGTAATCTTTGAATCGCCCGACAACGGGTTTCCAATGCCCATGAATACAGCCGAGGGCGGCGTAACAGTCGTTGACCGAATTAACGACGATCCTCACCGCCATAAGGTCGAAAATCTCGTTAAAATCACGTCCCTTTTGCACCATCTTTTCGTACAGGCTCCAGAGATGCTTGCCTCGAGCAGTGAGTTCGGCCTCTATATCTATTTCCTTGAGCCACGCCCCAACTTGCCCGAGAGCCCGCGCCAGATAGACATCGCGTTCCGGGGCTCGGATGGACACCAGATGATCGAGTTCGGCGTATCGCTTCGGATACAACGCGGCAAACGAGAGATCCTCGAGTTGTTGTTTCAGGTCTTGCATACCCAAACGGTGGGCCAGCGGAGAATAGATATCTAGAGTCTCTTGGGCGACCTGACGCTGCTTTTCTAGCGGTCGCGATGCAATTGTTCTCATGTTGTGCAGTCGGTCAGCGAGTTTGATAATTAGTACGCGCAAGTCGCGAGCCATCGCCACGAGCATCTTGCGCATCGTTGCCGCTTGTTGTGCTTCCTTGGAATCAAAATGTAGGCGTTCAAGTTTGGTCAAACCGTCTACGAGTGACGTAACTTCGGGGCCAAATTTTTCCTCCACATCGGCCAAAGTGATTTCGGTATCCTCAACAGCGTCATGAAGCAAAGCGGCGACTATAGAGACCTCGTCTAGACCGAGATCGGCGACAATCCGAGCCACCGCCACCGGGTGGCTGATGTATAACTCACCACTATTTCGCATCTGATGCTGGTGAGCCTCGCGAGCCATGGCATAAGCAGTATTGATATGGGCGATGGAGCCCTTGGGGTGCCGCGCCTTATATGCGGTAAGCAGCGGAACGAGATCTTCGGCGATGACCGAATGTTGCCGACGCCACGGAAGGACCCTCGAAGTCGTGCTCATTGCGAGCTACCCATGACCAAAGTCTACGGGCAATTGCCTTGGACTAGCCGCGACTCCGCTTCTTGCGCGGACGAGGTGGATGCGTGAGCGCCGACGCGACGGTGATCGGTACTCGACCTGAATCGACAGTCTGGGTAATTGGCGATGTCGAAGCAACGCCAGCCGGAGACAACGCGGGTACGACTCCAGCCACTCGCAACATGTCGGCTCCTAGGGAAAGCTGACCAATGAGCGGTCGATATTTTGACTCGCGTTGCTTTAACACCGCGAGCAGCGGAGTGGCAATATAAATGGACGAGTACGCGCCGAGCAGCATGCCCACCAACAACGCCAAAGCGAAATCTTCCAAGGCAACGACGCCGAGAATCCAGGAGCCCAAGACCAGCAGCGATAACACCGGCAAGATTGCGGCCACACTCGTGTTGATTGAGCGCATCAAGACTTGATTCATCGAGATATTGGTGATGTCACCATACGACACGCGCGACGAGGAATATCTCTTGGTGTTCTCGTGAACCTTGTCAAATACAACAATCGTGTCATAGAGCGAAAATCCGAGAATTGTGAGAAATGCGATCACGGTGGCCGGTGTTACCGAAAATCCAGTCACCGAGTAAATACCAACGCTTAGCAAAACGTCGTGGGCCATCGCAACAATTGCGGAGAGCGCCATTTTCCATTCGAATCTCCAAGCGATATATAGCGAGACCACACCGAAGAAGATGAACAATGCACGCAACGCCTTTTCGGTAATGGTCCGGCCCCACGACGAACTAACGGCGGCGACGCTCACATCTTGCGTCGAGACTCCAGCTGCCGAGGCCAGGTCTTGTTGAACCTTCTGTTGCACTTCCGGCGTTTGCTCACCAACCTGCATGCGGATGCTTTGACCATTATTGCCGTTGAGTGTCTGAATTTTGGCGTCGGTTGTGGAGATCCCGTTACTTCCTAGAATTCCACGCGCCTCATCTACTGTCACATTCGCCGATGGAACTTCCCAGGCAACTCCACCTTCAAAATCGATTCCGAGGTTTAGCCCGCGGTTGTACAACGATGCAATCGTGATCAGAAACAACAAGAGTGAGAATCCGAAACCCCATCGACGCCGTCCCACGAAGTTAAAGGTTGTCTCTCCGCGATAGAGCCGACCGAATCCGCCGCTCATGTGGTTGCCCCGGTTGACGTATCTGCCTGGCGAGCGACGCCGAGAATTTTGCGGCTGGCGAAGAATCGACTTCGAGCGAGCAATAGCACGGCCGGCCGGGTGAACGTGTAGGCGACAATCACATCACAAAGAGTTGATAGGCCAAGGAAGAAGGCGAAACCACGGACCGAGCCAACTGTCAGTTTCCACAGCACCAATGCCCCAATGAACGACACCGTGTCGGCGGCCAGAATCGTTCGCCATGCTGCGGCAAAACTTCGTTGCGCCGAATTTTTAAGAGTCTTGCCCTTGTGCAGTTCGTCCTTGATTCGTTCGAAAAATACAACGTATGAGTCGATTGTGACACCGATCGAGACAATAATCCCGGCCACACCAGCCAGCGACAGTGCCAGCCCGTTTGTTTTGGACAGGAACGCGACCGTGCTCCACAGCAATGCACCCGACACCATCAGTCCCCCGACGACGACCAAAGTAAGCAGGCGGTAGTAAAAAAAGAAAAAGAGTATTACTAGAAGCACCCCCAACAGCCCCGACAGCATTGCCGCCCGCAGCGAGTCCTTGCCCAGGGTCGGCGAGACCGTCTGTACCTGCGACACGCCAAACCTCACGGGAACGGCACCGAATTCAAGAATTTTTGCCAGGTCGCGGGCTTCCGACTCGGTGAAGTCGCCACTGATCTGAACCGATCCTCCGCTGAAAATTGGTTCGCGAACCACCGGGGCCGAAATCACGACACCGTCGAGAACGATCGCCACCTGCGCCGTCGGGCATGTGGGTTCGCGGTTGTAACACGATGTGGTGAGCGCATTCCACAAATCTGCGCCATCCGCGCCGCCGCGCAACCCAACCACGACCACCCATGCACCGGCTTGGATTTCGGCCGCGGCATCGTTGGAAAATACCTTGCCGCTGGCGGCGGCGGGACCAACGTAATAACCGTTGCCCTTACCGTCGGTGAGCAGCACGGTTGCTGTCGGGTCATTCGGATCCGCCGATGCGGGAATCGTTACTACGGGCACAACGCTGGTGGAAGTAGTAGTTGAAGTTGGGGGGACGGATGTTGTCGGCACGGTTGTCGTGGCAGCGCCAGATGCAAGATATTTTCGCGTTCCGCCAACGCCGCCGCTCGGGGGCGGCAAGGTTGTTCCAGTGGGAGTTTCCGAAACCAATGTCGTCGTCGTAGATTCTGTTTGGAGCAGTCCGGCCTGAAGAACCGGCCTAAGCAATAACTCGCCCTGCCGACCGATTATGTCGAGAGCCCGCTGTTGGTCGTCGACACCTGGAAGATTGACCACAACCGTGTCACCCTGCCGAATGATTTCGGGTTCAGCAACTCCAATTGAGTCCACGCGGGAACGAATAATCTCGAGTGCGACATCGAGAGCCGCCGCGTCGTATTTACCCTCGGGTTGAAGTGTTACCGACGCGCCACCCTGAAGGTCGAGGCCGAGCGACGGCGTATTTCCGGCCACGAGATTGGCCGTCAGAATTCCACCAATGACGACCACGATTCCAATTATTGAAATGAGTAGTCGGCGTACCATCTGGGGCGGATCTAGGGAGGAAGAATTGACGCTTAGTTAGAGCTTGGGGCCTGAGTACCAGCAGCCTTGTTGACGACACGAGCCACCGCGCTCCGCGCTACCCGAATTTCAATGGATTTGCCAGGAGTATGTTCGGCGATGTCGAGCCATAGGTAGTCGTCCTCGACCGACGAGACAAAGCCATATATGCCTGAACTTAATATGACTTCATCGCCTTCGCCCATAGTGCTCTGCAAGCTGCGGGCGTCCTTTTGCCGTTTTCGTTGTGGTTTGAGCAGCAGGAAGTACATCGCTACAAAGATCAAGACGAGGGGCAACAGACTCACGAGGCCGCTTCCGCCCCCACTAGAACTGGCACCCAAGATAAGCAAAGCGGTCTGCGACATAGGTCCGTACTCTAGCGACTTATGGTTCAATCTCCGTCGTCACGGCCCACACGGCGAGAATTTGGCGCCGAAACTGACCAAATGTGCCTGCCGAGATTGACGAACGCATGCCGTCCATCAATGCAAAAGTCCAGGCCAAATTGTGTAAGGAAACCAATCGGGAAGCTGTGGGTTCGCCCACCTGAAATAAGTGTCGTAGGTATCCACGGGAGTGGCGCGAGCACACCGAACAACCGCATGACTTGTCGATCGGTTCGTCTGCGGATATGTACTCGGCTCGTTTGAGATTTATTCTGCCTTCATTTGTTAGGGCTGTCCCATGCCGACCCAACCGAGTTTGCATGACGCAATCAAATTGATCCACGCCGAGATTGACAGCCTCGACTAGCGAGGCCGGATCCCCCACCCCCATCAAATATCTCGGTCGATTTTCTGGCAAAACGTCCATGGCGCTGGCTAAAGCCGGCAACATTTGTTCACGAGTCTCGCCGACAGAGAGTCCACCAATTCCATAGCCGTCAAAATCTAAGGCGATCGTACGATCGGCACTTTCGCGCCGCAGGCTTTCGCTAGTACCACCCTGCACTATTCCAAAAAGCGACTGATCGGTTCGCGTGTGGGCGGATCTTGCCCTTTCAGCCCACTGTGCAGTTCGATTTACAGCGGTACGAACTATGTCCGGGGCCGAAGGCAACGGAGGACACACATCGAGCACCATCTGAATGTCGGCTCCGATCAATTGCTGTACTTCGACTGCCGATTCCGGAGTGAATCTATGTTTCGAGCCGTCATAGGTGGATCTAAATATGACTCCGTCGTCGTCGACAACGGGATTAAGCGAAAACACTTGAAAGCCGCCAGAATCTGTGAGCGTCAACCCGTTCCAGCCGGAGAACGCGCCGAGCCCGCCAAAGTCGGAAATGACCTGGGCGCCCGGCCGCAACATCAGGTGGTAGGTATTTCCCAGAATTATCTGGGCCCCTATTTCTTCGTAATCCTGCGCACTCAGATATTTGATTGCCCCGCGGGTTCCGACTGGCATGAAACATGGAGTCGTATAGGTGCCGCGGTGCGTGAGCGCGATCCCGGTCCGCGCCGAGCCGTCGCGCGACTTTTCGGTGAACGAGACAGGAAACATTTGTTACACCGTACAGATTGAAAGTATTCGAATGCGGAGCCGATCTATTCTCAACCCAATTGGCGATCCAGCAACATCGCATCGCCGAATGACAAAAACCGATATTCGTGTTGAATCGCTTGGAGATACAACTCGCGCCACCGCTTGCCAATGAATGACTCGATCATCAATAGCAGCGAGGTTTTGGGCATATGAAAATTGGTGACCATCAGATCTACAAGTTTCCAGTCGTAGCCAGGAGTAATGAACAAACTGCTGCGACCGTGATTGGCACCAGTTGAAGCCGCCGTCTCCAAAGCTCGCGAAGTCGTTGTACCGACTGCCACCACTCGCTTGGCTTGACGACAACGCTCGAGTGTTTCGGTAGGTACGGAATACGACTCCGTGTGAATCTTGTGCTCGACTGGATTAGTCGTATTTATCGGGGCAAACGTGTCCAGCCCCACTGTGAGATCGACTGTCGCGGTTTGAATTCCCGCACTGCTCAACGCGTTCAATAGCCGATCGGTGAAATGTAGGCCTGCGGTCGGGGCGGCGGCAGAACCGACATGACGCGCATAAACGGTTTGATAACGATCGGGATCGGCAAGCGTCGCCTTGATATAAGGCGGTAGCGGCATCTCGCCGCGAATGGCGAGCATCGTCAGTACATCGTCAACCAGCATCGTTACCAGGAATGTGTCGCCAGACACGGTTCGATTTCCAACTTCGAGCAACGGCATTCCGTCGTCGCCGTACAAAGTTTCGCCCAAACGCAACTTTCCACCCGGGCGAATGAGGGCCTCCCAATCCTGATGATCTGCGGCGACGGGTTCGAGCAGCAATACCTCTACTCCTCCTCCGGTGGCCCGGCGAAGGTGTAATCGAGCGGGAATGACTCGGGTGTTGTTCACCACAAGCAGATCCTCTGGGTTTAAATATTCGCCAATGTCGGATACATGACGATGTAATGCTTGGAGGCCTCCTTGATCGATGAGGAGACGAGCGGCGTCCCGGGGCTCGATCGGGGTCTGGGCGATTAACTCCAGTGGTAGGTCGTAATCGATGTCATCGATGTGCACTCTTGTTAGAACAATTCGGGAGGAGAATCGGGAGGCTCTAAACCGATGTGATGCCATGCGCCCGGCATCGCCACTCGACCTCGCGGCGTTCGGGCGATCATTCCCTGCTGGATCAGGAAAGGCTCGTAGACGTCTTCAATGGTTTCGGTTTGTTCGCTCACGCTGATCGCCAGCGTCGAAAGCCCGACGGGACCGCCGCCAAATTGTGCGCAGATTGCCGACAAAATTGCGCGGTCAACTTTGTCTAGGCCGCGATCGTCAACTCCAAATACCGCCAAGGCACTTTGGGCAGTCTTCTGATTAACCGTCCCATCGCCTCGAACCTGGGCAAAATCTCGAACCCGCCGCAACAGGCGATTGGCGATTCGAGGCGTGCCTCGCGATCGTCGAGCGATTTCATTTGCACCAGGCACATCTATGTCTACGCTCAAAATTCCTGCGGTGCGCCGAACAATAAGTTCAAGTTCATCGACTTCGTAATAGTCAAGGCGAGCGACAAGTCCAAACCGATCCCGCAACGGACCGGTGATCATGCCCGTGCGCGTGGTAGCACCAATCAGGGTGAACTCCGGGAGGGTGAGGCGAATCGATGAAGCGGCCGGACCCTTTCCAACGACAATGTCGATCTGAAAATCTTCCATTGCCGGATAGAGAATTTCTTCGACATTTCGCGAGAGTCGATGAATCTCGTCGATAAAGAGAACATCGTGATCACCTAGCTTTGTGAGAATGGCGGCCAAGTCGCCGGCGCGCTCCAGCGCTGGGCCGGAAGTAACGTGCAATGTTGCCGACATTTCGGCGGCCACGATTCCGGCCATTGTTGTTTTGCCCAACCCCGGAGGACCGGCAAGCAAAATGTGATCGGCCGGCTGTTGGCGCATTCGGGCTGCCTCTAACACAATGCCGAGATGCTCCTTAAGTTCGCGTTGCCCAACGAAATCTGCCAGACGATGTGGGCGAAGTCCACTTTCCTCGATCGAATCGATCTCGTCGCCGACATTTGGATCGAGGAATTCCTCACGCACGACGCACTCCCAATAAATTGAGTGCCAGGCGAAGCAAATGTTCGGCCGACCCCGACATCGGAAGTTGGCGCAACACATCGCGGATTTCATCGTGTCCATATCCGAGCCCGGCAAGGGCCTCGCGCACATCGGCAACCACATTTGCGGTTGCCGAAGAAGACCCGCCCAGTTGTTCTCGGGAGTCATCAAGCATTGGCATATTTAGCCTTCCCTTGAGTTCAATAAGAAGCCGCTCGGCCGTCTTTCGGCCCACGCCGGCCACCAACGTCAGCGAGGCAAGATCGCCGGTGGCAACAATGTCAACAAGCGAACGAGGCGAGTGCACGGCGAGTATCGCCATCGCCATCGCTGGCCCGATTCCGTGCGTGGCTATCAACGATTCGAACGAGTTTCGCTCATCGCGTTCGAGGAACGCATACAGGGTGTGGGCGTCCTCGCGAAGATGTTGATACACATACACGAACGCATTCGATGTTGGCTCGAGTTCGGCAAGTGTGCGTGGCGTGACATGCACGAGATAACCGATTCCGCCAACTTCGATGAGAGCGGTACTGTCGATATTTCGTTCCAACACTTTGCCTCGCAACGAGCCGATCATGCTGATTTCTTTTTCGCTTCGGCCGCAACAATGCTCTGTCGCAGTGGCAACATTGCCAAATAACACAGCGCCAATGCCGCCGCGTCCGCAGCGTCAGCAGGCTTTGGAAGTTTCGACAATCCGAGTCGCCTCTGCACCATTCGTTGCACCTGCAGCTTGTCTGCACCGCCCCAACCCGCAATTGCGCTCTTGACCTGTTTTGGGGTGAATTGCATGACGTCGCAGTGACGGTCGGCCGCAATTGCCAGGGCCAGTCCGCTCACTTGGCCGACACTCATGGCGGTGCGAACATTGGCTTGAAAAAATACTTGTTCTACGGCAACGGCAACTGGCGAAAATTCATCAAACAACATCAGCAGCTCTCGTTGCAATTCGGCTAGTCGGATCGGCAATGCGGTGGTGGCGACCGTGGTTACAACGCCAAGCGAGACGACCTCCGGTTTTTGGCCACCAATCTGTCGCAATACCGCGTATCCACAACGCGTGAGACCCGGATCGATACCGAGCACCGTGATTTCGTTTTGGTCGCCACCAACCGGAATACCTGGTCCACGATGAGGGGCGAACATAGGTTCGATCCTAGTCATTTTATGCACTACCTGCGCGGATTATGAGCCGTCGATTGCGGCTCTAACGGCGGCAACAAGTTCGCCCGCCGGGCGGTACGAAAGCCCCGTCAGGGCACGATGTGCGTACCGAATAATCCCCTTGCCATCGACGACGAACACACTGCGTCGCGAAAACCCAAGTGGACCTATGACGCCGTAAAGCGCCGAAACTTCCTTGTCGATGTCGGCGAGCAAGGGGAACCCGAAATTGTGCCGATGAGAAAACTGTTCGTGGCTATCGACACTTTGGGGAGAAATGCCCAACACTTGCGCCCCAACTCCATTGAATTCATCGATGGACTTTGTGTACGAACATAATTGCTTGGTGCACACCGCAGTGTTGTCGCCGGGATAAAACACCAAGACAACGGACTTCCCCAAATAATCTGCCAGCGAATAACTGCGACCTCCCGTGCCAGGAAGAGTGAATTCGGGCGCTCGATCACCAATTGAAACGGTCATTGGGCCGCGACATTGTTTGGAGCAGCCTGAGTGAGAATTTCTTCCGCAATGTCAAAATTCGAATAGACATCTTGGACATCGTCATTTTCGTCCAGTTCATCCATGATGTGCAACACCGCCTTGGCGTCGCTCATCTTGGTAACCGGCACCAACAGAGACGAGATCATTGTTGAGGTTGCCGACAATACCGACATCCCAACGGTCACCAATGCTGATTTCAGCTCTTCGACCTTGTGGGGGTCGCAAACGACAAGCCACGAATCACCGTCGTCGGAAATATCGTCTGCCCCGGCGTCGAGTGCAACAGACATGAGGTCGTCCTCGTTCACCGATCTCGCAATATGCAACACTCCCTTGCGCGAAAACTGCCAAGAGACCGCGCCGGGCTCGGCCATTGACCCACCGAGTTTGCTGAAAATAATTCGCACATCGGCGGCGGTGCGATTTCGATTGTCCGTAAGCACATCGATGAGCATCGCCACGCCGCCCGGCGCGTATGCCTCATAGGTAATGGACTCGTATACGGCGCCGCTGCCTACTCCGGTGCCTCGTTTGATGGCTCGGTCAATTGCGTCATTGGTCATCTGAGCGGCCTTCGCCTTCAACACGATTGTCCGAAGCGCTGCGTTCGTTGACACGTCTCCGCCGTGATCCTTGGCCGCGACCTCGAGTTGTCTAGAAAGCTTGGCAAAGATTTTTCCGCGCGCCTTATCTACGGCGGCTTTTTTGTGTTTGATCGTTGCCCATTTCGAATGACCTGACATTTTGTTCTGGCTCCTTTACAGGCTCTTGATAAATATTTCGTGGATCCGAGTGTCATCGGTTAGCTCGGGGTGAAAGGACGCGACCGTAATCGTTTTCTCGCGGGCCAGCACAATACTGTCTTCGTGTCGAGCCAGCACCTCGACCGTGTCGGCGGCGCCTATCACTTGAGGGGCTCGAATGAACACAGCATGGAAAGGATCGAGCAACGAAACGACCTCGATGTCGGCCTCGAAACTGTCAATCTGCCGACCATAAGCGTTGCGGCGAACGTCAATATTTATGGCACCAAACGATCGCTGATCCGGTCGCGCATCCTGAACGTTTGTCGCCAGCAATATCATGCCCGCACACGTGCCAAAGATTGGCAGACCCTGCGAGATGATCTCGGCAATTGGGTTAACTAAGTTGGACGACTCGAGCAACATCGACATCGTCGTGGATTCTCCACCAGGAAGAACTAGTGCGTCCAACCCGGTCAAGTCTTCGACCGCGCGCACGTGTCGGGTACTGGCCCCTAGATCAGCAAGTGCAAGTTCGTGTGCGGCAAATCCGCCTTGCAGTGCTAACACGCCGACAAGTGGGCCCACCCGGGGGCCTCGAATCGCTCACCAGCCCCGCTCGGAGAAGCGCTCGTGGACTTGATCCGTTCCGATCCCCGTCATCGGGGCGCCAAGGTTGCGACTGACCTTGGCAATAATTTGCGGATCGCGGAAGTGTGTGGTCGCCTCGACGATCGCCTTGGCGCGCAGCGATGGATCTTCACTCTTGAATATGCCCGAACCAACAAATACGCTCTGCGCCCCCAGTTGCATTGCTAAGGCGGCATCGGTAGGGGTTGCAATTCCACCGGCGCAGAACAGCGGCACTTGAAGTTCACCGGTTTCGGCAATCTCTTGCACGAGCTGAAGCGGAGCGGCAAGTTTCTTGGCCCACTCAAACAATTCGGCGGAATCGGCCTGAGTAATTCTGCGAATATCCCCTGTGATGCTGCGCAGGTGGCGGACCGCTTCGACAATATTTCCGGTTCCGGCCTCTCCCTTAGATCGGATGAGTGCGGCGCCCTCGCTGATGCGGCGGAGCGCTTCACCGAGATTTGTGGCTCCGCACACAAACGGAACGGTAAATGCGAACTTGTCGATGTGATGAGTTTCATCGGCGGGAGTCAGCACTTCGGACTCATCGACGAAGTCAACGCCAAGCGCCTCCAAAACCTGGGCCTCGACGAAATGTCCGATTCGGACTTTGGCCATCACCGGAATCGAAACGGCGGCCTTAATCCCTTCGATCATCTCTGGATCACTCATGCGCGCTACGCCACCGTCTCGACGAATGTCTGCCGGCACTCGCTCTAGGGCCATTACCGCGACCGCGCCAGCGTCTTCGGCGATTTTAGCTTCGACCGGCGTGACGACATCCATAATCACACCACCCTTGAGCATTTCGGCGAGGCCTCGCTTGACGCGCAGGGAACCTGTGGCCGACGAACTTGATGGGCGACGGGACGACTGTGACGGTGAACTCATGTCCTCATCGTACCGAGACAATCAATACCATCCCAGTACGCCAGGCCCAACACTCGTTTAAGGGTATTTAACCTCGTCCGGGTCGATGCCAACCGCCACGATTGCCATCTTTTCGGCGCGGGCAACTTCGACAAACGTGCGACCGGGAGTCAACTTAATGATCGCGCCGCTCGAGTCCGTCAAGGTGAACGGGACAAGCCGATTACTCCGCTCCCATGTCCCGCTTATGGCTACGCCACCGGTAAATACCGTAGCTTTGCCGCTGCCCAAAGTCTTTGAAGTTGGGCTGTAGCTATTGGTGTACTCGACTTCAAGAATGACGACATTGGTTACATTTAATGGCACTCCGTCAGGATCGGCGTGCAATTCTTCGTTTTGCAGTCGCAGGAATTTTAGATCGTTGGCGCTCCACTCCCATCTGACCTTCACTCCGTCCATCGAAAGTTTTACGCCGTCTATCTTTTGGGCTGACGTCGGAAGGGCATCGCTCGCCGTGCGATAGGTGAACTGTGCCGGCGGCGGCCCGGAGCCATCCGGCGCAAGTGTCCAAAGCTTTGATGTCTCGGCAAACAAATCGTGCGGTGCCGGTCGACTGGAGTCACGATGGAAACCACCGTCTTTGTTGGCCACCGTGTAACTGAGGTCAACTAGATCGGACTTGCGAATTGCGGCGCTCACCTGCGGATTTCCGCCGCTCCAAACGAACAGCGGCTTGTTAAACGATCCAACCAAATTGATGTCCTGAAATCGGCCGCTACGAATTGGCCCAACCGGGTCGCTCCCCAGGCTGTGAAATACCGCCGCGAATCTTGTCAGTTTCTCAACATTTTCTTCGAAAATTATGTCGGCCTGATTGATTCCGTATTGCGGCATGGCCTTGGGATGGTTGTCGATCTTTACCACCATTGCCGGACGACTGAGGATTGACGTATCGGCTGCTGGCTCGCCTGTCAGCGGGTTGACAATCACATCGGGAACCGTCGTCGTCGTTACTGGCTCAACAGCGGTGGTCTCGGTTGAAACGCTGTCGGTAGTTACCGACGGCGACGATCCGCCGCATGCGCCGAGAACGGCAATTAAGCCTCCGGCGATGACCAATTTGAGACGAGTTGACTTGAGGGGTGACATGTAAATGGGCTCCTCTTACATTTCCCTGAGCAAAGCAATGCGCTCGGCCAGTGGCGGATGGGTATTAAATAGTTTATGTAACGAACCCAATCGACCCGAGTCATTCACTCCGGAAAGGGGTTGTTCGATCCACATATGAGCGGTTGCCATGCTGGCCGAATGGGTGGTCGTTGTGTCGGCCTGTAATTTTTCTAGTGCCGCGATGAGCCCAGGCGGATAACGGGTGATCTGACATGCCGATACATCGGCGAGTGTTTCGCGACGACGACTAATTGCAGCCTGCATCAGTTTGGCCAGGATTGGTGCGAAAATGAGCAAGGCAAATCCGACCAGGGCCAACGGATTTGAGCCGTTCTGTCGATCGCCTCCCCGATGAGCTCGTCCACCGTTCCACCACATCATTCGTATCGCGATATCGGTGATTATTGCCACCGATCCGACCAGAGTGACCGCCAATGTTGAGACCAGAATGTCGTAGTTTCGGATGTGCGACAGTTCGTGGGCCAACACTCCTTCGAGCTCGACTCTGTTCATTTTTTCCAGTAACCCCGTCGTCACCGCAATTGCGGCATGGCGAGGATTGCGCCCAGTGGCGAAAGCATTGGGGGCCTCGTCGACAATGACATAAACACGAGGCTTTGGCAAGCCGCTGGCGATGCACAGCCCTTCCACCAGATTGTGCAGGCGCATGTATTCGGTGGGGTCGGCCGGAACTGCCCGGCTCACCCGCAAGGCAATTGCATCGGATTTCCAATACGAAATGAAAGCAAATGTTCCCGATAGGACGACTGCCAGAATTGTGCCGGTAGTTCCGTTACCCACAAGTGAACCAACCGCGGCCCCAACAAGAACCACAATAAATATGAATCCAATGATTAAGGCAACGGTTCGACGCTTGTTTGACGAAATGAGATCGTTCATCTGTAAATAGTTAGAACTTCACCTGAGGTGCATTTCGCGCAGTCTCTTCGGCCTCGAAAAATTCGCGAGCGGTGAATCCGAACATCTTGGCAAAGATAACTCCCGGAAACTTCTGGATAGCCGTGTTGTATTGGAAAACCGAATCGCCATAAAACTGACGAGCATAGGCAATGCGACTTTCGGTATTAGCGAGTTCTTCCTGCAACGAGACGAAGCCTTGGTTGGCCTTGAGATCCGGGTACGCCTCTGACAAGGCAAACAGTTGCCTTAGAGCACCCGTGATCGCATTGTCGGCAACGGCCTGAGCGCGCGGATTGGCCGGGGCGGCCATGGCCGAGTTGCGTGCCGTCACGACCGCCTCAAGAGTCGACCGTTCGTGGGCCGCGTACCCCTTGACCGTTTCGACCAGGTTGGGGATCAGATCCAAGCGGCGCTTTAGCTGGACATCAATTTGCGACCAGGAATTGTCGACATTGTTGCGACGACGAACCAGTCCGTTGTAGGAAAGCGCCACGAAGCCACCAACCAGAACGACGATTATCAGAATTACTACAAGTGGGGTCATGCCCCCATTCTACGCCGAGCGCGATACCTGCGAGCGCCTAAGTGATCGGCCATTGAAAAATGAAAGTAATCGGCTTGGGGCAACGGTAAGTGCAAGATTTGCTTCGTCCTCCAACAGTCGTCGGTAAATCGCAAAGTATTCTTCGGCCAAGGCATTCATCGAAAAGTGTGCCGCCCTGCGCGCGCCTCCCTCGACAAGTCGTTTGGTGAGCGACTGATTGGTGATGACTTGATTGAGCGCATCGGCTAGTGAAACCGCATCGCCTGGTTGGACAAGTAGCGCATCTAGATCGTGAGTGGCGACATTGCAATACCCGTCGAGCGCGCTGGCTACTAGCGGAGCCTGGGCTGCCATTGCTTCGAGTAACACGATGCCAAATGATTCGCTGTGAAGTGATGGAGCGCAAAATACCGTGCACGAGGCAAGTCGCTTTATCTTGTCTTCCTCGGTTATTCGACCAAGCCACTCGATCCGATCGTCGTCGGCATGTTTTTTGCGCAGAATGTCTATCCCTGGCCCGTCGGAGGCGACCCACAGACGAACATTGCGAGGCACCGAATCCAGCGCCTCGAGCAAAACCTCGAGACCCTTTCTGGGCTCGAAGCGACCGCAGAAAAAGATGGTCGGCTGCTCCACGCGTTTAATTTCCGGTCGGTGGTATCGACTCACCTCGATCCCATTGAATAACACCCGATATTCGCCATCTAGGTATCGAGCGGCAAGTTCACGCGCCTGCTCGGAAACCGCGACTCGTACATCAATTCGGCTCGCCGCCCAGCGGGCGGTGCGATTCAACACCCGGTACGACGTCGAATCACCGGCGGCGTGGAAGGTTCCAACTGTCGGTGCCATGCGCATTAATAGCGCGGTGACCGTTGGCCCCGGCACCAATGGCTCATGCAAATGAATGACATCGAACGCTTCATCGTTGAGTGCTCTGATCGTGCGCAACGCGGCCGATGGGTCCGGTGCCAAGGCGGCCACCGATCCATTTGCCGCCGTCGGCAAACTATTGCCGAGCGGAGTGACAAAACTTTCCGGTGGTGGACCGTCACACGGGGCCAAGACTCGAGCCTCGTGGCCCAGTCGTCGCATTTCGCGGGCCAACCCAAGTACTTGTGACTGCACACCACCCGGCACCGACACGCTGTACGGGCTAACCATGGCAATGCGCAACATGCCATTACTCGGCCGAGTTGGAGACTCATCCACCGCGTATACCGTACGACCGATTCATGCCGCGCACACAAAATGAATAAATTAAGCGTCTGGAAGTAGGTTTGCCGTTGTGAATGAGTCCAACGGTCGAACAAGTATGCCGGCGCTTTCCATTGTCGTGACGCCCAGCAAACGAGCGGCGATTTTGGAACTCGCGGTGGAGTCCGAACGACGCGGCTTTAGCGGGCTTGCATGTCCCAGTCTTGGGGCAACTCTTGGACTGTGCGTCTCGCTCGCCCACGTCACAAACTCAATCCGATTCTGGACATCAATTCAACCGATCTATTACAGCCATCCCGTGGAAACCGCAAACACGGCGGCACACATTCATGAAATCTCCAAAGATCGATTTGCACTTGGCCTTGGCGTCAGTCACGGCCCCGTAACTCAGCGACTCGGAGTAGAGACCGGCAAGCCGCTCAGCGATGTTCGCAATTATGTAGCCGCAATGCGAGCCAACGAACGTTTCAGCGGCGAACTACCACCGATCTATCTCGCTACGTTGCGCGACAAGATGCTGGATCTCGCTTGCGAGATAGCTCAGGGCGCGGTGTGGGCGAATGCCTCGTGTCGACATATGTCGTCTCAGATGTCGCATATTCCAACTGATCAGCGCTCAAGTTTCTTTGTCGCCAACATGGTGCCGACAATCGTCAGTGACGATCGAGATGCCGCGCTGCGGGTGCACCGCAAGACGCTCACTGGCTACTTGTCACTGCCGAATTATCGCAACTACTGGCGCGCCGCCGGTTACGAAAGCGAGATGGATGCAATTGAAGAAGTCCTGGCTTCGACGCCAAAGGAACAACTGGGGGAAAAGCTATCGGCGGCCATGAGCGACGCTTGGCTGAACGATTGCACGATTTCGGGCACCGCAACTCAGGTGCGCGATCAATTTGAGAAATGGTTCGCAACTGGAGTCACGCCGATTGCGGTGATGTCGTCAATTTCGGGTGGTCAAGCCAAGGCGATTCAGGAATTGTTCGACGTTTACGCCTGAGCAATTATTCGGCGTCCGTTATCCAGGGGGCGAAATGAGTCCCAATTGAAGAAGCATGCCGAAGACGTCTCGCTCGCTCCAGCACTCGGAGATTTTTCCCTGTGACATGTACATGATGTCGATTCCAGTCCAGGTGGCCTGTTTCCCTGTCGCTGGGAACCCCAAGAAGGGTCCGTTCTGAGTCCCCCTGGCGGTCAGGCGGATGACAACCTTCCCGTCTCCGACGACCATGTCGTCGATGGTCACTTGGCCATCAGGAAAAACACCGTGTACGAATTCAAGGTGCCGCTTGAAGCCCTCAACTCCTTTTGGAGAATCGGGAGGGAGTCCGTGGTGAATGAAGTCGGCGGCGAAGATTTCGTCTGCTACTGCGAGATCGCGCTTGTTGAGAACTTCTTCGTAGAAGCGCCTTACCGTGAGAGCGTCGAGTTCGTTAGCCAAGGCGTCCTCCCTTCGGCGAGAAGCGTGTTGCGAATTTACGTTGGAGGGGCGGAAAAAGCAAACAATTTATGGCGGCGTGTTACTCGGTGAAGGGGCGTGTCTGCTCGCTGGAAGGGTTAGGAGTCCGTCCATTCGAACTCCATTGGCGCAGTCGAAGTCGCTCGGTTTCAAATTCAATGACTTGAGTCATATCCAGACTCAGCAGCAGGAAATGGCACCGTCTGTCGAACAGCATGCGCCAGCTATTGAAGTCGATTCAATGGGGGCGTTCATCGCATTGGCATCGGCCAACACCGTGTAGTACTCCCATGGCGCACCGTCTGGATCATGCACCCACACTTTGTCCTGCACCGCAAAGCAACAAGTGGTGTCTTTTTCGACTGCGTCAACCCAGCCCAAGTCTTGAAAGCGGGTGATTGCGGCGTCCACCTCTTCTGTGGACATCACCTCAACACCAAGATGATTGATCCGCGTATATTCCCCACCGTCGGTCTTTGGGGTCTCGATCAATACCAACTTGAGGGGTGGTTCGGCGATGGCGAAGTTTGCATATCCCTCCCGAAGTTTTGCCGGTTTGGTGGAGAACATTTTGCTGTAAAACTCAACTGCTTCGGCGAGATTCGACACATTGAGGGCTAGTTGCACGCGTGAGGTCATGCCAATATGATATATTGATGGTTGTCGATATGTCAACTCCTACCAGAAAAAATCTTTCCGCCGAGAAATCGGTTGTTAGTTGTTGCCTTCCGGTCACTCAAGCGCCGCTTTCCGGGCGCGACGCAAAGGGTCTTGCCGAATGCTTTGCCGCCCTCAGCGATCCCGTGCGTCTGAAGTTGTTCAGCCTTATTGCGGCCGCAGGAACGAGCGAAACCTGCGCCTGCTCTCTGGTCAAACCAATCGGACGCTCGCAGCCGACGGTGAGTCACCATCTCAAGGTGTTGCGCGAGGCTGGCCTGATCACCAGCATAAAACGGGGCATCTGGGTGTGGTATCGCGCAGACCCGCAACGCTTGGCCGAACTGCAATCAATTCTTGGCTAGCTACAAGAGTCAGACGGGTCCGACGAAGAGGCAGAACGGGTGACCCGCGGGGTCAAGCATCACTCGCACATCATCTTGCGGTTGGTGGCTGGCGATTTTGGCTCCCGCATCACAGGCAAGAACCACGGACGCCTCGAGGTCATCAACTGCGATGTCAAAGTGCGCCATCATCTGTTGCTCGCCCACAACTTCCGGCCAAATCGGTGGGACATAGTTCGCCTCAAATTGGAAGGACAGGCCGGTCCCGCCGGACGATGGTCGCAGCGTTACCCAGTCGGGCTCGTCGGCCACGATGGGCCATCCGAGCAACCGCTGATAGAAAACCGCCAGTCCTCGCGGGTCCGAAGTGCCGAGCACGGTGGCAACCATGTGCATGTGCGGTTGGGTCATGAATGCCTCATCAGTAACCGGGATCGCTCGGCCAATTCGGGGCAAATAAATGCCATTGCTCAGGCGCCCTTTTGATCAGCACTTCCATTTCGGAAATGAGCACCTGAGTAATTCGGCTCACATCTTCACGCAACGATCCTTGTCGTTCCACGGCGATTGGTGGGAGTACCACTGTGTGGTGGCCGTCGACGCGCTTGGTGAAGTATGCGGCGGCCGGAATCAGTGGTGCTCCGGTGCGCAGCGCGAAAAATGCCGGTCCCGCCGGAACGGTTGTTCGCTCTCCGAAGAACTCGACCTCTACCCCGCCGCGCACTCCGTCTCGAGATATGTCGCGATCGCACAACAACACCACCGGTCGGTTCAACTTCAACGCTTCCTGGACCCCGATTCCGGCGCGATCATCCAACGGAATGACGTGCATGCCCATCTTGGTGCGCATTTCGACAAACCACTCGTACAGCTCTGGAGGTTCGAGTTTTTCAACAACTGCGGTGGGCTGAAATCCTTCGTCACATAGCCAGCGCCCGGCCCAATCCCAGCCGCCGACATGTGGCAGAGCCACAACCGCACCCTTGCCACTTTGCAACGCATTCTTAATGTGGTCAAAACCTTCGATGGTGAATCCGTCGCTAATTGTTTGTCGGCTAAGGGTCGGAATCCGGAAAGTCTCCAGGTAATAGCGGGCATAACTTTGGAACGAACGCTGAACGGCTTGCCGAAGCGCATAATCCTTGAGCGTCGGATCTACTCTTCGCAAATGGCGCTCGACCATCTTGCGTTCATCGCGCATGCCGATCGAAAATGGGGGTGCCAGCGCCATCGCGGCGCCAAAAACAAGTGGCGCTGGTGTAAATCGCGCCAATGCCGAAGCCAACTTGTAGCCGGTTAGAAGAAATGAATCGTTGATGAAGCCACGCCCAGTTGCCATCAGATTTTCTCAGTCTGGAAGTCTGGTTTACGGATTCCGACGCCGTGAACGAAGGCGAGCACGATACGCATCCCGCACCGACCGGCGCGATGCGCGGCGTGACCGACGAACGGCCTGCTTTTCGGCCGTTGTTGGGGCCACTGCGGCTTGTCGCCACACCTTGACAAAGCGTTGAATAGCGGTTGCCGAGGTAAGTGCCAACATCAACCACATTGCCCAATACAGCATCGAGCCAAATAGCAATCCGATACACAACACGATGATTCGTTCGGCGCGCTCCATGAGCCCGCCCTTTGCCTGCAACCCAAGCGACTCGGCCTTGGCTCGCTCATAGGAGATCAACATCGACACTCCCATAATCGCAAAGGGAAGCAATGCGGCATGCCCGCCACGCTCATTTATTAAGTACCAGGCCACTCCACCAAGGAGCACCGAGTCGGTGATTCGGTCGACGACTGAATCAAAGAAAGCGCCTCGTTGGCTGGCCGAATTTGAAGCCTTGGCCAGCGCGCCGTCGAGCAGGTCAGGAAGGGCGGCCAGCACCACCAGGAAGAGCCCAAGAGGCAAGGCGCCCGCGCCGATGGCAACCGCGGCTCCAACCGCAACCACCAAGCCGAGCACGGTGAAGTGATCGGGAGTCATTTTTGTGCGCCGCAACAATTCACCGATTGGGCGAATTGCCTTCTCCACCTCGACGCGAAAGCGGCCGTCAAACATCGATCAAAGTCTACTTGCCATTGCTATGGCTGCAGGTCTGGGTTTGATTCGCTGAGGCATTGCATAATCTCGCCATCTATTGCATCTACCAAAACAAGACCACGCTTCAGTGGGGGTTCCTCGGTGCTGTAACAAAATACGCGCCATGTTGGTCGACTGCGCAGCCCGAGCCACACCTGTTGGGCCGATGCGTGTCCGACAGGGAAATTGGCGGCGCGGCTGGCCAGAACAAGGGCCTGCTTCTCGTCGACCTCGATCCGCCACGACGATGTCAGGCCATAGATTCCGAACACGCCGAGAATGACCGCGGCCATCACCATGCCATTGTTGACAAGACCACTCGTTGAGGACGAATATCCAATGCGTATCACTACGCAAATTACGGCAACAAACAGATAGATAGCGGCGGGAATCCGACGGCGACTGTTGTCTGGAAATTGATTAGGACCGACGAATGCCGAGACATCTAGTTCGGCGGGTAATTCGTCGCGAATTTCATCGCCGCTCATGACGAGAGTCGAATCCATGCCGCCCGTATTCTCTCCGAGGTGACATCAAGTGCCTCCGGCAAAATCTTTGTGCTCGCCACCGAGACCATAAAATTGGTGTCGCCGCCCCAACGCGGCACGACATGAATGTGCAGATGCTGAGCGATACTGCCGCCTGCCACCTGACCAAGGTTGATTCCGACATTTAGTCCTTGTGGATGATATTCGTCCTTGAGAACTCGAACCCCCATTGTCACGGTCGCCCAAATCTCGGCAGTTTCGTCAGCGGTGAGTGATTCGAGATCTGCAACTTCGCGATATGGCAGCACCAACAGGTGTCCGGGCGAATAGGGAAAAGCATTGAGAATGACGAAACACAACGGACCGCGATGAACGATGTGAGCCTCGTCGTCGGGAATTCCGCTATTGAGGATCGCGGTAAACACGGACTCTGGAGTGGGGTCCGGTTTCATATCACGCTGCACATATTGCGCACGCCATCCATTCCATAGACGCTCGAGCATCACTCCACCGCCGACTCGGTCCGCAAGCGATCGATGAACTCGAAAACCGGGACATCCCTGACAACAACTCCCCCGCGCGGATTGAGTCCGACAGTGTCGTGGGCGACATCGTCGTCGCCGACAACCAGAACATACGGAAGTCGTTCGAGTTTTGCGGTACGAATGCGCTTGCCAAGTTGCTCGGTGGCGGGATCGATATCGACGCGGAAGCCGGCGTCCTCCAAGCGTTCAACTAATTGTGCCGCGTATTGCTCGTGGGCGGTGGCCACCGGCAGCACCCGCACCTGGACAGGGGCGAGCCAGATGGGGAATGCCCCACCGTAATGTTCGAGAAGGACCCCAAAGAATCGTTCGACCGATCCGAACAGCGCGCGATGCAACATAATTGGTTGGCGACGTACATTTCCTTTATCGATGTATTCCAGTTTGAACCGTTCCGGAAGGTTGAAGTCGAGTTGGATTGTGCTCAGTTGCCACTTGCGACCGATCGCGTCGCGCACATCGATATCGATTTTGGGGCCGTAGAAAGCCGCATCTCCCTCGGTGATCGTGTATTCAACGCCGTGTCGCTGGAGCGCTTCATGCAGCGCCGCCGTTGATTTGGCCCAAATCTCGTCGGAACCGACGGATTTGTTCGGATCACGAGTGGAGAGCCGAAACTCAAAATCATTGAAGCCGAATCTGCGCAACACCGAGATGACGAAATGCATCAGAGATGTGATCTCGTCGGGCATCTGATCCTCGGTACAAAAAATGTGGCTGTCATCTTGAGTAAATCCACGGATGCGCATCAGTCCGTGTAGCGTGCCGGCGCGCTCATAGCGATAGACCGTTCCCAGTTCGTACAGTCGTAGCGGCAACTCGCGGTAACTGCGCTGGCGCTCTCTGAAAATGAGACAATGCATCGGGCAGTTCATTGGTTTCGGGTAATAGGTGCCGTTGTCCATCTCCATCGGCGGATACATGCTGTCTTTGTAGAAATCCAAATGACCCGATGTCTCAAACAATTCGGACTTTGCCAAATGCGGTGTGTAGACAAACTTGTAACCGCCGTTTTGGTGGCGGTCGCGGCTGTAATCCTCCATGATCTTTCGAATGATCGCGCCCTTAGGATGCCAAACGGCCAATCCTCCGCCAAGTTCGGCGGGAAATGAAAGCAGATCCATTTCGGCGGCTAGTCGGCGGTGATCGCGTTTTTCTGCCTCCACCAAACGGTTGAGGTGTTCATCAAGCGCAACCTTGGACTCCCATGCGGTCCCATAGATGCGTTGCAGCATCGGGCCCTTTTCATTGCCGCGCCAATATGCACCAGCAACTTTCATCAACGCGAAATATCCGAGCCTTCCGGTGGATGGCACATGGGGACCCCGACAGAGATCGACGAATGAATCACCATTGCGATACACGCTCACTTCGTCGCCACCGTCCAACTCCCCCGCATCTTCCGAGTCGGCCGCACCGGTCGTGACCCGTTGGATTATTTCGCACTTGTAAGGCTGATCGGCGAAAAGTTTTAGCGCCTGCTTGGCCGACATCTCTTCACGCACAAAAGGTTGATTGGCCGAAATGATCTCCCGCATTCTGACGTCAATTGAGGACAGATCATCTTCGCTAAATGTGCGGCCGTCCGGAAGTTCGAAGTCGTAGTAGAAACCATCTTCGATCGCCGGGCCAATGCTAAATTTTGTCCCGGGAAATAGCTGCACAACTGCCTGGGCCATCAA
>JBDSKN010000049.1:0-7409 GCA_039916865.1 Ilumatobacteraceae bacterium
CGAACTTGAGGGCCTGATCCTCAAATGTGAGCGGAGTGGCAATCGACTTGTCGCTTTTTGTGGCAATAAATGCTTCGGCCTCGACGGGGTTGAATGAGGTACCGAAAAATTGATTGATTGTCAGCAGGTTGATCGGCAACGAATATACCGCGCCATCCGAAGTTGCCTTGACACGATGGTTATACGGCCGCATCGTGGCAAAGCGGTTGATGTAGGTCCACACGTGTTCGTGCTGAGTATGAAAGATATGCGGGCCATATGTGTGCACCATGACCCCGGTTTCATGCCGTCCGGTATGGCAATTGCCGGCCACGTGATCGCGAGAGTCGAAGACCGTAATCCGATGACCGGCCTCGGCCAGTTCGCGGGCCACAACGGCACCCGAAAATCCCGCGCCAACAATGGCAAACGACCGTGATACCACGCCTAAATACTACGGGAAGTAGACGAAGGACCCTTAGTGCGTGACCCAAGGTGCGCATAGACCATCGAGGTCTCGCACCTCAATGCGATCTCGATTTGTCCATGTCACCTCGTTGTCTGGATCAACTTTCAAATTGAATGTGCGAAATGTCATCTCGGTGGTATCGATACTCAGAATCCGACCGACAAGCGAGTCGCCGATTCCGAGCAGCAACTTGATCGTCTCAAGTGCCTGAATTGATCCAACGATTCCCGGCAACACGCCCAACACACCCGCCTCGGCACAACTCGGCGCCAATTCGGCCGGCGGCGGTTGTGGCACCATGTCGCGATATGTAGGTCCATTTTTTGGATCGAACACCGTAACCATTCCTTCGAAGCGGAATATCGATCCGTGCACAACGGGAATTCCCAGTTTTACGCTGGCGTCATTCAACACATATCGGCTCGGAAAATTATCTGCGCCATCAACGATGACGTCGTAGCCATCAATGATGTCCAAAATATTTCCGGCATCGAGTCGCGTGTCGTAAGTGACGACGTTGACATCGGGATTGAGCATGGTGATCGTCTTCTTGGCGGAGTCAACTTTGCGGTCACCGACACGATCGATATTGTGCAGAATTTGGCGCTGTAGATTCGATGCGTCGACCTCATCCATGTCTACGATGCCGATGGTTCCCACGCCGGCAGCGGCCAGATACAGCGCCGCGGGAGACCCAAGACCCCCCGCGCCAAGTAATAGCACCTTGCTAGCCAACAATTTCGTCTGGCCATTCACACCTACTTCCGGCAGCGTGAGGTGACGCTGGTAGCGAATGCGCTGCTCAGCGGTGAGATGTGCCGGGGTGGTCCAAGGACGACCCTCGTCCTTCCATTTGCCAAACCCACCAATTATTGACGAAACATCGCTGTAACCGAGATCGTTCAGGGTCTTGGCGGCGAAAGCACTCCGCGTTCCCCCCGCGCAATAGACAACCACCGGAGTTGATTTGTCCACAATTTTGCTTTCAATTTGTGATTCCATTTGTCCACGAGGAATATGAATTGCCTGGGGAATGGCTCCCTGGTCGTACTCATCTGGCTCACGCACGTCGAGCACGACCGCGCCACCCGCATCGATACGTGTCGCAGCCGTTGCGGTATCAATCTCGTTGATCTGAGACTTCGTTTGAGCGAGTAAGTCGCGGAAATTAGACACGCCAATACCCTACCGTTTAGGTCAGGATTTGGGCAGAGATGGGTTCAACTAGTCAACACACTTGGAACCGTGGTTATATCTGTACCGATATAATGAGGGCATGCCAACCGAGGCCTCCTCACGCCATCTCATTCGAATGGCTCGGCAGCGTGCCGGACTCAGCCAAATGACATTGGCAACGCGTGCGCGCACAAGTCAGCCAGCTGTGTCTGCATACGAATCTGGGAGGCGATCGCCATCAGTGGAAACCTTGACCCGCCTGTTAGTTGCATCAGGATTTGAATTGCGAATGCGCCTAGCAAAACCAGACACACATGATGCCGCGCGTTTTGCTGCAGAAAAACTCATTGATCCACGTGAGTTGGCAGAACATACGAAACGAGAGAAAGCACGTATTAAACGCCTTGGATAACCGGCCGGAACTTAACGTCCCAGAGTTGATCGGCGCACTAAATTCGCGCGGGGTTCAATTTATCTTAATTGGCGGAATCGCTGCACAGATTCACGGTCTTCCGGTACCAGCGACTATCGATGTGGATATTACCCCGGCACGAAACACAGAAAATCTGGACCGACTTGCAAATGCATTCGAAGATCTAGGAGCCATGTTGCTCACAGTCGATGACGGCGGTACTTGGTTTCCTCGACATCCTGTTGAAAACTGGGCGCAGTATGACACTTTGCATCTTGTGACCAAACACGGCCTCCTTGATATCGTTCTTGCCCCCGATGGAGCCCCTCGCGGATTTGATGATTTAGTAAGTGAAAGCGTGGGAGGAAACTTTGGCGCAGTTGCATTTGCGATGATATCGAAGGAACAGTGGATTCGTCTGAAGTCTGCATCAGGTAGGGCAAAGGATCTTGAACATCTTGCTCGGTACTACGAGTCACAAATATGATCGCGCAACTTCCCTGACACGAATACTCATCCGCCCCAATGTTCCGGCGGAGATTGGCGCACGCGCGTTGCGGGCACTGGTACCTCAACATGTAGCCACGGCACATGGTTGGGCATAAATGCCCAACTCGTGCGGTGGATTGCCGACGGTCCGTATCCCTGCAACGCGATGCGATGTTTCGGGCACGGATAACCCTTATTCGTATCAAAGTGCCAGTGAGGAAAGTTCTCGGCCCAATGACGCATCAAGCGATCCCTCGTCACCTTTGCAACTATCGATGCCGCGGCGACCGACAAGCAGGTGGCGTCGGCTTTAACTTTGGCCACCACCCGCGAAATGTGCGGGGCGACGAAATCCCATGTGCCATCGACAATTGCGGCGTCCGGCTGGACGCCAAGCTGATCGAGGGCCCGGCGAGTGGCAAGTTGTTGCGCGGCATTCATTCCCAAGGCATCGCATTCCTGGGCTGTGGCACAACCAACCGACCAAGCCGCCGTAGTGCGAGCAACAACTTCGAATACCGCGTCCCGTTGACTTTCTGCAATTTGCTTGGAATCTCGCGCACCGCCCATGAATGCAGCGGGATGATCCAAGTCCAATACATCTGCACGCAACACGGCGGCGCCGATCATCAGTGGACCAGCCCATGCACCTTTGCCCACCTCATCAAAGCCGACAACGCACGTGAAACCTGCTGCACGCAGTTGTTGCTCGATTGTGGTGGTCGGCGCCGGAGCTCGTCGTGACAATGTTTGGCTACCAGTTCAGATCTAACGCAAGACGACGCAGGGATCGCCGGCGCTAAATTCGCCGACGCGCGTCCAAGTCACGGCACTAAAACTAAGCAACTTGTCAGCGACTTCGGGCGATACCGCGGCCAATAGACCACCGGATGTCTGGGGATCCATACACAACGCGGTCGTGGCGTCGTCGTGATCCGGCGACGGACGCGAGTCGAGAAAGTGACCTTCCACATATGATCGATTGCGCGGGTCACCGCCGGTTCGCACTCCCCGCTCGGCCGCCTCGCGGGCACCCGGGTAGGCCGACAGCGAACTCGCATCTATGGTCAATTGCACACCGCTTCGCTCGGCCATTTCCCAGCCGTGCCCGGCAAATCCGTATCCGGTGACATCTGTGACGCCATGTACAGCGTCACCAAGCGCCTGCAACTGTTCCGAAGCCAAACGATTGAGCGTGCGCATGCCGGCAATCGACGCGGCAATATCTGCGGGTGATCCTCCGGCGAGCGCGAGCCCGGTGCCCAGCGGTTTGGAAAGAAATGCGACGTCGTCGGGCCGAGCACCGCCCTTGCGAAAAATATGTTGCGGATGGACGACACCCTGCACCGCCAATCCAAATATCGGTTCGGGATTGCGAATCGTGTGACCGCCAGCGATGCTTCCGCCCGCCTGCGCGACAACCTCTGCCGCCGCCGCAAAAATTTCGGCGATCGCAAATTGCGGAAAGTGTTCAGGGAATGCGGCAACATTTACCGCCATCACCACTCGCCCACCCATGGCGTAAACATCGCTGCATGCATTGGCGGCGGCAATGGCGCCAAAGTCACCTGGGTCATCGACAAGCGGCGGAAAAAAATCGGTTGTGCTCACCAATGCCACCTCTGGCGATATCTGATACACGGCCGCATCGTCAAAGGGTTCCAGTCCAACAAGCAGAGCCGGGTCGAGGACGCTCGGAAATCCGGTCAACAGATCCTTCAACAGCGATGCACCCCATTTGGCTGCACAACCCCCGCACGATGTCCACTCGGTCAGTCGAATTGACGAAGCGGGGCTCGATGCCGTTGCGACCATTAGGCGAATCCTAAACGGCGAATCCGCGCAGCAGAGTCTCTCCAGTGCTTTCGTTACTCGACCATGTCGGGTCGAATCTGCCGGTGCTGAGGTGCAATCCGGGTGGTCCAACAACTTCCCACAGCAGGGCCGGGTGCTTGCCATGCCACCGCAAGGCGCAGCTCACCGTCCGCACAGAGTCGGCTATGAGCGAGTACGCCTCAAGATCTATACCCAACCATCGATCGGGAATTGATCGAGGCAGTATCGCCGCGGTGCCATCTCGCCGTGGCGAAACAAGCTGATCTTCCAGCCAGGCGATTCCGCGAATTCCCGCTGGCATTTCCGTTGGAAAATCCTCTGGTCTTTGTCCAAGCGACCCAAGTCGCGACTGCGAGTTCTGCACATCGGTAATGGCACGGGTCTCGCCCATCGAATGGAACAATCGCTGAGCACCAAACAATGCTCGTTCCACATCCCATTCAACATGTGATGCACGCGACGACGCGGCGAAGATTGACTCGACTGCGTCCACCAGTTCGGTAAGGTACAGATCTATTTTTTCTCCCAGTCGCTGTAATTCGACGAGAGTTAATACGAAGGCGACCGGATCATCGGCAACCGTCGAAAAATGTTCGCTGCCGCAGATAAGCAGGTCGGCGCGCGTGCGGGCAACTAGGTCGCAGTACTCACGATCCGGCACCACAAGTCGGCTCGCTCGATCAAGTGCGGTCGACCAGCCGCGCCGAAGTTGCTCGACCTCCACGAGATTTGTCGGCAACTGTTTCAAGGAAGAGCCGGAGCGGGCAAGTGCGACCGTGAGTTTCGCCTTATGGCCAACGGGATAGGCAACACTGCCTTGTGGCGGCGAGATGCCGGAGATCACCGCCGAGCCTGCCGGCCGCTGAGCCAACACGTCCCCGCGGGTAAGTGCGACAACGACCGGCAGCGACGACTGGTTTTCGAATTCGGCAACAATGAGACCTCCGTGTTCCACAACGCCATATATCCGCTGCAAAATGTCGCCACCCGGTACCCGCAGCCGCGTCTCGATGATCGGAATTCCACCGCGGCGCTCCTGTCGAACGGTGCCCTCCGTGGACGGGTCGTGCCAGCGATCGTCGGCGGCGACATGCCAATCCAAAGTCTGGCTGCCATCGCTGGGGCGAATTGATCCGCGCTCGTTAACAATGGCGTGCCACGAGCCGCCTCGTACACCGACCACGTGCTGTGTCGGACGCACTCGCGCGGTAATCGAAAGGGACGCCACAGCCCAAGTATTGCCCAGCCTTCGCGACATCGACTAGTCGCCTATTCGGGTTTGTTCGTTCGCCCCATCAGCGCCAGCAATGCGTCGGCGGCGCTCACTTCGGCCTCGCAGATAGCCGACACTTGTTGAGTGATTGGCATCTCCACGTTGTGACGACGCGCTAGTTCAAGCACCGATGATGCGCTACTAACACCCTCGGCAACCATTGTCATCGATGACATGATCTCTGCGATCGATTCACCATGTCCAAGTCGAATCCCGACGTTCGTGTTTCGACTTTGCGACGACGAACATGTGGCCATTACGTCGCCCATGCCGGCAAGCCCGGCAAAAGTGAGAGCGTTAGCGCCTAGGGCAACCCCGAGTCGCGACATCTCGGCGAGTCCGCGGGTAACAAGTGTGGCCCGGGTGTTGTCTCCGAAACCAAAACCTTGGACAATGCCTGCCGCGATTGCCACCACATTTTTCACAACTCCGCCGATTTCGCATCCGATCACATCAGAGTTTGTATACAAACGAAATGTGGGTCGAGAAAAGAGTTCTTGCAGCATCCGTGCGATTTCCGGATCTTGGCACGCAACGACACTTGCCGTCGGTTGTCCGACAAGAATTTCACGTGCCAAATTGGGACCGCTCAACACCGCAACCTCGTGACCTGGAGCAACTTGTGTGATGACTTCGCTCATTCGTAGCAAAGTTCCCCGCTCAAGACCCTTGGCTAGGCTCATCATTGGCGTACCCGGGCGGGCGTGACGGGCAACTTGGCTGGCAACCTCGCGCATACCGCGGGACGGCACCGCCATTGCTATGACATCGGCCCCGGACACCGCGCTATCGAGGTCAGCGGTGGCCCGCAAGGATTGCGGTAACCGATGGTCGGCCAGATATGTCGAGTTGAGGTGGTCGTCGTTTACCTCTCGAGCCAGTTCCTCCCGACGAACCCACAACACCGTGTCGGCATTTTCGGTCGCGAGAGCGGCAATTGTTGTGCCCCACGATCCTCCACCGACCACGCACAAGCGAGTCCCCACTAATGGCCAGCGTAGGCTGACTCGGTGGTGGCAGCCCATTTTGCGACAGCTGTAATCATCCCGATCAAGTCATTTGATGACGCCAAAGAGCGGCTCGCGAGCGTCTTGGATGCGGCAGAGAGACACAAATTGGCGATGTATACGGCATCCCGCGTTATCGCTGCGGCCAGTCCATTTGCGGTATTCATAGTCTGTGACGACGACGAGGTCATGCAGTTCGCCCGCCAACATGGGGCGGTTGCGATCCTTCAACAAAGTTCCGGACTAAACAATGCTGCTCAGGAAGGACTTAACGCCGCGCGCGACGACGGATTTTCTTGGGCGATCATTGCCCATTCGGATTTACCGCTGGCCACTGACTTCCAACACCTGCTGGAAGATTCGATGTCTAAAACGAGTCTCGGTTTGGTCGCTGATCAAACTAGTGACGGGACCAATGTGCTGGTGATTGCCACCGACTGCGAATTCGAGTTTCACTACGGACCCGGCAGTTTCCAGGCACATTGCGATGAAGCCACCCGCCGCGGCTATGTGTTGCGGCTCATTGATGATCCCGCCCTCGCGGTCGATATCGACACCCCCAAGGATCTCGTTCACCTGCCGGACGACTGGCAAACGGTAACGCTCTAAATTTGTCCGATATATAGAAATCGGGGGGCTTGCGCCCCCCGATTCACAGTTTTCCGAACCAAATAAAGTGTGGCTAAGGCCTTATTTCTTCTTGGCTGCCTTCTTGCGCTTTGCTGGTGCCTTCTTGCGCTTTGCTGGTGCCTTCTTAGCGGCCTTCTT
>JBDSKN010000050.1:0-1547 GCA_039916865.1 Ilumatobacteraceae bacterium
TCAAACGGAGTCGAGAAGCCAGCGGCAGCAAGTCCGGCATCGATGTGCTCAGGCACGCCGAGATCGGCGAAGCCGGTCGGCGTGGAAACGCGGAGGGGTGGTGTCATCAGCACCTTCAGGCTAGCAACCCGCTCTCGGCTCATCACCTTGCTCGCCGACCAGTCAAGCAATGATGTGTCGAAGGCTTAGATTTTCTGTATGGTCAGTAAGTCGTTAACGAAATCCTAAGGGGGTGCTCATGCCAACAGACAACAGTTCTTCAGTGACTGATACGTCGACCAACTCATACCTCGAGAATTGTCAGCCGACAGATGAGCCCGCCTTCACCGGCATCAAGGGCATCGCCTACGACTGGCACAAACTACTCTTGCCGTCTGACACCGTGTTCGAAGCCTCGCTTGAAACTTTGCTCAGTTCAGACATCTCGGCATCGTTTTGCACTGGCGACATCTTTTCGCCCAACTCACGTAAGTGACCATCGCCACTTCCGTAGCTAGGCAACACCCACGACGAACGCTGGTTCTGGGCTGCGGGTCGGTGGCTCAGTGCGTACTGCCCTTGCTTATTCGTGATTTCGAATTTGATCCAAATTCGATCACCATTGCCGACTTTCGAGACAACCGCCATCGGGTTGCCGAGCAATTGAAAGCCGGCGTCACCTACGAGCAGGAACGCGTTACACAAGAGAACCTCGATTCATTTCTCTCCAAGCGGCTCAGTACCGGCGACATGTTGTTGGATTTGGCCTGGAATATAGATTGCCCGACCATTCTTGAGTGGTGTCGAGATCATGGCGTGCGCTATCTCAATACTTCAATTGAGTTGTGGGATCCATATATCGACACGGCTAAAACTCATCCCACCGATCGAACCCTGTACGTTCGACACCAATCCATTCGTCGGATGATTCAGCGCTGGGGCTCAAATACTGGTCCATCTGCGGTGGTTGAGCATGGCGCAAACCCTGGGATGGTCAGCCACTTGGCCAAGCGGGCATTGAGCGATATCGCTCAACGAATACTCAAGGATGGTAAAGCGGGAGACCGCGCCAAAGGCCTCGAATCTGCGCTCGCCGATCAACAGTTCAACCAATTAGCGATGCTCACAGGCACCAAGGTCATTCACATCAGCGAACGTGATACGCAGATCACCGACAAACCAAAACTGACAAGTGAGTTTTGCAACACCTGGTCAGTCGAAGGTTTTTACGAGGAAGGCATCGCTCCTGCGGAAATGGGTTGGGGCACCCACGAGCGTTGGATGCCACCCAATGCTCACTCCCACAAAGATGACGGCCCGCGCAATCAGATCTGTCTTGCCCAACCGGGTATGGAAACCTGGGTTCGCACTTGGGTGCCGTCCGGCGAATCATTGGGCATGGTCATTCGCCACGGTGAGGCCTACACGATGAGCAAACACCTCACCGTGCAAAATGCAGACGGAACCACCGTTTATCGACCCACCGTTCATTACGCCTATCACCCCGCCGATGTGGCAATCAACAGCGTGCTCGAGTTACGGATGCGCAATTGGGAAATGCAACCAAA
>JBDSKN010000051.1:0-7021 GCA_039916865.1 Ilumatobacteraceae bacterium
GGAAAGCCGGTTGGAACATTGTGCGTGGGGCTTGCCTTACCCGATGGAACGACGCAGTCGCGAACGCTGCAATTACCCGGCGCCCGGGATCAAATGCGGCAGCTATCGGTGATTAGCGCGCTTGACGTGTTGCGAAGATCTCTGCGTGATTCGACCAGAGTCTAGAATTGATGCATGTCACGATTTGGCGCGCTCGTTTGCGTCGGCATGATCACTCTGAGCGCATGTTCGGTTGACACACCAGTTCTCTCACCTACCACCGTCGACTCATCGACAACGATTCCATCTAGAGAATCCACCACAACCTCAAGTCCGGCCACAACGGTCGCAACAACCGTGGCTCCTTCTACGACCACGGAAACCACGATTGCCCCAACCGATCACATGTGCATCAAGGTGTTGCAGTGCCAGTTCGCCAATTTGACTGGGTTTGATTTTTCCAATCTAAAGCTCGATTTCGTCGACTTCAGCGTCGCCGGCCTCGTCGATGCCAAGTTCATTCGGGCAAGCCTCAAGCAGGCGTCATTTATCCGGGCCAATCTCGCAGGAGTCAACTTCACGGGTGCAAATCTCACCAGCGCCAATTTCACTGCCTCCGTCATGACCGGTGCCGACCTTACGAACGCCAATCTGACCAACACCGTCATTTGTGGCGTGGATTTGGAAACCGTCATCGGAATCACAGAGAAACAGCTCGGCGAAGTACAGGTCTACCGCGAAAAGGGAAGTCGCTACTGCCCATAATCCAGCGTGCCGCTAGCCGCATTCCCCAGCCGTGGCGCAACGGCATGGGAGTGCAATATGAAGTCACCGCCAATGGGCCACTTCCCGATGGATGGACGTGGCGACTCTCGACAGCCGACATCACTCATGACGCACCATTTTCGGTTTTTGAGGGCGTGACTCGCGAGTTCTGCGTCGCCAGCGGCAACGGAGTGGTTTTGACTATTGATGGGCTTGCGCAGGAATGTGGTCCACGATCAATAGTGGTCTTTGACGGTGGGTCAGCGGTTCGGGCGGCAATCATCGACGGACCAACCAAGGACATCAATCTGATGCTCAAGAACGGATCGCCCACATTGCACTTGAGTGTCCAAGTAGCCGGGGACAAATTGGCGGGAGCCGAAGCCCTTGTGGCGTTGGGTGGAGGTGCGACGGTTCGTGTCGACGCCGACATATTCCAACTAAACGAATTGGATGCGGTACTAGACACTGGGCCGAGCACGATCGCCATTTTGGAAGGTTCGGTAGTGGCGGTGCGATGAGTTCTGTCGTCCAGAAGAGTAGGTTTTCCACAAATAGGCATTCGCTCAATCGATTTGCCGAGTCAGGAAGGGATCTATGTCGACTCTAAAAAAGCACCCACACATTCGTAGTGGGGAGCAGTTAACACGGGGCGAACGGGCTGCCGATACCGTCCGCAATGGGATGGGCTCCTGGCCGTTTGTCTTTACGGCACTGGTGTTGCTGGGTATTTGGATGGCCTATAACCGAAACATCGGGTTTGACCCGTATCCATTCATCTTGCTCAATCTCTTGCTTTCGTGTCTGGCCGCAATGCAGGGGTCGATTCTGCTCATCGCGGCGAAGCGTGCCGACACTATTTCCGGTGAACTCGCCCTCCACACCTATCAAGTCGACAAAGAGAACCTTGAGCTGACTCGAGCGGTCCATCAACTGACCCAGGATCTTCAGCGTTTGACTACAGCCGTCTATCACCACGTCGGTGCAGACTCAACCGACCAAGGTCGTGCTCCCGGAAATTCGGCGGCAACGACTTAGCCCATATTCCGTATGCTTCACAGACGTGGTCAAGGCTGAAAGTGTGACATCCACCACTTGTGAGATGGAACGGCGTAAGTTCGAAATAGCAGGAAATTCCTGCAGGAATGAGGAGAAAATTCATGTACGTACTCGGTGCACTATTACTTTTGGCAGTGCTGCTTGGCGCGGTTACCCACGTCGTCAATTCAATATTCAGCACATTTGGACTTTCCCAAACAATCGGAAAAATTCCAATTATCGGAGCCAATTGGAGCCTTGTCATCAGCATTTTGATGATGTGGTTGCTCGATATCAACGTCATCGGCGGATGGATTCCAGGAACAAGCGGCTGGGACGATTGGATTGTCATCGTCGCCAACGGGGCAGTTGTATTCGGCATGGTTCCAGTCAAGGATGCAGTAATTTCGATGGTAAATAGGGGTCTCAGGGCGTAACCCTTCCCTCGAAAACGAACATAAACAAGGAGCCACCGGGAAGCCGGTGGCTCCTTGCGTTCTCCGGTGGACGAGCTAACGGATGTTTGGGCACAGTTGCCATAGCCTGATGGGAATGCCATCGGCCATCGTTCTTTCGCATCGAAACGTGGCCCATGAATTAGGCCATCTCGAACCTTGGCTAGACCGCCACGGTTTTCAAATTCGACGTTTATATCGGGAAGATCGGCCGGCACTTGAAGCTACGGATCTGTTAATAGTCCTGGGATCGCCAACTTCGGTTGCTTACGGTTACTGCGATCCGTCGGCCGACGACGAGATTATGGTCGTCGGAGAATGGATCGAGCACGACCGGCCATACCTTGGCATTTGCTTTGGCGCCCAGGTTCTAGCTCGGGCACTCGGCGGGAGTGTTAGACGAATGCCGGACAAATTTCGCGCCTACACTCCGATGAGTCTGACCAGCCATGGCCCGGACTCGCTGGGAGGATCGTGGGCACTTTGGCATGAGGACGCAATTTCGGCGCCCGATAGTGCGACGGTGCTTGCCACGATGCCACATGCCGACACCGTGTTCGTGCAAGGTTCGGCGTGGGGAATTCAGCCTCACATTGAGTTCAATCCCGAGATTGTGGCTCGGCTCGCTCACGCCGTAAACCTCCCCACCGATCTCTGGGACACCATGTATCGGGCCATGAAATCAGACGAGTCCGAATTAGCCGAACGATCGGGGCTGCTTCTCGATTCATTTTGGGCCGGAGTCAACTCGCTCGTCTAGGGAGTGGCAGTAGAAATATGGCGACCGTAACCCCTGGAGCTTTCCCGCACAACGCTTTTACCGATGTATTGCTAGCCAACCGGGATTTTTCCCAGAAATTCGTTGATTCCGGTCTTGCCGGAACCGCCCGCCGTGGTCTGGCAATAATCACCTGTATTGACTCGCGCATCAATCCACTCGCCGTCGTCGGGATGATGGCCGGTGATGTAAAAATCTTGAGGAATGCCGGAGCGCGGGTTACGGACGATGTATTGCGCACTCTGGTGCTCGCCACATATCTCTTAGGCGTGGACCGAGTCCTTGTGATGCCACACACCGACTGTCGCATGACTCAAGACGACGAATCCGCCATTCACGACATGATTTCACAAGGACATGGCGTCGACACCCGAAGCCTCGAGTTTCGAACCGTTTCGAATCAGCGCGAGGCACTCGCTTCAGATATTGAGCGGATCAAGTCATTCGCCTATTTGCCAACTGGCATTATCGTCGGAGGTGCAATTTACGACGTCCACTCCGGAGTATTAGAACCAATCGATTGCTAGACGTCAAAAGTCTCGTAAACATCGACGTAGCCACCGGCAGCAATAATTGGGCAACCCTTTGCCAACTCTGCCGCCGCAGCAAGGTCATTCGCTTTGACCAGCGAATATCCACCGAGGTTTGAAACCCCGCCATCGCCGACACCCTTGCTGCTCACCGACTTTGATGGGCCAAATGGATTACCGCCATCGACGACTGAATCACCCAGAGATCCGAACCAGGCCATCCATGCATCCATAGTTTCTTTCTGAGCTGTTTCAGATTCCGGCATTGTTCCGCCGCCACTATATGAGAAATGATACTTAGGCATGCTTGCCAACCTTTCGAACTTCCTTGTTTGAAATTGGATTCATACTATCGAAGCCATTTCCACAGCCAATATTTTTCAAAAAGAACCTTTCCCCAGTGCCACCGGCGTGCGGGCAACTTCATTTTTACATCGGGCACCGGATCGGCATAGAAATTACCGCTCGCGAGCCCTGCTTTGCCGTATCCCACTTCTAAAAAGCAAAATGCGTGTCCGTCGAATTCTTTGCCAGCGGGTGCGCCGTTCATGCTCGCAATAATGCTTGCCACAACTACCTCGGCCTCAAAATGGGCGAAAACTCCGGCCCGTGGTAGCGGTTTACCTGAAATGAGAGTGATCGCGGCAACATCGCCAATTGCAAAGACATTTTCATATTTTGTCTTGAGAGTTCTGCTTTCGACGGGAATCCACCCCATCTCGGAACCGACTTTGGATTCTCTGACGACTTGGGGACCTTGATGGGGCGGAACAAATACGAGAAAATCAAATGGCTCGCTTCTGCCACCCACAAAAACCAATTGCTTCATATTTGGGTCTACTGAAGCAAGTTGAACTTCGGGAATAAATCGAATATTTCGCGTCTCGATCATCTCTCGAACGGCCTTACCATTTTCGGGACCGGTCGCCGGAATAGGCAATGCTTCCGGTGTAAAAATGCTGATTACCGTCTTGTCCCTAACTCCTGTCTTTTCAAAGTATTCGTCAAGCAAGAATGCAGCCTCGTATGGAGCGGCTGGGCATTTAAACGGCAGCGATGCGATAACGACAGCAACTTTCCCACCCGGAAATGTCTTCAAGTCATCCTGTAACCGCTCCACATCTTGCAACTCGTACAGGTTGTAGCCACCCTGAGCGAGGCCTGGGACTTTTTCTGGTGCGAGATCGGCGCCAAGTGCAATAACGAGATAGTCGTAACCAAACTCGTGCTGTTGCGTCACGACTCTCTTGCCTGCAACATCGATTTCGACAATGCCATCTTGCACGAACTCGATGCCCTTGCGCCCCAGTCGGGCGAGCGGCCTCTGGATCTGTTTCGCCGAGCGCCTTCCCAACATCAGCCAAAGAAAGGATGGAGAATAGACATGATTGGGATTCTTATCAATCACGATTACCCGCGCCTGTTTGCCGACCTTCTTCTTCAATTGAATGGCCGTGACTAAACCACCGGTTCCACCGCCCAATATAACGACCGTCTTTTGTTCTGTCGCAATCAAAATGTTAAAACCTTGTCACTTTTCTTTACCCACTTTGCCAAATCACGCATAAATCCCGGAACAATTCCGTCGAGCATCTTTTCCTTGCTGATACCACATGTAGAAATACATGTCGAACAAGCGACAAATGGGACATTTTTGGCGAGTAGTTCCTTGGTCAAGGTTTCCAAATTGTAATCTTTTCCGTGTGTTGCTTGATTCTCTTTACCCGCATCGACACCATCTTCCAGGAGAAAAATGTTTACCTTGACATCCTGTTCCAATAGCGATCCAGCAAGTCGTAACGCGTTCCATGCTTTGTCGTTTCTGTATGGGAGTTCGTTCAAAACGATAGTGATTGTCTGCACACCTTCACTCTACGGACGCGTTCGCAAAGACGTCTATGAAGAATTATGCGTTAGGAGCGCCTAAAGGAGTCGATCTATTGTTGTCACATTGAAACCGACATGAATCGTCTTGGTGAAGGTGCGCTTGCCGCAATCGGGAAAACACCCGTCATTCAATTACGAAAAGTAGTTGCTCCGTCGAGTGCACGCGTTTTGCTCAAAATGGAATCCGCCAATCCGACCGGATCAATGAAAGACCGGATGGCCGTAGAAGTAGTCAAGAGCGCGGCTGCCGATGGTCGGCTGGCGCCAGGTGACACGGTGGTCGAGTACACCGCAGGCACAACTGGAATCTCTTTGGCGTTTGTTTGTGCGGCACTTGGATATCGCTTGCATGTGGTGTTCTCCGATGCGTTCAGCATGGAGAAGCGGCGTACGATGCTCGCATTCGGTACTCAGATCACCGATGTGAAAAGTGACCAAGGCAAGATCACTGCTGACCTAATTAAGAGCATGATCGCTACGGCCGCTGAAATCAGCGGACAGCCAGGACACTGGTGGTCAGACCAATTAAACAATCGTGACGCCATTCGCGGATATTCGAACTTAGGTCACGAAATTTGGGATCAGTCAGATGGGCGGGTGGATGTTTTTGTGCATGCGGTTGGCACTGCTCACTCAATCTATGGCGCTACTCTTGCCCTCCACGAACATGACAAGAACGTGCGGGTCGTGGCGGTTGAACCTGCCGAATCGGCGGTCCTCTCCGGTCGGCCGACGGGCTCCCACCGGATTGAAGGCATTGGGATCGGCTTCGTCCCGCCGCTATGGGATCCAAACTTGGTGGATGATATCCATCCGGTGAGCAGTAGCGATGCGCAACAGATGGCTAGACGATTGGCCCTAGAGGAAGGAGTCTTCGCTGGGACCTCGACTGGTGCCAATGTCGTTGCCGCATTGGAAATTGCTAGTCGACTCCCAAATACCGCCACCGTTGTGACGCTCGCCGTTGATTCTGGGCTGCGCTACCTAAGCACAGATCTGTTCGCCTGATCGCTCCGAAGTCATCGTGAAGTTGAGGTTGAGGGTTGCCGGGTTGATTGCTTTTACTTGGTCAAAATTGCGTTCGACATTCCTCTATTTTTACGAATTGTTCATTTCGGCGAACCTTCCCCGCATTTTCAATCCGTTCAAGGCTGATGTTGTATTCTGAAATTGTTCGACAAGCGGGCAGGGCATTTGACATGAGGAGTGTCACGTGTGATTCCCTGTCTGGGGTCCGGCTTTCCAGGTCGATTTGACACGGAGCCGGTACTCGTTGCAGTCGTTCAATCTCGGAGGGTATTTGTCTAAGCGGAGAATTGGCTTGTGGCTGGGTGTTGCGGCGACCATGGCGGCATCGCTTGCGGTTATTCCGGCGACACCGGCGCACGCCGCGGATGTGACTTCGTCGGCTTACACGTTGATTGCGGCGAACAACACGGTGACGGTCACGTTGACGGGTGGAACATTTAAAGCTGGTTCGATTGTGGCTGGAGATTTCACGTTTGCTGGTACCGATGCGACGGCGTTGGCGGCGGGAATATTTGTGCGCACCAGTGACACGGTTGTGACGATTACTGGTTTGAGTGGTC
>JBDSKN010000052.1:0-103037 GCA_039916865.1 Ilumatobacteraceae bacterium
GCCGACACCATCCACAATTTCTCTGATGCACTGACCGCGTTGCCATTGGGGGTGGCATTCATTCTTGCTCGACGTCCGGCCACGCGGCGTTACACATATGGCTACGGCCGGGCCGAAGATCTAGCAGGAATCTTCATCATCGCCATGATTGCAATCTCCGCTGGTGTCGCCGCATGGGTGGCCATTCAGCGACTTATCCACCCCCGTGAAGTTGAGTATTTCGGCATGGTAATAATTGCCGGCCTGATCGGATTTGCCGGCAACGAATTTGCCGCAAGTTATCGAATCCGAGTTGGCCGCCGGATCGGTTCGGCGGCTCTAGTTGCGGACGGACTGCATGCTCGTACCGATGCGCTGACTTCACTTGCAGTTGTGATTGGCGCCCTGGGGGTTTGGGTCGGGTGGCGTCTTGCTGATCCAATCGTCGGACTACTTATAAGCGTGGCAATTCTTGCGGTATTACGTCAGGCCGCTCGTGATGTGTATCGGCGATTGATGGACAGCGTCGATCCGAGACTTGTGGACACTGTCGAAACCATGCTCATCGCCACAGATGGAATCGAGCGGGTTGACGCGGTACGGCTGCGCTGGGTCGGTCACGAGCTCTATGGCCAAGTGCAAGTTGTATCCGACGGGACCTTGTCTCTGAACGAGGCACACGAAATATCGGAGCAAGCTCGCCACAAACTTCTCCACCGCGTACCGCGTCTCGTCGAAGTTGTCATTCATTCGAGCCCGTCGGCGACTGACATCAATCCAAGCCGATGAGCGGCGATCACTTACACGTTCACGGCTCAGCCGCCGTACGATCTAGCGCCAGGCATGTTCGCCCTCTAGTGATTTCGCTGGGATTAATTGTCACGTTCTTGATCGTGCAAGTTGTTACCGGATTGGTTACAGGGTCGCTGGCATTATTGTCCGACTCTGGACACATGGCCACTGATGCGCTCGGATTGGGCATGGCACTTGCTGCGATTCGGGCGGCTTCATTTGGACGAAGTCATTCACAGCGGACATTCGGGTTATACCGACTGGAAATTCTGGCAGCACTCGCGAATGCAATTCTGTTATTCGGAGTTGCTGCTTTTATCGGCTTTGAGGCAGTGAATCGGTTGGGCGACGCGCGTGAGGTGTCGTCTGTGCCTGTACTGGTTGTTGGGTCAATCGGTCTGGTTGTGAACGTGGTCGCGTTTATTTTGCTGCGAGCCGGATCGAAAGAGAGTTTGAATGTACAGGGGGCATATCTGGAAGTGATGTCGGACATGCTCGGTTCCGTCGGGGTGATCGTTGCCGCGATCGTATGGGGATTAACCGGATGGACATGGGTTGATCCAGCCATTGGTGCGGTAATAGGAATATTTATTTTGCCGCGGGCCTACAAGCTGGGACGCACGGCGATTCGCATACTTGTTCAGGTGGCACCGGCGCACCTTGATGTAAATGTGTTGACGGCTGAACTGGCGACCATCGCCGGAGTTGTTGACGTGCATGATGTGCACGTATGGACACTGACTTCGGAAATGGACGTCGCATCTGCTCATGTGATGGTTGCCCCGGGCGCTGATTCTCACGCCGTACTGGATAAGGCACGCGCGATGCTCGCCGGACGATACGGCATTTCCCATGCAACATTGCAGATTGAGCCCGATGATCACACAGGTTGCAATGAGGTGACTTGGTAACTGCATCTACTTCGATTGCGCTGTCACTGCGCGCGCGTCGGTTGGCGTGGGGAACGATTGCGTGGAATGTCATCGAAGCCATTGTCGCGATTGCCGCTGGTTCGGCCGCCAGCTCCATTGCGTTGATCGGATTCGGACTTGACTCGACGGTCGAAGTGATGTCGGCTCTAGTGATTGTGTGGCAACTGCATGGCTCCAACGAGAATCGGGAGCGAGCGGCCCTGAAACTAATTGCTATCAGTTTTTACTTTCTTGCAACTTATGTGACAGTACAGGCAGTATTGGAACTCACTAGTGGTACCGAGCCAGAAACATCGTTCGTTGGAGTTGGGCTTGCGACCGCGTCATTGATTGTGATGCCGGCACTAGCTGTCGCCAAACGAAAAACTGGTATAGATATGAGAAGCGATGCCGTTGTAGCGGATAGCAACCAGACCAAGCTCTGTGCCTATCTCTCGGCGATCCTGCTCGGAGGGCTCATCTTCAATGCGACACTTGGCTGGTGGTGGGCCGATCCCCTTGCCGCCCTGGCAATCTCGGGTCTCGCCGTCGTCGAAGGTCGCAGAGCCTGGAATGGCGAGACTTGCGACGATTGTTGATAACAGCTATGCCGATCAAGAATAGCCCTCGCAAAATAAGTTACTATATCGCTTGACAATATATCATATTATGATATAGAGTGAAACTCATGACGAAGAGTGACCCGGTATCCTTTCTTCCACTTCCGCAGGCGCAGTTTCATGTTCTTGTGGCTCTTACCGACGGTGAGATGCATGGGTACGCGATCATGCAGGCGGTTGAAGACTCGTCCGACGGGGTAGTTCGAATGGGACCGGCCACTCTGTATGGAACTCTCAAACGGCTGGTTGACTCTGGGCTGGCGGAAGAACTCGATGGAAGTCCGTCGCCTCAAGATGACCAAAGACGTCGGTACTATCGCCTGACCGGACTCGGCGAGAAAGTATGTACCGCTGAGTCAACGCGACTCTCTCGACTCGTGCAGCGATCGCGCTCGAACTTGCGTCCGAGATTGGCGTGACATGTCGACTCATCGTCGAATCTACGAATCAATGTTGTGGCTCTACCCGCGCGACTTTCGCCGCAACTACGGCGATGACCTCGTGCAGAACTTTGCCGATCTGCTCGGTGATCGCGGAATCCGGTCAACTTGGGCTCGTACAAGCGTCGATTTAATTGTCACAGTACCCCGTTACCGATTGGAGAGCATAATGTCCGAAGAGAAAAGTGCCGCCACCATCAATCTTACGCTGGCAGTCCTCAGCGTCGGCGGAATGCTGGCCCTGACCACCGGTATTTATCCGATTACCGTGGTGTTTTGGATCGCCGCGATCGCTCTTGCATTCGTCCAACGAGGGGCACTCGCTCGGGCCATCCGCACTCCTAGCACCAATAGACGCCGAAAACGGATCCGCATCGCTGCTGTCTTATCTCTAGTCTGCGCCGCAGCCTTGTTTAGCTACTTCGTGGATCTCAATGATGAAAAAATCAGTACTGCAAGCCTGCTCATTCACAACGCCATCGGTAACACGGCGATGATCGGCGCAATCGTCTATCTCATCGCGGGATTGCTTACGCCTCGAAGTTCCGCAACATCCAGAACGGCGTGATCGACGAGGCTCGTCGGACTCCCGCTACTCAGCCCCCGAAGGCGGCGTCGAAGGCAGCGCTTAACTCAGGGGTGGATATGCCGCTGAAGCCACAGAAATTCACGTTGCCCTCTGCGGCGGTGATGAGGTAGTGCTGGCCGATCTCGAAGTCAAATCCATCAATACTTGCCTGCGTGGAGAGAGGCGCATGAAGTACAACGGTGGTTGCATCGCCGCCCGTGTACCAGCGGTCGACGGCAAGCGTCACGGTGTCGCCTTGGACCGAGGTGGCAGTTGCGGCGAACGCGGGGGACATTTCGGCGAGAAGGGCGACTTCGAAGGGCATGCACGATGACGTCGCAATACCGTCGCCGAGTGACAACTCGAGCGGCTGGCCCGCGGCATGCTCACCATCGTCGCCACCGATGTTGCTGATGATGATGGCGCTGCCGAGCGCGACCACGGCTGCGGCTGCGCCGATGATCATCCATGTACGGCGCCGATAGGCGCCATGCAAATTGTCTTGGTTGTTACGTGGGTCGTTCATGATTGGCGCGATCGTCTATACCAATCATACCTTGGATGACTGCAGAGCCTGGAGACGTTGACGGTAGTCGTCGAGTTCGATTTCGCCGCGCGCAAATCGTTTATCGAGAATTTCCTTGGCTGTCTTGCGGGCGACGTTTTTTGGGGCTACAGGCGACACCCCGTGTGAAGTGTGGTTAGGACGTCGAATGAGCGTGACCGCGAACCAAATGATTCCGCCCCAGAACACAATCATCATGATTGCCATCAGAATCCACCACCCAGCTCCGCCGCCCATGCCATCGTTCCAGCTTCCGTTGTGCATGATGCGTCTCCCAATTGGCCGTTGACTTGAACGGTACCACGCTCAATCTGAAACAGGGGCGCGAGCGGTCGGTCCGCTGAGTCGCACCGACATCGTGGCAATGCCGATCAATATTGCCGTTCCCATAACCGGCGCTCCCGCTTGCTTTAGCGCGGTGACATCGATGAGCAATCCGAACGCAAACACAACCAAGCCGATATTCATTGCCCAGAACGCCACATTGTCGACGCTGGGCCAGCGTCGGTTTTTCGTAGCACCGTCAACTCGCCCGAACAGCGAGTTTGTCATCACACCAATAAACATCATGTGATCGAGGGACAATAAAAGATGCGCTGGCGCTTCATCCACTTGACCTTTGTACCGAACAATGATGTACACCAAAAGTGCGATGTCTAGCACCAGGAATACGGCGGTAGCCACTGATCCCCGTTCCCAACCGCCTCTTGCCCAATCCACCGCGCGCATTGGTACACGAAGTCGCCGAATAAAGATGACGATGCCGATGACCTCAAGGGGAAGACTCATTCCGATCAGTGGTGTGACATCAAGCAACGCGCCGATCATCAGAAGCACTCCGCCTAGAAATGGCGCCGCAATTTGGATGCGTCCGGCACGATCGACAATCTGGTCCACTTTTTCAGGTGTGAGCCGCCACTCCGTTAATGCCATTCCCATGGGAATAAGAAAGCCAACCACCATGATGGCGGGATGTGCATCACCGACTCCACTGGGCATGAAGTCGATAGTGCCCGCCTGTTCGAGCCCAAGAAGCACGCCAAGCACCGCACCGATTGCCAATGTGGTGATGGCTGCGAGTACTCCAAGTCGCGGAACGCTGAGGATGACATGACGCGATTGTGCGGCGACCCAAACCATGAATACGAGTACCACAACCAAGGCGACACTTCCGGCAATCGGTCTGCGGACATCGGTAGTGGAGAAGAATGCACTCACATAGGCAACGATGGCGATAATTGCAGATGCAGGTAGTGCCTTCGCAATACGAGCGTGCCAACCAGCCGAACCGGATTCACCAAATAGCCAAAGTGATGCCGCGAATACTGAAAGACTGATCCAGCCAAGCGTGCCAGAGTGGACATGCCCCATAAGTGCCTGATGATCGAAATTAATGAGATCCGTTCCGTTCAGAATTCCGATACTTACGGTGACGACAAAGATAAACAGAGCTGTACGGAATAGGGCACGGATACCGCCGACGTAGGGGTGTTCTGCTGGCAGTGTAAAATTGGCGATCATGTTGCGACTCCTTGTCGATTACATTCGAATTCAATAATGCATTGCGCAGTTATTCAATGCAAACTAAACCAATACACATCCGAATATGAAATTGATGGAATTGTGGATTCTCAGGTAGAATCGACTCGTCAGAATTGCAGATAGTCGCACGGCCGAATCGCAACGTAGAACTGGTGAGCAATGAATATCTTGGTGATCGGAGCAGGTGGCGTTGGCGCCTCTATGGCTTCTATTGCCGAGACTCGATCTTTTTTCTCGTCCTTCGTGCTCGCCGATATCACCCTTTCTAGAGCCCAAGAGGCGATTTCGCTACTTGAAAACAAAGCAAACTTCACGGCGGCACAGATAGACGCCCGCGACGAGGCCGCCATAGGCAAACTGATTAGTGAGCACAAGATCGATATTTTGGTGAACGCCGGTGATCCTCGTCTGAATGAGACGATCTTTAACGCGGCGTATTCGTCACACTGCAATTACATCGACATGGCGATGAATCTGAGCGAGCCGCACCCGGATAATCCGTATGAAGAAGTGGGAATTCCGCTCGGTAATGCCCAACTTGCGGCAGATCAGAAGTGGCGCGAACGGGGCTTGCTGGCGTTAGTTGGAATGGGAGTTGAGCCAGGTTTAAGCGATGTCTTTGCCCGATATGCGGCGGATAACTTATTTGACACGATCGAAGAGATTGGTGTGCGTGATGGCTCGAACCTTTCGATCGACGGGCTCGACTTTGCTCCGACGTTTTCGATCTGGACGACAATCGAAGAATGCTTGAACCCGCCAATTGTGTGGGAGGCCGAGCGTGGTCTGTATACCACAGATTGCTTTAGTGAACCCGAGGTATTTCACTTTCCGGCGGGCATTGGGCCATACGAGTGTGTCAATGTCGAACACGAAGAAGTCGTGCTCATACCACGCGAAATTGACTGCAAGCGGGTCACCTTCAAATACAGTCTTGGGGCGGAGTTCATCGACTGGTTGAAGACGTTTGCATATCTTGGTCTGGACAGCAAAGAGCGCATTCGGGTTGGCGACACTTCCGTCGCTCCGCGAGATGTGCTTGCAGCCGTGCTACCAAACCCAGCAAAGCTTGGCCACCTGATGCACGGCAAGACCTGTGCAGGAACATGGGTGCGCGGAACGTACGATGGCAAACCGCGCGAACTGTACCTTTATCACGTCGCCGACAATGAAACGACGATGCGTGACTGGGGATCGCAGGCAGTGCTATGGCAGACCGCCATTTGTCCCGTCGTGGCACTCGAGTTGTTGTGCAATGGAAGTTGGAAATCGACCGGTGTACGCGGAGCCGAAGCATTCGATGCGGCGCCATTTTTAAATTTGCTCGGCGAGTACGGAACACATCACGGGATGATGGAAATGGGTCCCGGACTATGGCCGAGCCCGAAACCCACCGGTCAACCTGGCTGGGATCGTCCGGTGAAACGCGCCATCCGACTTGGATGACGACGCGATCGCGCGTCAAGTGGGTGCTGGCTAGCAGTTCATTAATTGTCACGACTTCGCTGATGTGGTCGGATATGGCGATTTCGTGGTGGTCGAATATCGTCTCGTTCTTCCTACGAGTCAATTACGAAGCCACAACCGCGGTAATGAGTCGTCGCCAAAACGGAGATGCCGACCTGCATGCACTTTTGTGGGGGATTACCGCGGTACTTTTTCTCTTCGCCTGTTCATCTCGTATCCAACGGATCCGGGCTATTGCGTTTCTCGCCGCCTGGTCAATATTTGTTGAAGTTGGCCAACCGTGGTTCACCGAATTGAGATCGCGTCAGGCGAGCGACCTCATTGGAAATGCAATCGGCCTGATCGGGATATTCATAATATTTGAGATATTTGAATATCGAAGAGCCCATAATTGATGTATGACTGAAAGCATCAATTCGACGCGAACGCTTGACGAACGTGACACACTTCTTGGATTTCTGACGTACTACCGTAATGTGCTCATCGCCAAGAGCAACGGACTTTCCGATGAACAGGCTCGGGCAACATCGGTGCCTCCTTCGGATCTAAGTCTCATGGGGTTGATTCGACACATGGCTGAAGTAGAGCGCGGCTGGTTTCGGAGAACCCTTGTTGCCGAAAAAGTGGCGCCGTTGTGGTATGGGGAATCACACCCTACGGGTGATCCGGATGGCGATATTCATGCGTCGTCAACCGACACACTAAGCGCCTCGATTGCACAGCTTCGCGCAGAGATCACCATCGCCGATGCCAATATTACAAAATTCAAACTCGACGATTTGGCGGCAACGGGTGCTCGAAATGAGAGCGGAATTCCAAAAGTTCGGTGGATAGTCGTACACATGATCGAGGAATACGCCCGACACTGCGGTCATGCCGACCTCATTCGCGAAAGCATTGACGGGGTCAAGAGCGAATAGTCAACTGCCAGAGCTAATTGCCCAATTGGCCACGGCGGTAATGATTTCGGCACAGCAACTCGTAGCGAACTTCGTCACCGAATAATGGTTCGCTTACGGACTTGTCCGTGTCACCTACGACAACGGTCTCGCCTTCGTACACAATTTGGCCGTTGACAAGCCGAGCATTATTCGTGGCGCGGTCGCCACACCAGCATCGCGCCTCGACCTGCATTTCGATGCGCTCGTCGGAGATTTCCAGGAGTCGTTTCGTGCCCTCGAAAAGTAGTCCGCGAAAATCCGTTATCAACCCGAAGGCGAACACGTCGATGTTGAGCTCATCCACGATCAATGCAAATTGATCGCACTGATCAATCGTGCAAAACTGTGCTTCGTCGCAGACAATGAAGTGCAGCGGCAAGTTCGCCTTGGCGAGTTCATACAGATTTAGATCATGGGTCATCTCGATCGCGGGAGCCGACACTCCGAGGCGACTTGTTACCTGCGATCCGTCACGGTCGAGTTTTGTGAGTAACAACCCGGGTACTCCGCGCGACGTCAGGTTGTGATGAATTTGCAGCGCGAGGGTGCTCTTACCCGAACCCATGGTGCCGAAACTAAATCGGAGGTTGGCCATAACGACACTGAACCGTAGTCCCTCGGAACCCTTCGGGGAATAGGTGCCTAGAGTATGTTGTGGAGACGGTTATGACACCCGCCGAACTCGCGCAATTCATCGATCACACCTTGCTTACGCCCGAGGCCACGCGAGCCGATCTTCAGGCACTGTGCGAGGAGGCCTCAATTTTTGCCGTCGCCGCGATTTGCGTGTCGCCAACACTATTGCCACTCGAACAGGGTCAATTACCCGACACAATTGCCACGGCGTGTGTAGTTGGGTTCCCGTCAGGGGCCCATTACCCGCTCATAAAAGCGGCCGAGGCCCAACAGGCGTACGAACATGGAGCCGAGGAGATTGACATGGTGCTCGACCTTGGAAATGTTCGAGACAAGAACTGGGGCAAAGTGCAAGACGATATCGCCGCGGTTCGGATGGCGATCCCGGACGCGGTGATTCTAAAAGTGATCATCGAGTCGGCCGCCTTGACCGACGCGGAAATTGTTCAATGCTGCACGATTGCCGTCGATGCTGGCGCCCAATATGTCAAGACATCGACAGGTTTTCACAAGTCAGGCGGCGCAACGACGAAAGCGGTGCAATTAATGCGACAGACAGTTGGACCTGAGATTGGGGTTAAGGCAAGTGGGGGAATCCGTTCCTTCGCTGATGCAATTGCGATGATCAATGCAGGGGCATCGCGTATTGGAGCGTCGGCAACGGCGGCAATTCTCGCCGGCGCCGAGATTACTGCTCGCTAGCAATTTTTGTTTAGTTGACTAGGCGGCGAACCCACGCAGCGGAAGTTGTGGACGCTGCAGCCAATTGTCGCTCAGATAGTTGGCCGTGCCGTCAATGACGTGCACGGTGTAGGCATGTCGTGGTTTGTGACTTGTGTTTGGCCCTGACCGATGGGGTAATGATCCGTTCAGCAAAATGAGCGTCCCGCGCGTCGCTTCCAGGGGTACGAGTCCAGTGGTTGGATATGGGGTCGAGTCATAAACCTCTGTAATCGTCGCCGTGCGAGTGGCGTTCATTTTGGAGCGTGATTTCACCGGAATTCGGTGTCCTCCTGGCAGGGCCCACATGCAGCCATTTTCCGTTGTTGCGTCGTCTATCGCCACCCAAAAACCGATCGCACTTTGAGGCTCGGTCCACAGAAACGTGTGATCGGTATGACAATTCACTTCGCCTCCGATTCGTGGTTGCTTGAAGATGTACATCGATTGCAGTAGCAAAGGCAATTTCATTCCGATCTCAGCGGCGACCGATGCCATGGCCGGTGTGCGGCTGAATTGATCGAATATCGGATCTAGGTCGTGCATCCCATGACCAAGTTTGTTAAGGCACAAGTGAGCCGCGCTTCGAAGTTTTCCGTCGCTGCCAAATGCATCCTTTTCGAAGAAACATCGGATCTTGTCGCCGCTCGTGAGAAAATATTCGTCGGCCGCATGTTGGGCATTGGCATCGGCGGTGAAAATCGTCGCCTGCTCGGGCGACGGTACATACTGTTCTGCAAGTTCGAGAGCGCGTTGTCGCAGTTCTAAACAGTGGGTCTCATCAATAAAATTGGGAATAACTAGAAAACCGTCATTGTCAAATGACTCAAGTTGTCTCGCCGATAACAATGACATGGCGCTCACACCCCTTGATGCTCGCCTGGGTTTGAAAATAACGAATGCTCCGGAAACGCGAACGGGATCAATTCTTGCAGCCGATGTGGTTCACCTTCAATGTCGACGAGAAGTTCCGCTCCGCCATGTTCCCATAGAAGTTGTCGACAGCGTCCACACGGCGTGGCGGGTTTGTCGTTGCCAACGCAACAAATAGCCAGGATGCGCCCTCCACCACCCATGTGCAGAGCTCCGAGTACGGCACACTCGGCACACAGTGTCAGTCCATACGAGGCATTTTCAATATTGCATCCGCCAATAATGCGACCGTCGTCAATCAGTGCGGCCGCGCCAACGCGAAACTTCGAGTACGGCGCATACGCATGCAGTTGGGAAGCGTGGGCCGCCGCACGCAATGCTGGCCAATCGATCTTGGGTCGCATTGTTGTCATCGGACAATCTTAGTTGCGCATGTCGGCTGCATTTATTTGCAGCGATCGATTTCACTTAGGACGTCTCGCAGGAGTTCGCCAACCCGAGTTGCCGCCGCTTTCCCGACAGCGATGACTTCTTCGCCTGAAAGTGGATGGGGATTTATGCCGGCGGCAAGATTTGTTGCCAGCGATAAGGCAAGAACTTCCATACCAAGGTGACGCGCCGCGATCGTTTCGAGCACGGTAGACATTCCAACCATCTCCACGCCCCAGCCTTGGGCGGCACGAATTTCGGCTGGGGTCTCAAAGTGTGGTCCGTGAAAACCGAGATACACCGCCTCATTAATAGTCGGTTGAACCGCTCGAGTTATTTTTCGGAGGCGAGGGCTGTAGGCGTCGGTGAGATCCACGAAACGACCGGCATACGGACTCGGGGGATTGGCCCCGGTGAGAGGCGAATGGCCGGTGAGATTTATATGGTCCTTGATCACGACTGGCTCTCCGATTTTCCAGTCTGTTCGCAGACAACCTGCGCCGTTGGTGAGCACGACCGTTCGGCACCCGGCCGCAAACGCGGTGCGGATTCCGTGCACCACAGGCGCCACGCCATGGCCCTCATAGAGATGGGTTCGACCCGTGAGGAGGAGGACTCGGCTGCCTCCAATCTTGATCGATTTGATCGTTCCTCCATGGCCAAGTGCAGAAGGTGCAATGAAACCTGGAATATTCGCCACCGACATTTCGGGACCGTCGCCAAGAATTGACGTGGCATCGGCCCAACCTGAACCCAGTACCGCAATTAGATCGTGATCGCCATCAAATGATTTCGTGATGACACGAGCAGCGCGGTGTGCCTGTTCAAATGGATCGAAAGATTTGGTAGTCATATGGCGAACCGCTTCATAATTTGTTTAGCCGCTTGTTCAATGCATTGTAACGGTTGACTAAATGCCAGCTCTTCGCCGAATAATTCGACGAGACTCACGGACTCCATTCGGGATCTAGTTGCCTCATGAATATCGCCACAAATCGCAATTACCGGCTTGTTAAGTTCAAGCGCAATTTCATTGACTCCGCCAACGGCTTTGCCTTGAAAGGTTTCTTCATCCATAAATCCCTCACCCGTAATCACGAGATCAGTAGCGGCCACAAGATCGTGTAGTCCAACCTCGTCCGCGACTAAATCGAAACCCGGCACAAGAGTTGCGCCAATAGCAGCAAGTCCTCCGGCAAGCCCGCCAGCGGAGCCGGAACCGTCAATGTTCTGCACGTCGACTCCGTATTCGTCCAGATATGTTTTTCGCAGACTATTCAATCGCGCAGTTAGGAATTCGATCTGCAGAGGCGTTGCACCCTTCTGCGCTCCAAACAGGCGGGCCGCATCGACGAAACGGGTGCGCACATCGCAAGCCACGAGAAAGTCAATGGAATGCAATCGTGCTGGCGAGCCGATCGCCCGGATCGCACCGAGGCCGCCGTCAATTGTCGCCGAACCGCCGAGACACACGATGATCCGTTTGGCGTCCATATTGAGTGCGGTATCAATGATTTGGCCAGTACCGACTGTTGAAGCGGCAATGACATCGTTGGGTGCTGCGCCCCCGACGAGTGAGAGCCCGGACGCACGAGCCATCTCGATAATGGCGACTTGGCGATGGAAACGCCAGGGTGCATCGACTGGTGCACCGAGAGGATTGGTGACACGGGTGATTCGGTTAGAACCGCCGAGTACTTCGAGCGTTCCTTCGCCTCCATCGGCGATGGGTTGTTCGACACATTCGTGCCCCGTTTCCCAGCACGCATGTCCGACTGCGGCCGCAACTTGCTGAGCGGTTGCGGTACCTCGAAACTTGTCCACGGCTGCCAGCACACGCATATCTCACAGGCTAGGTTGCCTGTGTGATCTTCATTCGGGGACGACTTCAGTGGTCGCTTCTCATCGCATGCTTGGTTAGCGGAGCGACCGCACTGATACTCGCCAGTAGCGACTCAGATAATTCTTCGGTTCCAACCGAGACGACAACAACAAGCACGATTCCGCCAGTAACAACGACAACTTTTGTCGAACCGGTGTATTACCTTGTGCAATCAGGTGACACCTTGTTCAATATTTCCAAGAGGTTTAACCTAGACATGTTGAAGTTGATGCAGTTAAACGGCATTACTAATCCCGACCATGTTGAAGTCGGACAGAATCTGCTATTGCCACCGCCAACTGGCTTCCTGCCTGTCGCACCATCGACGACGGCGGCGCCATGACAAATATTTTTTAAACGGTCCTCAACGAACGGTCAGTCGTCGATTGCGGGCGATCTCTGCAATTTCGCGCATGATTCGGGCGATATCGAAGTCCTTGGGTGTGTACACCGCGGCGATTCCAAGCGCTCGTAATTGATCTCGATCCTGTTCGGGAATAATCCCCCCAACTATGACGGGTGCATTGACGCCCACGAGGCGAAGTTGGGTAAGCACTTCGGGGATAAGCGCAAGATGCGAACCGGAGAGTATTGAAAGTCCAATCACATCCGGGTCCTCGTCGCGTGCCGACGCGGCGATCTGTTCGGGAGTGAGGCGGATCCCGCTGTAGACAACCTCCATTCCGGAATCACGGGCGGCAACCGCAATTTGTTCGGCGCCGCTCGAGTGTCCGTCGAGCCCGGGCTTGGCGACCAATAATTTTGGTGGACCCCCGGGAATCGAACGAACTAGATCCGCCACTTCGCCGAGGTCGATCATTCGTCGACCCACCGCGGCGCCCACTCCGGTCGGTGCCCGGTATTGGCCAAATTCTTCGCGCAGGACTTCGCTCCATTCGCCGGTAGTACCCCCGACCTTGGCCAGGACAATCGACGGTTCCATGAGGTTGGTACCGTCGCGAGCGGCCAGGCGTAAACTGTTCAGCGCGTCGTCGACCTCGCTTTGCACTCGCTCCGCCCTCCACGATTGCAAGTCACCGATGAGTTGGGCCTCAATAATTGGGTCGACCTTGAGAAAATTGTCGGCTCCGCCCAACGGTGACTCGGTCGTTTCGGTAAATCTGTTGACACCAACGACAATCTGATCACCGGATTCGATCCGTCGTGTTCGTTCGGCCATAGACGACACCAGGCGACCTTTTAGGTCGTCCACATTTTCGAATGCCCCTCCTCGGTCGATGATGGCGGTCAGTTCACTCCACGCCTCATCGCGCAGCTGCGAGGTCAATCTCTCGATGACGTGAGAGCCATCAAAGATGTCATCATATTCAAGCAAGTCAGACTCAAAAGCCAACACCTGTTGCATCCGCAGTGACCATTGCTGATCCCACGGCCGAGGCAGTCCGAGCGCTTCGTTCCACGCCGGTAGCTGAATGCTCCTGGCCCGGGCAGATTTCGAGAGGGTGACTGCGAGCATTTCGAGCACGATGCGTTGAACGTTGTTTTCCGGCTGTGCTTCGGTGAGTCCGAGCGAGTTGACCTGGACCCCATAGCGAAATCTGCGTGACTTTTCATCGGTAATGCCGTAACGATCGCGACCAATTCGATCCCAAAGTTCCGTAAACGCGCGCATCTTGCACAGTTCTTCGACAAACCGAATTCCGGCATTGACAAAGAATGAAATCGAGGCGAACACTTGGGCAAACTGATTCTCCGGAACTTGACCGCTTGCCTTCGTTGCATCCAGTATGTCAATTGCATTGGCAAGAGAAAATGCAATCTCTTGCACCGGCGTTGCTCCGACTTCTTGCAGATGGTACGAGCAGATGTTTACAGGGTTCCATTTTGGGGCGTGCTGGGAACACCACGCGACCATGTCAACGATGACTCGTCGCGATTCAGCCGGCGGAAAGATGTAAGTTCCGCGCGACAGGTACTCCTTCAAGATGTCGTTTTGTGTGGTGCCACGCAGTTCGCTTGTTATAACTCCGCATTTCTGAGCATTGGCGACGTATAGCGCGAGCATCCACGCGGCGGTCGCATTGATTGTCATCGAGGTGTTCATCTGCCCAAGTGGAATGCCTTCAAATAATGAGCGCATGTGACCGAGATGTGCTACTGGTACGCCAACTTTTCCAACCTCACCCTTGGCCAAGCGATGGTCGGGGTCATATCCAGTCTGAGTTGGTAGATCAAAGGCTATTGAAAGTCCGGTTTGGCCTTTGGCAAGATTGGATCGGTACAACTCATTTGACGCAGAGGCGCTCGAATGTCCGGAATATGTGCGCATCAACCAAGGTTCTTCGCCACGAGTATTCAACGGCGGACGCTCGGTCATGACTAGAGGTTACGGGTTGAGCGCAACCGAAAGACGAGCCAGATAGTCGCGACGATTTATCTCCAATGCCCCGAGCGAACCAAGATGCGGAGTCTGCCACTGCACGTCCAGCAGCAACATGGACGAATCCCTCATCATGTTGATTAGAGTCATCAGCGCAACTTTTGAGGCATCGCGGGCGAGATGAAACATAGATTCCCCAGCAAAGAATTTACCAATGCGAATGCCGTACAAGCCTCCGACAAGTTGACCGTATTCGTTGAAGGCCTCGACACTGTGGGCCCATCCCAGTTCATGCAATCGAACATAGGCATCTATAAATTCTTGATTAATCCAGGCTCCAGGTCGGTGTGGAGCTGCACAACCTCGGATCACGGCTTCAAAGGAGGAATTGACTCGAGTCGTGTACCTTCGTGAACTTCGGCGCATCGACCGCGTGATGATGAGTCCGTCGAGTGGAAGGACTGCTCGAGTGAGTGGTGACCACCACGCAAGATCTGCGGATCGAGATTCGGCCGGCATTGCAAAGACTCCGCGTCGATAGCCGTGGATAAGCGTTGATGGCTCCAGATCTGCACCACTTCCAACTAGATCGCTATCCGGCCAACTATCAAGCGGAGGAAATTCCCAAGAGCATTGTTCAAGCTCGTCAGGGACTGTGTCCCATGATGACGGAGTCATCGTCTTCGCCAAGTGTTAGCAACGCGATAGCTAACTCGATTACTAATACGTGTAGAAACCCTGTCCAGACTTGCGGCCGAGTTTTCCTTCGGCGACGAGTTGTCGCAATCTAGGTTGCGTTCGATAATTGTCATCGTTGAACTCAGCGTAGAGCGCATCCAGAATTGAAACCGAGGTATCGAGACCCACGAGGTCAAGTAAGGCAAATGGTCCCATCGGGAAGTTGCAGCCACCCATCATTGCGGTGTCGATGTCTTGCATAGATGCGGTGCCGGCCTCAAACATGCGAACCGCATTGTTGAGATAGGGGAACAGCAGCGCGTTGACGATGAACCCAGCCCTATCGGCGACGTGCACGCCCTCCTTACCTAAGGTCGACACAAAGTCGGCGACACGCGCAATGGTCGCATCGCTGGCCGTTATTGGTTTGATGATCTCAACTAGTGGCATCACGACGGCGGGATTAAAAAAGTGAAGGCCGCACACCTGGTCGGGTCGATTCGTCATTCGGGCCATCTCAATGACCGCAAGCGTGCTCGTGTTCGTGGCCAGAATTGCCAGTTTGTTGACGGTTAGGTCAAGTTCGGCAAAGAGTCGCTTCTTGGCATCTATATCTTCAACGATTGACTCGATGATCAGGTCGCAACTAGCCAGCTCTGTCAGCAAAGAGGTGACTCGAACCCGAGAGATTGCACTCAACATCTCATCTTCGGACAATCTTCCTCTGGCCACATGCTTTGCCAGGTTTGAAGTCACTGTGGACAGCATCGTCTCGGCTCCACCCTGAGTACGGGAGCAGACAATGACATCGATGCCAGCGCGGGCAACGACTTCTGTTAACCCGGCACCCATCGTTCCGGAACCACAGATTCCAACTTGGGAAAATGTGTTACCAGACATTGTGAGCGACTGTAGTGAATCGTGCACCGTTCGCCAAACCTTAAAATAGCGAGTAGAAATACGCTCGTATGAGCGGAGTAATTGTCCTTCAGGGTGGTGGAGCATTTGTTCGAAACGACTCGCTCGATACTGAAGTATTGGACGGGCTAAGCGGGTACGTCGCAATACTGCCAACCGCTGATGCATTTGAAAACCCGGAATTACTCATCGCGGAGAGTGGTAACTGGGCCAAGCGAATCGGGGTGAAAGTTAAAGCATGTCGGTTGTTCACACGAACCGACGCATCGGACATCGCATTAATACGTGTAATTTCTGAGGCTGCGGCGGTGTATATCGTGGGCGACTCGCCAATGCATTTAAAGTCAACATTGATCGATACCCAGGCGTTTGCTGCGATTCAACACCTTGCACTCGATCGAATTGTGGTTGCCATAGGTGGAAGTGCTGTCGCAATGTGTGACCCAATGGTTGATCCCCGCGGGGGCGCATACACAGTTGGTCTTGGACTAGTTGGAGGGATGGCAATAATTTCGGAATCGGAGTCCTGGTCGCCGGAGCGTCTAGCGCGGAGCCGACTATTGGCCAATGTAACCGTCGTTGAATTACCTACCGGCGCTGCCCTGATACATCGAGATCATCAATGGAATCACGGCGGAAGCGTAGTTCTTCATGGAGAATTACCAACGTTGGCTTAACTTTCGGTGATCGTCACCGTGATGATCTCAAGATGTTCGGCCGGCGGCGTTCCGTTGGCCGCGGGATCTGTGTTGCTCGCATTGTTGAGGATGGGAACGGTCGAGTCAAGACCGTCCGTTACCTGACCAAACAATGTGTAATTGGGCGGCAGGGTCGTTCCCTCGACTCCGGTAATCACAAAAAATTGGCTGCCGTTGGTGTCGGGTCCCGAGTTAGCCATTGCAATTGATCCAATTTTGTAATCGCCCGCTTTTGGAAGTTCGTCGGCGAAGTCATATCCGGGCCCACCTCCCCCGGTCGCGGTCGGGTCTCCACATTGAACAACAAAGTCGAGAATTGCTCGGTGGCAGGTTGTTCCATCGAAAAAGTGATAACGAGCGAGCACGACGAAGCTGTTAACGGCGATTGGTGCTTTTATCGGGTCAAGCACGATGGTGAATACGCCCTTATTTGTCATCACCACTGCCGAATAACTGCGTGTTGCATCGATGCAGGTGGGTGGAGCCTTTTCAAATGATCCCACCCGAGCTTCGGAGCCATCGACTGCAGGACACGGAGTATCACCGGTGATTGCTCGTCCGACGAGAGTTGTCACAGGTGTATTGATTGTGGTATCGACGACGGTGGTGTCAATGATTGTGGTCTCGGTTGTCGAAGACGAATCTCCACCGGAGACAAAGATTATTGCGGTGAGTCCTAAAATTGCAGCGACACCGATAAGAATCCTAATGATTCGTTTGCGTATCCGTTGTCGTTGAGCCTGCTCGGCAAGTTCGCTGAGTCGTTGACGGCGATTTTCTTTTTTTCGAATTCGCTTGTCGGTACCCATGGCTCCCCAAGGATACTGGCGCACCGCTAGCGTTAAGAACCTGTGGCTGTGATTGTTCAGAAATTCGGTGGCACCTCAGTTGCCGATCCCGAACGAATGCGCAATGTCGCTCGTCACATTGCTTCGGCGAGAAAAAAAGGTGATGATGTAGTCGTCGTTGTATCCGCGATGGGCAAAGCAACCGACAACCTTGTCGAATTGGCGCATCAAGTTTCAAACTCGCCACAGGGTCGCGAAATGGACATGTTGCTCACCACTGGTGAGCGAATTTCGATGTCATTGCTGTGTATGGCGTTGCATGATCTGGGCTGTGAGGCCGTGAGTTTTACCGGAAGTCAGGTGGGGATCATTACCGACACAACCCATACAAAAGCCAAGATTCTCGAGATTAAGGGGGATCGTGTGCGCGAAGCTCTTGCCGGTGGCAAGGTTGCCGTCGTTGCGGGTTTTCAAGGGGTAAGTACCGAGCGTGAAATCACTACCCTCGGCCGCGGCGGCGGTGATACGACGGCAGTTGCGCTGGCCGCGGCCTTGCAGGCCGATGTGTGCGAGATCTACACAGATGTCACCGGCGTATTTAGTGCTGATCCTCGGGTGGTGCCACAGGCGCGCAAGTTAGGGCGCCTGAGTTTTGACGACATGCTCGAGATGGCCGGTGCGGGTAGCAAGATTCTTGCACTTAGATCGGTTGAATTCGCTCGCAATCACAATGTTCCACTACATGTTCGATCGAGTTTCACATGGGAGGAAGGCACCTGGATACTTGGTGTCGACGATGAAAGGATGAAGAATATGGAAGGTCCAATTATTTCGGGTGTCGTGCATGATGTCGGCGAATCAAAGGTCACCCTGCTTGGCGTACCCGATCGACCAGGTGTATCGGCCCTGCTGTTCGAGTCGTTGGCCAAAGCCAATGTCAATGTCGACATGATTGTGCAGAACACTTCAATTAATGGCACAACCGATATTTCCTTCACCATGCCAAGCACGGATGTGACGACCGCCGTGCCGATCGTTGAGCGGGTCGGTCTTGAAGTGGGGGCGTCGGGCGTCACCCAAGACTCGGACATCGTCAAACTCAGCCTCGTCGGAGCCGGAATGAAGTCCAGTCCGGGAATCGCCGCAAAAATGTTCCGTGTACTCGCCGACAACGACGTCAACATTGAGATGATCTCGACAAGCACAATTCGAATATCCGTCGTCGTTGAGCAATCAAAATTGGAAACGGCAGTGCGCGCTCTACACACGGCGTTTGATTTGGATAGCGGCGAGGAGTATTCGGCTCCGCTTCCGGAGCGCAACTAGGCCTCTCAGTCCATGCCTCGACGTCGCGCCCAGTTTGTTCCATGGCGTAGCGCCGGAACTGTGACCGAAACAGGCATCAACTTTGATGAAGTAGTTCGCGAAACCGGTTGGGTATTCAACAACAAAACCGGAGATTCACTGACACTTGAGTCCTTCGTCAAGACAGGCGACGCCGAAGTGCGTCGGTACATGCGACAATTTGGATTCCCACCCGAATTGCTGGCAACCCGTACTTTGTTGGAAATCGGTTGTGGAATTGGGCGAATGACTGCACCCTTTACCAATCAATGTGCTCGCGTGATCGCCGCCGATGTAGATGCGGCATTTCTAGAGCGATGTCGCGAAACGGTGAGCCTCCACGGCCGAGTCGATCGCCTACAGACTTCTTACGTGTCCGACGGACGATCTTTTGATCTGCTTGACGACTCAACGGACCTGGCGTTTTCGTACATCACATTGCAGCACTGCGATCGTGATGATGCCCTTGCACTCACCCGCGAGGCAATTCGCGTCTCCCGAGACGGCGGATCGATGTTTCTCAATTTTCGACTTCGCACACGTGGCGATGCGGTGCTGGTTCCGCTGGGGATTTTTGTGCGGCTGCTATGGCGAATTCCGGTGATCGGTCGACGGATGTCACTGTGGCGATGGGCAACAAGGCTGGGGTGGCAGGTAAATAGATTGAATCCCGAAGATGTGTTTGGGTACCTGCAGTCGGTGCCCGGTGCGTTTGAATCCCTCACCGACATTCAAGTTTTCCATTCACCATTTCGTGCACTGACTACAAATACCACGGGTGTCAAAGTTCAAGTACTCAAGCGCGTCAACGCGAGCCATTGGTGGTTAGTTGCGAAAGTCAGCAAGTAGCCTAAATTTATGAGAGTTGGTGTAGTCGGAGCAACGGGGATGGTTGGCAGCGTCATGCGCCATCTTCTGCTGGAGAGAAATTATCCCGTGGACGAGTTGCGAATCTTTGCCTCGGCCCGTTCGGCCGGAACCAAGATCGAATGGAGCGGCGAAAAATTCCTTGTTGAAGATGCCGCAGAGGCCGATCCTCATGGATTGGATGTGGTGCTGTTTTCGGCCGGAGCCTCGGCCTCCAGGGCATTGGCACCGAAATATGCTGGCGCCGGGGCAACCGTAATTGACAATTCATCGGCATGGCGGATGTATCCAGACGTGCCTCTCATCGTTGCCGAAGTCAATCCCGAAGATGTCAATCAAGCTCGAATGGGAATCATCGCCAATCCAAACTGCACGACAATGGCGGCGATGCCGGTGCTCAAACCGCTTCACGATGCCTCTCAACTTGTTCGACTGGTAGTAAGTACCTATCAAGCGGTTAGCGGCGGCGGAATATCGGGAGTTACCGAATTAGACGAGCAAACTCGCTTCGGCGCCCAAACGGCACAGGAACTTACGTATAACGGTCAAGCGCTTGACTTTCCTCCGCCATCGGCGTTCGCCCGCACGATTGCGTTCAATGTTCTTCCCTTTGCAGGCGCACTGGTTGACGACGGTTCCTTTGAAACCGAGGAAGAGAAAAAGCTTCGCAATGAGAGTCGCAGAATATTGCACATACCGGAGCTCAGGGTTTCCGGCACATGTGTTCGAGTACCGGTATTCACCGGTCACTCGTTGTCGATCAATGCCGAATTTGCTCGACCTATGACTCCGGCTAAGGCGATCGAGATTCTGAGCGCCGCTCCCGGGGTGGAGGTAGTCGACATTCCCACTCCGTTGCTGGCGGCCGGAAAAGATCCCAGTTTCGTTGGACGAATCAGGCAAGATTCGACGATCGACGACGATCGAGGGTTAGTTCTGTTCGTATCCAACGACAATTTACGCAAGGGCGCGGCTCTGAATGCCATGCAGATAGCGGAGTTACTAATTCGCTAGGCATTGCTATTATCCAAATTAATGAAGAGACAGTCGACTTCGGCGAACGCGAGTCGAATTGCGGCGCCGCTGGCGGAAATTCTCGTTGGCGTCGCGCCCGTAAGCATCGAGTTTTGGGACGGCTCTTCGTGGGGTCCGGAAAACCCGATAGCGACCATTCGGTTGCGATCTAAAGATGCGCTGAAGCGAATACTTTGGGCGCCCGGCGAACTCGGTGTTGCTCGAGCCTTTGTTGCCGGAGAGATCGATATTGATGGAAACCTAATTGAGACACTTCGGGCGCTGCGATCCGGGGGTCAAAACTTGCGTAGAGGGTGGAGGATGTTGCCGCGGATTGTGGCAAGCGCCAGCCGCCTAGGAATCGTGGGCAGACCATTGTCGCCTCCGCCGGAAGAGATACGGCCGCGAGGTATGCGCCACTCGCTGGCGCGTGACGCCAAAGCAGTCGGACATCACTACGACGTCGGCAACGACTTCTATCGACTCGTACTTGGGCCATCGATGACATACTCGTGCGCACACTTTTCCGAACCAACATTGTCGTTAACCGAGGCCCAAGTGTCGAAATACGACCTCGTTTGCCGCAAATTAGGTCTTCATGAGCGAACCGAGATGCGACTTCTAGATGTTGGTTGCGGATGGGGATCAATGGCACTCCACGCCGCTAGTCGTTACAAGGCTCGCGTTGTCGGTGTGACCATCAGCGGGGAGCAATTCACGGCCGCCACCGCGCGCGTGGGACAGGCGGGACTAGCCGATCGGATAGAGATTCGACTCGAGGACTATCGCCAACTTGCAGGCGAGCGTTTCGACGCGATCTCATCGATTGGAATGTCGGAGCACGTTGGTAAGGCTTGCATTGGCGAATACTTCTCGACACTTGCGTCGCTCCTTTCGCCACGCGGCCGTTTGCTGAATCATGCGATTTCATCAGTCGGGGGATCAAAACTCGGCCCTCGTTCGTTTATGAATAGGTATGTGTTTCCGGATGGAGAACTTCTCGATGTCGGCGACACGGTTCTGGCGATGGAGAAATCGGGTTTAGAGGTTCGCGACATCGAGTCACTGCGCGAACACTATGCGCTGACATTGCGCCAATGGGTCGCCAACATTGAGGAGCACTGGGACGCAGCGGTCAGAATTGTCGGCGTTGGGCGTGCGCGGGTGTGGCACCTGTACATGGCTGGGTCGGCGGTGGGTTTTGGCGACAATGGGATTTCCATTCACCAGGTCCTGGGAGTTCGTCCGATGGATGATGGTACGAGCGGGATGCCACTTACTCGCAGGGAGTTGGTCAAGAACTAATCGGTTGCGGTAACGGCGATCGAGTCGGGGAAGGGAGATTTGAACTCCCGGCCTCCACGTCCCGAACGTGGCGCGCTACCAAGCTGCGCTATTCCCCGGTGTCTTGCATACGGATCCTAACTAATTACGACCCCAGTAATTCTCGAACTTTCGGTGTCACCCTCGTGCCACACTTCCAAGCGGGAAACCGCTAATGCCGCCCGACGTAGTCGAAGCGCGTCAAGAGGTTTGATCAACCATCCTTCGGCCCCGCTTCGTCGCGCAAGGTGAACATCGGCAGGGCGGTCAAGCAACATAAGTATTGGAATATAAGGGATGCGACCGTCGCTAAAGTCCAGGCGCAAGTCCATTGCCACGGCCATGGCCCCCATCGAACCGATTTGCATGTCCAACACCGCCAAATCTGGAGTTCGTTGGGCAATTGCGGCAGGGACATCGCGTCCGTTTTGACACACAGAGAAAGAGGTGTCTGGAGTTCCGAGGGCGGCGAGAACTTCATCGAGAACCCACTGGGCATCGGTGGCCAGCAAAATGTGCACGCCGCGATTCTAACCTTCCGAATTTGCGGCATCGCTCATCAGGTGAAGCGCGACAATACCTAGGGAGTCTGTGCTGGCAACATCGTGTGCGAGTAGCGGAACGAATCTAACCGGAGCCGGCGAAACATGACTTATGAGTTTTTCGACGCACGTTTTTTGCTTTCGAGCGCGTTCGTTGAGCTGTTGAAGATTTCGTTGCAGCGCCAAGAGGTCAAGATCAGAACTCGGTCCTGGAGTTTGATCGACGATTGCGGTGTCAAATGACGGCTGGATTCGATTGACGATGAGCGCCGCGGTGGACAGACCCTCCTCGCGCAATTTGGAAACGAAGTAATTGGCCTCGGTTACGGTCTCGAGATTGGGTGAGGTCACCACGACGTATGAAGTGGTGGGCGAGCGCAACAGAGTTACGACTTCCGATGCACGCTGTCGAAATCCTTCGTCCATTCCTTCAAATGCGCGGAAAAATGCAAGTGCGTCATCAAGGGCTTGGGCGCCAACAATGCGGGCGATGGCGCGAACTATTGGTTGCATAGCCGCGACGACCACCTTTAGACCACCGCGGGCCGGCGTGAGCAAAAAACGGTATAGCCGGTGATCAAGAAATCGGATCAGGCGACCTGGCGCGTCTAGAAAGTTGAGTGCATCGCGAGTGGGGGGTGTGTCAATGACGACAAGATTGAATCGCGTGTCACCATGAAGTTGAAATAGTTTCTCCGCGGCCATGTAATCCTGTGTTCCGCTCAGATTCTTGGAGATATTATGGAAGAACCTATTGGCCATGATTCGATCCAACTGCGCACTGTTAGCGCTATGAGTCCTGACCACTTGGTTGAAAGTCGCCTGCGTATCGAGCATCATCGCCCACAACTCTCCTGGATCGGCATGAGCCGAATCGATACGGTGTGGTTCGTTGCCAAGCACAACGTTAAGTCCAAGCGCGTCGGCAAGTCGCTTCGCTGGATCAATGGTGACAACGATCACCTTTCGGCCAGTCCGCGCGGCAGCGATTCCAATTGCCGCCGCAGCAGTGGTTTTGCCAACACCGCCGCTCCCGCAGCAAATGATGACCTCAGATTCGTCTATGACTTGTTTGAAAATCATGGCAGCAATCGGATCTGATTGAGAAGTGCCGCTGAAATGACATCACAATGTATTTCCGAAAGAATCGGAAGGGTCAGTGTCGGCAGCGGGATACTCTGCGAAAGTCGGATAATTTCATGTAATTGTGATGTAACTCGTGAATTGTGAAACTGCCCTGCCTGCACGAGCCCCGATTGCGGATTCAATGATTCGTGAATGTTGAGCAACCCTTGTTCTTCCACGCAATTAATCACCAATGGCGCGAGTTGAACCCCGACCTCTTCCTCAAGCGCATATGCGGTCTCGACGAGCTCATTGATTGGCGTTGTTTCCGCAATCGTTACGAGCATCACTTGACAGCGCGAGCCGTCGCCAAGCAGCCCCAGAATTTCTTCCGCTTGCTGGTGAATCGGTCCGCCGCTAACGGTTTGGTGTAGGGCCCGCGGCGCCATCAGCATTGAAATGGCATGTCCGGCCGCTGGTCCATCCACGACGATGAGATCGGCCACATTTTCAATGTCGAGGGCCTTGATTTTACCCAAAACCAATAAGTCATCAATTCCGGGTGCGGCGGTGGCAATGATGTCGGCAATCCCACTTTTCATGAGTCGCCGCGAGACTCTGCCCAATCCGTGAGTGTCTAGGTAGTCGCTAAGGGCCGCCTGAGCGGTTATTCGTCGGGCCCGTAATTGGCCAGTTCCACTCTGTGGATCGATCACGGCAATTTCGGTCGAGTCGTAACCTAGTGGTGTTGGGCAAGCAAAGAATCGTTCCGAGCTCGGTTTTTCGTCCAACTCCACAAACAGAACACTGAGGCCAATTTGTGCTGCTGCCATCGCCAGTCCAGCAGATACGGTTGTCTTGCCGACACCGCCCTTTCCCGCAACTATCAAGATGCGGGAAGCGGTGAAGAATGTCAATTGGTCCACGCGCCCTCCGGAGGCTTCCTTGCGCAGGTTACTCAGAGTTATGGCACTTGCCGCGATTGCCCTGCTGTTTATCTCGACGCATTCGGCAAGGGCCGAGGATTCAGCGACTGATTTGGCGCCGGTGGATATCTTTGCGGTGAGTGGACTTATCGACGATGTAGTCGCTCACGAAATCGAGCAAGCACTTGATCGATCGGCGATCAATGGAGCGCAGGCATTGATCCTGCAACTAAATTCACGTGGGTCCGTAGTGTCCACCCAAAGGATGACGCAGTTGCTTGAACGCATTGCCGGGGCAAATATTCCGGTGGCAATCTGGGTTGGACCATCCGGCGCTCGCGCCTATGGCCTATCTGCACAGCTACTCGCAGTCGCCGATGTCAGTGCGATGGCACCCGGAACTCGAATCGGATATGCAGGGGATCCGCTCGTGGTGAATGGCATCGAGGTGAGTATGGGCGAAGCAAGCGTGAGATTGCGCACCGCTTCCTTTGGTTTCGTTGACGCGCGCAGATTGGGTGTGCTCAAACAGTCTGGAAGTGACGAAGGCGTTCCGGTGGTTCGCAACATGATCAATGTGCTTGACGGCCTCACAATCGATGGAAAATTACTTACAACCACCGTCGAAACTTTGAACGGAAGCGGTCAAGTCGTTCGCGAAACCACAACCACGCGTTTTTTCAAACTTGGAGTATTGAACCAACTTATGCACACCGTGGCAAGCCCGCCCGTCGCATATTTGTTGTTCGCGATTGGCCTCGCGCTACTTGTACTCGAATTCTTTACCGCCGGAATTGGAATCGCAGGACTGGTCGGTGCCGTGTGCACAGTTCTAAGTTGCTATGGACTTGCGGCGCTACCGGTTCGCGGGTGGAGCATTGACTTATTAATTCTGGCGGTACTTGCGCTGGCGATCGATGTTCAAGTTGGAGTACCTCGGCTATGGACCGCGATTGGGCTCGGAATGTTTGTCGTTTCATCCTTTACTCTGTACAGGCCAATCGATGGCACTGACATGCGCTTGTCATGGCTAACACTCGCTTCAGGCATCATCATGATGTCGCTTGCGTTCATCGTCGGCATGCCCTCAATTGTGAGAACTAGATTTGCGACCCCAACAATCGGTCGAGAGTGGATGATCGGTTCGACTGGCATCGCGATAACCGACATTTCCCCCGATGGCATCGTCAAAGTTCATGAGGCCTCGTGGCGCGCCCGCACAAACCGGGCGACCCCACTTACGGCCGGGTCAACCCTCCGTGTTGTGGGAATAGATGGCGTGACTCTCGATGTCGAACCACTGGAAGGGGCCGCCCGGGACTATCGCGAAATGCGCAATCCGTCGCGCGGCACGTGACACGCAACCAATTTCTCCTGAGCGGAGTTATACATGATGGACGAACGGGCAGGAAATTGAAACCGAAAGTGAGAATCTAAGAATGGTCACAATTGACGGCGCCAATAGTGCGCGTCGTGTGGCGTCCGAAACCGCAACGCTTCAATCCATTGACTGGTTGCTCTTGGCTGTTCCTGGAGTCATTTGGGGTTCAAGTTTCTATTTCATCGCTATCGCTCTTGATTCGTTTTCTCCCGGGCTCATTACCCCGTTGCGAGTACTCATCGGGTTTCTCACGCTGGGAACCTTTCCCAAGGCCCGGGCATCGGTTCCACGCGGTGCATGGCGTGGAACCATGTTGCTTGGTGTCGTGTGGATCGCCATTCCACTCACCGCGTTTCCGTTTGCAGAACAGCATGTGTCCAGCAGTGTGGTCGGAATGTTGAATGGCGCCACGCCGATGTTTGTCGCTCTCGTAGCGATGGCAATTGGGCGACAACTCCTCCCCTCCGGCCAGGTGCTCGGTTTGACTATCGGTTTGATTGGAGTTTTCTGTATTGCCCTGCCGACGATCAATGAAGGCTCATCGAGCACATTCGGGGTCGTTTTGGTGCTCGGTGCCCTCATGCTCTACGGGATTGCGCTGAATGTTGCGGCACCACTACAGCGCGAATTCGGTGCGCTACCTATATTGTGGCGGGCCCAACTCGTCGCCGTTGTTTTGCTGGCACCAATGGGTCTGTATTCCTTGCGCAACAGTGACTTCGCCTGGCGACCATTTGCGGCCGTCATCGTGCTCGGTGTATTTGGCACGGCCATGGCGCACTACGCAATAGCGACGCTGGCCGGGCGTATCGGTTCAACACGAGCATCGGCGAGCCTGTACCTCATGCCTGCAGTGTCGTTGTTTCTCGGAGTCGTTCTACGCGGAGAAAATGTTGCTGTTCTGGCCATCTTTGGGAGTGCAGTTGCCGTGCTTGGCGCATGGGTGCTTGGTCAAAGCAAACGCAAATCCTAAATACAAGTTAGTAGCGGGTTAACTATTAATATAGGCGGGTTCCGGCGACTCGTAAATCTGCACTCCGACGAGTGATGCCTTGTTGATCAAGGAACTCAATGAGCGGCACAGCATGTTTTCGAGTGATATGAAGCGCGTCTCGAAACTGCGAAATCGAAAACCCCGGGGGATTCAGTTGGAGCAAATCCTTGACGGCAGATGTTGCCATGACTATTGCCTGGGAATGAAAAATAATTCCATCACAATTGACAAGAATATTTCGTTGCACGAGTTGACGGATGATGGCGCCGTCAAGCCCTGCCTGGTTGGGCGGAGAACATCCAGCACGTAAGAACTGCTCGACATAAGGATGTTTGGCGATACCGTCGTCGACACCAGCGAATAGTCGACCGGTAATTATCCGAGTATTTGGAATCAGACTTACTACCGACTGTTCATGCTTCGAAAGAGACGAAAGTTCGACACCGAGTGATCCACCGTGGGACACCCTCTGTTGGACCGCCTGAATCGCGGACTTCAGGGCAGGTGGAGAGACGATCCATTCGCCAGCGGTCGGAGCCACTGTCTCGCCCGTGAGCAACTCCAATTGGTGCTGCGAAATCCAACCGCGCTCATGAACTATCCGATCGATTGTGAGATCAGGTGAAGCTTGAGAAAGAGGCAACTGTGGGTCGATATCGAGTACCTCGCCACCGCCAATAGTTTCGTCTCGTCCGGTTTCACGGAGAATGAACCGGTCACGCGGAAGGATCGGGATGTCGGTACTCCAGTGCAGCCGAACCGATCCGGTAGAGCCGGGTGTGATGTGGTCGGAACCGATGACGCGTAGGGATACCGGAAACTCTCCAGATCCGAGGTACATCATGTAGTTGCCGCGATGACCGACGTCATGCTTTAGTGAGCCAAGCACGACGAGACGCGCGTCGCAACGACTAGTTGGTTTCCACTGGCGATCGCGAACCAGCACCGATCCACGAACCAGTTGATGGTGATCTATACCACTCAAATTCAATGCGCACCGTTGACCTGGCTCGAGTAAATCAACTGCCCGGCCATGAGTTTGAATTCCGCGCACCCTTACTGCCTGATAGTTGGGTAACACCACAAGTTGGTCACCAACGTTTACGCATCCGTCGGTGAGGGTTCCAGTCACGACCGTACCCGAACCCTTCACCGCAAAGACTCGGTCAATCCACAAACGAGGGCGTTGGCGATCTGACGTTCGCGACTTGCGGGAGGCAAGAGTGGAAAGACATTCACGCAGCTCGTCGAGTCCTTCTCCATTTGCGCTGGACACGGGAATCACTGGTGCAGACTCAAGAAATGTACCGCGGACATGGTCGCCAATCTCGCTGGTAACAGTTTCCAACATGACTTCGTTTACGAGGTCGGATTTGGTGACGACGACTGCTCCGTGGCCAATGCCGAGCAAATCAATTATCCGCAGGTGCTCTTCGGTCTGTGGCATCCAACCCTCATTTGCTGCCACAACCAGCATGCATGCGTCAACGCCACCAACACCAGCGAGCATATTGCGGAGGAATCGAATGTGTCCCGGCACGTCAACAAAACTCACCACTTCACCAGTCGGCAAGGTAGCGAACGCAAATCCCAGATCGATCGACATGCCGCGTCGCTTCTCTTCTTCCCAGCGGTCGGGGTCAATCCCCGTCAGTGCCTGGACGAGCGAAGATTTGCCGTGGTCCACATGTCCAGCAGTGGCGATGACACGCATGAATTTAACTTTGTCTATTTGTCAGGAAGTGAACGGAGCGCAGCGACGAGAATCGGATCATCATCGGGATGTACCGAACGCAGATCAATCAGTGTCTGTTGATCTGCGACGCGTGCGATGATGGGTGGCTGATGAGCACGCAATTCGGCAAGATAGTCACCGGCTATAGATATGCCGCGAGATGGAATCGTTGAACCCGGAGTTGATCCTGCCCCAGAGAGCGCAAGGCAGTCAACAACTCGACCGCGCTGGGCCGTTGCAACAATTTGTTCGGCGCGGCGGTCAAGTTCGCTGAGCGGGACAGTTGCCATCTTCCAAAACGGCACATCTTCGCAGACCGTCTTCTGTAAGTAGGACAATGCAATTTGGTGCAACGACGAAATGGTGAGTGCGCCGGGCCGAAGCGCCCGAGCAAGTGGATGTTTGGCGCACGTGGCGATGAGATCGGCACGGCCAACAATGATTCCACACTGGGGACCACCAAATAGTTTGTCGCCACTAAAAGTGACAAGCGAGGCGCCATTGGAAAGCGACTGTTTCGCTGCCGGTTCGTTCGCCAACCATGCTGGTGGAGGTCCAAAGATCCATGGGCAGGAATTGTCAATAAATCCTGATCCGATGTCGGCAATCACGGGGACTCCGAGAGTCGCCAACTCGCTGACCGCAGTTTCTTCGACGAATCCTTGCATGTGATAGTTCGACGGATGAACCTTGAGTACGAGCGCGATGTCGTTTTTAGAAGAGTCAATCGCCTTGCGATAGTCACGAAGTCGAGTTCGATTGGTCGTCCCAACATCGACGAGTCGGGAACCACTTTGCTCCAGTACTTCGGGAATTCTGAAACCGCCGCCGATCTCGACGCTTTCGCCGCGGGCAACGGCCACGTCGCGTCGGCTGGCCAATGCGCTGACCACCAACAGGATTGCCGCCGCATTGTTGTTGACGACGAATGCGTCTTCCGCGCCGCAGAGCAGTGCAAGGAGTCTGCCGATTCCCCGCTGTCGAGACCCACGCTCTCCGGTCAACAAATCAAGCTCCAATGAATTTGGGCGACTCGAGTGCCGATAGGCAAGTGGTGCTCGGCCCAAATTGGTGTGCAGTAATACACCGGTGGCGTTGATGACGTCAGTGAGTAGTTTTCGCCGAAACTCTGCTGCCAACTGGGTTGCCTGATCCGCATCTCCGCGGGCAATTGCAATTCGAGCGCAGTCAACAAGCACGGCATGAGGTAGTTCAAATTGCATCGCAAGTTGGCGGGCCAGTGCATCTACCGAAGGCGGCCGTTGATCGGCAGAGATCATTGGAGATTCGACCACGCCAGCAACCTACTGCCTGTTGCGCAGGATCACATTTTGTACTAATAGTTCCAGTTGTTCATAGTCATCTTGCGCTGAATAGAGTTCGATCGATGTCATCAGACGTTCCAATTCGACCTGCCTCCACAGTGATGCTTATTCGCGATCGAATCACGGCCGACTTTGAGGTGTTCATGCTCCAGCGCACCTTGTCGGCGTCGTTTGCAAAGGGAATGTATGTGTTTCCCGGCGGACGAGTGGATGTAGGTGACAGTGCAAGTGATCTCGAGGCTTTGTGTGACGGCTTGGGCGATGAGCAGGCGAGCGATTTATTGCAAGTTCCTGTTGGTGGTCTCGCATTTTGGGTGGCGGCTATTCGGGAGTGTTTTGAAGAAGCCGGAGTATTGCTCGCTCGCCATGCATCAAGTCAGGAAATCCTTCGCTTCGACGATCCAGATGTGGTGGCCAGGTTCGCCAAGGCACGACAACAAATTTATGACGGTACTTTAACTCTGACGCAGCTATGCCTTCGTGAAAACTTGCATCTAGTAACGGATTCAATTCACTATGTCAGTCACTGGATCACACCAATTGGAGAGTCTCGCCGGTTTGACACGCGATTCTTTGTTGCGCGAGCACCACAGGCTCAAGAGCCATTGCACGACGACGGTGAGACCATCGCCAGTCTCTGGATTTCGCCCGGAGAGGCACTGTTGCGACGAGAGCGCGGCGAATTGGCGATGATTCCACCGACAATAAAGAATCTTGAATTTCTAGCCGCTCGCCAATCCACCACTGATGTACTCACCGCGGCGTCCCAGATCGGTGTTCCAACAACTATCCTGCCGCGATTGCGAACCGACGGCGATGGAAAAGTGATCGGTATTATTTTGCCCGATCAACCCGGCTACGAGGATTGATTTGGGAGAACGGATGGTTTATTCTTAAATGCAACTTCTACGGCGTCGAGTAAGCGCGCAGAACATCCTGCCATTTCGATCGCAGGAACTGTCTCAGACACGATCCGTTGCGCGATCGCCCGAAATTCATTTGCTGCAGCACTGTCGCCGCCAATAGTCACTGGTTCGCCGATGTCACCACCGTACGCAACTGCGGACTCAATCGGGACGCGACCGAGCAATTCGCTACCGATCTCGTCGGCGAGCGCCTGACCCCCACCCTCGCCAAATAACGGATGCGAGATTCCGTGTTCACAGGTAAACGAGCTCATGTTTTCAATCACACCTGCGACACGAAGGAAACTCCGTCGAGCCATATCGGCGGCACGAATGGCAACTTTCTGGGCTGAGACCGACGGTGTGGTGACAATGATCAGATCAGTACGTGGCAACATCCGAGCCAGCCCCATTTGCACGTCGCCGGTACCGGGCGGCATGTCAATCAGTAAAAAATCAAGGGAGCCCCAGTGAACATCCTTCAGGAACTGTTCGACGGCCTTGGTCAACATAAGCCCGCGCCACATTAAGGCCGTGCTCTCGTCGTCCACGAGCATTCCGGTCGACACCACCTTGAGTAATCCGTTGCCGACGACTCGCTCGTTGGGAATGATTTGTGGCTTGGCGCTTCCGTTCATTCGACGCGCCTCGAGACGATCTGACATCCCAAGCATCCGTGGAATGGAAAATCCCCAAATGTCCGCGTCCAGAACTCCCACGATGTGTCCTTGCTGGGCGAGGGCGGCCGCGAGATTGACGGTAACCGAACTCTTTCCGACCCCGCCCTTGCCGCTGGAAATCGCCAAAATTCGGGTATTCAAGGGAATCTGTGTGTCGGGCGCCTGCTCGCGCGCATTCCAACGAGCACGAGTCATCACATTTGTGCGCTCGTCGGCATTCATCTCGCCCCATTCAATCTCGACCTTGCTCACGCCTGGATGCCGACTTACGCGACCCTCGACATCGTTTTTGATTTGGGCTCGCAACGGGCATCCCTTAATTGTGAGTTTGATACCGATCGAGACCAGCCCATCCGGAGAAACGCTTACCCCAGTTGCCATTCCCAAATCCACGATGTTGTCACCCAGTTCGGGGTCTATGACGGCCCGCAATAGATTCTGTACTTCTTCAACGCTCGGGGGTGCCACCCGTCGTTCGACCATGCTTACAAGTTACCGCTCTGCCGCGAGAGAATTCATGCCTTACTTGGCACAGAACGTTGGCGAAAGGATACAATGAAGGCGATGATTACTCTCACCGATACAGCCGCCACCAAGGTCAAGCAATTGCTAGAGGCCGAAGGTGCCACCGATCTTGCATTGCGAGTTGCTGTCCGTCCAGGCGGATGTTCCGGATTTTCGTACGAAATGTTCTTTGATGGAGACATTTCAATAGAAGACCAGACGATGACATTTGGTGATGTGCGCGTCGTGGTCGACCAAGCATCGTCCCAGTTGCTAGTCGGGGCAAGCCTTGATTATCAAGATGGGCTGCAAGACGCCGGCTTCAAGATCAACAATCCAGGTGCTTCGCGCACGTGCGGTTGTGGCAATAGCTTTAGTTGACTATTCGCTAGCGGACTATCGCCATTAGGCGCTGCACGATTTCGTCGGCATCAAAGACACCGTCGAGCCGATCTGTAACTAACCCCTGCTTGTCGGTTATGAACAGAGCCGGCTCATAGGTCATATTGAGGGCCTTTACGGCGGGAGCGACTGTGGTGGCGGTGTTGTCGATGTAGATCTCGGCATGAAGGTAGGTGAAGACGTCGCCGAACTGATCGCTCGCCGTAATTAGTCCTTCCAATCCCGGCGCACACACTCCGGTCGAGCAGTATGCGGGGGTACCTACCAGATAAGCGATTGGCTTGCCAATTGTCAAGGCTTCGGTGAGAGTGATGTGATGGAACGGGCATTGTTCAGGTGTTCGTGTGCATATCGGTTCCACCCCACGGTGATTATCAGTTGTTGGGGTGTCAAAACCCGGTAAGGGAGTACCAATTTTCGGCACCAGAACTTGGGCTGGATCAAGAACTTGAATTGCCACTCCGTCTTTTGGGCCACCGTCGACGACAAGCGAATAGATTCCGGGTGCCGCGATCTCGGCGCGAAACGGCCAATATGCAATCGTCAAGTCATGGGAATGCTTTGCCGCCGAAAGCGACTTGACAACAACTTCACCGCTATCGGCATTAACAAGTTGAGCCGTGAGAACATCGGGTTGTTGACCAGCGTCGACGGTGAGAAGTCCCTGTTGATTCGCCAGCGAGATCGGCATCCGAACTGTCCCCGGCGTAAGCAGCCCCGGAAATCGTTGCACCAGTTGCACATCGTCTGGCAAATTGCGTGACGAGTTAGATCCAGATGAACACGAACTGAGCAGTTGAGTGGTCGCGCCAAAACTCAGGGTTCCGAGAGCACCAATAAGTAGTTGGCGACGCGAAAGTGGCGGCATGCAATTGATCGTATGTGCTGGGGGCGGGTCTACGATAGTCGCCATGGCTACATCAAATAGAAAACAATCAATTGGCGCTAAACCTGTCGGACCGTACACGCCAGTGGTTCGAGCCGGAGATTGGATAATTGTTTCAGGTCAGCTCGGGTTGTCGGAAGGCAAACTTGTGAGCGGCGGGGTCGGGGCGCAAACGACGCAATCTATTGCCAATCTTAAGGCTCATCTGAAATCCGCAGGTGTAACAATCGGTGACGTGAAAAAGACTCTTTGTTTCCTCACCGATATGGATAACTTCGCTGCGTTCAATACCGCATATTCGGCCGGTTTCGGCTCAAGTCGTCCGGCGCGAAGCACCATTGGGGTGGCCGCGCTGCCGCTCGGTGGTGCTGTTGAGATTGAGGCGTGGGCATACAAGCCAGCGAAGGCATGACCATGGCCGGTGGCGTGGTACTTGTCGCAGTCCTACTTGGATTTCCGATCGTGGTCGGAATGTCGTCAGTTGCGATAGCCGCCCTCATTGGTCATTTTCTCTGCCGCGATGCTGAAATTCGTCACCAAGGTAGCGAGCTTGTTGAGTTAAATATCTGAATACCTCAACCGCAGATTTATGCGTTCGCAATGCCGTTTTGGTCGCGACCGTTGATGAGCAGCGAAATGAAATTCCTGGCGGCTGGGTGGCAATCAGTGATGGCTTAATTAGTGGAGTTGGTCGGGCGGGAACCGAGCCGGCTGCCAGGACAGTTATTGATGCAACCGAATGCTTGGTGACTCCCGGTTTGGTGAATACCCACCATCACATGTTCCAAAATCTCACTCGTGCGTATTCCCCAATGACTAATACCTCACTATTTGGCTGGCTGCAAACGCTATATCCGTTGTGGACCACGCTTGATGAGGAGTCCGCCTTTGTCTCGGCATGGATTGCGATAGTCGAACTTGCGCTTGCAGGATGCACCACCACCTCCGACCATCTGTATGTGCATCCCAAGGGTGCTGGCGATTTACTCTCCGCCGAGATCGCCGCCGCCGTGGAACTTGGCATTCGATTTCATCCGACCCGCGGGTCAATGTCGTTGTCCCAAAAGGATGGTGGATTGCCGCCCGACAGTTTGGTGCAGGACGATGATTCAATTTTGGCCGAGTCGCAGCACGCAATTGAGCAACATCATGACCGCAGCTACGGAGCCATGGTACGCGTTGCGCTTGCGCCGTGCTCACCGTTTACTGTCACAAAGCGACTGATGATCGAGTCCGCACTATTGGCCGAAAAACATGGAGTTCGGTTGCACACCCACTTTGCCGAAAATGCTGAAGACGATGCTTTTTCACTGGCAACCTTCGGCCGTCGCCCAATGGAGTATCTCGAAGATGTTGGTTGGTGCACCGATCGGGCATGGGTCGCCCATTGCGTAATGCCCAATAAGGATGAGATTAAGCGACTTGGTCGTGCACATATTGGCGTGTCTCATTGCCCGAGTAGCAATCTCATCTTGTCGTCCGGTATCGCTCCGGTGGTTGAGCTACGTGCGGCGGGAGTTCACGTTGGGCTTGGCGTGGATGGTTCCTCCTCGGCCGACTCCGCATCTTTATGGCTGGAGGCCCGTCAGGCTATGTTGCTGTCCAAACTTCGAAGTGGAGTTTCATCTGGCAATGCTCGGATGTCGCTCGAGCTCGCGACGCGCGGCGGCGCTGGCTGTCTCGGCCGGATCGGGGAGATTGGTGAAATTAGTATCGGCGCGGTTGGGGATCTCGCCGTGTGGTCGCTAACTGGACCGCAGTTCGCTGGTGCCATCTCCGATCCGATTGAGGCGTGGCTCAGATGCGGTCCAGTTTCGGTACGCGACACAATCGTGCACGGTCGATTGGTCGTCCGCGATGGTCAACTTGTAAGTACAAAGGTTGACGAAATGCTCAAACGACATCGTCAACTAGCGACCCTGATGCAAAAACTCAACGGTTAGATTCGGTCAAGATGTTGCAGCACGTGGTCGTTACCTTCTTTGCGATCGCGCTAGCGGAGTTGCCGGACAAAACGTTACTGGCAACGTTGATGCTCTCGTCCACTTATAAAAATCGACTTGCTGTATGGTGCGGCGTAACTCTCGGGTACGCCACTCACGTCGTCATCGCCGTACTATTTGGAGCGGCACTGACTACGCTTCCTCGTCAACCACTTCACGTTTTGGTCGGAGCGATGTTTACTTTGGGCGGCCTTCTCACGCTTCGACAGAAAGTTGAAAATAGCGACGATAGGCACGGCCTTGGGCCGAAGTTGAAGAGCCCAATTCATATCGTCTGGATAGCCGCCTCCGTTATCCTCGTCGCTGAATTTGCCGATCTCACTCAATTGGCAACGGCCGGCCTGGCTGTGCGCTTTGACGATCCTGTTGCGGTCGCGATTGGCGCAATCTTGGCGCTAAGCATGGTTTCAGGGGTTGGTGTTGTTATCGGAGCGTGGGTTCAACGACATATCCCGCTTCGAATAATTCAGAGAATTGCCGGTGTCGTGTTCCTTCTCATTGGTGTGACAACAATTGTGACGGTCGTGATCTAGGCCGACCACTTTGACTGCCCAAAGCGATATCCGACGCTTCGCACTGTTTGGATGAGGTTGGCATGTTCCTCTCCGAGTTTGGCGCGAAGCCGTCGAATGTGAACGTCAACGGTTCGAGCCCCGCCAAAGTACTCATAACCCCAAACACGAGACAGCAAGGTTTCACGCGAAAACACCTTGCCTGGATTTTGCGCGAGGAACTTTAACAACTCGTATTCCATATATGTGAGGTCGAGTGGCTGACCACCAAACGACGCTTGATACGTTTCAAGATTGAGCACAAGTCCGCCATACTCAACGAGAGATTCGAGTTTGCCGGAAAATTCGGTCCAGAATAAGTGTCGTAGACGCGCTTCGAGTTCGCGAGGGTGGAAAGGCGCGAGGCAGAAGTCATCGAAGAGGTCATCGCGCATCTCGAGATCGGGAAGCTGGGCACCGCTCACCATCACAAGTACGCGCTGGACCGGCACGTCACGCTTTCGCAGCGATCGACAAAATGCCCATCCGCCTTCCGGATCATCGTCGCACATCACGACGGCTCCGGCCCAACCCCCATTCGGTTCATTCTGGGCAGCCTCGGCACCAGTGCTGGCGGCCTTCCATCGGTAACCGGCCAGGTCGAGTGTGCGAGCCAAATCCACTGGAGGTGGAGACGGGAATACGGCCACCATATTGTTCACCTGATCGCTGCTCGCGCCGAGAGAGGTGTGGTTTGTCATATGGCCCGTAGGTAGCGACCGAGTTCAAATTGGCTTATATGTGTTTTGTAATCGCGCCATTCATCACGCTTGTTGCGCAGAAACCATTCGAAGATGTGATCACCAAGTGCCTCGGCGACCAGCGATGAATTCTCCATCACTCGAAGCGCTTCGGAAAGTGATTGAGGCAATTGGGCAATCCCGAGTTTGGCAAGCATGGTGTCGTCCATCTCAAACAGATTGGCATCTGCCTCGACTGGCAATTCATACTCTTCTTCGATTCCCCGTAGGCCGGCGGCAAGGATGACAGAAAAGGCTAGATACGGATTACAGGCTGGATCCGGCGATCGGTATTCAATCCGCGTTGCAGATTCGTTCTGGCGTTTTGGGATTGGAACACGAATGAGTCCGCTTCGGTTATTGCGGGCCCATGAGATGTGGACGGGGGCTTCAAAGCCTGGCACAAGTCGCTTGTAGCTGTTGACGGTTTGATTGGTCACTGCAGTGATTTCAGCGGCGTGCCTCAACAGACCGGCCATGAAATGTTTGGCGGTCGGCGAGAGATTGTATGGGTCGTCGAAACTATGAAACGCGTTGTCTTCGCCGGTGAAAAGCGACAAATGCAAATGCATTCCCGAACCCTGAATTTTTTCCAAAGGCTTGGGCATGAACGTTGCGTGCACGTTGTGAAGGGCGGCAATCTCCTTCACGACAAATCGAAATGTCATGACACTGTCGGCCATTGTTAGTGCATCGGTGTGCCGAAGATCGATTTCGTGTTGGCTAGGTGCGTCTTCGTGAAAACTGTATTCCACAGGGATGCTCATCGTTTCCAAAGTGCGGATTGTTTCCTTGCGCAACGAGCTGGCAATGTCGGTGCTCGTCAAGTCAAAGAATCCACCTTCGTCTAGGAGGACGGGTTGCTGTCCCGAAATGGGCGGTGCAAAGTAGAAGTATTCGATGTCGGGCGCAATGTAAAACGAATAGCCCCTTTTACGTGAGCGATCCAGATTTCGTCTCAACACCTGTCGCGGATCTCCGTCAAATGGTGTTCCGTCTAATCGAGCGATATCGCAAAATACTCGCGCCTCGGCTCCCTTTGGGTCTACCCATGGCAAAACCTCAAAGGTGTTGGCATCTGGAATCGCCAAGACATCACTTTCTTGGACGCGACTATAACCATCGATCGATGAACCGTCGAACGACATTCCGTCGTTTAACGCGTTTTCCATTTCCGCCGGACTGATGGCGAAACTCTTCAGATTGCCTAGGACATCGGTGAACCACAGTCGGACAAGTCGAATACCTCTTTCTTCGACGGTGCGAAGCACATAGTCACGCTGTTGTTCATGCATACCCGACATCCCCTAAGTCTGCCGTTTGAGCGGCACAAATATCTATGCCGAGGTCACTTGCTTGATTTCTTCTTGCCCGACTTCTTTTTGCTCGACTTCTTTGAGCCCCCTGGAGACTTGGCCGAGCCACAGACAGTCTCCAAGATGAGTTGGGTGACGACATACGGATCGCAGTTTGCATTGGGGCGTCGATCCTCGGCGTAGCCCTTCTTATCTCGGGCCACCTGCCAAGGGATACGAACGGAGGCGCCACGGTTAGATACGCCAAACGTGAACTTGTTGAACGGCGCGGTTTCGTGTTTACCGGTGAGTCGGCTCTCGATGTCGTGACCGTAATTGCTCACGTGCTCCATTATTCGTTCGCTGAGCGCCAAACATGCTTCTTCAATCGGCCTGTAACTTGAGCGCATGGCCGCGGTCGAGAAGTTGGTGTGCGCACCTGCTCCGTTCCAATCACCCTTTTGCGGTTTCGCATCCAATGAGATGACCACGTCGAAGTCCTCGGCGATTCGACTCAGCAGCCATCGAGCAATGTACATGTGATCGCTGACGGTAAGAGCGTCCGAAGGACCGATTTGAAATTCCCATTGACCTGGCATCACCTCTGCATTTGTGCCCGAAATGTCAAGCCCGGCATCCAGACATGCCTGCGTGTGCTCCTCGATGATTTCCCGACCCATCACTCGACCAGCGCCAACGCCGCAATAGTAAGGACCTTGCGGTTCAGGCTCACCAGTCAGTTCAGGGAATCCCAACGGTCGACCGTTTAGCCGCATCATCGTGTATTCCTGTTCGATGCCATAAATCATTCCGTGAGCCGCAAATTTCTTGGCCGCAACCGCGCACGCGGCCCGAGTATTGGTTGGGTGTGGAGCTCCGGTCGATGCGATCAGCACCTCGCACAACACCAAAATATTTTTCCCCCCGCGTAGCGGATCGGGACAACTGAAGACTGGGTTCAAGATGCAGTCGGACAATTCGCCCGTGGCCTGTTCGGTGGACGATCCATCGAACCCCCAGATCGGCGGGGTCTTTTCTCCACTAGGAATGATTTTTGTCTTTGACCGAAGCGTGGGCGTTGGTTTATGGCCGTCGAGCCAGATGTATTCAGCCTGATAAGCCATTGAATTTCCTTCCGGTTGGGAGGCGGGGCATAGACAATTCATTGATATTTTGACCGCCTCGGTTATCCCACAATTGTTGCCGATTGGCGTTACCTTGCCGTTGCCCAATTGTGAACGGAGCGTGAAGTTATTTATTCCGTAGCCTGAAGTTGTGGTCGCAACCTCAGGTGTTCTGCGAATTGGACTGGCCCAGATCAATCCCACGGTCGGAGATCTTGCAGGAAATGTCGAACTGATCGTCAACGCGTATCGAGATGCACGCTCTCGGGACTGCGACGTGGTCGCATTTCCCGAACTCTGTATTAGCGGTTATCCACCGGAAGATCTTGTCCTGAAGGCTGGATTTGTCGCCGACAATCGTGCCGCCATGCGTGGCTTTGCCGAGCAAACAGGAGATTGTGTCGCCGTCTTAGGTTTCGTCGATGTGGATCATCAAGGTCGACTATTCAATGCCGCCGCGGTTTGTCAAGGAGGTGAAGTGCGGGGAACCTATTTCAAACAGATTTTGCCAAACTATGGCGTGTTCGACGAAGAGCGTTATTTTTCCTCCGGGCTCGACGATTCTGGCTCGACAACACTGTTTCAAATTGGTGGCGTTGTTGTCGGAATCACCGTCTGTGAAGACATCTGGATTGCAGATGGGCCGGTTCGATCCCAGGCCCTCGCGGGAGCCGTACTCAATATCAACATCAACGCGTCCCCATATCACCGCGGCAAGATTGGTCAACGGCAGCAGATGCTGAGTGAGCGAGCCAAGGATAATCATTGTGCGATCGCATATGTCAATCAGATCGGCGGCCAAGATGAGCTGGTGTTTGATGGGGGATCGATGATGTTTTCAGCCGACGGCTCGTTAATTTCGCGCTCGCCACAATTTGTCGATGACCTACTCGTGACCGATCTTGAACTCCCGGCGAGTGGAACCGAAATTCATCCCGGCGTTATCGAGGTCTCATCGCGTGGCAAGACTCATTCTTCGGCAGTCATTCCGTCGATCTCACCGCGCTGTTCAGATTTTGAGGAGCTGTATGGGGCCCTCGTCACCGGCGTACGAGATTATGTGAAAAAAAATGGCTTTTCCGATGTTGTGATTGGGCTGTCGGGTGGAGTGGACTCGGCATTGGTGGCCGTATTAGCCACCGAAGCACTTGGTGCCGAGCATGTTCATGGTGTTTCGATGCCGTCAAGGTATTCGAGTGCCGGTTCACGGACGGACGCGGCGCAATTGGCGGGAAATCTCGGCATCGAGTTGCAGACAATTTCCATTGAACCGGCGTTCCAGGCGTATTTAGAAATGTATGCGTCCAGTTTTGCAGAAAAGCCGGCCGACCTCACCGAAGAGAACCTGCAAAGCAGAATTCGGGGTACCACATTGATGGCTCTTTCCAACAAGTTTGGTTGGATGGTGTTGACGACGGGAAATAAGAGTGAACTGGCGGTCGGGTACTTCACCCTTTATGGCGACTCCGTCGGCGGATTTGCCGTGATCAAAGACCTATTTAAATCGACGGTATACGAGTTATGTAACCACATCAATCTTCGGGCAAATAGGGAAGTCATTCCGCATGGCATCATCAGCAAGCCTCCATCGGCGGAGCTTCGTCCAGATCAACGCGACGACCAAAGTTTGCCGCCCTATGATGTGCTCGATGCGATTCTGGATCTGTATGTCGAAGACGATCGCACCGCGACAGAAATTATCGCCCTTGGTCATGAGGCTCAACTTGTGCGTCGAGTCGCACGTCTCGTAGACATGAACGAGTACAAGCGACGCCAAGGCCCACCGGGAGTTCGAGTCACAATGAAGGCATTCGGCAAGGATCGGCGCTTGCCAATCACCAACGCCTATCGGGGTTGAAGCGGGTTCGAAACCGATGTACTCTTGACTAAAATTACCAACGGAGGGACTATGAAGCAGTTTCTGATCGAACGTGAGATTCCAGGGGCGGGTGCACTTCCTGACGACGAGTTGAAGCGAATCTCCAAACACTCCAATGGGGTCATTGACGGAATGAGGAGCGAGGGGAGTGAGATTGAATGGGTGCACAGTTACGCGGCAGGGGACAAGATCTATTGCGTATATAACGCGGCCAACGAAGAGTTGATCCATGAGCACGCGCGACGCGGCGGATTCCCGGCGAACAAGGTAACACCAGTGGGTGGAATGCTGAACCCGGCTAAGGGGTCATAGGCGAACGGGTTCGTCAATTCCGCCGAGGCGACGGAACCATAAAATTGTCACCGACGCGGCCACGGCGAGCCCGCCGCCAATAAGTGCGGGTGCGGAAATTCCATACTCGACATAGGCAGCCGTTGCCACCAGCGACATGGTTGCGCGACCGAGCGTTCCGGAGCCGAGTACCCAACCCATTCCAGTGCCCGGACTATTTTTCACAAGCTGTGTTGATATTGGAAGCATGCTCACCACCGCAAATTCAAAACCCATCAGATAAATTGCCAGCGCCGCGAGTCCAACGAACAGTTGAGTTGATCCGACTGCCAGTAAAACCGCGGCTGGCAGCATAAGGAAAGATCCCAGAGCGATACTGCGCTCCTTTCCCCATTGGTCTGTCCTCGTCGCACTATTGAGCGACGCAAAAAGTTCGACCGCACCCAACCCAAAGCCGACCGCCGCGATTCCCGCCGGGCCGAAGCCGAACTCATCACCCAGCCAAGCACCAAAGGTGACAAATACGCTTTGGCTCCCCGCCATGATGCAAAACGACGTGCCAACAACAATCCAGCCTCGTCCCTTGACTCGGCGAAAGTGATTGGCCTCGTGTATGTGCACTGTGCGCGGCTCGGACTTCACTCGAGTAACTATTACTATCATCATCACTACTCCGCCGATTGCGCCGACGGCGTAACCGCCACGCCAACTTGTGAGCGCCGTAGCAACGCCCATTGCCGAAACGCCAATCAGCAATCCAAGCGCCCATGCGGTTTCGGTAAAGCCAACAACGCGACTTCGACGCTCGTACGGAACGTGATCCGCAATCCATGCCCCAAGCCCCAAGTCGAATAGCAATTTTGTCGTGCACATAAAGGTGATGCCGATGGCGAAAAATACAGGGTTTGGCGATATTGCAGCGATCGTCACACCAAACGAAGTGCCACCCAGACCCAACAACATTGCATTGCGATGTCTCAGACGGTCCACGAGTCGTCCAGCAAATGGGGATACCAATCCAGAGAGTTCCGATACAAACATTGCAATTCCAAGTTCAGGAAGTGAAATTTTGAAATCCTTGGCGATTACGGCGAGAAATGGAGGCGCAAATCGATAACAGGCATTGGCAACTACCCGAGCCAATGTGACCGCGGTTATGTTTCGGCGTACTTGCGGGGCAAATGAGGAATCGAGTCGTCCGCCAAACACGAATGTTCACTTTACAGCGTGTTACCACCGGGCAAATCTGGGAGCAGAGTTACGATGTCGCCAGCACTTATCCGACCGTCGCGATGAACATAGAACCAACAGCCACCAAGATTCGGAAGCCGTGGGTTGCTGACACCGAGAGTATGACGCATCGTGCGAATTACACCGCTATGACTTATCACCAGTGCATCGCCGTTTTGGCAACGATGGGAAATGTCGGTGATGGCATCATTAAACCGTTGCACGATGGACTGGTCTGATTCGAACCCTTCTGGTTTTCGGCGTCCCGCAAGATAACCGGGCCAGCGAGTTTCAATCTGATGTCGAGTCAAACCCTCCCAAGGGCCGATATTGGATTCCTGCAAACGCTCGTCGATCTCGACCGGACCTATGCCAAGAGATTCAGAAATTACCTGTGCCGTATGAAGCGCGCGAGTCAAGTTACTGGCAGTGATCATGTCGAATGTGCCGAGATTCTTGGCCGCGTCACGAGCCTGTTTAACTCCCTCCTCGCTGAGATCAATGTTGGCTCTGCCCTGCCAACGTTCTTCGATGTTCCACAGCGATTGGCCGTGGCGAATCACAAGCAGGCGCGAGGTGATGTCGTCAACATTGTTCACATTCGAAGGCACGTCAACGCAGGGTAGTGGCAAAGGTACGCTGTAAATGTGGCTCAATTACGATTGTTCGCCTCGGCGAGGGAGGTCGCCGGCACCTCCCATGACATTGTTCCTGGCGCAACAGTTGACGAAGTTTTGACTGCCGCGGTGTCCCGATTCGGTACCGACTTTGCCACCGTGTTGAAAACATGTCGAGTATGGATGAATGGAGAGCAAGTGAGCGGAGCGACACCGGTGACCGATCGCGATGAGGTTGCTGTCTTGCCTCCGGTATCGGGCGGCGAATTGTGAGTAAATTCGACTTGTCAACACTTTCGCTTGTTGAAATTCGTCAGCAACGGAACGAATTGCAGGCTCAGGAAGATGCAGTATCGTTCGCACGTCGAATAGCCCAGGGCCGCCTCGACATTGCCAATGACGAACTTCGTCGTCGCGCTGAAAAATCGCCAAGTACCGAAAGCGTCACGAGCGATCTCGCTGGAATATTCGGTCAAGAACACGGTGGTGGCTCTGCACGTCCACCTCGAGAAACAAATTTCTCGCCAGATCATGATTTGGTGCGCGACTTGGAACGATTATGCGAGGACATCGGATTTGGTTCGCTTCGAACTCTTGATGTCGATTCGGTGAAACAAATCGCCGGTTCATTGTCGGAATTCGAGAATCAGCGATCTGCCGAACGACGCCGATTATTCGACCAAATTGATGAACTAACCGTCGAACTTATTCGTCGCTATAAAGACGATGGACCTGATGTTGAGTCAATATTGGGCGATTGACAGAACCTCATAATGACGATTGAACGACGATTACCCGACGTTGGCAACTTCATTCGACAGCAACGCGAGGTTGCGCAAAAGTCGATTCGTGATTTGGCAAAGATCGCCGGAGTCTCGAATCCGTATCTCTCCCAGATCGAGCGCGGGTTGCGCAAGCCGTCTGCCGAGATTCTTCAGCAACTGGCCCGTGCGCTCCAGATTTCGGCCGGAACTCTGTACGAACGAGCGGGAATTCTCGATCCGCAGGAACCGTCGATAACGGGGGTGGCCGACGCCATTGCTAACGACAAGCGGCTCAATGCAGTGCAAAAGCACAGTTTGCTCACCGTCTACCGCAGTTTCACCGGCGACCCCAATGCGGACAAAACGGAATAACTGACCAATCCGATAGGTTTTATCTCCCATGCAGCGTGTTGCAGTGCTTTCAATGCACACCTCACCCCTTGCCCAACCAGGCATTGGCGATGGTGGCGGAATGAATGTCTATGTCCGTGAACTTGTCTCGGCATTGGCCAGCAGTGGCGTGCAGTGCACGACCTATACGCGGGCCTGGAAGGCGGGTCTTCCTTCCGCAATCGAGGTCGAACCGAATCATCGCGTCGTACACATTCCTTGTGGGTCTTTTGATCAGCCAAAGGACGATCTTTTGGGTGTCGTGGATGAGTTCGCAGCGGGAGTTGCCAGTCATATCGTAAGTAGTGGCGGAACCGATTTAATTCACGCCAATTACTGGTTGTCCGGACTTGCCGGTCACAAGCTCAAGCATGAATTGAACCTGCCGTTAATCACCACCTTTCACACTTTGGCCAGGGTGAAAAGTCTCGGCGGCGATGCTGAATCACTGATTCGGGAAAAGGCAGAAATTGAGATTATCGGGTGTACGGATGCGATATGCGTGAGCTGTAGCGAAGAAAAGATTCAATTTGAAGCGTTATACGGAGACTCTCCCGGTGCAGTCGAAGTAGTTGCACCTGGGGTTGAGCGAGCGTTTTTTTCACCCGGCGATCGTCGCGGTGCTCGTCGCGCATTGGGACTTGGCGATGGTCCGATGCTTTTGTTCGTTGGACGAATTCAACCGCTAAAGGGACTCGATATCGCGGTTCGTGCACTTGGTGAACTCAATCGGCCAGATGTTCAGCTCACCGTTGTTGGTGGTGCAAGTGGCGAGGAAGGTGGACCCGAACTTCGACGTGTGCAGGCAATTATCGACGACCTTGGACTGACCGGAAGAGTTCACTTTTACGACCCACAGCCGCATCACTTGCTCTCCACGTTTTATCGAGCCGCCGATGTCGTACTTGTCCCGTCTCGCAGCGAAAGTTTTGGACTCGTTGCCCTGGAGGCGTCGGCGTGTGGCGTGCCGGTCGTGGCGACCTCGGTAGGCGGACTCCTTTCACTAATTGACCACGGCCGAACCGGATTTCTCGTTCCTCAGCGTGATCCAATCGGGTTTGCCCGGTATACGGCTCAATTGCTTGATGATCCCGTATTGGCTTTGTCGATGGGCACCGCCGCCGCCGAGCGGGCCAGGAATTATTCGTGGCAGTCGGCGGCACTACGAGTGCGCAGGGTGTACAGCGAGCTCCTGGCTCGCGATCTAGTTTCATGTAATTGATTTCCGCCTCAATGAGCGAGCTGTTTGACGAGTCGGCACTCGCCGATTTAGAGCGACAAATTGATGGATGGCTCGACCTAATTCGTCGTCACAATCCTTCGATTCGAGCCATCGATCGTGGCGAGGGTGACGAAGTTCGATGGTATGTGCGAATGCATGGAGAAGAAAAGGAATTCACAACTGTGTGGCTCACGCTTGGTCAGCGCTCGCTTCGATACGAATCATATGTAATGCCAGCTCCGCTGGAAAACGCCGAACTGCTCTACGAAACCTTGCTGCGGCGCAACGAGAAGCTTGTTGGCGCACATTTCTCCATTGGAAATGAAGACGCCGTTTTTCTGCGTGGTGAAATATTTCTCTCCAGCCTCACCGAAATTGAACTCGATCGAATAATTGGGACGCTCTACGCCACCATCGAGCAATGTTTTCGTCCGCTGCTGAAGATCGGATTTTCCAGTCAAGTGACATGAGAAATTTACACATCCTTCCTGGCGCCCGAGTTGACCGCGGTCGGGGAAGACGTGAGGTCGACTCGGGCGCATCTCGGTAGCCTTCTTGGCGTGACCCAACCAGCGATTACTTTCGTCGGTGGGGGAGTCATGGGCTCCGCCCTGGTTGGCGGGCTCCTTAAAAACGGTTGGGCTCCGGCGCATATCACAGTCGCCGAGTTATCGGCAGATCGACGAGAAGAACTGCGTCAACTATTCCCAAACAGCAATGTGATCGAAGCGCCGGAATCATGTGAATCGGCGGTGATTGCCGTCAAACCCCCAGCGGCGGTCGACGCATGTATGGCCGCCGCTGCCGCCGGAGCGCGTCGAATAGTGTCAGTCGTCGCCGGAGTCAACATTTCGACTCTGCAACGAGCGAGCGGAAATTCGGTCGCCGTAATTCGCGCGATGCCCAACACACCGGCCCTAGTCGGCAAGGGTGCTTGCGCGATTTCATTTTCACCGAATTGTTTGGAGACCGATATTGTGTGGGCCGAGGAAGTATTGGGTTCGGTTGGCACGGTGGTGCGAGTGCCCGAATCTCAAATGGACGCCGTCACAGCAATATCTGGTTCTGGCCCCGCATATGTTTTTTTGCTCGCCGAGTGTCTCATCTCTGAGGCAGTTAGCCAGGGTCTATCTCCAGAAGTCGCAGATGGTCTGGTGAGGCAATTACTTGTCGGGTCTGCGGCCCTACTTGCTGCAAGCCCCGAGACTCCTGCCGTCCTGCGGCAACACGTGACATCACCCAACGGGACTACCTGGGCGGCCATTGACGCTCTAGAACAGGCGGGGTTTCGCCAGACGATCACGGCGGCAGTGGCAGCGGCGGTTCGCCGCAGCCGAGAAATGGGTGCCTAAGCCAAAAAATATTTCTCAGAAAGTGCTGAGATATTTTCCCAGTAGCCGAAAAGATGAATAGGGTATGTCAAAGGTCACGATCACCGGGCGGGGTTACCCCCCAGCCGGGAGTCGCGCTTGCAAGAGTGCGCCGTTTGGGCCGATGCCGTCGGGGGGTTGGCATCGGCCCATTCGTTTTTCTGCGTTCAGCAGCGACTAATCAGCAATAGCGTGGGACACGATGACGCAGCGATTTGAAAACATTTCCTTTCTCTCTGACTTTGGCGTAAGCGACGAATTTGTCGGTGTTGTTAAATCGGTGATTGCTGATATCGCGCCTCATGTCCGAGTCATCGATTTAGTCCATGAGATTGCTCCATTCGATGTGAGAGCCGGATCACTTGCACTCGCCCGATGCATTCCATATGTGCCCCAAGGTGTCGTACTCGCAATTGTCGACCCAGGGGTGGGGTCGTCGCGGCGAGGAGTGGCCATTTCGGTGGCCGGTGGTACGGGCATATTCGTTGGTCCCGACAACGGATTGCTAGCCGCTGCAATCGCCTTGGCCGGTGGTGCCGAAATGGCGGTCGTGCTCAACAATTCTGAGTACCAATTGGCCGCCCCTGGTAACACATTTGCCGGACGAGACATTTTCGCGCCGGCCGCGGCCTACCTGTGCAACGGTGTTCCGATCAATGAACTTGGCGAAGAGATTGACACTTCGTTGTTACTGCCGGGAATCGTTCCGTTGCCACGAGAACTGGACGGTGGCTTGCAAGGCGAAGTCACATGGGTCGATCGCTACGGAAATTGTCAATTAAATATCAGCGTTGAAGACATCGTCGAGTGGGGAAAACAGATCCGAGTCGTGATCACGAACCTGGGAACGGGAGAACAAGTTGTTCGATCTCTGCCCGTCGTCGACAATTTCTCACAAGTTGTGGGAGGAATTGCTCTTGTCGTCGACTCCTACGGGATGCTTGCCATTTGCGTTGATCGTGGATCAGCGGCCCTGGAACTACATCTCGGGCCAAGCGACCCTGTGTCACTGGCCCCAGGCACGGCGGCTACGCAGCCAATCACAACAAATGTACATATCGGCCGAAAGAATTAGAGTTGCCGGATGCGTCCAGCAACCACCCTCGCTATCGCGCTTCTACTCATTGCCATTTTTACCGCCGGGGTTCTCTCGTTAGTAATGCGTTAATTGGCAAGGGAGACACTCGCAATCATGAACTTCGCTCAAATTATTGAGGGACATCCACCGACAGCGGATGCCTTGGTTAGTCGTGGGCAAACGACTTCGTATGGTGCCTTGAATGAACAGGTTGGACGTCTACGCGGGGCATTGAGCGAACTTGGAGTCGGCACGGACGATCGCGTCGCTCTGCTGTGCGGCAACAGTCCGTACTTTGTTGTTAGTTATTTAGCATGCCTTGGCTTAGGCGCAGTTGTAGTTCCGCTCAATCCCACAAGTCCGGCCCTTGAACTTCAGCGTGAGCTTCAGGTCGTAGGTGCTCGAGCCGTGGTCGTGGAACCAACAGCAACGTCGGCTTGGCAAGAGATCGATCGGACCGCGATTCCGTTGCTCACAATAGTTATTGCTACCGATGGTCACGAAATCGAAGGGGCATTGACACTGAGCAGGCTCCTTGATCATCCGCCGATTCCAATTACATCGGTCGACCCACATCAGTTGGCCATCTTGATGTTCACCAGCGGCACCGCGGGCGCGCCGAAAGCGGCCATGTTGTCGCACCAAAATCTGATTGCCAATGTCCGTCAACTGGACAGCTTCGCGTTAATGAACTCGAACGATGTCGTCTTTGGGGTGTTGCCGCTATTCCACATCTTTGGACTCAATGTCGTTCTTGGGTTCACATTGTCTATCGGAGCCAGTGTCGTGTTAGTCGAACGCTTTGATCCGATAACGGCGCTTGAGACATTTGCTAAGCGCAAGATAACAGTGGTGCCGGGTGCGCCTCAGATTTGGTCTGCGTTGGCTCAACTCCCAGCACTCACTGCTGAATCATTTGCCGGGATCCGCATTGCGCTCACCGGTGCGGCGAAGATGCCGGAGAACGTCACCAGACTCTTTCAGGAACGATTCGGTCTGAATATTTACGAAGGGTATGGACTCACAGAAGCCTCGCCCGTTGTCTCCATGTCGTTTGGTCACGAATTCAAAGTGGGCTCCGTTGGTCGGGTCCTGCCCGGTGTCGAGGTTCGGCTGGTGGATGAAAATGGTGAGGACTCGTTAAGTGGAGATGCGGGCGAATTGTGGGTGCGCGGTGACAACATTTTTATGGGATATCTCAATGATCCAGAAACCACTTCGCGAGTGCTCACCTCAGATGGATGGTTGCGCACAGGTGATATCGCCGTGGTCGATGATCAGGGCTATGCGTATCTCGTCGACCGGATGAAAGACCTGATCATTGTCTCGGGTTTCAACGTCTATCCGGCCGAGGTCGAAACAGTGTTGAACGGCCATCCCCAAATCTCGGCGGCAGCCGTCGTTGGTGTGGATCACCCGCATACCGGAGAAGCCGTTCGGGCGTTCGTTGTCCCCGTCGCGGGAGTCCATTTAGATGAAGAAGTGGTTATCGAATTCTGTCAAAGGCATCTTGCCCGCTACAAATGTCCGTCCAAGGTATTGATCGTTGAGTCCCTACCCGTTGGAGGTACCGGCAAGGTACTTCGCCGTCAGTTGCACTGATTGCGCGCGCGTTCGATTGCCTGCAATCAGAAATCCTCCAAATAGGGCACATACGCCGATCAACAATGTGATCGCAAACGCGCGGTCCTGACCGAGGCGGCCGGCAATCAATCCGCTGGTCGACAAAATGAGCGTGCCGACGGCGATAACAATGTTGCCCAGTGCCAGCCGGCCCGGTGACTTTCGACCAATAGCCCTCCAGGTAGACCACAGGGCACCAGCGATGATGATAAGGGCGGGGAGACCTGAACCAATTGCCGCCAGAATTCTCGGAAACGCACCGAAAATCTCCCTACCGACCGGAAACCTAGTCCGAATAATTTGAGACTGGGCCGGGGACACTCCAACCACGCCAACGGCAAATCCGGTGGCGGCGATGAGCCATGTTCGGACGATATTCCCGACGGTTCTTCCAGCCAGCAGATACACCGTGCCCAGTGCCAGCCATGACACATTGAGCACGGCGCCACAAAGAAAAAAGATCCGAAAAATTGCAATCGTCCAGCCAGTACTTTCCGCCCACCACAAGGCAAGCGCGCCGACCGAAAATAAGGCCATGGCGATACTCCAGGCCAACTCTTGAGGTTGGCGTCGTCGCAGCCAGCGGTCAAAGGTTGACAGGGAAAATGCACACGCCACCAGTCCGGCCGCCCCGGCCAAGGCGCAATTGATGGTGTTGGCGGAAAACTGGAGGGCGAGTATCCCTGACATCGCCACGCACGCTAGTTCCCTTGGTTTAGGTCGAATGGACTTCGTGAAATCATGCACGAACGCCTACCCTTGGTGTAGTGGCCGACAATTTACGCCGAGCAATTCCTGATGCTGCCGTGGCCCGCCTACCCGTTTATTTACAGATACTCAATAGTCTCGTGGCGCAAGACGTGCATCAATTGTCGAGCGATCAACTGGCCGCGTTTGCGGGAGTTAACGCCGCCAAGGTACGCAAGGATCTCTCGTATCTCGGAAGTTATGGAACACGCGGGGTCGGATACGAAGTTGAATACCTCGTGTATCAAATAAAGCGAGAACTCGGACTGCTGAATGATTGGAATGTTGTCTTGGTTGGAGCCGGCAATCTTGGAAACGCACTGGCAAATTACAGCGGATTTGCCGCCCGAGGTTTTTCAGTCGCGGCGATCGTCGATGTAGACGACAAAAAGGTTGGCAACCTTGTCGGTGATATTCGAGTTCAGCATGTCAACGAGCTAGCAACAATTGTTCGTGAACTATCGGTGAGCATCGGAGTAATCGCGACACCCGTTGAATCGGCACAGGTTGCGGCCGACCTTCTAGTTGTGGCTGGTATTGGATCGATACTAAATTTTGCCTCGATCGTGTTGTCGGTGCCCAATCATATTTCGGTACGCAGCGTTGATCTTGGTGTCGAATTGCAGATATTGGGTTATTACGAGCAACTGAACCGCCGCGAGGTAGCCGCATGTCAATAGTGGTGATGGGTATCAATCATCGATCGGCCCCGCTTGATGTGATTGAGCGAGTAAGTATTTCCGATGGAGAGTTGCCCAAGGCACTGCACGGCCTAGTTTCACGCGACAATGTGCGCGAGACGGTGGTGCTCTCGACTTGCAATCGAACAGAGGTCTATGTGGTAGCCGAGAAGTTTCATGGGGCGTACGCCGATGTGCGGGATTTTTTCTGTGATATTTCTGGGCTATCGGCCGATGATCTTCATCCCCATTTCTATAACCAACATGATGAGGCGGCTGTTGCCCACCTATTTGACGTTGCCTGTGGACTTGATTCTGTTGTCGTTGGGGAAGGCGAAATCTTGGGACAAGTGAAACATGCCTGGGAGCGAGCCCGAGATCAAGCGACGGCTCGGACCACTCTCAATTTGCTGTTTCGGCATGCCGTCGAGGTTGGCAAACGAGCGCGCACAGAAACTGGCATCAGTTCCTCGACGGCTTCGATTTCGTATGCGGCGGTGGAGATGGCTCGGGAGTCACTTGGCTCGCTAAGTGGTCGCCGAATGCTTGTCGTCGGGGCGGGCGATATGGGTACGGGTATCGCCCGGGCACTTGGTGGAGCCGGAGCGACCGACATCGTCGTGCTCAATCGAAGCACCGAACGTGCCGCCAAACTTGCACAACGAGTGGGGGCAATTGTTGGAGATTTCGACGACCTGGCAAACGCGCTCAAAACGGCCGATGTAGTTCTCACCTGTACCGGGTCGGGAGAGGTAGTCATTTCTGAGCACATGGTGCGCGAGTCACGAAATACTGGACAACCGTTGCTGATTGTTGACATTGCGATGCCTCGCGATGTTGAGCATTCGGTTGGAGGGCTGGAGGGTGTGACATTGCGTGACTTGGACAATTTGCGTGACTGGGCACAAACCGGCATCGAGGCGCGAAAACTGGAGGTTCAACAGGTGCGCGAGATTGTTGCCGATGAAGTCGAGCGATTCGGGCAAGTTTTGGTCGCCCGTCAGGCCGCACCATTGATCGCAGAATTGCACGAACGAGCCGAGGCGCTTAGACAAGCCGAAGTTGATCGCTTTTCGTCACGCCTGTCAGATCTGAGTCCCGAACAGCGAGAACATGTCGACGTACTTACAAAGGCGATCGTGGCCAAATTACTTCATTCGCCATCCACGCAATTGAAAAACAGCGCCGGAACTCCTCAGGGTGAGCGAATCTCGGCTGCATTGCGTGACTTATTCGATATTGCGTGAGTTGATCGGCAAATGATCCGTCTCGCCACTCGATCGAGTGCGCAAGCTCGCACGCAGTCAGAAATCGTTGCCCAGGCGATCACAACTTTGTCGGGCGGCGAGCGAGTTGAACTTGTGTTCGTCGAAACACTTGGAGACCAGCACCCAGATATACCGCTGCACATCATCGGTGGGCAGGGTGTATTCGTCAAGGAGGTCCAGCATGCCGTACTCAACGGAAGTGCCGAAATCGCGGTTCACTCGGCCAAGGATTTGCCGTCGCTACCGACGCCGGGTCTGATTGTCGGAGCGTGGTGCGAACGTCGCGATGCTCGCGATGCGTTGGTCGGTTCTCGGCTTGATGACCTAGTCCACGGTGCAACAGTTGCGACGGGTTCAGTTCGGCGAAGTAAGCAATTGAGCACACTACGACCCGATCTTCGATTTGTTGATTTACGAGGCAATATTCAAACCCGATTGAAGAAAATTCCTGAGGGTGGCGCGATCGTTATGGCGGTAGCCGCTTTGCAGGTGCTCGACCTAACCGAGAACATCGCAGAAATTCTGGATCCAAATGTTGTAGTACCGATGATCGGCCAGGGCTGTGTTGCGGTCGAGTGCCGCGTCGATGATCTGCCCACGCGTGAATTGCTTGGACTAGTCGATCACCCGTTAACCCGGCGGGCCGTCGAAATTGAACGCATGTTTTTGGCCGAACTCGGCGCCGGGTGCAGTATGCCTGTCGGCGCGTATGTTGACGACACCGATGTGATCACAACATTTCTGGCGGCGGGGGTGGAAGTTGATGCGCCATGGGTGATCTTCCACGAACAGTTGTCAAGCACAACCGATCCGTATCAACTGGCAGTTGAATTGGCGCGGAAGTCTCGTCACGCGGTGTCATGATCATTACTGCCCTCAACGGCAAACGAATCGTCGTCACCCGTCCAACGCACCAATCCAACACGCTGATAGAGCTTTTATTGAGACAAGGGGCGCGGCCAATTCAAATGCCGTTGATTGAGATTTCTGATCCCAGTGACGGTGGGGAATCAATGCGTGACGCATTTTCCGAACTTGACTCGTTCGAGTGGATCGTGGTGACATCGGTCAATGGGGCCGCGGCAATTGCGAGCGACATACACGACCGAGACCATCGACCACGGATTGCGGCAATCGGTGAGGCCACCAATCGGGCATTGGGTTCGATTGCAGATTTTATGCCATCGTCTGCTCGGGGCGATGTGCTTGCCGAAGAGTTTCCGACCGGTCGCGGGCGAGTGTTGCTAGTCCAAGCCGAAGTTGTTGATGGAATCATTGGATCGTCACTGGAGGCGCGCGGCTGGAATGTCACCAAAGTGGCCGCATATCAAACTCAATCTTTGACTCCCGAACCCAAAATTCTCTCGCGGGCGATGAAAGCAGATGCGTTAGTACTCGCCTCGGGTTCGGCGGCGCGGTCATGGGTGCAATGCGCCGGCACTCAAACTCCGCCACTCGTTGTTGCAGTTGGACAATCAACGGCGGCGATTTCAGAACAGGTCGGTATCCGCGTAACTGAAGTGGCTGGCGAACCAACGCCGAGTTGTGTGGTTGACACGCTTACCGATGTGTTCTTACGGCTCTACCCGTAACCTTTTGGTATGGCGTTTCCAACACATCGTCCTCGGCGCCTGCGCCGAAGTTCGGCGATTCGCAACTTGGTGGCCGAAGTCAACTTGGGCATACACGATCTTGTTGCTCCTCTGTTTGTGCGCGAAGGAATTTCTGCACCGCAGCCGATTGCCTCGCTACCTGGCGTGATGCAACACTCTCGCGAATCGTTGCGTAAGGAGGTACATGAACTCGCCGAACTCGGTGTTCCGGCCATTATTTTATTTGGAGTTCCTTCATCGAAAGACGAGATCGGTTCTGGCGCCTTTGATCCCAACGGCATTGTGCAATTGTCTTTGCGTGAACTAGCCGACGACTTGGGTGATCGAATTGCGCTCATATCCGACTTGTGCGTTGATGAGTACACCTCGCATGGCCACTGCGGTTTGCTCGACGCGAATGGAGATGTCGACAACGATGCGACCCTTGATGTGTATTGTCGAGCCGCTTTGGCTCAGGCTCAAGCCGGGGCAAACATTGTCGCACCGAGCGGAATGATGGATGGACAGGTCGGGGCCATTCGTAGTGCGCTGGATGGGGCCGGATTCACCGACGTTGCGATCTTGGCATATTCGGCGAAGTATGCCTCGGGGCTTTACGGACCATTTCGCGATGCGGTGGATGTGCGGATCAGTGATGGCGGAAACCGCAGGGGATATCAACAAGATTGGCGTAATTCCCGCGAAGCATTGCGCGAGGTTGACGCCGACATCGAACAGGGAGCCGACATCGTGATGGTCAAACCGGCCATGAGTTATCTGGATGTCATCGCCGCGGTTCGCGCTCGAGTGACCGTTCCCGTTGCCGCATACCACGTGAGTGGAGAATACGCAATGATCCAGGCCGCTGCGGCCAATGGCTGGATCGATCACGATGCCGTAGCCCTCGAGCAACTTACCGCTGTCAAACGTGCCGGCGCCGACATTATTCTTACGTACTTTGCGCGCTGGTTCGCCGAACAGAATCAATAATCACGTGGCGATTCCATTATGTGACGAATTGAAGTGTGTACCCGCAGGTTGTTCAGCGACAGTCTGCGTTGGTTCCGGAATTGCCTCAAATCATGAGTTCTTCGAGCGATCGACACGGGCGATACCTGGCGGGGTCAATAGTTCGATACGCGCATTCAAGGCGGTGGGAGGAGAGCCATACGTCGTTGCACGCGGGGACGGGCCATACGTGTTCGACGTCGAAGGTCGAAGATACATCGACCTAGTACAAAGCTATGGCGCGATCATCTTGGGTCATGCGCACCCGGCGATTACCTCGGCGATACGCACCGCGGTGGTTGACGGTACTTCGTATGGTGCGCCAACTCCGCGAGAGATGAAACTTGCCGAGGCAATTCAAGAGCGTGTGCCAAGTTGTCAACGGGTGCGCCTGATGAACAGCGGGACCGAAGCCACGAGTACCGCGGTACGCCTCGCACGAGGCGCGACGGGTCGAAAACGCATCATCACGTTTGCCGGAAATTTTCACGGCGCCACCGACGCCTTGCTCGCCACCGGAGGTAGTGGGATGGCAACTTTGGGAATCCCGGGAACCGCAGGCGTTCCGGAAGAGGCTGTTGCCAATACGCTCGTGGTTCCGTACAACATTGTTCCCGAGATTGGAAACGATGTGGCGGCAGTGATCGTCGAACCAATAGCGGCGAATATGGGTGTGGTCGCACCCGCCCATGGGTTTCTAGAAGGACTGCGATCGGCATGCGACCTGGCTGGGGCGGTTCTCATTTTTGATGAAGTAATCACCGGCTTTCGAATCGGGACCGGGGGCGCGCAAGCAAAATATGATGTTCGCCCCGATCTCACCTGCTTTGGAAAAGTGATTGGTGGAGGATTGCCGATTGGCGCAGTCGGCGGATCGGCGGCGGTGATGGAAAATCTCACGCCAGTTGGCAAAGTATTTCATGCCGGCACGCTTGCCGGAAACCCGCTGGCCACAGCGGCCGGACTTGCCGCGTTGAACGAACTCACTCCAGATATCTACATGGAGCTCGCTGCACGGGCGCGCACCTTAAGTGCGCTGTTACGCGAGGCATGTGGCGCGGCCGGAATGACCGTCCAGTTTCCGGTAGTGGGATCACTTGTGGGTATGTATTTCGGACACACAGTTCCGACCAATTTTGACGAAGCAAAGAAAACCGACGAACAAATGTATGCACGGTTTTTCCACTCGATGTTGGATCACGGCATTGCATTGGCTCCCGGGGCATACGAGGCTCTGTTTGTCGGCGTTGGCCACACCGATGAGGTGCTCACTCAACTCGCCGAGGCCGCTGGTGCCGCAGCAATCGCCGCGATGGTCGGTTAACGCCTGCTATGCGTCAACTTCTGTCGGCACGATTATGGATAGCAATTGCAATTGTTGTCGTGCTTATCACTGGATTGTTGGTGATATTTTCGCTAGTCAGTCAAGACTCGTCAAAGGTGATCGGGGTACCCGACACGCACACGATCGATCTCATCGCTTCGGTATCAAATCTTCAGGCAGATGTTGCGTGGGGTGTCGTCAATTCTAAAAGCACTGGTCAAGCCTCACCGATTCTCGACGATGGTCGCACAATTCGAATCATTCCCAACACCCCCGGAGAGGTCACCTGCAGCGACCTAATTTCACCGTCGAGTTGTGTGCTTCTTGCCGACACTCTCGGCGGCGCAATCGTTTGGTTTGCGTTAGTACCGGCAGATGCACAACGGCCACTCACGCATCTGAATTTACCGGCAGTTGTCGACATGCTCGATGGCGGAAATCTTGGTGTGTTGGCTAACGACTGGATAGTTAAATTGGCAACTCCGACAAAGCGCACATGCGATACCGCAACTAAAACGTTGCGCGAGTTCATAACTCAGTATTCGCCAGATGGCAGCACGTCGATTCTTGATCTCATTTCCGATGAGATCACGGAAGTGGTTTGTACTAAATAATCGGCCAGAAATCAGGCGTTAGGCATCCGCCGGACGATTACCGCGGCGGCTTTGTATGCGGCTTCGGCCGGGCCAGTCTCGTCAGGCCTAAGCAGATTGGCCATGATCCTCAATACCCACTCCATTAATGTTCGACTGTGAATTCCGACCCGCGAAAGTTCACGCATCAGGACCGGACGTCCGATGACTCGAGCAAAGAGTCGTGCCACCTTGAAGTAGTCACCATACTCATCGTCGATTCGTTGTTGATAGCCCAGCAGTGCAGCTGAGTCACCGCTCACGAGGGCGTCATGTAAAACTTCGCTCGCCATCCGTGCGGTCTCATAGGCATAATCGATTCCTTCGCCATTGAATGGATTAACGCTTCCGGCGGCGTCACCGACGACCAGGAAATTCGGCCCGATCTTCGGACCGACTGATCCACCCATTGGTATTTTTCCGCTGGTTGCCTTGCATTGAGGCTGGTCGGGGTTGATTCCCCAGCGGTCCGCAATCATGTGCGCATAGCTGGTGAGGAGGTGCGAGGTGTTGACGTCCTTGAAATTCTTGAATGTCGACAGAAGTCCAACTCCAATGTTGATGGTCCCGTCACCGACTGGAAAGATCCATCCATATCCGGGCATCGAATTTCCATTTCGATCCTGGACATCAAGGGCCGACTCAATCCACGGCTCGGCGTGTCGAGGGCTTTCCCAGTAGGTACGAATCGCAGTGCCATATGGCCAGGCCTTAATGCGCGAGGTTCCAAGTGCCCGGCCAAAGCGGCTATTGGCACCGTCCGCGATCACAATGTATTTGGCACGAATCTCGAGAGTCTCTTTGGAGTCATGATCGGTGACCACTGCTCCAAGTATTTTGTTGTGCTCAGTTATTGGTGACGTCGCCTCGTGACCTTGCAACAAGGTTGCTCCGACCCGCTGGGCGTTGAAAGCGACCATCGAGTCAAGTTCCCGCCGGCGAACCACATAGCCGTGTTGCGGATAGATCGGGTGACTCGGCCAGCGCAGTTCAAGTTCTTTGCCGTGTGCCGTTGCGCGCAAACCCTCGTACCGGTGAAACCGCTTTAGCTGATCACCGAGCCCCATGTCATCGATCTGTTTGACCGCCCGCGGGGTTAAGCCGTCTCCACATGTTTTTTCTCGCGGGAAGTGTTTGCGCTCGACAATGATCGGTTGATGGCCCATTTCCGCTAGCCAATATCCAACGGCCGCACCTGCCGGCCCACCGCCGATGACGAGCACATCGGACTCGATGGTTCGTCGTGACTCTGACACGCACTCAGCGTACGGTTGTACTCTTCGGTCTTATGTTCGTTGGCAGTCTTATGTTCGTTGGCTCTCGGACTGGCGCGGGGTTGTTCCGACAACCGCAGGCGGATCAGTTAATCCCTTGAAGGTCTCGGCAATGGTGTCGAAATCTGTGGTACCGGCGACAAGTCCCGCATAAATTTCGGAGGTTGGTGCACACCAGCGGTTGTATTCGTTCGACCACTCGGTACTTGTTGGGTCTGCGCCACCGATCGTGTATCTCTCGTGACAGACCACGGCAAGAATCTGAACATCGGTAAGACCACCACCGACTTTTACACCTTGTTGAGGCATCGGGTTCCCGTTGTATGACATCGGTGCGTGTGCTCCACCGTCTCGGTCAGGATTTCCGTATATTGCGAGTCCTTGAGTGGCGAACGCCTGACTACCGGTGTATACGAAGTTGAGCATGTCTTCGATCTGGGGAAAGGTCTTCAACACTTCACCTTGGTTCAATACCCGACCAGCGCCACCTTGACCTTCGGCCCCGTGACAGCCGGCGCACGTGCTGAAAAGCCCGGCGCCAACGGCCAAGGGCCCCTCCACCGTTTTCTCCTGAGGTCGCAATGCGAGCAAATAAACGAATGCCCATAGCGGCAGCAAACTGAGTGTGGCCATCGCCCAAAACGGAATCTTCTTTCGAGTTTTGGCGGCAACAACATAGGCCGGGTCAGGGGGCGGTGGGGCAGCAACAACCGCTACAGCGGGGGGCGTCGGCTTGTTGGAAATAGTTGCGCTCGGTGAAGGTTGGATACTCCCCGCCGATGCAGGGGCATCCGGAGCCGGCGCAGCTTGCGACGCCGGGCCATCTTCAGTTCCACCCAATGCTTCTCGACGCTCTTTAGCGCGTTTGAGAAGATGTTCTGGAATTTCTGTCACGAGAATCCTTTTTGGAATTGGACCGGTTGCCGTTTGCTTAGTGAACCTCTATAAGAATAGACATGAAAAGCCAGTGAGCAGGGGTGCAAAAGCACGACTATGTGCTCGAGTTTGAAAATGTCAATTCAATCCCAACTGCGTGCGCAACGTCACAGCTTTGCACGAATGCACATACTCGATTCTTTCGCCACGGCGTACCCAATCGGACTAGGGTTATAAGGGATTTAACGAAGAAAGGTACCCCTGCGACCGATGCTGGCAATCGACATTCTCAAGTGGCCAGGTGTGAATCAACCATTCATTTTTTCTGTCCTGCTCACTGCCGGTTTGGCTCTTCTTGTCGTTCCAATTGGCAAGCGTCGGCCGATAGATCGCAAGGTGACATGGGGCGAGGCGATGGTTGGCGGGCTGTTCATTTTTGCTGTTCTGTTTCTCGCATTTGGCGTGGTTCCGCATCAATTCATTGATCATGCCGATAGAAATCTTGGTTGGCGTCGGGACAAAATTGTGTTCGGTCCATTTGGCATTCTGAAACCCAAGGCACTCAATGGTCCATTTCCATTTACCATCAGTTTTGAAGCAATTCGCGACATAGTCGTTGTCGGAATCCACGCGGTCAATATCGGGGCCATGATCTTTCTCTTTTCCTGGTGGCAAAAGCGCGGGGTAGTCAAGCCAAAAGAGATCGAGACTTCCACTTACGGTCGTCCATTGGTGAAGACGAGTTAACGGCTATGACGAAGACCGATGCAAATCCACCGATGCCGGAATGGTCATCCGAGTACGAACTTGTCGAAGTGGATAACGCCTACCTATCGAAGGCGGTGAAGCCTAAGCAATTCATACACATCGATCAAAGCGAATGCATTATGTGCGAGGGGTGTGTTGACATCTGCCCTTGGAAGTGCATTCACATGGTGACCCCTAATGCGATCGCCGAGGCAGAGGGAACTGAAATGCCAGGTCTGGATCCTTCGGACAAGGTTCTATTTATCATCGATGACGATGTTTGCACTCGCTGTGCGTTATGTGTAGATCGCTGCCCAACCGGAGTCATCATTCTTGGCAAACTTGGGGATCCAGGGGTAACCGGCGATTTGCACTTACGCACCGATAACCACGGCTATGCCTACGGACTGCGCTTCTAAGGAGAACGAAACATGGCCCGCATCGTCGATGAAATACCTCGCCTTTCACTAAAGGAGCGCGCGGCAAAACTCGGTAAGTCAATGCAGTCGAGTCAAGCGTGGAACTCGATCATGCGTCCCGGATCGATATTTCGTAAGGGGTACACGGACTCTCCGCGAAATCGTTCGTATGTGATCATGAATTCGGTTTTGTATCACCTGCATCCGGTGAAGGTCAAGCGCCACGCTGTGAAGGTCAGTTACACCCTTTGCCTTGGAGGACTGAGTTTCTTCCTCTTCATTCTCCTGACGGTCACGGGAATCTTCTTGATGTTTTTCTATCGACCTACCGCGACAAACGCCTGGGAGGACATCCAGTCGCTACAAACATCCGTGACATTCGGTCTCATGGTTCGAAACATGCACCGATGGGGCGCTCACCTGATGGTAATTAGCGTATTTTTGCATATGGCCCGCGTGTTTTATCACGGCGCGTATAAGGCACCACGAGAATTCAACTGGGTAGTTGGTGTGATTTTGCTCGTACTCACGTTGATGCTTTCATTTACCGGTTACTTGCTTCCTTGGGATCAGCTTGCCCTGTGGGCAGTTACCGTCGGAACAAACATGATCGGTTACTCGCCTGTAATTGGTTCGCAAGTTCGGTTTGTTTTGCTCGGCGGCACCGAAATTGGCGCCGAGACGCTTCTGCGGTGGTACGTCCTACATGTGTTGTTGTTCCCATTCATCACCGTGATCTTTCTAGCGATCCACTTCTGGCGGGTCCGCAAAGACGGCGGAATATCAGGGCCACTCTGATGACCGAAATCCCCGAGCATCTACTTAAGCGAGCCCAGGCGGCGCGTGAAAAGGCATCCGCCTCAGATGATGCGACGCCAAGCGAGACATCAGCCACCGACCCCCGCATTCCGCAACACTTGCTGGACCGCAGCAAGGCCGCTAACGCGGGTGGATCGGCCGGAGGCGTGGTTGTAGCCGATCGCCCAACGACCGTGGTTCGCGTGGACCCGCAGACTTCTGGTCCCCTTGGGACTGGACCTGGCGGTCACACTCAGCGCTTGCTCACGGTGGTCAAGTCCGGATCAATCCAAGATGTCAAAGCCGTCCCAATCGACAAGGTTCATACATGGCCGCATTTATTAGCGATTGAGTTTGTTGCGTCCTTGGCGTGTACGGCGTTTCTATTTATTTTCTCCTGGTTTGTGAACGCGCCGCTCCTGCAGGCCGCCAACTTCAACCAGACGCCGAATCCATCAAAGGCGCCGTGGTACTTTCTCGGTCTGCAGGAATTGCTCACCATGTTTCATCCAATGATTGCGGGAGTGACAATCCCCGGCGTCGGCATAATCGGCCTAATGCTCGCCCCGTTTGTTGACAGAAACCCGTCCATCAAACCGGAAGATCGCAAATTCATCACCAGTATGTTCACCGTCTTTTTGATGTTCTGGGCAATTTTGGTGATAATCGGGTCGTTCTTTCGCGGCCCAGGCTTCAACTTCACGTTCCCGTGGCGTGATGGAATCTTCTTTGACCTCTAACTCGGACCAATTAATGGAAACTTCCACAACTGTCATCATCGTAAGTGCCATTGCAGTAATCGTCGTGCTTGGCCTGGGCATCGTGATTACCGCTTCGCGTCGTACCGAAACACGTGGCATCGGCTCTCTTTCGCGCGAAACCCGCCGCCGTGATCGAAGCGATATCGGCGAGTCAGCAACTTCTGGTCGCGACGTTGAACATGCAGCGGTTGCCGCCCGAAGCGTGGCCGTCGTCCCACAGCCGCCACCAGATGTTGCCCCATGGACGCCTCCCGATGTCGAAGCAGTGGGAGTAACTAGACGCCAATTTTTCAACCGTGCAACGGTCACGTTAATGAGCGCCAGCCTCGGCGGATTTGGAGCCGCCGTCATAGCATTTCTTTGGCGAGGGGCGTCGGGCGGTTTCGGATCCAAAATCACGGTCGGCAAGATCGATGATGTGATCGGTGAGATTCGGGCAAACAAGGGATTTTTGTACGTGCCACAGGCACGATCGTGGGTGACCGAATATCCACCGGAGGCACTGCCAAAGGCCAAGGTTGTATACGGCAAGCAGTCGGCGGTTTTGGCGGGAATGGAGGCCGGGCTCGTTGCCTTGTATCAAAAGTGCCCGCACCTTGGCTGTCGAGTACCAACTTGCCAAACTTCGCAATGGTTTGAATGCCCGTGCCATGGTTCGCAATACAACCGAGTTGGTGAGAAAAAGGGCGGTCCGGCGCCGCGCGGTATGGACAGGTTCGGGGTTTCACTGGCCAATGATGTTTTTGTGATCGACACAAGTGCGGTGTTCCAGGGTCCGGCGATTGGCACCAACACCACCGGTCAAGAGGCCGAAGGTCCGCACTGTGTAAGTGAAAAAGGTGGACACGGCTGATGATTGCCGATACAACAACGAGCGTTGCGTGGCTCATACTTGTCGTATCGGTGCTGGGTTGGCTCTTTTATTTAGTGAGTAATGTTCGCCGCGGGCGGGCCGAACTCGGATCCGAAATAGTCCTAGCGGCGAATCGCAAGCCCTATTACGACGATGACATCCTCGAAGGCAAAAAGATTGAACGCACGCAGTTGATCGGCATCGCGTTTCTCGCCGTGATCACCATTGCACTGCCGTTGTACTGGATCCTTGAACCAAATCGCGAAGCCGGGGCAACCGTTTACTTTCAGCACCGGTTCGAAAATTGGGGCAGCGACCTATTCGAGCCGACTTCGGCAGGCGGCTACAACTGTGCCGGCTGCCACGGCGGAATGAAAGCCTCTGGCGGAGTCGCTTCATACTCGATTACCGACTCAAATACGAATGAGGTCAAGCCTGTCAATTGGAAGGCGCCGGCCCTAAATACTCTTTTCTATCGGTACAGCGAATCAGAGGTGCGATTCATTCTTGATTACGGTCGACCATTTTCGCCGATGTCTCCGTGGGGTCTCGCCGGGGGCGGACCGCTAAATGAGCAACAAATTCAAACTTTGATTGAGTATGTCCAGAGCATTCAGATCCCCCGAGAGGATTGCGCAAAACTGAACGATGACCCGCGCTTATGTGATGGTGGCCACCTACCAAAGGCGCAACAAGATGCAATCCAAACGGAAGCTGAACGGTTGGTGGAAATCGGAACCTACTCATCCGTGGGCGAAGCACTTTTCAATCTTGATCTTGGTAGCGGCAATTTCTCATGCGCGCGCTGTCACACCAAGGGCTGGTCGTATGGTGATCCGCAAATTGCCGGTGGTGGCGCGCTGGGGCCAAACCTGACCGGCGGCTCAAGCGTGCGCCAATTTCCGCAACAATCCGACATGATCGCGTTCATTCAAGGCGGCAGTGAGTTGGGGAAGCGGTACGGCGAGCAGGGCCAAGGTAGTGGACGGATGCCGGCGTTTGGGGCGATGCTGACCAACGAACAGATCCGTGCAATTGTCGACTATGTGCGGGGGCTATAGATGAATTCCGCGCTCCTGGCCATCTCGTGGCAACCGGAGATTCGGGGAATCGTTGTCATCGCCATCGCCATCGTCGTATTCGTTGGCGGCCCGTATTTGGTAATCGGGACGAATGTGGGGGCTCGACTCGGAATCCTCATCGTCGTGGCCGGATTTTTTGGTTGGATGATGGTGATGGGCGGTATTTGGTGGACTTATGGCATCGGGCTTAAAGGCCCGGATCCGTCATGGAAACCGGCCAGTCCGATCACGATCATCCGAGACACATCCGAGTTCGCCAACGCGGGACTCGTGAATTCAACTTTGACGATGTCAGGGGTACCTCTTTCCGATGCTTCAATTGCGTCAGACGCGCTGCAACGGGATGGTTGGAATTTGCTCGACGAGGCCGATCCGCAACGGGGGCAGGCCGTCGCTTCATCCGATGAGATTTTGCTAGTCGAAGCTAAAGAGTTTCTCGCAGGCGAATATCTCTCCGTTGCGGTTTACGATCGCGGCGGCAAACGTTGGCCAAAAATCAACGACTCACTTGATTTCTTCGCCTTCTTTCACAAGCCGCACTATGCATTGGTCGAAATTGCTCCCGTCATTACCCAAAGAGCCGAACCGGGTAGAGCTCCTGCCCGACCGGTGATCGATACGACGAAACCCCATCGGTACGTCTATTTGTTGCGTGACCTTGGCGCCAGACGACAACCGGCGATGTTTATCACCTTCGGTTCCGGACTTATATTTTTCTTGCTGTGCTGGGTATTGCATCGCCGCGATCTTGCCCTGCGGGTCAACCTTGCATCTGAACGCGCGCTAACACAAGGCTGAGTCGTGGGTCAATACCTGCCGATCGTTGTGTTAGTACTTCTTGCTGCCACATTCGGGCTTCTTAGTTCGATGGCCTCCAAGTTGCTGGCTCCCAACCGACCCAATAGCGCAAAGTCTGCGCCATATGAATGCGGCATTGTTCCCAGTCGGGAGGCACCGGAACGATTTCCGGTGAGTTTCTACATCGTGGCAATGCTATTCATCATGTTCGACATTGAGATCATCTTTGCCTATCCCTATGCGGTCAGTCGCCAAGAACTTGGTTCGTTCGCATTCTTCGAAATGGTCGCATTCAGCGCCGTCTTTTTCGTCGCGTTTGTGTATGCGATCGCTCGAGGAGCGCTGGATTGGGGACCAATTCAGCGGTCGGCTCGCCTCGAACAAAACAGCGGCCATCAGATTTCGCTTGCGATGTCTAAGCCGGAGTACGCGGTGCGGGTTGTCGGACTCGACGGTCGAACTGACGATGTGTCGGCATAATGGGCACGGTTCGCAATGTTCTCGATGACGGCCTTGGCGGACTGGAGAGCAATTTCCTCACCGGGCGAATCGAAGATGTGGTCAAGTGGTCCAGGTCTCGCTCTAGCTGGGGCGTCACGTTTGGCTTAGCCTGTTGTGCAATCGAGATGATGGCAACCGGTACGGCGCACTACGACCTCGCCCGATTCGGAATGGAAGTATTTCGAGCATCGCCACGACAGGCCGACATCATGATCGTGGCCGGACGGGTGAGCCAAAAAATGGCGCCCGTATTGCGTCAGGTGTATGACCAAATGATGGAACCAAAATGGGTGATCTCGATGGGCGTATGCGCCAGCAGTGGTGGCATGTTCAACAACTATGCGATCGTGCAAGGAGTTGATCAGATTGTTCCCGTTGATGTGTACGCACCTGGCTGTCCGCCAACGCCAGAGACGCTGATTCACGCCATCGAAACCCTGCACCAACTTGTCGAAAATGGAGAAATTTTGCGACGCCGTTCGGCAAGTGGCGCAGGTGCGGGAGTCCATGTGCAGGAAATTCCAGCAGGAAGCATTACCCCCGTAATTCTTGGATCGAAGTAGTCAATGACTTCCTCGGAGTCATACGGTTCGCCTCTGGTTGAAATAAATGGACAAACCGTGCTGTTTGTTGCCAAGGATCGATACATCGAGACAATTAAGAGTCTCGCTCTCGACGGATTTGAGATGTGCGTGGATCTCACCGCAGTCGATTTTCTTGTGCATCCGGGGCGCAACTTGCCGCTCGAAATCACCGCCGAGCGATTTGAAGTTGTCGTCAACCTGTTGTCGATGCGACACCACAGGAGGCTGCGAGTTCGGGTGCAGGTGGGTGAGATCGATGCGAGCATCGATTCGCTGTTCGAAATTTATCCCGGCACCGAAGCCATGGAGCGTGAGGTGTTCGACATGTTTGGTATCGCTTTCAATAATCATCCGGACCTCACCCGAATCCTGATGCCGGAAGACTGGGATGGTCATCCGCTGCGTAAGGACTACGCAGTCGGACAGATTCCGGTTCAGTTCAAGGGCGCCGCCTCATGACGGATGTCGATGATGTATTTGCGGCCGACACCTATGAAGGTCGTCAAGAACTGCAACCTCGTAAGTTGCTTTCGGCCAAGGAGGTTCTGCGCGAGGTCGGTGCCGTGTTGCGCATGAGTGAGGCTGACGCGGCGCTGCTGTCCGAGGTTGCTACCGAGGTTGCCGATGACCAGACCATGATCATCAACATGGGACCACAGCACCCGAGCACTCACGGGGTGTTGCGCCTGATGCTTGAACTGCAGGGCGAAACCGTATTGCGTTGCAAACCAATTGTCGGCTATCTGCACACAGGAATGGAAAAGACGGGTGAATCGCTCACGTTCATGCAGGGTGGGACAAATGTGACCCGAATGGACTACGTTTCGCCGCTCAACAACGAACTCGTATTTTCCATGGCAACCGAAAAATTACTTGGTATCGATGCTGATATTCCCGAGCGCGCGGTATGGATGCGAATGCTGCTTTCGGAACTGAATCGAATGAGTAGCCACCTGTTGTTCATGGCCACAAATGGAATGGACATTGGGGCGGTTTCGATGATGCTCTACGGCTGGCGTGAACGCGAAGAAGTCTTGCGTTTCTTCCAAAAGGTCACAGGTCTGCGGATGAACCACAACTTCATTCGTCCGGGCGGGGTAGCGGCCGACCTTCCCGCAGGTTGGCGCGACGATGTACTGGCGATTCTTGACATGCTGCCGGCCCGTTTGGCCGAATACGACATTTTGATGACTGATCAACCAATTTGGCGTGAACGCTTACAAGGCGTCGGTGTGATTACGCAACAGGAAGCAGTGGCACTCAGTGCGACGGGTCCAATCTTGCGAAGCACCGGCGTGTCTTGGGATCTGCGTCGAGATATGCCGTATCTCCATTACGACGAACTTGACTTTGATGTCATTGTCGGGAGTTTCGGCGACTGCTTCGATCGTTACGCAATACGCCTCGCCGAGATCCGCGAGTCGATGAAGATCGTGCGTCAAATTCTTGACCGAATGCCGAGCGGTGACTTTCGCATTCAAGACAAAAAAGTCACTCCTCCGCCACGAGCCCGAATTGACGAGTCAATGGAGGCTCTCATTCACCATTTCAAGATCTTTACCGAAGGTTTCAAAGTGCCCGAAGGCGAGGTGTATCTAGCGATCGAGAGTCCGCGAGGCGAGATCGGCTGTTACATCGCTAGCGATGGTTCTGCGACTCCGTATCGCATGCATGTGCGCGCGCCCTCGTTTGTCAATATCCAAACGTTGCCGCACATGATGCGCGGGGGTCTCGTGGCCGATGCGGTAGCGGTTATTTCGTCGGTAGATCCCGTGCTAGGAGAGGTGGATCGATGAGCCGTTTGAATAACGCCAATTTGACTCTCGCCCGGGAGATCATGGCTCGATTTCCTCGACCAAAGTCGGCAATGATTCCGCTGCTGCATTTGGCCCAAGAACAAGACGGACATGTAAGCAACGAGGCCATGATCCACATCGGTGAATTGCTTGGAGTGACTGCGGCAGAGGTGTACGGAACTGCCAGTTTCTATGAGATGTTTAAGTTCGAGCCGATCGGCAAATACTGCATCAATATCTGCACCAACATTTCGTGTCATTTGGTGGGCTCGTGGAATCTGTTACACCATGCCGAAGACCGACTAGGGATCAAGGCCGGTGGAACCACGGACGATGGAATGTTCACACTTGAGGATGTCGAATGTATTGCGGCGTGTACCGAAGCGCCGGCCCTACAGGTGAATTACCGCTACCGCTACAAGGTTACGCCGGCAAACTTTGACCAACTACTCGACGATTTGCGGAGTGGTCGAACTGCGGCCGAAATTCCACCGTTTGGAACACTTTCTCGTGTTCGTCAACACACGGAAAGTACATGGTCGAACAACGGAATCGAAGCACAGGCGGCTATTGATGAGAGATAGCCGCCAATGAGTAACCAATACTCGACACCCGGTCAAATCCCAACGGGACCGCGCCTTATCAGCGGTCGCTTCGAGATTGCAGACGGCTATACCTATGGGGGATATGTGCGCACCGGTGGTTATGTAGCCCTGCGAAAAGCGCTGACTTCGATGACCCCTAAACAGGTCCATGAAGAAGTCAAAGCGGCAGAAATCCAAGGAAGAGGTGGAGCCGGGTTTCTGGCCGCAACAAAATGGGGATTTCTACCTCCCGATATTCATCCTCGATATCTGGTGGTCAATGGCGACGAGAGCGAACCCGGCACCTACAAGGATCGATTGCTCATGGAACTCGATCCGCACCAACTCATCGAAGGCATCATGTTGGCATGTTTTGCGGTCAACGCGGCCCACGCATTTTTATATGTTCGCGGCGAAATGGCCCTTGCTCAGGAGCGTTTAGCCGAGGCGCTCAATGACGCCTATGCCAACAACATGGTCGGTCGCAATGTTTGCGGTTCCCAATTTTCACTCGACATCACCCTTACCTGGGGGGCCGGCGCCTACATCGTCGGCGAAGAGACCGCCCTCATCGAAAGTTTGGAAGGCCAGCGTGGAATGCCTCGGCTGAAGCCACCGTTTTTCCCCGCGGTGAAGGGCCTGTATATGCAACCCACCATCGTCAACAATGTTGAGACGCTGGCAAACCTGCCCGCCATTATTAAGGACGGTGGCGCAACATTTCGCGGTATTGGTGCGCCGACATCGACGGGAATGCGAATGTTTTCCGTGTCGGGCCATGTCAATCGCCCGGGAGTATTTGAAGTTCCAAACGGTGTGACGACGTTTCGGATGCTGTTCGAAGCACCCGAATATTGCGGCGGTGTGCGCAACGGTGGCACCGTTAAGGCATTCATTCCGGGAGGGGCATCGGCGATGTGGTTTTTCGACGAGCATCTTGATCTGGCTCTTGACAAACCAACGGTCGACAAAGCCGGATCAATGCTTGGCTCGGGGGCCATCATCGCAATGGATCAGACCACCGACATGGTTGCCGCTTGCTGGCGAATCGTCAGATTTTTCGCCAGGGAATCGTGCGGAAAATGCACCCCGTGTCGAGAGGGGACCACATGGCTCGAGCAAGTGTTGCGCCGCATCTTGGATGGTCAAGGTCGTCCTGAAGATATTGATTTACTGTTTGAAATTAGCGAAAGCATCAGTCCCGGCATTGCCTGGCCACCACTGCAAACCACCATTTGTCCGCTCGGGCCATCGGCAGTTTCGCCGATCGCTTCGGCCGTTCGGCGTTTTCGTAATGAATTTGATCACTACATCGCCCATGGTCGCCCGATCAGTGGGATTGAGGATGTGCTTAATCCCTCAGGAATTCACGCCCATGTCTAAGAAAACTTTGTCAATCACCATTGACGGAAAGCCGCATGCTGCGCTATCGGGTCAACTCGTTATCGACGCCTGTCAAGATGCCGGAAGTTTTGTTCCATTCTTTTGCTATCACCCGCGAATGACACCGGTTGGCATGTGCCGCCAGTGTTTTGTCGAAATCGAAAGTCCGCGCGGACCAATGCTGGTGGTGTCGTGTATGACGCCGGTCGTCGAGGGTCAAGTGGTGAGAACCACCACAGATGGTGTCAAGCGAGCACAACAGGGAGTGCTGGAATTGCTATTGGCCAACCACCCACTTGACTGCCCAGTGTGCGACAAGGGAGGTGAATGCCCGCTGCAAGATCAAGCATTCAGCAACGGTCCTGGGGAAAGTCGATTTGTCGAAGAGAAACGCCACTTTGAGAAACCGATACCGATCAGCAATCTGGTGAATCTAGATCGCGAGCGCTGCATCTTGTGCGACCGTTGTACTCGGTTCGCCGATGAAGTGGCTGGCGATCCTCTGATCACATTCATTAGCCGCGGCACTAATACCCAGGTGCTCACATTTCCCGATCAACCATTTAGTTCGTATTTCTCCGGCAACACTGTGCAAATTTGTCCAGTCGGTGCGCTCACCGCTCAGCCTTATCGCTTCAAGGCCCGACCTTGGGATTTGGATCAGGAGGAAAGCACCTGCACTACATGCTCGGTTGGTTGTCGAACAGTGGTGCAAAGCAGCCGCGACGAGTTGGTGCGATATCAGGGAGTCGATATCGACACAGTGAACTGGGGGTGGCTATGCGATAGGGGACGCTTCAATTTTGAAGCGGTGAATAGTGCCGAACGGCTTACTACACCACTGGTAAAGGGCGACAGCGGGCTAGTCGAATCATCCTGGGCCGTGGCGTTGGACGTTGCAGCTCGGATGCTGCGAACCGCCATTTCCGTTGGTCCAGAATCGGTGGCGATAATTGGCGGCTCCCGCGGTTCGAACGAGGATGCATTCGCTTGGGCGATGCTGGCCGACGCCCTCAATATAAATCAACGTGACTGCCAACTTGCCGATGGGTTGCCGGCCGAAATTTTTGCCCTCCCGCAGGCGACCATCGACGACATCAATCGTGCTCCGACAATTATCTTGCTAGCCCCAGATTTGAAGGAAGAACTTCCGGTGTTGTACCTGCGCGTTCGACACGCCGCAGAGAAACGCACCACTCGAGTCATTGAGTTCACCGCGCACAGAACCGGACTGACGCCATATGCCTGGCGCAGTGTCCAGTCGGAGGGCGGCAAGCTCGCCGCCGCAGTTCAACAAGCCGGTTCTAGCGAAGAAATTTCCGAGCAGTTGTCTCGTGGCGACGTTGTGGTGATCGTTGGGCGTACAAATCTTGCCGAATCTCCCGAGTTTGTAGTCAACGCACTGGCCGAGGTTCTACACCTCGCACCACATGCTCTGGTATTGCCCACGCTTCGTCGAGGAAATGTACGCGGTGCGATTGCGGCCGGACTAACTCCGCAGTCAGATGCTGGAGACACGGCCGACATATTGGTTGCTGCCGCGGCTGGCAAAATTGATTGCCTTATCTTGCTCGGTGCAGATCCGCTCGCCGATGTTCCCGATGCCGATCTGGCTCGACGGGGCATCGCCGGTGCCCGCAGCATTATTGCCATTGATACTTTCCTTACAGCGTCGAGTGCCACCGCCGATGTCGTGCTTCCCGCGGCTGCCTACGGAGAAAAGATTGGAACCACTACCAACCTCGAGGGAAGGCTCAGCACTTTGGCTCAAAAGGTGACCCCAGCTGGGACTTCTCGCCCCGATTGGATGATTGCCGCCGAACTGGCAATTGCGGTAGGCAAGGATCTTGGAATATCGAGCTACGCCGACATTCATCGAATGCTGATCGACAATGTGGCGGCCTTCGCACCGGCAAGAGATGACAAGAGAATTCGACACGAAGGCGTGCTCATGAATCACGCTCATCCAGTCGGCTTGGCTAGGTCTGACTCGAGCGTCGCCGACCACAACTCCTTTAAACATCGGCTAATCGTTAGTCGCAAGTTGTACGACGGCGCCCAAGGCACCGCCAAGAGTCCGTCGCTGGCCCCACTCGCCAACGCCTCGGGCGTCTTTCTGCATCCACTCGATCGAGCACGAATCGGTGTTCCAAGCGGTGTCGAGGTCAAAGTCACGTCCGATCGGGCGACGCTGGTTTTGGTGATGCATGAATCTCCAGACGTAATGGTCGGCACCGCTTGGATTCCATTTGGCCAACCGGGCGCTGATGTTCGCGAATTGATCGACCTACAAGGGGATGTTTGTGACGTTCGAATCGAGCACATCTAATGGCCGCCATATTTGCAGTTGATCCGCTCGTCAACGGTGGAATTCTGTGGATGCCGTTGACGATCGTGGTATTGAAAGTTGTGGTCGTGTTTATCACCGGCCTCGTGGCAACAATGCTCATGGTGTGGTTCGAGCGCAAGGTAATTTCCGGCATGCAAAACCGCATCGGACCAAACAAGGCCGGCCCTTTCGGTATTTTGCAAACGCTTGCCGATGGCATCAAGTTGTTCTTTAAGGAAGACCTGATACCCGAGCGTTCCGATCGCTTCGTGTTCAAACTCGCGCCGTTCCTGGCCTTTGTTCCCGCGTTTCTTGCCTTTGCGATCATTCCACTTGGGGGTGATTTTCGCGATGGCAACTCTGGCATCGTCACATGGTTTGGCCACGAGACTCGAGTGCAACTTGCAGATCCGCCAATTGGCGTGTTGTTTGCACTCGTCATTTCATCTATTGCCGTATACGGAATCATGCTGGCGGGTTGGTCGAGCGGATCTAAGTATCCGCTCCTTGGTTCGGTGCGCGCCTCGGCTCAAATGGTGAGTTACGAGGCCGCCCTAGGATTGTCGCTTGCTTCGGTGTTGCTGGTGTCGGGAACACTTTCCACCAACGGAATTGTCGTCGCCCAGTCGACAATTGGTCGCTGGAATGTGATCGTTACCGGTCTCGTGCCGTTCCTCATCTTTTTCGTCGCCGCAACTGCGGAACTTAATCGGCCACCTTTCGATCTCGTTGAGGCCGAACAGGAGCTTGTCGGCGGATTCAATACAGAGTATTCGTCAATCCGATTTGCGCTGTTTTATCTCGCCGAGTTCATGAACACCGTGACCATGTCGGCACTCATAGTCACTCTCTTCTTTGGTGGGCCACAACCCGTATCTATTGGCAGCACCGTGCTGGATATTCCGCTCATACCAAATTCTGTTGAGGGTTCGATTTGGTTATTTACCAAGGTGCTGATATTCCTCTATATATACGTGTGGTTACGAGCCACCTTGCCACGATTCCGCTACGACCAGCTGATGGACTTCGGATGGAAGGTGCTGATTCCCGCCGCTCTCGGTTGGTTTATGTTGCTTGCGGCGCAGAGGGTCGGGCGTGATCAGGGCTGGAACACCGTCGCGGTTACTTTGGTGTCCGTGGTGGTATTGGCCGTCGCCTACGGATTACTGCAAATTGCGTTTCGTGTCAGCGCCCGTCACCGCGAGTTGGAAGGGTCGATGTTTTAATGGGCTACTTCGGAGGATTTCTCGTCACAATGCGCCAGCGCGGCGCAAAGAATCAGGTCACCACGCAATACTCCGGTGGGAGGGTGCTTCGTCGTAGCCAGAAGAAGTCACGCGATGGAGTGGCCAGTAAGCGCGCCATGAAAATGGACGCAAAGATTCCCAAACCCGAACGGTTACACGGCCGTCATGTGCTCAATCGTTACGAGGATGGAATGGAAAAGTGTATTGGCTGCGAACTTTGCGCCGCTGTGTGCCCGGCCAAGTGCATTCATGTGCGCGGCGCCGACAACGACCCCGAGAATCCCACCTCACCGGGGGAGCGATTCGGTTGGATCTACGAGATTAATTATCTGCGCTGTATCCATTGTGACTTGTGTGTCGAGGCGTGCCCAACCGAGGCGATCACCGAAACCAAATTATTCGAGTTTTCATTTACCAATCGTCAAGACGCGATCTATACGCGAGATGAACTACTCGTCGATGATCAAGGCAAACCGCGGCAATTGCCTTGGGAAGACTGGCGGCCCGGAGAAGATTTGCATACTTCCGGTTGGATGCGGGCCACGGCGTCGAGCGGCGACGCCAATTTCAATGGTGTCGTCGCTTGGGGCGCCGAGTTGGGCTACGGGGTTCGGGCGCCCGAAAGCAGTGAGAACTAATGGAACTTTTCGTATTTGTATGTGCCGCCATCATGGTGATTGTTGGTGCGGTCGGTGTGGTGGTCCGCGGCAATCCCGTACACGCCGCATTGAGCCTGGTGCTCACCCTGTTTGGAATCGCCGTGCTCTTCGTGTCACAGCACGCAGAGTTCCTTGCCGCTGTGCAGGTGATCGTGTACGCCGGCGCCATCGTTGTGCTATTCCTCTTTGTTGTCATGCTGTTGGGTGTTGACCGGGCCGAGGATCTGCGTACCGATCCGCTTACCGGACAGCGAAGCCTGGCGTTAATTGTTGGTCTGGGATTACTTGGTGTGCTCGTCGCGGCGATTGTTGATGGATCCGACGCGGTTATTACCCGTGGGGCTGGTATCGACAGAGCAACGGCAGAGTCGGCCGACGCCAACATTGTGCAGTTAGCGCGCTCTGTGTTCGGCGACTATGTCGTGGCCTTCGAAGTGACCTCAGTGTTGTTGGTGGTGGCGGTTGTCGGCACCGTTTTGCTCTCCAGGCGTCGACCAAGTGATACACGACCCGTCAGTGGCCGGCCATCGTGATTTCCGTAGTCGTGGAGCCAACGCCGATGTGGTATTTGTTGCTGTCTGCCGTTCTCTTTGTCATCGGTACCTTCGGAGTACTTGTTCGACGCAATCCACTGGTGATGTTTATGTGCATCGAATTGATGCTCAACGCCGTTAATCTGACATTTGTCACGCTCGGTCGACAACTCAACAACATCAGCGGGCAGACCATTGTGTTTTTCGTCCTCGTGGTTGCCGCCGCGGAAGTGGTCGTGGGACTCAGCATCATTGTGGCGATTATGCGCCGCCGCACGGGCGTGAGCGCCGATGACCTTGCGGAACTGAAGGGATAAGCACCACGCCATGGTTGACATGATCTGGCTCGTCCCCGCCTTCCCCCTTCTTGGTGCCGTACTGATGTTGCTGTTTGGACGCCATATCGGCGATCCACGTTGTGGATGGCTGGCAGCGTTAATGCCGACCGCATCATTTGTTGTCGTGGTCGGGGTCTTCGCCGATTTGTTGAATAAATCCGTTGGCGAACGAGATCATGTGGTCAATTTGTTCTCTTGGATTCCGGTTGGCTCGTTGCATGTTGAGATGGCGATCGTCGCCGATCCCTTGAGCATCACAATGGCACTGTTTGTCACCGGTATCGGTTCGCTCATTCACTTCTACGCCATTGGGTATATGCACGGCGACACGAAGTTTTCCAAGTTCTTTCTCTATCTCAATCTGTTCATATTTTCGATGTTGATGTTGGTGCTCGGCGAGAATCTGCTGGTCACTTTCTTGGGCTGGGAAGGCGTTGGTGCATGTTCGTACCTGCTTATTGCGTTCTGGAGCACCCGAAATAGTGCGGCCGTAGCCGGCAAGAAAGCATTCATAGTCAATCGTGTCGGTGATGTTGGGGTGATGATCGCGATGTTTCTCGCCTTCAGCACTCTTGGAACCTTGTCGTACTCTGGAATAAACGAAGCCGCGCACGACGGAAGTCTGGCACCGGTAACCGCAACCGCCATTGCCTTGTTGTTATTCCTCGGTGCCTGCGGCAAAAGTGCGCAATTGCCACTGTATTTTTGGCTGCCCGATGCAATGGAAGGTCCGACACCCGTATCGGCTTTGATCCACGCCGCCACCATGGTCACAGCTGGCGTGTTTTTGATGACTCGGATCGCTCCGGTACTTTCCGTTAGCTATCACTTTGCACCAACGATCATCGCCAGCGTCGGCGGGGTAACCGCGCTGTACGCGGCAACGGTTGCGGTGGCGCAAAACGACATCAAACGCGTTCTGGCCTACAGCACGGTGTCGCAGCTTGGGTACATGTTTATGGCCGTCGGTTCCGGCGCCTATGTTGCGGCGATATTTCTGATGATCACCCATGCGTTTTTCAAGGCACTGCTGTTTCTTGGATCGGGTTCGGTCATCCACGGCATGAACCATGAGCAAGATATGCGCCGGATGGGCAAATTACGAATCCTCATGCCAATAACGGCGATGACATTCGTGGCCGGATGGCTGGCCATAGCGGGTGTGCCACCGTTTGCCGGGTTTTGGTCGAAGGACGAAATTTTGCTGTATGTCTTTGCCAACAACCGCGCGTTGTATCTAGTCGGACTCGTAGCCGCCTTGCTCACCGCCTACTACATGACCCGCCAGGTGATCATGGTGTTCTTCGGCGAGGCCCGTTGGAGCGATCACAGCACGGAACATGGTGCTCACGGCGAGTTCGTACCACACGAGAGTCCGCCAATCATGCTTGTTCCGCTTGGCGTGCTGGCGTGTTTGTCGATCTTCGGCGGGCTATTGCAGTTGCCGTTTAATGCCCACATGCACTACCTCGATCGTTGGCTCGCTCCGATAGTTGAAGGATCCGAAGCGAACATTGCCAACACCTGGGCTTTCGACAACAAGTACTTGTTGCTGCTGGCGGCCGCAGTCGTTGCCGTCATCGGAATCGTTGCCGCCATCTCTGTCTATGCCAAACACTTTGTCAAGCCGATCGAGCCAAGGGTGCTTGAGCAAGCCTGGTTCTACGACACGGCCGTAAATCGAATTGTGGCGGGTCCCGGTGCTGCCACATTCAACGCGGTTGCCTGGGTTGATGCCCATATTGTCGACGGGGCCGTTAACGGTGTGGCAACACTTGTACGTACTTCGGCAGGCGTCACTCGCAATGCCCAAAGTGGTTTCGTTCGAACATATGCCGCCGTTATCGGGATCGGGGCGGTTGCGCTTGTCGCCTGGTTTGCCTGGAGGAGCATCGCATGATTGCCTTCCCGATTCTGACGATGCTCGTGGTGCTTCCGGCACTTGGTGCCATCGTCGTTTCACTCATCGGTCGTTTTCATCTCGAGTGGGTGAAACTCGCCGCACTCATCACAAGCGTCACAACTGGAGCAATGTCGGTGTGGATGTTGGTGAAATTCCCCAGCGGAGCGGCAGGGTTCGAATTTGTATCGAAGCACTCGTGGATCAGTCAGTGGGGGATTTCCTGGCACCTCGGGGTGGACGGCATCTCGCTCTTTCTAGTTGTGCTGACCGGAGTGTTATTCCCAATTGTGATCGTCGGAGTCAAGGTTCTCCACGATGAAAAGCCTTATCTCGCCTGGTTGCTACTGCTCGAGGCCGGGCTAATGGGGAGTTTTCTAAGTTTGGATCTGTTCCTATTCTTTGTCTTCTTTGAAATCGTTCTTGTGCCGATGTATTTCCTCATTGGAGGCTGGGGCTATGACCGACGAGTGTATGCGGCAACAAAATTCTTTCTCTACACGATGGCAGGCTCTGCGTTCATGCTCGTGGGAATCATCGCCACGGCAGTGCTCGCCCGTGACGACGTTGGTTCGCTCACATTCAACGTCATTGAAATCGCAGAAAAGGCAAACTTCTCTATTGCCACCGGGCGGTGGTTGTTTGTCGCCTTCGCCCTTGGCTTTGCCATAAAAATTCCACTGTTCCCATTGCATACGTGGTTACCCGATGCCCACACCGAAGCACCCACAGCAGGTTCGATCATTCTCGCCGCTGTCTTACTAAAAATGGGAACCTATGGTTTGCTGCGTTTTGGCATCTATCTGTTTCCGGAGGCATCCGTTTGGGCTCGCCCGGTGATCTTCACACTTGCCGTGATCGGAATCCTGTACGGCGCGATAGTTGCGGCGATGCAAACAGATCTGAAGCGCCTTGTTGCCTATTCCTCGGTGGCCCACATGGGATTTATCGTGCTGGGCATCTTTGCCCTTACTCGGCAATCCATGAGCGGTGGTGTCATCCAAATGGTGAATCACGGAGTTTCGACTGGTGCGCTGTTCTTACTTGTCGGAATGATTTACGAGCGTCGCCATACACGCCAGATTGACGAATTACGTGGCATTCAACACGTTGCACCTATATTTGCCGGGTTTTTCATGGTTGTAATGCTCTCATCAATCGGTTTGCCAGGATTGAACGGATTCGTAGGTGAATTCCTTATCTTGATCGGTTCATTCCAGACTGCCCGATGGTGGGTCGTTGTAGCGACCTCCGGGGTCGTCCTTGCCGCGCTGTACCTGTTGTGGGCGTACCAGCGTGTGTTCCATGGTGAACCCGACGAAGCTAATCAATCATTCCGCGACGTCACATTGCGCGAGGGAGCACTTCTATCTGCATTCGTAGCGGTCATCGTGTTTACGGGGGTGTATCCCAAACCAATTCTGGATCGCGTTGACCCAAGCGTGAAGGTGTTGCTCGAACATGTTGAGCAAAACACCACGTATCGCCAACCGCATTCAGTTGGTGAGGCATCCGGGTGATTGCCGAAACTTTGCCTTTTGTCGGTCCGGCAATTCAATGGTTTGATATTTCACCATTACTCGCCCTGTTAGCCGGTGCGCTTCTTCTTTTGCTTGGTGGTGCACTAACCCCGCAATGGCCACGGGGATGGTATGCAGCGGTTTCCTGTGCGACCGCCGGTGTAGCGGGGTTTCTGACTTACATCTTGTGGGGCGATATCGCCAACGGCGGTCCTACAACGCTCGTGGGTGGCGCAGTTGCGCTCGACCGCTTCGCGTTGTTTGCAACGATGACAATATGTGGCTCGCTAATGCTCGTGTCGCTGATCACCAATGATCATCTGAATCGCCAAGGCGAGGATGCCCCCGAGGTGTACGGGTTGTATCTCATTGCCGCGATCGGTGGAATCATCATGGTCTCGGCCAACGATTTGATCGTTCTGTTTTTGGGGCTCGAGACACTGAGCCTTTCGCTCTATGTTCTTGCTGCCAGCAATCGGCGTCGGGCCGAAAGCGAAGAGGCTGGTCTCAAATATTTCATCCTCGGCGGATTCTCCTCGGCCTTCTTTCTATACGGAGTGGCACTTGTGTTTGGTTCGGTTGGTTCCACCAATCTGGGCACAATCGCCGAAGTACTTGCCAACGAGCAAACTATTCCGGGCAATGATGCTTTGCTCCTGGTGGGGATCGCGCTTCTGCTCGTTGGGTTTGCGTTCAAGGTCTCGCTTGTCCCGTTCCAAATGTGGGCACCGGATGTATATCAAGGGGCACCTACTCCAGTGACTGCTTACCTCGCATCGATTGGCAAAGTTGCCGCACTTGCCGCCCTCATTCGAGTTTTTATTGTCGCGTTTCCGTCGCGCATGGACGACTGGCGTCCGGCGATCATGGTGCTGGCGGTGCTCACGCTGTTAGTCGGTTCCGTCCTGGCGGTTGTGCAGACAAATGTCAAGCGGATGCTCGCCTATTCGTCGATCAGTCACGCCGGGTTCATGCTCGTGGGTCTGGAAGCCGCGTCGCATCGCAATTCATTGGATCCGAATACGGGCGTTTCGGCATCGCTCACGTATTTACTTCTGTATTCGGTCATCGTTATTGGAACCTTTGGCGTCGTAAGTCTGGTATCTGGCGTTGGTGATTCGGCGCCGTCGCTGGACGACATGCGCGGCCTTTCACAGCGACGCCCACTTCTGGCTCTCGGACTCACCGTGTTATTGCTGGCCCAGGCGGGCGTTCCACTAACCAGTGGATTTGTCGCCAAATTTGGTGTCATCCAATCTGCCGTGACATCCGGTAGCTATGTATTGGCCATCGCGGCGATGGCGTCCGCGGTGATCGCGGCGTTTTTGTATTTGCGAATCATGGTCAGCATGTGGTTGAGCGCGCCGGTCACTGACTCCCCATTGAGAATTCCACTTGCATCCGGTGTGGCGATTGGATTCGCCGTGTTGTTCACTTTGGCGCTCGGATTAGTACCCGGCTGGCTGCTTGACGCGGCTCGTGATTTGGCTCAATTCGCCAGTCGTTAACTCGGCACGCCACTAGCGGCGTGCGGCCGCAATAAGTGCGTTGAATAGTCCTTGCTGTTGCTCGTCGGTTGCGGCGTCATCCTCGGGATGCCATTGCACACCAACAACCCACGTCGCCGTGCGGTGTTCAACCGCCTCGATCACACCGTCGTCGCTCTTGGCCACAATCTGTAGGTCGGCGGCAACTCGATCGATGGATTGGTGATGGTATGAGTGCCCGCCGGATGGTTGCAGGGTGCCCATGGCCTTGGCGACGCGAGATCCCTCAACTAAGTCAACGGAGTGGTAAATATTCCAGTGGGATTCGCTATCGGCCACGGTGTCGAGAAGATTTTGATGCAAGGTCCCGCCTAGCGCCACATTGAGAACTTGAATACCTCGGCAAATCGCTAAAATGGGCTTGTCGATTGCAATTGCGGCTCGGACAATTGCAAGTTCGAGCGCATCATGTTCGGCAACAATTCCATAAACAGTCTCGGTGGTCGTTTGTTGGTCGTACAACGTGGGATCAAGATCACCACCGCCATGCAGCAGTACGGCATCTGCACGTTCAACGAGAGATTTGATGTGTGCGAGCGTTGACTCAAGTGGTGGAACAGTTAGCGCGATACCACCCGCGCGGGCGATCGCTTCGGAATACCGTCGGCCACTAGCGATTGCGGCTTCGCGCACACCTTTCGCTTCGGGGGAGAGTCGACCCGGTAGTAAAACGAGTGGAGTCATGCGTCCACGCTAATCCGGTGCATTGTCGGCCGCTAGTGCATCCGGTGTTCGTGCACTCACGCGAAGCGTTTCCGTTGCACCTTCAGTTCGATTCGCTTTAGTGTGCCGAGTGGAAAGAGTTATCGCGACGGACGCAAAAAGTGCCAACCAAAATATGAACGCGTGGCGAGGAAAATACGCGTGGTATTCGTACATCGGAGGGACGAGGTACGCCAGGGGAAAGAACTGGTAGATCCACGGTTTGACGGTGCGCGGCCGCTCGTGAATGAGTAGCGCAAGGCAGAACACCCAAAGTAGAAACAGCAGGTAGAGACCGATTTCAAGTGTCAACGAAGCCCCATCCTTGGGCAGTCCCATGATCCCCGTCTCGGTCGGATTTCGAAATCGATATTGGTAAAAGAACCCTAGGAGAATATTGTTGAGCGACTCCCAGGGGACTACTGCTCCCGGTGGTCGACTGGTCGAGAAAAGTTCGAACTGTTTACCGTAATAGTAGTTATGCAGTAGGGGAAGTGCTGATACGCCTATGAAGGTCGCAATTGAGAGCAACCATCTTCGCACTCTGATCAACAGTGTTTCATCTTGGGGTTGGGCGAGAAGTAATATTATTAGCACTACAACAAATGCACCAAAAAGTTGATTTGGCCTCGTAACTACCGCAGCCCCAAGGAGAATCGACGGAATGAATGCCCGCGAAAATGTTGGTTTGCCCCTAAGAGCTAATGCAATCGCGAGAAGAGTGAATCCCCATGTTGGGATCTCTGTTGTTTGAACTAGAAAGAAATAGTTGGTAACCCAGGATGACAAGATGAACAACAAGCTCAACGTAAGTAATGCGGCAACTAGTTGCTCGATTTTGGATTGGGAGTGCTGGAGGACGGTCTCAATTAACAAAAATCCACCGATTGCCATAGCAAAAAAGAACATCGCGGTGATGATGATGTCGCCATCGCCGAAGCCCCAGTGCAGGGCCGAGGCAATATACCGATATCCAGGTTGTAAGTAGAAGATAGGTTCAAAACCAAGAAGGAAGCCATCAAATAGTGATCCTCGGATTAGCATCGCATGAATAAGCCAATCGCTGTATTTTGGTCTAAAGAAGATGTAACCGAGATTGGAAATTTGCTCAGTGGCAGGCGTGAAATGATCCCAGCGAATTCCCGGATTGAGGGTTAAGGTTCGCTCGACTGCCAGATAAAGCGAACTCACAAATGCAACTGGCAAGAAGGCTTTGCGCCGGACAAAACATAGCGGGATAAGAAAAGCGGCACATAGCAGAAGAGATATCGAGACAATCGACGAACCCTCGACTCCGTCATAACCAATTCCCCTTGGAAAATCGGTGAATTTCTCGATCATGAATACAGATGCAGCCAGTAGCCCTACAATCGTGAGCACACGACGATGGGCGAGAACAAGCAAGACGCCTAATGCACCGATCGTGATCGTGATAATTATGTCAATTAGCGTCGTTAGGGCTTCGGCGAACTTTGATCCGGGTGCAGACTTTAGAACGTCAAAATGCTGGAGTGGTGGAAAAACGTGGTCAGTCGCAGCCCATAAGCGATCGCCTATGACGGTCGTCTCCCATTTGATTTCGCCCTGATCAACCTCGGCAAGTTTTCGGGATGTGCCGTCGTGAAAACGCGCTGAAATTATCATGCCATCCTCAAAGGGATAATCTGGCACGACGTATCCAAGCGGCTCAGAGCGATACGCCTCACCGAGGTACTTCCACACGTCGGGTCGAGGGATGGTGGGGGTGATACGAGTTAGTATTTTTCCTTCCCGTGAAATTTCAACGAACTCAATTGGGGCTTTAGTGGAGGGGTCGACTGCCCAGGCGGTAACTGAGAGATGGGAGAAGCGAGGGGTCAAGCGGATGGCTCCGACGCGAACCGTTGCGTAAAAGCCTTTCATTTCTGTTTTTGGCTCGGTGATCCCAGCTTGGCCGACGGGATTGTTGAATTGATATGAAAAATAGAAAGAGTGTCTACCCTTTTGGACATTGATCCATTTCACGGTTGGGCTGCCAAAGTGAAGTGGGAGATATGTCATTTCTCCATCTATGTCGATCAACCCTTGGCCGGTATACACGACCGGAAACACCGCGTTGTCAAACGAACTCTCAATTTCTCCCGACCACTTGGCCGTGAAGGTATGGCGAATGTGTTCAAATGGTGGATATCGACCCTGGAAATCTGGGTTGTTGACAAATGACAAGTTCCAGTTAGATCCGAGCAGATAATTATCTTGATCCGGATACGACCAACCGTGAAAATCAATCACAGGATCAATACGCGAACGTCCACCTTCACCCAATCGCGAGAAGAATGGTTCGCATTCAGGATGTGGGTAGTCCTCGACTGGGAAGAGACTGTGGTAACACGCATCGAATCCGCCCGTGGTCGGCAGTGAAGAATGCATTATCGGCTTGGCTATCGCTATCAGCAAAAGGAGGCCAACGATGAGCGAATGCATTTTCGGAGAAATTTGATGAAGAATTTGTCGCAATTGCGATGAGGCATTGGGTGTAATCACAAATGCAAGAAGTACGAGCAGCGCCACCAGTTCGGGAAGAGTGTCAAGTGGAAATCCCGCGAAACGTCCGCCTCCAGACCCAGGCACAACGATCGCGATAGTTGCGAGCGCGACTACCAACCGTGCTAGGCGTCGAACGCTTTTCGTATCGGTGCCATCCAATGATGATCTCATGAATTTCCGATTTTGCACTCGTAGAAATACCCTCAGGTATCGATGCAATTTCACTTACAATATCGATCCAATTTTGCGCAGGCGCGCGCCGCAAATTGAGGCACTTGCAATTGCGGTCTCGCGGATATCCTTCGCGTCATGCGAGAGTCGGTCCGACAGCAATACAAGTAGAGTCATATGTTCACGCTAATCTTTTCAAATGCCAGTGGCGACAACGACGTGCCGCGTGTGCGGAAACTCCGAGTTGGTTCCTGTCCTTAACTTGGGGGAGCAGTATCTCACCGGAACCTTTCCGCGAACAACCGACGGCAAAAACCTCACCAAGGGACCACTTCAATTGGTGAAATGCCACGGCGCCGAATCGACATGCGGCCTCTTGCAGTTGGAGCACAGTTACGATCCCAGCGAGATGTACGGCGCAAATTATGGATATCGGTCGGGGCTCAACAGCAGAATGGTCCAACACCTGAAGCGGAAGGTGGCCCGGATTCTTGACTCCATTGACCTTCAACCAGGTGATCTTGTTGTCGACATTGGAAGTAACGATGGCACCACCCTCGGTTTTTTTCCCGAGTCATTGACCCTTGTTGGCGTCGATCCAACGGCGGGTAAGTTCGCCGACTTTTACGGGAAACACGTCCACGTCATTCCTGATTTCTTTAGCGGCAAGACGATCAACGATGCATTTCCGGGTAAGAAGGCCAAGGTCATTTCATCGTTCGCAATGTTTTACGACCTCGAACGACCAGTCAATTTTGCGTCCGAAATTCAACAGGTCCTACACGCCGAAGGTATCTGGGTGTTCGAGCAGAGTTACTTACCATCGATGTTACAAACCACCGCGTATGACACTGTATGTCACGAACATGTGGAGTACTACGGGCTTGCGCAGATTGAGTGGATACTGGCCAAGGTCGGAATGCAGGTTATCGACGTCGAACTCAACGACACTAATGGCGGCAGTTTTTCCGTTGTTGTGGCACAGAAAAATTCGTTACATAAAGTGAATGAAGAAAATGTCGCGGCAGTCCGAAAATTCGAATCAAACGCAAAACTAGAATCGCTCGACACCTACAGCGACTTTGCAACTCGTGTGGGGCGCAACAAGGATGAACTCTCGACACTGATTAATGGGTACAACGGCGAGGGTAAACGAGTCTGTGGCATTGGTGCATCAACAAAGGGCAATGTCATTCTGCAGTACTGTGGTTTTGGATTGGCCGATATTGAGATGATTGGCGACATAAATTCCGACAAATTTGGTGCGTTTACTCCTGGTTCGTGGATCCCGATTCGAAGCGAAACGGACGTTCTCGACTCGCGACCCGACGTCATGCTGGTTCTTCCATGGCATTTCCGTGAGTTCTTTCTCTCTAACACATCGTTTGCTGGCCGCAATTTGCTCTTTCCACTTCCACAACCTGAACTCGTGACCCCGTAAACGTTCGCAGACATTGTCGTCAACCAATTGGCGGATCGGTGGGTCGGTGATCCCGCCCGTGTGATTGACGTCGATTCCGTTTGCAAGCGTTAGTACGGGGCTTGGTGACATTTGGCCATATATAAGGTGCACATAACGAGATCTGGACTGAGATTCCCTTGAGGAGGCAATTTGGGCACGCAGCCGTGCCGAGCATTGCCTTGATTATCATACTCATCATTCTGATCGTGGAGTGCCGTATCTGTCGAGCCGTTACACCGACCGTCTCGGTGAGACCACAGCAGTAAACTCGGTTGGTTCACGCGGAGATTCCTACGACAACGCCTTCAACGAGACCATCAACGGGCTCTAAAATACCGAACTGAGCCGTAACAATGGTCCCTGGCGTGGGCACGATGTTCTCGAGTTTGCAACATTGAAATGAGTCGACTGGTTCAACCACCGCCGCCTATTCGAAGCCCACTAGACATCCCGCCCGCCGAATACGAAGTCGCGTACCACAGACAACAACACTAGAGTTATCCTTAATTCGTGTTACAGGCAGACATTGAGTTTGAGCGGCTAAACCGAGAATTCGGCTATAAGGCAAATGAACACTTAGAACTTGGTGACGGTGTATTTCGAACACGGAAGCCCCACTTGTCAGAGCTGAGCGCATTCAGCGATTCAGTACAAGGAGAAATTGCTACAGCGGCGGAATCCAGTTGGTGGTACAGGGTGCGAAATGAGATGATCGTCAAGACATTGAAGGGGAGGCGATTTTCCGGAACACTGTGGGATGTTGGTTCCGGAACAGGTGTCGTTACAGCGGCCTTGGTTGGTGCTGGAATACCAGCGATCGCCGTTGAGCCATCCATGGGGGGAACTACGATCGCTACCCAACGGGGAGTTATCTCAATTCAGGGAACTCTCCAAAGTCTCAAACTGCCTGATAGTTGTCTTGACGGAATCGGAGCGTTCGACGTACTTGAACATATAACTAATCGACAAGATTTTCTGCAAGAGATCACACGCGTGTTGCTTCCAGGTGGACATTTCATCGTTACAGTTCCTGCGTTGCGACTTCTATGGAGCCAGGCCGATGTAGATGCGAAGCATTACCTTAGGTATTCACGGCGTATCCTCAGGAATGAACTTGAGATGTGCGGGTTTGAAGTACTGTCAGTGGGTTACTTCTTCGCACTCATTGTGCCACCCCTTCTGTTGATTCGCGCTCTTCCATACCGTCTAGGGTTGCGGATCCCTCACTCGAAAAATTCCGCATTGCGCGCCAGCGGTGGGATTCTTGGCAAACTGGCGGGGCGCATTGAAGTCGTATGGGGAGGTCATGCGCCGTTTGGATCGTCGTTACTGGCGGTGGCTCGAAAAACTTCCCAACCAAGCTAAATCATGGGATAAATGAAGTAACTGCCTCAATGACTTGGGTCTGTTGCTCGGGTATCATCGACGAAAATAGAGGCAGTCGAACAAGACAATCACCGGCGTGTTCGGTCACCGGACACTGTCCTGGCTTCCCACCTAATTGCTGGCCCACAGTAGAGAGATGTAGTGGTTGATAGTGAAAGACTGCGTTAACGCCTCGGTCGGCGAGTTGTGCAATGAATCGATTACGTTGATCTCCCCGCTCAAAACGCAGGTGGTACACGTGTGCAGTGTGTTCGCACCCGGACGGCACGATTGGAGTTCGAACCCCGATTGCTGATGCCCAACTAGCGAGTTCACGATCGTATCGATCGTAGATTGCCATCCGTGTGCGGTAAATTTCTCTTCTCCGCTCAAGTTGTCCAAATAAAATTGCAGCCAAGATATCTGATAAGACCCATGATGAGCCGACATCCACCCATGTGTATTTGTCAACCTGCCCTCGAAGAAACTTGCTTCGATCGGTTCCCTTTTCACGCAGAATTTCCGCGCGCTCTACAAGCAATTCGTCATTAATGACGAGCGCACCACCCTCACCGCATGTGATGTTCTTGGTTTCGTGAAAACTTTGGGTTGCGAGGGCGCCGAACGTACCCAAATACCGACTTTGATATTTACCAAACAGTCCGTGCGCATTGTCTTCCACGATTATTAGTCCATGCTTGGTGGCAAGCGCTATGAGCAACTCCATTTCAGCGCCGACCCCGCCGTAGTGCACAACGCAAATCGCCCGGGTACGGGATGTAATTGCCGCAGCGACTTGGTCGGGATCAATGTTCAGGGTGTCTGACCGTACATCGACGAACACGGGTCTTGCGCCATGCAGCATGAATGCGCTAGCCGACGTGACAAATGTGAACGCCGGCACGATGACTTCGTCGCCAGGTTCGAGTCGAAGCAGCAATGCAGCCATTTCAAGTGCGTGCGAACAGGACGTGGTGAGGAGTGTCCGAATACATCCAATTTCCAACGCAATCTGATCTTCAACCTTCTTGCTGAACGGTCCGTTACCTGCGGTGTGGCCACCATCGATGGCTTGGCGTATATATTCGCGGTCAACTTCGCGAATATCGGCCTTGTTGAATGGAACAGAATTCAATTGTGACAACCCTAAACTTAACGTTCGTCAGTGGATTGTGTGATCGTGTAGGACGGTTTATTCATTGAACGAAAGTGGATTTTACCAATGTATTCACCAAGTACCCCAAGCATCAGAAGTTGGGTTCCAGAAAAAATCGTAATTGCGGAAGCTAGTAGTGGAAAACCGGGTACCGAATTTCCCGTAACTATGCGACGCCCAACGATCCAATTCAATAATAGGAATCCAATGACCATGACAAACGATCCTATTAACGAAGCAAATCTCAAGGGAAGGGCACTATAACTAGTAGTTGTGTCCATCATGAACTTGATCAACTTTCGCAGATTGTAATTCGACTTACCTTCCATTCGTTCATGATGTTCAACCTCGACTGTGGCAAACCTAGATGTGGACCATGTCAGTAGAGCATCTATGGAAACGCTTGGACCAATCGGTTGGCTGAAGGAATCTCTCAGATCTGTTCTAAATGCTCGAAAGGAACTCATCTCAATCGAACTCTTGAATCCCAATGCGGAAGATAGGAATCTCCGGGAACCCTTCGACAGTATTCGGCGCCAAATGGACTGCCTGATGTCAGCGCTGAAGCCGTAGACAACATCGACGTCAGCCGTCAAAGCGTCCAACAATTTCATTATTTCGGAAGGGGGATTCTGCAAGTCGTCGTCAATCGTCACTACGACGCCGTGCTTTGCGGTACGAATTCCAGCTAGTAGTGCAGCATGTTGGCCGGAATTACGACCTAGTCTGACTCCCACGACGGAGGAGTTCTCATGGGCCAACTTGGTGATTTCCAACCATGATGAGTCTGTGCTCCCATCGTCGATTAGGAGTATCTCAAAGTCGCGAAATCCTTCAAGTTCAGAATTGATTCGCTGCACTAATGAAGCGAGCCGATTTGCCGCGCAATAGATCGGGACAACCACCGATACCCCTACGTTATTGAACGAACGCATAGGCTAGACCTTAGTTGAGATGATCAAATCGTTCCGCAGAATTGATGGGGCTCCGCTCGTTGTAGAACGTTCTGATGTCGAGTCGAGTAGGTTTGGTCTCTCTGTTGCGCGGCTTAATGTGCCGTTAGCATCTTCAGTCCGAGACGACGAAATTGTCCAGGTGTGCAAAGAGACTGAACATGATGCGGTGATTGTACGGTATACAACGGATAGGGCAAGGGTGGCGGAACTTTTCGCCCGATGCGATGAGCTCATCAGTTTTCACGCAGACACACTTGTCTACTTCTCGCTAAAGGTTGGCTCTCGACCGACATCGATTATGCCATCGACTGACTATCGAATCCGGCCAGCCACCATGGCCGATCGAAAAGATCTATCTACACTGGTCGGTGCAACATTCACTAACTACGCAAGCCATTATTCAGCAAATCCAATCTTTCAGGAAAAAGATGTACGCGATGGATATATAGAGTGGGCCACGTCGTACCTTGGACAGGAAACATTCGAAACACTGCTTGCGCGGACCAAAAGTGACGCCCTATCTGGGTTTATCACAATGAAGGTCGACCCTGATATGGCGGAGATAATTTTGAATGGCGTACATCCGGTCCACCAAGGTCATGGCATCTATGCAGGATTACTCGACCATGCCTTGGCAGTCGGGCAGCTGCGTGGAGTCGACGAAGTGGTTATCTCTACACAAGTTTCGAATATTCGAGCAATTCGTACTTGGATCAGAGGTGGCTTTACGCTCGATTTTTCAATCAATACAATCCACGTCATGCGTAGATAGGGCCTTCTGCGCAAAGTATCGGGTTAACACAGGTTCCTATATGCCTAGCCATCATCTGCTATTCATCGCAGTGACGTCGTAGCCGTCTGCCTTTGCTGCTTCGAGTAGTGAATCGGCATGTTCAGCGCCGCGAATCTCAAGGGTGACTTGCACCCCAGTTTCACGTACATGCAAATCAAGCCCGTCGCGAACGTGCTGTACTTCGATGAGATTGGCGCCGAGATCGGCAAAGATCGACAGCAGTCGGGCGAGTCCGCCAGGTCGATCGGCAATCCGAACGAACACGATTAAACGCCGGCCGGCAATGGTTTCATGGCGGCGCACGAGGTTTGGAATCAGGCCGAGATCGACATTGCCACCCGACAAGACGACGCAAGTTGTACCAGTTTTTGCCGGGGTCACCCGTGCCGTGAGTAGTGCCGACACGCCAACTGCGCCGGCGCCTTCGACATAGAGTTTCGCCCGTTCCATCAATGTCATCATCGCGTCGGCGACGCTGTCTTCATCCACCTCCACAATTTCGTCAACCCAATTCCGAATGAGTGGTTCAGTGATCTTGCCCGGGTGCTTGACGGCGATTCCATCGGCAAGAGTCAGAACAGGTCCCGCTGGCATCTGACCATATATATAAGGCGCGCACGACGAGATCTGCACCCCGATCACGCGAATGGATGGCATTTGCAGTTTTAGTGCAATCGCGACCCCGCTGAGCAAGCCACCCCCGCCTAGCGGAACAATGACTTGTGCCAAGTCATTGATGTCTTCTAACAGTTCCAATCCCAATGTGCCCTGTCCGGCTATGACATCGATGTCGTCAAAAGGATGACAGAACGCCATATTTGCTTCTTCGGCTCGGCTGCGCGCCATGGCAACGGCGGCCTCCACATTGTCGCCACCTTCACGCACCGTGGCGCCGTAGCTTCGGCAGGAGGCGACTTTAGAAAGTGATGCTCCGCGTGGCACATAAATCTCACAGCGCACGCCGAACTGTCGGGCGGCTAATGCGAGTGCCTGGGCGTGGTTACCGGCGCTACCGGCAACTACGCCATTGCTAGCCGCCGGGCCTAAACGCGCCACTTTGTTGAGAGCACCACGAATCTTGAAGGCTCCAGTTCGCTGCAAATTCTCGGCCTTCAGAACGATCTTGCCCCCGAGGCGTTCGCTGAGATAAGCCGAAGGTGTTACCGGTGTGTGCTCGACCGTCCCGGAGCCAACCGAACGAGCGAGACGAATGTCATCAAGAGTGATATCCACTGCGTCATTGATTTTCGTCATACTGCGTCTACGGTATCTCTATGCGTGCATTCCTCATCGCCAACACGGGGGATGCCGATCCCGGCTATATCGGAGCACGGTTCGAAAACTTTGATTTTGAATTCAAACATTTACCGCGCGAATACCCGGCCCAATGGCCGACTTTGGACGGTGTCGACCTTGTTTTGCTCCTCGGTTCTGAGTGGTCGGTGTATTGGGGCGATACTGCCAAAAATGTCGAGGCCGAAAGTGAACTCATTCGCCATAGTCATCGACGAGGAATACCGCTTTTCGGGATCTGTTATGGGGCACAAATCATGGCCTCCGCGCTCGGCGGGAGCGCAGAGCGTGCTAAGAAATGTGAAATCGGATGGCACGATGTCGTGACGACACCGACAAATGCGGTTCTCGCCGGTTTGTGGCTGCAGTGGCACTGCGACACCTTCACGCCACCGGTGGGAGCAGATGTGTTGGCGTTTAGTGATGCAGGGCCACAGGCACTCCGAATTGGTCGCAGTTTTGCGACTCAATTCCACCCCGAGGCCAACGAGGCGATCATTTCGCGGTGGATGGGCGGAAGCGGAGCCACCGAACTTGCATCCCATGGGATTACGCCGTCGACCCTGATTGAGCAGACTCGCAACGAGGTTGTTCGCAGTGGGCCAGCGGCGGCGCTGATTGTGGACTGGTTTTTGCACAATGTCGCAAACACGCCAATGCCAAAAGTCGAAGGTTCTTCCCGCCCCAAGTTCAAGTAGTAGTTTTGAGCGCTGATGTCCCCCTTTCTTCGGTCGTTTCTCACGGTGGCTTGGTTTGGGATGGCAGCCGTTCTCGTGGCCGGGCTTTTGTTGTGGATCTCGTCGCTGGTGCGGCCATCTCGACCCTCCCACGAAAAATTGCTCACCTATGAGAGCGGTGTCGATCCAGTGGGGGAAGGCTGGTCTCAAAGCCAGATCCGGTACTACATCTTTGCCTTGCTGTTCGTCATTTTTGACGTAGAAACCGTGTTCATCTTCCCGTGGGCGACTCAGCTCGAACGATATGGAGCATTTGGACTGTTGGAAATGGGAATTTTCGTATTCGTCTTGTTGCTGGGCCTCGTGTATGCGTGGCGCAAGCGCGTGTTGCGGTGGGTGTAACCATATGGGTCTCGTAGATCGGGGTCGATTGCCAAAGCCACTTGCAACGCTGTTCAACCTTGGCCGAACTTACAGCCTGTGGGTGTATCAGTGGGGACTGGCGTGTTGTGCAATCGAGATGGGTGCGGCGTTTGGTTCGCCGCGATACGACGTGATGCGTCTCGGTGTGATTCCACTTCCGGCGAGTCCGCGTCAGGCCGACCTCGTCGTGATATCCGGAACCGTCACCGACAAAATGGCTCCGGCCATTAAACGGCTGTACGAGCAAATGCCGGAACCAAAGTACGTCATCTCGATGGGAAGTTGCGCAAATTGCGGCGGCCCATACTGGGACAGTTACTCGGTCACCAAAGGCGTGGACCAAATCATTCCGGTGGATGTCTATGTGCCCGGTTGTCCGCCGCGGCCCGAGGCTCTGCTGGAAGGCATCGTGTTGCTGCAGCAGCGGATCAAGAACGAGGACATGAGCGCACGGTGGCGTGGCGAGGGAACAAAATCGATGAACGCGTCGTTGATTGCCTCGGCCGATGCAGAAAGGCGTGGTGAACCAGTTGTCGTCCACCACTGACACGACTCCGCCACAAGTTGTCGATAATGCCCGACAACAACTCGCTGCCGACATTCGCTCCAAACTTGGAGATGCCGTAATCGATGTCTTCGTCAAGCCGGGTGACGACATGTGGGTGCGTGTACGCACCGAGACATGGCGCGAAATTCACCAGAAACTTCGCGACTCGCTCGATTTCGACTACTTCTGTTTCCTCTCCGCGATCGACTGGATGCCATCACCATTTGGTCGTGGCGAAGATGACCCGACAGAGCCGCCACCTATACGCGACACAACGATCAGATCCGGCTACGCAGGCGGAGACACGCGGATGCAGGTGTTTACTCGTCTTGTCAGTTCGGAAAGCCACTTGGGCGTGACATTCAAGGTCGATGTTGCCGATGATCAACCCTCGATCGAGTCGATTGCGAGCGTGTATGCCGGTGCGAATTGGCATGAGCGAGAGGCGCACGAAATGTTCGGAATCGATTTTGTCGGTCATCCGGATCTGCGCAACCTGTACCTCCCCATCGATTTCGAAGGACATCCGTTGCGCAAGGACTTCCCTCTGCTTGCCCGAATGGTCAAGCCATGGCCAGGAATAGTCGATGTGGAGCCGCTGCCGGCCGGCGCCGCCGATGATGACGAGGCAGCAACATGACCCTGACCACTGATCGACTCGGAGACCGTCAAAAACTTTCCTATATCGCCGGTCAAGCCGCCGATGCGCGGGTGAATTTGGAACTTGAGACCGAAGGCATGACGCTCAATATTGGTCCGCAACATCCGGCCACGCACGGCACGCTGCGAATTATCGCCCGACTCGATGGCGAACAAGTGGTTTGGGCCGAACCTTCGTGCGGCTACATGCACCGCGGTTACGAAAAACTTACCGAAGTGCGTACCTATCCTCAGGTCACAACGCTGGTGAATCGCATCGACTGGTTGGGGAGTTTTGCCAACGAGGTTCCGTTTATCTTGGCGGCCGAGAAACTGATGGGTGTCGAGGCGCCACCGCGCGCGCAATGGATTCGCACGATTCTTTTTGAGTTGTCACGGATAGCCAATGTGTCGCTGTTTCTGGGCGACTTAGGAGTTCAGCTCGGTGCAATTACCCCAGTGTTCCTGGCATTCCGAGACCGCGAATATGTTTTGAACCTCATTGAGTCCGCAACCGGGGGACGGTTCCACCCAAACTTCGACAGAATTGGCGGACTCAAGGAAGATTTGCCGGCTGGTTTTATCGATGAGACCAAGGCCGTGATGAAGAAGTTGCGAAATTTCTGCGATGAAATTGAAACGTTGCTGTTTGGAAACGAAATTTTTCAATCGCGAACTCGTGGCATAGGGATCATTCCCCGCGGTGTCGCGTTGCAATACGGATTGTCGGGAGCAAACCTACGAGCCAGCGGAGTGGACTGGGATCTCCGCCGCGACCAAGACATTGCGATGGCGTGGAACAAGGTGAACTTCAAGGTATGGACCCACCCGGATGGCGACAGTTTCGCTCGCTGTTGGATCCGCTTACAGGAAACCCGCGAGGCCACGCTGATTGTCGATCAACTGTTGGATGGAATACCAAGCGGTCCGGTGATGGCCAAGGTACCCAAGATAATCAAGGTTCCCGAGGGCGAGGCATGGGTCTCAACTGAAAATCCGCTTGGCGAAATGGGGTACTACGTCGTCTCGCGGGGAGACCTCGGACCGTTTCGGGTGAAGATTCGCTCGGCGAGTTTCAACAATATTTCGATCACTCCGTGGTTGTTGCGTGGCGTTTATGTGCCAGACATCATCACCATTCTTGCTTCGTTATATTTCATTCTTGGCGACATCGACCGATGATTCAGTCAACGCTTGCTGTCGTCGTTCCCTATTGGGGTCAGTCACTGCTGCGCGTTCTTGGCGGATTGGTGGCGGTGCTGCTACCGGCCGGAACCATCGTCTACTTGTTTTTGTTCAAGATGATGTCGTTCATGCAGAGTCGCCTTGGTCCAATGGAAGCCGGCCCGTATGGATCTCTCCAACTTGTCGCCGAGGTTGGCAAGTGGATGCAGAAGGAAGACATCGTTCCACAACGCGCCGACAAGTTCATTTTCAAAATTGCACCGGTCGTCGTTTTGGTGAGCACGTTCCTACTGGTGGTAGTTGTTCCATTTGGTCCGGACGCATATTTCACCGATTTTGAGACGGGGGTGTTTTATGCATTAGCCGTGTCATCGATTTCTGTTCTTGGAATCCTGATGGCGGGATGGGCGAGCGCCAATAAATACTCCCTACTTGGCGGTTTGCGTGCCGCCGGTCAGCTCATTGCCTATGAATTGCCGATGGTTTTGGCGGTGATGGGTGTCGTAATTCAGGCGGGCACGATGAACATGCAACGGATTGTTGTGGCGCAAAATGCCGGTTCGATGTTCGGCTTCGATGGGCTAGGAAATCCGTATGTTCTTACACAGCTCGTTGGGTTCGCCGTGTTCATGATTTCGATTCAGGCGGAACTCACTCAGGCACCATTTGACATGCCGATTGCCGAGTCTGAACTTGTCTCGGGTTATATGACCGAGTATTCAGGCTTTCGCTTTCTAATCTTCTTCATCGGTGAATTCGCTACCGCAGGGGTTTTCGCGATGATTGCTTCGGTGCTTTTCCTCGGGGGGTGGGGGGTGCCGTTCGCATGGTTTGGATGGACATCGATAAATGATGTAGCCGATTGGATGAATTTGGTTGGACCGCTCATTTTGCTTAGCAAAATGATGCTCGTTGTATTCATCATCATGTGGGTCAGATTTAGCTACCCGCGTTTTCGCGAGGATCAATTACAGCGTTTTGCATGGAAGATTCTCATTCCCGTTTCGTTGGCCAACATCATGGTCACCGCAGTATTGAAGGTGGCGCTGTAATGGCCAAAATTCCCGGTCTTGTCAAAGGTCTTGGCGTCACGTTTGGCACCATGATGCGAACCATTACCAAGGGTGCCAACACCGTCCAGTATCCGCACGAAAAAGAGATTCCACCAATCCGATCTCGCGGAGTCATCGCCCTTCACCAAGACAACTGCACATCGTGCATGTTGTGCTCTCGCTCGTGCCCGGACTGGTGTATTTACATCGAGGCACACAAAGACCTTGCACCCCCTCGACGCGAAGGCGGAAAGGTTCGAACCGTAAACAAACTCGACCGTTTTGACATTGACTACGCACTTTGTATGTACTGCGGAATCTGCGTCGAGGTGTGTCCGTTTGATGCATTGTTCTGGAGCCCCGAATACGAGTACTCCGAGCCCAACATCGCCGACTTGCTCCACGACAAGTCGAAATTGAGCGAATGGATGGAAACCGTTCCAGAAGCACCGGCACTTGAAGTCGGCGCCGATAAGAAAAAGAAGTAGACGGGCATAGTCATGGTGGCGCAAAATATTGGGTTCGCAATTATTGCCGCAATGATGGTGGTTGGTGCATTGCGAGTGGTGACAACCAGCAATGTCGTTCACGCCGCGCTGTGGTTGGTGGTGGTACTCGCCGGTGTCGCCGCTCAGTATCTATTGCTGGCGGCCGAGTTTGTCGCCATCACTCAGGTTCTTGTGTACATCGGTGCGGTGATGGTGCTGTTTCTCTTCGGCACGATGCTCACTCGCTCACGGATTGGTCGACAGAGTGATTTGAACAACACGTATTGGAAGTTAGGAATCCCGGTGGCACTTGTCGTGTTCGTAGCGATGGCGATTGCGCTGGCAAATTCCTTTGGAACCGAAAAATTGCCATCCGACGCGAGCGTAGTGTCAACACAGCAAGTATCGGATCAAATTTTTGGACCCTATCTTCTTCCGTTTTGGGCATTGTCCTTCGTCCTGTTGGCGGCCGTCATCGGTGCAATCGTTTTGGCCCGAAAGGACTGATCGCCGGAATGCTTGTCAATCAATTCCTCTTTCTCGCGGCCGTCATTTTCTGCATCGGTGTATATGGTGTCGTTGCACGCCGCAATGCGGTGCTGGTGTTGATGTCGATCGAACTCATTTTGAATTCCGTGAACCTGAATCTGATCGCGTTCTCATTGCGTAATGGCAGCGTCGACGGCCAGACATTTGCCCTGTACGTCATTGCCATTGCCGCAGCCGAGGTGGGAGTTGGTCTGGGTCTCGTCTTGTTGGTCTATCGCAACCGCCGCAGTATCTCCCTCGATGACCTTTCCGAGATGAAGGGTTGATCCGCGTGCCCATCGCCGCAGCCGAAGTCGCACAGTCACTTTCCACGGGCTGGTTCTTAGACCATGCCTGGTTGGTTCCGCTGATTCCGGCAATCGCATTCGCCTTAATTATCCTGTTTGGTAAACGCTTGCCGATGAAAGGCAGCGAAGTCGGAATCATTTCGATGGCGGCAAGCCTTGTCATTTCCATTGGGGCCGCGTACCAATGGATACAGCGTGTGCACAGCGGTGGTAAGGACACCTTCATCGAACCGGTGGTCCACACGTGGTCGTGGTGGCAAAGCGCGGGACACTCATTTACCATTGGTCAATCCGTCGATGGCCTGTCGGTCATCGTTCTCCTCGTCGTAGCGTTCATCTCCACACTGGTGCAGATTTACTCGGTGGAGTACCTGCGCGGCGATCGTCGCTACACCCACTTCTTTGCCGCCCTTACATTGTTTTCGGCCGGGATGCTGGCGATGGTGGTGGCCGAGGACATGTTGTTCCTGCTACTCGGCTGGGAAATCATGGGTCTGTGTTCGTTCATCCTCATCGGTCATTGGTGGGAAGAGGACACAAATAGTCGAGCCGCACTTAAGGCGTTCTTGACAGTTCGAATTGGTGATGTAGGTCTGCTCGTCGGTATCGCAATTCTCTACTTCTCGGCCAATGAATGGACGACCAAGAATCTTGGAGTCTCTGGTTTCTCGATTCGCGGAATTAGCGCCTGGGCGCTGTCGGGCGAACCCAACAGCACCGTTATTTTCCTGGCGGCGATTGCCCTATTTGTGGCCGCGATCGGTAAGAGTGGCCAATTTCCATTGCACACATGGTTACCCGATGCGATGGCGGGCCCGACGCCGGTAAGTTCATTGTTGCACTCATCAACAATGGTTGTGGCCGGAGTATTTCTTGTCGCCCGGTTGTATCCGGTGTTTTTTACTGGGTTCGACATCCTTGGAACTGGAAGCAACTTCATCACGGTAATTGGTGGAATTACGATCGTCATTGCTGCCGCGCTCGCGTTCGTTCAAAACGACATCAAGCGTGTGCTGGCCTATAGCACCGTCAGCCAATTGGGTTACATGATGCTTGGCTTAGGAGCTGGGGCGTGGATGCCGGCGGTGTTTCATATTTTTACCCACGCATTTTTCAAGGCATGTCTCTTTCTTTGCGCCGGCTCAATCAGCCACAGTGCGTCTCACCATTCCTTCGACATGAAGCGTGACATGGGAGGGCTGCGCAAATATATGCCGATCACTTTCGCGACATGGATAATCTCCACGCTGGCACTGTCCGGTGTATTTCCGTTTTCTGGTTTTTTCTCCAAGGACGAAATCATCGACAACGTTGGCCACAATGGATACAACACGTTCATGGTTATCGGTCTCATCGGCGCATTCATGACGGCCGCGTATATGACGCGGGCGACTTACCTGACTTTCTTTGGATCGCCTCGTGGGAACTCGGCCGTTGCGCATTCAGAGCATGATGCAGGTGCGCATTCACCACACGAAAGCAATTGGTTGATCACCGTTCCGCTCATACTTCTTGCGGTGCTCGCGCTTGGTTCTGGATTTCTCAACGCCACTCCGTTTGGAGAGAAATGGGAACGACTAAATGAGTGGGTTGATCCGCGCCCCGTGGAATCCGCATCTCTCGAATCAGTGGAAGGTGCTGCACCAATTGTGCCCGCCGCATCGACCGAGGAGGCTCATGGCGAATCGGTATGTGGCACCGCAACGCCGGAGAATGGCGTCTGTTTTGCGCCTCAACTTCAGCACGCGCCGTTTAAATGGTCGAAGGCGGGTCTGTCGTTGGCGATTGTCTTGGCCGGAATTCTGTTGAGTTGGAGCGCGAGCGCGGCGCTGTATACGCGCAAGGATCGCCGACTGGTCGGGCTTACCCAACGCAATCCGGTATTGCGAGTTGGGTACAACGTTCTCGCCAACAAGTACTACCTAGATGCCCTCTATGAGAACGTGATCGTACGGTCAATTGCTGGCCCAATTGCCAAGGGTGCGTATTGGTTCAATCAAAAGGTATTGGATGGAGTCCTTCATTCATTTGTATTCGCCAGTAGAGGAGTGGCGAACTGGGTGTATCGCAATATCGATCAAAAGGTGGTCGACGGTGCGGTAAATAGTACGGGCAACGTAACTCGCAGTGCTGGAGGAGCGTTACAACCCGTGCAGTCAGGAAAGGTGAGCCAGTATGGGGCGCTTTTGTTCAGCGCCGCTGCAGTTGCCGCGCTCGTTCTCGTCATTGTCAACACTTAAATACGACTAGGTAAGGGAGATAAACGCCATGGAAATGCTCCGTGACGAAAATTGGGTATTGAGTGTCGGCACGTTCTTGCCGATTATCGGCGTCATTGCCTTGTTGCTCGTGCCCAGGGCCGACGAGAAACTAATCAAGTTGGTTGCGCTTGCTACATCGGTCGCCACGGTCGGGGTGGGGGTGTACACATTATTTCAGTTCAACTATCAGCAAGCCGGCAAGATGCAGTTCGTGGCTGAAACCAATTGGATTTCGGTCATCAAGAGCACGTACTACATCGGTATCGATGGGATCAGTTTGCCGCTCTATTTCCTGTCGATGGTGATCACACTCGCCGTGGTCATCTATAGCTGGAATAACATTCCGGCGCCCGGTAATCCAAAGGCATTTTTTATCCTTATTTTGGTTTTACAAACCGGAATGGCCGGAACATTCGTTGCCCAGGACCTGATCCTGTTCTTTGTCTTCTTTGAACTCGTGTTGTTGCCGATGTACTTCATGATTGGCGTGTGGGGTGGCGAACAGCGTCAATACGCATCGATGAAGTTCTTTCTCTACACGATGTTCGGTTCCGCGCTCATGTTAGTTGCCTTTCTCGCAGTGTTCTTCAAGACAGGAGCCGAGAGTTTCTCCATCCCGTATCTCGTCGAGCACGGTGGCTCGATCGCCAAGAACGTCCAAATTTGGATTTTCGCCGGAATGTTCGTTGGGTTCGCGGTAAAAGTTCCGATGTTTCCGTTTCATACCTGGTTGCCCGATGCCCATACGCAGGCACCGACCCAAGGTTCCGTAATTCTTGCGGCCATCTTGCTCAAACTCGGCACTTATGGTTTTGTGCGGATTGCCATACCGATCTTGCCAACGGCTGCTAGGGAGTGGGCGCCGTATATCGGTGCCCTCGCCGTGGTGGGGATTATCTACGGAGCGCTTGGCTGTCTGGCGCAAACCGACATGAAACGCCTCATCGCATTTTCTTCGGTCGCACACATGGGATTTGTGATGCTTGGTATTTCCACGCTGACAAGTTTTGGTGTCAACGCCGCCGTGTATGGCATGGTCGCTCACGGACTAATTACGGGAATGCTCTTCTTCATTGCCGGAAGCATGAAGGATCGATATCACACTTTGGAGATTTCGCGTCTCGGTGGCTTGCTCACCCAAATGCCGCACCTTGGATGGATTCTGGGATTTGCCAGCATGGCCTCACTGGGACTACCTGGTTTGGCCGGCTTTTGGGGCGAGTTCCCGGCAATCCTCTCGGCCTATAGCCCTGCGGCCGGTCTAAATGAAAACGTATTTCGCGTGTACATGGTGATCGCGGCAGTCGGCACAGTATTTGCCGCCGCATACCTATTGTGGCTTTTCCAGCGAGTTGCCTTTGGCGAACCAAAAGCCGAGTTCGCTGATCACGGAACGCAAGGGGATCACGGGGAAGATCACACATACCAAGATGTCACGACAATTGAGTGGCTTGCATGGACACCACTCCTCGTAGCAATCCTTGTATTTGGCGTTTTGCCAAACCTGTTGTTCAAGATGATCGATCCGGCAGTGCAGGGCGTGTTGCACGCTTTCGGAGGCTAAACTTGTGTTGAACGCAGTGCATTCTCTTGTCGCCATGGTTCCGTGGGTTTCGCCATCGGTGAGTTACTACGCGCTTGCACCGGAGTTGGTGTTGTCGGCAGGTGTCGTTGCGGTACTTCTGGCCGATCTCTTTTTGGCCGATAGGCAAAAGTGGATGCTGTCGGCGATAGCCGGGTTCTCATTGTTGGGCGCAATGTTGCCCGTGATCATCCTTGGGCTGAATGACCAAAGCGTTTGGTCGATGTTCGGCGGTCGATATGTCGTCGACAATTTCAGCCTGGTAGTGAAGGGCTTGTTTCTGCTCTCGGGTTACATCGTCGTCCTGTTGTCGTCGGTTCATGTCGAGGAGGGCGATTACTGGCGGGGCGAGTTTTGGTTTTTGTTGCTCTCCAGCATTCTCGGGATGGTGATGATTTCGTCGGCACGCGACCTAATCTCGGTGTTTGTCGCCTACGAATTTCTGTCGATTCCCGCATACATGCTGGCCGCGTGGCGTAAACGTGATCTCAAAAGCAACGAGGCCGGTGTGAAATATTTCTTACTCGGCGTTTTTGCATCGGCCGTGATGTTGTATGGAATGTCCCTGTTGTATGGGGCGGCCAATAGCACACTGCTGGTGGATCTAGGCAGGAGCGTTACGGTCGCCGGCGGGTTCAGTTCATTGCATGCTCTTGGAGTCGTGTTCGTCGTGGTTGGATTTGGATTCAAAATTTCGGCAGTTCCGTTTCATACCTGGGCACCGGATACGTACGAGGGTGCCCCCGCCCCGGTAACAGCATTTCTCTCCGTGGGATCGAAGGCCGCTGGCTTTGTGGCGTTGGTAACGATGTTGTATGTGGCCTTCCCCGCGGCGTTCAGTGTGTGGCAACCTTTCATTTGGGTGCTTTCGGCACTGACGATGACGGTTGGCAATGTCGTGGCCTTGCGCCAAACAAATATCGTGCGCATGATCGCCTATTCATCGATCAGTCAAGGAGGGTTCATATTGATGCCCCTGGCGGTGGCCGGCCATGCGGGCTCATCGGACTCGGCACTGCGTGCTGTGGTGGTCTACCTGATCATTTACGCCGCGACAAACCTTGGAATGTTTGGGGTAATCATTGCCGTGGCGAACAAAACCCGCAGCGGTGAGGTTTCAAGTTGGGGCGGACTGTTTTCCTATGCGCCGGCCCTCGGAGTGCTCGGCACCATTTTCTTGGCGTCCCTAGCCGGAATACCGCCACTTGGCGGTTGGATTGCCAAGTTTGTTGCCTTTCAATCGCTTATCAGTTCGGGATCAAATTGGGGATACTCGCTGGCCGTGATCGGCGCAGTGAACTCGGTCATTGCTTTCGGGTATTACGGCAATGTGATGCGAGAAATCTGGATGCGAGAGGTACCGGACGGTGACGTCAGTCCGATTCGCACCCACGGTTCGCTTGCTCTCGCCCTTGGCATTACCACGGTTGCGACTCTTGCGTTTGGCATTATTCCGGGAGTAGCGCTGCATTTCGGTGACATTGCACGCATCACTGGTGCCTTCGGCGGCTGATCAGATCGCGGCGGCAATTGATGCCGCCGGGGGTGTGATCCCGTTTAGCGAGTTCATGCGCATTTCGTTATACGGCGATTACGGGTTCTATTCACAATCTGGTCGCGTCGGTCGCCGCGGCGACTTCATTACTTCACCCGAAGTCGGTCCGCTATTTGGCGCCGTGATCGCCAACGCGCTTGATGCCTGGTGGAATGAACTTGGTAAGCCGGCCGAGTTCACCGTGGTCGATGTCGGCGCCGGGCCGGGCACATTGGCCCGTGGCGTGCTCGCCGCCGAACCCGAATGTATGGATGCAATGCGATATGTGGCAGTGGATGTTTCGGAATCCCAACGAGCGTTACATCCTGCTGGTATTGACTCTCGTGCCACGATGCCCGATCGACCAATTGTCGGAGTGGTGTTAGCCAACGAGCTATTGGACAACCTGCCATTTGAACTGTTCGTGTTTGACAGCGGGTGGAAACAGGCATTTGTGAGCGCGGGTGATGATGGTCAATTCGGGGAAGTATTACGTAACGCGGTTGTGCCTAAGTTCTTGCCTACTAGCGCGAGTCATGGGGCACGAGTGCCCATTCAGACCGCCGCATCCGAGTGGATTAGAAACGCGCATGGATTGATAGACCACGGACAACTAGTAGCGATCGATTACTGCTCCGCCACGACTGCCGAACTTTCGGCTCGTCCTTGGCGCGAATGGTTACGCACATTTCGTCATCACGAACGCGGCACCCACTATCTGTTGAATCCCGGCGACCAGGACATCACCAACCAAGTCGTCATCGAACAACTTCCGAAACCGACATCCGAAACCTCACAAGCAGATTTTCTTCGCCAATGGGGAATTGATGATCTTGTTACTCAAGGTCGCAATTATTGGTCGGAGAAGTCCGGCGCCCCCGACCTGGCAGCACTGAAAATGCGCAGTCGGGTAAGCGAAGCCGAAGCGCTGTGTGATGAGAGCGGGCTTGGTTCGTTCACGGTATTGCGTTGGGAGTGTTCAAGTTAGTTTTCGCAGTGGCGCCATTGTCTGGTCGACTTGTTAGCCAGGCTCCGATCGTGACGATGACCATTCCGAGCAAAGAAAGAAGAATCAGCGCCTCATTATTCACCACCACGCCGAGGAACGTACCAACAATTGGAGTGAAGTAAGTGGGAATCATGGCCCGCACCGTACCAGTTCGTACAGCCAGAGTGGCGAACAAGGCAAAGGCGAACCCGGTGCCAAATGCACCGAGCGCAGCCACCGCGCCGAGAGAGACCCATGAAAATTCTGAATTCGTGATTCCGTAAAGCCCAAATGGTGCGGAGATCACACATGCCGCAAGCTCGACTCGCAGCATCAGGGCCACTGGGTGATGAACAAGTTGTAGTGGACGAGCGGCATTGACGGCAACCGCATAACACAACAGTGCAATGAGCAGGAGCACGATGCCACGAACATCGGCGGAGGATCCGTTTGAAATCGATGGCAACGCGACGAGCACGATGCCGGCGCAGCCAACCAGAACCGCAAATGTGCGACGACCGCTAGGCAGAGACCGCGTCCAGATGGCGGTTACCACGGCGGCAACGACGGGCAGACCTCCGTTCATCATCCCGGTAATGCTGGTGGACACGGTTTGTTCGGCTAGTGGATAGAGCAAGAATGGCATCGCCATCCAAACCAAGCCAAGAAACCAGATCAATGGCCAGTCGCTCCTAGCTATCTTCTGCCGCGCGCCGGGAAGGAAGGCGAGCGCCAACGCTCCAAATGCGGTGCGAGCAAACGG
>JBDSKN010000053.1:0-5444 GCA_039916865.1 Ilumatobacteraceae bacterium
CCCGCACGCGGCGTTGCTGCGTCAGGCTTTCGCCCATTGCGCAAGATTCCCCACTGCTGCCTCCCGTAGGAGTCTGGGCCGTGTCTCAGTCCCAGTGTGGCTGATCATCCTCTCAGACCAGCTACCCGTCGATGCCTTGGTGGGCCATTACCCCGCCAACAAGCTGATAGGTCGCGAGACCCTCCCAAACCGAAATATCTTTCGTCAGTGAACCATGCGGTTCTCCGACGTCATCCGGTATTAGCAATCATTTCTAATTGTTATCCCAGAGTCTGGGGCAGGTTTCTCACGTGTTCCTCACCCGTTCGCCACTAATCGGCAGAGCAAGCTCTGCTTCATCGTTCGACTTGCATGTGTTAAGCACGCCGCCAGCGTTCGTCCTGAGCCAGGATCAAACTCTCCGTCAAGAACTACCTGGACACTCACAGATGTTGCTTGCGCAACAAAGCGCTGTGAACAGGTGACATTCTGGTAAAGAGTTCACGATAAATAATCAAGGCCGAAGCCTCACCGCATCATCGTGTCCTGACCGATCAGAAGCTCTTCTGATCGATTTTATACTTTTGTTGATTTGCATCAACGATTATTTTGGTCGGATAATTTGACTTATCCGACCGGAATTGACGGACAGTTAATAGCGGTCCCGAAGGACCGTGTAACTGCCCGCACTGGCGTTCAGTCTTCTCTTCCGTTTTCAAGGAGCGATCACACGAAGTACTCGGTGAACGACCTACTTGGCCAGGTACACACGACATTACATCGCATAAATCCTGCGCCAGAGGCGAGGTGCAACAATAGCGGCAAAATAGGGCAATCGTCAACCTTTCAACCGCAGAAATGCCGTGAATTGCCCGTTTTCTCACGGTTTTCACAAACGTATGCAACTGGCTGCAAACGCCAAGTTGTTTTACGGTGCAAAATCCAACAGGTGATATGTCGTCTTTCCCTTACGTAGCAAGAGCCAGCGGCCGTGTAACAGTGCTACATCCGCAAGCTTTGAGTCCTCGCTAAGTGGCTCGCCATTGGCGCGAACGCTTTTTTGAGAAAGCAACCGACGAGCCTCACTATTGGACGTTGCTAAACCAGTCGTGACGAGCACGCTCACCGAATCGCCGAGCGCCGCGATTCCCATTTCGGTTTTGGCCACTTCGCCGGAGATCAGTTGCAGCGCTTGCGGACTTGCAGAGATCGGGTTAGCACCGAACAGCACATCGGCTGCCTGCTCGGCCGCATCGGCGGAGTCGCCGCCGTGCAACATCGCCGTGAGTTCGCGGGCCAGCGTGCGCTGCGCGATGCGAGACTCTGGACGCGCCTGCTGCTCGCTAAGAATCTCGTTAATTTCAGGTAGCGGTCGCAGCGAAAATTGAGGCATCAGCCGTTCTATTTCATCGTCGCTGAGTTGCATCCAGTATTGGCGAAACTGATACGGCGAGGTGCGGTTGGCATCCAGCCAGACTGCGCCATCGGCGGTCTTTCCAAATTTTGATCCATCGCTTTTGGTCACGAGTGGCCAGGTCAGCCCGTACGCGCCGCGACTCAAACTCTTGCGAATCAGATCGATTCCGACGGTGATATTGCCCCACTGATCGGAGCCACCCATTTGCATTTCGCAGTCGTGGTGTTCGAACAGTTGGCGAAAATCATTTGCTTGCAACAGCATGTAACTGAACTCGGTAAACGATAGACCGTTGCCGTCGCTCAGCCGACCCTTCACCGAATCCTTGGCCAACATTTGATTGACGGTGATGTGCTTGCCAACATCGCGGAGAAACTCCAGCAGAGAGTATTTTCGTGTCCAATCGGCATTGTCAACGAGTACGGCCTGAGCCCGCCCGGGTGTGAAGTCGAGAATGCGCTCCAGTTGGATCTTGATCGACTGCACATTGTGCGTCAATGTCTCGGAGTCCAGCAGGTTGCGCTCTTCGCTGCGCCCCGATGGGTCCCCAACCATGCCGGTGGCACCCCCGGCAAGCACAAATGGTCGATGCCCGTTGAGTTGTAAGCGGCGTAGCGAGATTTGTCCCAGTAGGTGCCCAACATGCAGAGAGTCGGCCGTGGGATCGAAACCAACATAGGCGCCGATCGGACCACTGGCAAGACGCTGACCAAGCGCAACTCGATCTGTGCAGTCGTGGATTAGCCCGCGCGACTCAAATTCGTCAACTAAGTCCTCGCTCGCAGCCATCATCCGATGTTATGCGCCGAAGACAGTGAAAATCGGGAGGATTACGACTGTGCGAGTCGGGTCCGCAGCGCACCAATTTCACTCTCGAATCGTGCGCGTTGTTCCTCTGCGGCGAGTGGTCCCCCGCCGCCTGGCGAACTGCGACGACGAACCGCGACCCCAGGAGCAATCAGCCCGGCCGCCTCCGCACCGAATGCCGAATCATTGAGCACTAAATCATGCAACGAAAACTCACCGGAAATGCTTTGCGCCACAAGTGCCCCAACCATTGCGTGGGCGTGGCGAAACGGTGTGCCGCGGGATACCAACCATTCGGCTAGATCGGTTGCGCCAAGGGATTGCTGATCGGCCGCCGTCGCCATATTTTGCGGATGAAATGTCGCAGTGGCGATCATCCCCGACAGGGCCAATATTCCGAGCGATACCTGATCAACGGAGTCAAAGAGTGGCTCCTTGTCCTCCTGCAAATCACGGTTATATGCAAGTGGTAAGCCCTTGAGCGTCGTCAACAAGCCAGTGAGATTGCCAATCAATCTGCCCGTCTTGCCGCGGGCAAGTTCGGCGATGTCGGCGTTCTTTTTCTGCGGCATCATCGACGATCCCGTCGCATAGCGGTCGTCGAGATGAGCAAAGCCGAATTCTTCCGACGTCCACAGCACCCACTCTTCACCGATCCGCGAAAGGTGAACACCGATCAGCGCCAGATCGAACAGAGCTTCGGCGACGAAATCGCGATCGGAAACCGCATCTAATGAATTGGCGAACCGACGCTGAAAACCTAGTTCTCGGGCAACAAAATCCGGATCGAGCGGAAGCGACGAACCGGCCAAGGCACCAGCACCCAAAGGTGACTCGTCGAGTCGCTCGACACATTGACTTAACCGATCCACATCGCGCATGAATGCCCACGCATGTGCCAACAAATGGTGCGCCAACAGCACTGGCTGGGCCCGCTGAACGTGGGTGTAACCAGGAAGGTATACACCGTCATCGCCCCAGCCGGCGTCGTCGGCCCGAGCGGCCAGAACATCGCACAGCGTCAACACCTGTTCGGCGATTGCATACAATTCGCGTTTCGACCATAACCGCAACGCCGTAGCGCACTGATCGTTGCGACTTCGACCTGTGTGCAACTTTGCCCCCGTATCGCCGGCGATCTGAGTGACTCGGCGCTCGATCGCGGTGTGAATGTCCTCATCGCTTGGCTCAAACACGAATGTGTCGTCTTCAAACTCGAGAGCCACCTGTTGCAGCGCCAGGACAATCGCCCCGGTTTCCTCGGCACTCAAAATCTTGGAATGCCCAAGGCCGCGCACGTGGGCGATAGAACCGGCAATGTCGTCGCGCCATAGACGCCGATCAAAACCGAGGCTCGAGGTGAAGGCCATCAATGCGTCTGCCGGCGACTCGCTAAATCGACCATGCCAAAGCGGCGCTCCGCTTACGTTCGTGTCGCTCAAGACTTGGACCTTCTCGAACCCTTGAGCCCGGCAAGTTTGGCGATGTCCTTGGCCAAACTCTTGGCGCTGTAATCTGCGCTGGCCAGACAAAACATCGTGTCGTCGCCGGCGACTGTTCCGACTAGACCGTGCAGCCGGGAACGATCCAAAGCGGAGGCCACAACATGCGCACAACCTGGTGGCGTGCGGACAACGACCATCGGTTCACTCACTTGCACATCGGCGACCCATTCGCTGAGCACTCGGCGCAGTTGCTCCGGCGGAGAGAACCGGTCTGGTTGAAAGCTTGGAATCGAGTACACCGTCTCGCCATTGGCGGTGCGCATTTTTGTCGCCCCCAACTCCTCCAAATCCCGTGACACCGTGGCCTGGGTAGCGGCAATGCCGGTTTTCTTGAGCAAGGCCAACAACTCGGGTTGGCTTGTTACCTCCCGTTCGGAAATAATCCGCGAAATGGTCTGTTGACGCTGCGTTTTCAAACTCATTTTAAATCCTCCGATAGAAATGCCAACAGCCCGCGCGCCGAGTGCATGCGGTTATGCGCCTGAACAATGACCCGACTTGCCGAACCGTCGATCACCCCTGATTCAACTTCATATCCACGATGTGCGGGGAGACAATGCATGAAGATTGCCTTGCCGTCTGCACAGGCCATCACTTCGGTCGTCACTTGGTAGCGAGCAAAGGCGGCTTGGCGTTGGTCGGATTCGTCCTCTTGGCCCATCGAAATCCAGACATCTGTGTGCACGGCATGCGCACCCTTGGCCGCCACCTTCGCTTCTCGATACTGCTCAACGGACCGAGCCCCCAAATTGATGAGCTGCTCTAGATCGGTAATTGCCGCGTCGTAACCGGCCGGACATCCGAGACGAATATGCATTCCCAGCATCGCACATGCCTGAGTTAACGAACGTGCCACATTGTTAAAGTCTCCGATGTAGCAAACCGTTTTGCCCGCGAGGTCACCAAATTCCCGACGCATGGTTAGTACGTCGGCAAGGGTCTGCATCGGATGCGCCGAATTGCTGAGCATGTTGACGACCGGAACGGTGGCTACAGAAGCCATTCGCTGCAGAGTGGTGTGGTCGAACACGCGGGCCGCCAAAATCGAGTGGTAACCGTTCAATACTCGAGTGACATCTTCGACCGTTTCGCGAACATCAAAGCCAATCTCTTCGGCCCTGGTGTAAACCGGATGGCCGCCCAGTTGCACGACAGCCATCTCCATGCTGTGGCGAGTCCGGTTGGAGGGCTTTTCAAATATCAGGGCGACGCCTTTCCCGGCCAGCGGAGACCGCAACTTGGCGATTGGTCGGGCTGCCAGATCGAGCACGCGGCCGAGTTCCGCGGCGCTCAGATCGGTGACCTCGAGAAAGTTCCTCATTGCAAAACGTCGGCGATGATCGCCACGGCCTGATCTATTTCTTCTGTGCTAACGGTGATCGGCGGAGCCAATCTGAGGGCAGTCGCGGTGACCGCATTCGTCACCAGGCCATGGTCCAACAATGAGTTGTACACCAATTTGGCATCGGTACCGGGCTTTAGTTCTGCACCGAGCAACAGCCCGCGACCGCGGACATCAATAATGCCGGGGATCTTTTGCAAAGATTCACTGAGGTACTTACCTTTTGCTCTGGCAAGTTCGGGAGCGTTTATCTCCTTCATTACCTGAATCGTTGCTCGCGCCGCGGCCGTGGCGATGGCCGTTCCGCTGAAAGTACTGCCGTGATCGCCCGGCTGAAATACCCCTGCTACCGACTTCTTTGCCCACACCGCACCAATTGGCATCCCGTTGCCCA
>JBDSKN010000054.1:0-2546 GCA_039916865.1 Ilumatobacteraceae bacterium
TTCTTCTGAACCGGCTTTGGCTCGCATTTGGCGTTCGTCAGCGAAAAGTATGTGCCGGAGAAATTGGTGACTTCGTGACGCAGCAGTCCGTGCAGGCACTGCACCGCCTCTTCTAGTTGGTCCATTCGCACCTTGAGCGATGGAAACGGTATCCCATAAGCGTTGTACTCGATCTGGCTCCACCCCGCGCCAAGGCCGATGTCGGCCCGCCCACCCGAGAGTTGATCAACCGTGCAGATCATGTTGGCTAGAACGGCAGGATGTCGATAACCCACGCTGTAGACGAGCGATCCGCAACGGACCCTGGATGTTTCGCAAGCCAGCGCCGCATGCATGGCAACGGCCTCCAGGCACTCCGGGTCGTCTTGACCTGTCGCTGCGTAGAAGTGATCCCAAATCGAAATCCAACCAAAACCGAGGTCCTCAATTTTGTGCCAGAGCGCCCGAAGTTCGCCGGTTGAAGTGTGTTGAAGTCCGGCATGAACCCCAAACAAAGTTTTTGATTTCGTCATGGCACAAGGTTAGGGGAGGAGCAGAGATTGACCGGCACCTCTCGAAGCGGTGAGAATATAACGATGACCCGCGCCAAAATTAGTGAACAGATTGAAATCGAGTACGACTCATTCGGTCGGGAGACCGACCCGGCTTTGCTGCTGATCATGGGGTTCATGGCCCAGATGGTGATGTGGGATTCCGAGTTTTGTAGCCTGCTCGCAGCCGGTGGCCTGCATGTCATTCGCTTCGATAATCGCGACTGTGGTCTCTCCACGCATCTCAATGGCGAATCGGTAAATGCCGACGACGTTCTCCGCGCCGCGATGCTCGGGGAACCAATTCCAAAGGTTCCCTACACGCTTTCAGATATGGCAGCCGACGCGGCCGGACTGCTCGATTATTTGGGTATCGAACGAGCCCATGTTCTTGGTGCATCAATGGGCGGGATGATTGCCCAAACTTTCGCCATCGAATATCCCCAGCGAACACTGAGCCTGACTTCGGTGATGTCCCAAACCGGCGAATTGGAATTTGGCCAGTCGACTCCCGAGGCACTCGAGGCTATCTTGACTCCGTCGCCAACCGATCGCGAAGAGTACATCAAGTTTTCGACCCGTTGGCAAATCTGGCACTCTAAGAAATACCGCAGTGACGAGCTTTCATTCGCCGCCGCAATTCGTGACTTTGACCGAATGTTCTATCCGGAAGGAGGACCCCGTCAGTTGGCCGCGATCTACGCCAGCGGCAGTCGAGCCGATCAACTGCGGTTACTAAATGTGCCGACACTTGTAGTTCATGGGATGGATGACACGCTTATTTCGCCAAGTGGAGGGCAACGTACTGCGGAGCTCGTTCCGAACGCGCGACTGTTGATGTTGGACGACATGGGACATGACTTGCCGCGACCGCTATGGCCAACTTTTGTCTCGGCCGTGCACCAAATCACGCAATCTGTAACGGTGTAATGCCTAACAGCGCCGGACCGCTGGCGGGCTATCGCATCGTCGAGGTCGCGGGGATTGGCCCCGGTCCATTTGCGGCAATGATGCTTGCCGACATGGGAGCCGAGGTAATTCGAGTTGAACGTACCCAAGCCGTGCGCGGACCAGCTCCAAGCGAACCAAATTTTGATGTGTTGCTAAGGGGTCGACGCAATATTGCTATCGACCTGAAGAATCCAGATGGAGTAGAAGCACTGCTGTTGCTGATCGAGCGGGCCGATGCTCTCATTGAAGGATTTCGACCCGGAGTAATGGAGAGACTGGGGGTTGGTCCCGAAATTTGTTTGCGACGAAACCCTAAGTTGGTGTTTGGGCGTATTACTGGTTGGGGTCAGCACGGCCCACTGTCTGGAGCATCGGGCCACGACATCAACTACATTTCGTTGGCGGGTGCACTAGCCCACTTCGCCAGACCTGGCGAGGCGCCGATGCCGCCCCTGAATATGGTTGGCGACTTTGGCGGCGGAGGCATGTTGTTGGCCTTTGGCGTGGTCTGCGCATTACTTGAGGCGCAAAAAAGTGGAAAGGGTCAGGTCATTGATGCTGCAATGGTCGATGGGGTGGCGATACTCATGAGCATGTTTTGGGCATTTCGGCAGATTGGCCACTTCAACGAAAACGAACCGGGAACAAATTTGCTTGACACGGGTGCTCACTTTTATGACGTCTACAAATGCCTAGATGAAAAATACGTATCAATCGGATCTATCGAACCGAAGTTCTACCAAGTCCTTCTCGAAAAGACCGGTCTAGCGAATGACCCCTTATTTTCTCAACAGATGGATTCGATGCGTTGGCCGACACTTAAGGTGCGACTTGCCGAGGTAATGCTGACAAAGACCTCTAGTGAGTGGTGCGCACTTATGGAGGGGACCGATGTTTGCTTCGCGCCGGTTCTCACAATGGGCCAAGCGGCCAAGCACCAGCACAATGTCGAACGCAAAACATTCATCGACATCGCAGGTGTGACCCAACCGGCCCCCGCTCCTAGATTCTCTCGCACACCTAACGCGCCGCCCACACCGCCGGCGCACCCTGGCCAGCATTCGC
>JBDSKN010000055.1:0-5328 GCA_039916865.1 Ilumatobacteraceae bacterium
CATCCCGATGTAGCCGAAGTCGCGGTTATTGGAATCCCGGACGAGAAGTGGGGCGAGTTGGTGCTGGCACTTGTGGTGAAAACGCCAGAATCGATCATCACAGAGGGCGATGTGGTGGCTTATGCAAAGACGAAACTTGCCGGATATAAATGTCCGAAGAAGGTAGAATTTCGCACCGAATTATTTAGGACGGCTACTGGCAAGTTACAGAAGTTCAAATTGCGGGAGCCTTATTGGCGAGGCAGAACGCGACAAGTAAACTAACGACACAAAATGTAAAGGGAGAACCATGCCAAGTGATCTTCAGTTGAAAACTATGAACGCCGTGCATCGGGCGATTCTCGGAATCACCCGCGGAAGAGTGGGTTGGCATTTTGGCAAGATGCCCGTGCTCCGGTTGACTACGACCGGTCGCAAGAGTGGCGAATTGCGTTCGGTAATGCTCACCTCGCCGTTACAGGAGAACAATGCAATCGTCATCGTTGCCTCACGCGGCGGAGATGACAAACATCCGGCATGGTTTCTCAATTTGCGCGACAATCCTCAGGTTGAGGTTGCCTACATGAACAAGCCGAAGAAAAAGATGATCGCGCGCATCGCTACGGATGTAGAGCGCCAGCGCATGTGGCCGCTTGTAACTGCCAAGTACAAGGGTTACGCCGGGTACCAAACCAAGACAACGCGGGAAATCCCGCTCGTCATTCTCAGCGAGCTATAACAGCAAACGTGCTCGCCCCGACCGAAGTCGAAGCGAGCACGTTTTCGGCCAGCGTTAGGGGTAATTCGTTAGCCGTTATTTGCACCTGACTGATCGGCGCCGTCGTCGTTAGTTTCAACGTCGTTGTTCGCCTCGTTGTCGTTGGCTTCATTCTTGTCATCGGTTGAGTTGGCAGATGGTCCGCCGTCGCACTCAGCGCCGGTGGCAACGATGATTCCGTCTTGGCAATCGACGCCGTTGACTTCGTCATTGGAATCGCCTTCGGTCTGTGGTTCTGTGGCCTCGTCCGCTGAACTAGCCGATGGTCCACCGTCGCACTCAGCTCCGGTTGCGACAACGATTCCGTTCTCGCAATCAACTCCATTTACCTCGACGGCGGTGTCGCCTTCGGTCTGTGGCTCTAACGCAGAAGTCTGCGTTTGAACCACCGGTGCTGGAGTAATTGAGGTATTTGAAGTTGCGGCAGCGATGCCGGCAGCACCAAGTGCCGCCCCCATTGCGAGCCCCACTGAAATGAGGTACTTGCGTGAATTCATTGTTGGTATCTCCTTCTGTGTCGTGTCCTCGCACCCGTTGTGTGAGTAACGATGTGAGTGTGCCGGAACCCTCCTGACGGGAACCTGAACATCTGAACGTCTATTCAGGTTGTAGACAGGTTGGATGACTCCAATGCTGAGAACATAAGGGTGTGGAAATGACGAGGGTCCTAATTGTGGAGGACGAAGTTGCGCTTGGCGACGCTTTGCAGAAGGGATTCGAGGCGGAGGGTTTTCTCGTTGACGTTGCCCGCGACGGGTTGACCGGGCTTGATCGGGCCCTCACTAACACTTTTGACGTCATCATTCTCGACATCCTTCTGCCGAAGGTGAACGGTTTCAAAGTCTGCAGCGGCATCCGGGAAGCGGGCAACTGGACTCCAATCCTGATGCTCACTGCCAAGCACGGCGAGTACGACCACGCCGAAGCTCTCGACACGGGAGCCGACGATTATCTCACCAAGCCATTTTCGTTTGTGGTGCTGCTCGCACATGTTCGCGCCCTGGCTCGTCGAAATGAGCGACTGAGAAGTGCCGCACCTCTCGAAGTTGGGGATCTTGTTATTGACCCACTCGCTCGCCGAGTCACTCACGGTGGCGAGCGCGTTGAACTTACGGCCCGCGAGTTTGCGTTACTTGAATACATGGCCCAGCACGGCGAACAGGTGGTCACAAAGACCGACTTATTGGATGATTTGTGGGATACCGCTTACGACGGTGATCCAAATATTGTCGAGGTCTATGTCGGGAGACTGCGTCGAAAACTTGAGTGCTCAGCCCACAAGTGCGCCATCGAAACGATTCGCGGCGCCGGTTACCGACTTACTGGCGATCCGCGGTGAAGAGATCAATGCAGCTGCAAGTGCGAACCCGCATGGTGATGTCGGCCTGTGTCATTGTCGCCGTCACGCTCGCATTTGGGGGCTCGCTACTGGTTCGCGGCCATCGCTTATCACTGATTGCCGGGCTTACCACCAACGCCGAGCTGCGTGCCGACGACATCGCGTCGACTTTGACAAAGGGAACACTGCCATCCGAACTCACCGTCCCACGAGAAGATGAAGGTCTCATACAAATTCTCGATCAGTTTCGAAGCGTAATCGCCGCGTCGGGCAACATAGAAGGAGAGCCGGCGCTCTTTGACACGACTGCTCCCGAGATTGGCTTTATCCACTTCACCGCCAAAAGTGTTCCGATTGGCGACAATTCGTTTCGAATTGTCGCCCGTCGCGTCAGTTCTACTACGGGCAATTTCACAATTTATGTCGGTTACAGCCTTGAGTCCGTGGATCAGTCGGTAAACAGCATCACCGCTCTGCTTTTAATCGGGCTGCCATTGCTGGTACTTGTTGTTGGATTGGTTACGTGGCTGACTACCACCCGGGCACTCAAACCAATCGAGACCATGCGACGCGATGTGGAGTCGATGACCGCGGACAGGCTGTATAAGCGGGTGACGGTTCCCGCGCCGAACGACGAAGTCCGCCGTCTTGCTCTGACCATGAATGATCTCATTGATCGCATTGAGCAGGCCCAAAGACTACAGAACCAGTTTGTTGAAAACGCCAGTCATGAATTGCGAAGTCCACTCGCATCTCTGCGGGTACAGCTCGAGGTGTCGCGCCCGAACGCGTCAGAAATTGAAATCTCACTTACCCGTGAGCATCTTCTATCGGAAACGGTACGTCTGCAATTGCTTGTCGACGACCTGCTTGATGCTGCACAAATTTCGCGCTCGCGGAACATGCCGATGGGGATCGTTGATCTTGACGATGTGATTTTTGACGTGGTTCAACGCATCCGGGTAACCACGCTTCATCCCATCAACTTGAGTAATGTCTCGGCCGGCCAGGTACGTGCAGACAGGCGACAAATTGAGCGACTCGTTACGAATCTTGTTGATAACGCAGTCCGCCATTGTGCTTCGGTTGTTTCGATCGGGCTTGTCGAGACAGATTCACACGTTGTACTCACGGTTTCCGACGATGGGGCCGGCATTCCTCAGGTCGACCGCCAGCGGATCTTTGATCGGTTCGAACGAATCGACGACGGTCGTGGTCGCCCGGAAGGTGGTTTCGGCCTCGGCCTTGCCATGGTCGCAAGTATTGCTCGCGTTCACGATGCCACTGTGGCGGTCACTGACAACAACCCCGGCGCCAAGTTCGTCGTCACGTTTCCACGCCCGTAATCTTGCAGGTCATTCTCAGCGAGCCGCCACCCTTGGGGACATGTATGGCGAAGCTTCCCTTGAGTGGGAAGCAAGTGAAGGCACCAAAGATTGGGACTCAATTGAACCCCCATTGGTCGACTCGTTGTGGCCTGACTGACGCCTTCGCTGCTTCCTCCGGCGAGTCCCCACACTAAATGCCCGCACTAGTCTGAGCGCATGCCAGCGCCCGGGATGCACTCAGGAATCACCACCGACGATGCGATGAATCTTGCGATGTCGCCCAAGGCGGTTCCGCTATATGAAGCGGTGAAGTTGTTTATCGCCAACGAGGTCGAGCCGATTACGGCAGAGTTTTACCGGCTGGGCGAAAATCGAAAGGAACACTGGGGCTATGGCGAGGGCCAGCTTGAGTTGCTGAACAAGGTGAAGAAAAAGGCAAAGGCCAGCGGATTGTGGAACTTCTTCCTGCCTAACGCCGAAACCGGCGAGGGGTTATCCAATTTGGATTACGCCTACATCGCCAATGAATTGGGTAAGAATCCACTCGCCTCCGAGTGTTTGAACTGCAGCGCACCGGATACCGGAAATATGGAGGTACTCGAGCGGGTGGGGACTCCCGAACAGAAGAAGAAATGGCTCGAGCCATTGTTGGCCGGCGAGATTCGTTCGGCGTTTGCCATGACCGAACCAGACGTCGCGTCCTCGGATGCCAAAAACATTCGCTGTCGAGCCGTACTAGACGGTGAAGAGTGGGTGATCAATGGCGAGAAGTACTACATCTCGGGCGCGGGAGATCCCCGCTGCAAAATAATGATCTGTATGGTCCAAACAAGTCTCGACGGTCCGCCGCACAAGCGCCAATCACAAATACTTGTACCAATGGACACTCTCGGCGTGCAAATTCTCGGACCAATGCACGTATTCGGCGAAGACGACGCTCCGCACGGTCACATGCACTTGCGGTTCACCGACGTGCGTGTGCCGGCATCGAATCTGCTGCTCGGTGAGGGTCGTGGTTTTGAAATCTCCCAGGTGCGACTGGGTCCTGGGCGTATTCACCACTGCATGCGCTCGGTCGGTGCTGCCGAGCGAGCACTTGAATTGATGGTCCGCCGCGGCTTAACACGTGAGGCGTTTGGCAAACCGATCGCGCGGCTGGGCAAAAACACCGAAGTAATTGCCAAGGCTCGCATTGAAATCGAGGCCATGCGCCTAATGGTTTTACGTGCGGCCAAGGCGATGGACACGATGGGCAATGTCGAGGCCCGCGTGTGGGTGAGTGCGGTAAAGGCGATGGTTCCGGAGCGTGTGTGCAAAATTATCGACGAGGCGATCCAGATGCATGGCGCCACAGGTGTATCGCAGTGGACTCCGCTTGCTCGCATGTATACGGGTCAGCGCACGCTTCGCCTGGCCGACGGACCCGATGAGGTGCACTGGCATGTGGTCGGTCGCGCCGAACTTTCGCGTTACGAAGGTGATTCCGCGCCAGTCAAATCAACCGAACGGGGTGGAGTTTTTTCGGGTCCGTAACCAGTTCGATCTCAGGGACGAGTCGTCGGTGATTCCGTCTTTCGTGGATCGGAAACGATCACCCCGGCCAGTGCTTCGTCAATCGACTTCATCAGTGCGGGGTCCAGCTTCACCTTGGCGGCTGCAACGTTGTCGTCAAGTTGTTCCGGTCTCGATGCTCCGACTATTGCTGACGCGACGTTTTCATTTTGCAGTACCCAGGCGACGCCTAGCTGAGCCATCGTCAGTCCGGCTTGATCGGCCAACGGTTTCAAAGATTGGACTTTTGTGAGCACCTCGTCTGTCATCCATCGAGATATAAAATTCTTTCCGCCGAGTTCGTCGGTGGCTCGCGAATTTTGTGGAGGCGGTTGACCAGGCAGATACTTGCC
>JBDSKN010000056.1:0-147166 GCA_039916865.1 Ilumatobacteraceae bacterium
ACCCAACCGATCCACGACGCAGGCTCAGGTATCGTCATAGTGATGTCGGCAAATGATTGGGAGTCGCGGGAACTGGCGGAAGCATCGCGTGAGCGGTTACTCACCGAGATCGGCATGATCCGAGAAACGTACAAGACCGACGCCAGCGAAGAGTTGAAGGCTCAAGTTGTCGAATTAAAGCGTGAACTACTCGCGTTAAAACGTGAACTACTCGCGGCTCGCGATTTTGCCAAGGGTGCCGCGGCGCACGCTGGGGAGCACCAAGCACGTATTATGGCTCAAAGCGCTCAACTTGCGGCAGCACAGGACCGGGTCGCATTTCTTTCAAAACATATAAATCGAATGCGGAACTCGACGACATGGAAAATAGGACGAATTGCCATGTTGCCTGTGCGAATCATCAAACGGATAACACGCCGACTTACTTAAATGGATTTTTAGATGCCTAAGTTCAGCATTGTTACACCGGTTTACAATCCTCCCGCCGCCGCGTTGAACGCCTGCATCGCGTCAATGAAGAGTCAACTCTTTAGCGATTGGGAATGGTGTTTGGTGGATGACAAATCGACACAGCATCATGTTCGCAAAATACTTAACCGCGCCCAATCTAGGGACAGCCGAATTCGCGTCACCTACCGCGAGAACAATGGTGGAATTGTTGCGGCTTCGCAGGATGCCCTTGACATGGCGGTCGGCGAATTTATTGGCCTGCTCGATCACGATGATGCATTGCACGCCAACGCGCTGAAATTGGTTGCCAAACGTCTCGCCGCTGACCCGACAATTGACTACCTCTACACGGATGAGGATAAAATTGACGAAAACGGGCTTCACTACGATTTCTTCCGCAAGCCAGGTTGGGACAAAGAACGCTTACGTGGACAGAATTACTGCTGTCACTTTTCGGTGTTCCGATCGGCGTTGCTCGACGAGGTAGGCGGCTTTCGAACAGGTTTCGAAGGATCGCAGGATTACGATCTCATCTTGCGAGCCACCGAACGGGCCCGAAGCGTCGCCCACATTCCTGAAATTCTCTACCACTGGCGCTGTGTACCTGGTTCCGCCGCGGCCGAAATCAACGCCAAACCGTATGCCTACGAATCCGGACGGCGGGCATTGGAGGAGCATTTTAAGCGAAGTGGAATTGATGCCACGGTAGAAATGAAACTTCCTGGCCATTATCAGTATCGGCGACGCAGTCTGGTGTCGCGGCCGTTGGTCAGCATAATCATTCCGACGCGTGGCGATCGCAAAAGAGTGTGGGGCATTACTACGTGTTTGATTGTCAATGCGATCGAAAGCATTCTGGAGAGTTCAACGTACGACAACATCGAAATTGTTGTCGTCAACGACGTCAATTTTGATGGTTCATCGATTCACGCCTTTGACGTACCGAATGACCCCCGTATCACCGTGATCAAGTACGACAAGCCATACAACTTTTCGGATAAGTGCAATGTTGGATTTCTGGCTTCGCACGGGGAAGTCGTGATCATGCTCAATGACGACACACAGGTAATAACGCCCGACTGGATAGAACAATTGCTCGGCCACCTCGAGGACCCCGAAGTTGCCATGGTTGGACCGATGCTGTTGCTCGAGGACGGCCGAATCCAAAGTGCTGGCCACAGCAACAAACCCACTCCGTCACATATTGGAAGCGGTGAATCAGGAGATGCCTATGGCATGTGGGGAATGTACACGATTTCCAGAAGTCTGGCCGGCTTGACGGCCGCATGTGTTGCGATTCGTCGCTCGGTTTACAGCCAACTCGGTGGATTCTCTCTCGATTATCCGATTAATTTCAACGATGTTGATTTTTGTTTCAAGGTTCTGGATGCTGGGTACCGAATTGTTTGGACCCCGATGGCTCGGTTGTATCACTTTGAGTCAATGACGCGGGTACCACACGTAAGTCAAGAGGAGATCAGCGCACTGGAACGCCGATGGAAACGACATTTCGGTAGCGATATATATTCACCATAAAACCCGTAAGATATTCGTGTGTTACAAAGAGCTCGAAGGGGCGGAGTTCGCCCAATTTCCATTGGTCGTGCTCTGCTCCGCCAACTCGACGCCCAGTTTGGGGGTCTCGACGGTGATGGCACTCTGACCCCCAACTTTGTGATCACGCTTCACCCCGACGATGCCGCCAAATTAGCCGACTTCAGGACAGCGCTACTCGGTGAACTACACCAGGCGGTTGCCCACCACGCCGCAATCGAGGGTTACAAATTTTCGGGTGAAATTGACATCAGTCTCGATACCGCTGAGTCGATTAAGCGCGGCACATGCACGGTTGACTCAAGAATTCAGCCATCGACTGACATGCACACGCTTCCCACCCCACCGACGGCAAACATCAAGTCAGTGACAGCGATTGGTCCCACCCAAGCGACAATCGTGCTTGGCAATGGCGAACGAGTTCCACTCACTGGTGATCTAGCAATCGTCGGCCGACAGAGCGACTGCCAAATCCTCATTGACGACAACAATGTCAGTCGTATCCATGCAGAGATTCGTCGCTCGGATGATGGTTGGGTCGTTACCGACCGCGGGAGCACTAATGGTTCCTCGGTCAATGGCGAAAAAATTACCGAAGGTCGTCTACTTGTAAATGGAGACACGGTCGCCTTTGGATCTGCCATCGTGCAGTTCGAGAATTCGTGATAACAGTCACATTTGGAGCAGTATCGGATACCGGGAGATTGCGCAACGCAAACGAGGATTCCTTCCTCGTCAGTGACCACCTACTGGCCGTCGCCGATGGCATGGGTGGGCATAATGCTGGAGAGGTAGCCAGCGCAATGGCCGTGCAATTGTTGCATGAGGCGACAAATCAGCAAATCGAGTCGCCCGAATCATTTATCGAGTTGATTTCGAATATCAACGATGCCATTTTTGCCGCGGCAACCGGTGCCTCAGAGCAGCGCGGCATGGGAACGACGTTAACCGCGATTGCCGTCGCCGGGTCAACGTCAGTTGATGAACGAATGGTAGTTATAAATGTTGGTGATTCTCGCACCTACATTTTGCGAAAAGACGAACTTCGACAGGTAACTATCGATCACTCTTATGTTCAAGAGCTCGTCACCGAAGGAGTCATATCCGCCGACGACGCGCGAACACATCCGCGACGCAATATAGTCACGCGTGCTTTGGGTATTGATTCACGTGTTATCGCCGACTCGTGGACGCTACCCATCGTGGATCGCGACCGATACTTGCTTTGCAGCGACGGCCTAGTGGATGAAATATCGAACGAGGAAATTCTTGCAATTTTGATCCAAAACACTGACCCACAACGCGCTGCAGAAAGTTTGCTGGCAGCGGCGAACGACCGAGGTGGGCGGGACAATGTCACAGTCATTGTCGTTGATGTGCGGACATCTGAAGAGTCGGTGACCGCATCAGTTGATGACACTCAGTTTTCTGCGCTGCAAGTTATGGCGCCAGATTTACAATCATCGGCGGCGTCGACACCGGCGTCGCGCGGGGTATCCAAGTTGCTGATCCCGTTCATTATTCTGGTTGCAATCTCGCTGGCCATAGTTGCTGGCGCACAAATTTCTCAGCGCGGATACTTTGTCGGATTCAACGACCAATCGCAGGATGCTCAGGTCGTGATTTACAAGGGTTCGCCTCAGCACTTTCTTTGGTACGGCCCGACAACCACATCCACTAGCGACATCACAAGGCGGCAGTTATTTCCTGCGCTTGTCCGCGAAGTTGAGGCAAATCCAAAGTTTGATTCTTTCGATGATGCGCGAACTTTTGTGGACGCGCTGAGGAAATCACAGGCGAGAAATGGTGGATAATCCTTCTCTCATCAATGATCGATATGACCTCGGCAAAAGCATTGGCCGCGGAGGAATGGCCGAGGTTTTTCTCGCCCACGACGTGTTGCTCAACAGACCGATCGCCCTCAAGATTCTATTTGCTGAGTTCGCGACAGACCCGGCATTTGTTGAGCGATTTCGGCGTGAGGCACAATCGGCGGCAAACCTCACGCATCCAAATATTGTTGGAGTCTACGACTGGGGCCGCGTTGGAAACACCTACTTCATCGCTATGGAATACATTCAGGGTCGGACACTGGCATCAATTCTTGCCGAACGAAAGACACTCACGGCCACGCAGACCGGCGACATTGCCATCAAAATTGCAGCCGCTCTCGGTGTCGCACATGACAAAGGCGTAGTACACCGAGATATCAAGCCCGGCAATATCTTGATAGGAAGCAACGGTCAGGTGAAGGTTGCCGACTTTGGAATTGCTCGTGCTTTCGGCTCAGAGGTTTCCGAAGCATTGACACAGACCGGCTCCGTGATGGGTACAGCAAGTTATTTCTCTCCCGAGCAAGCCCAGGGTGGTCAACCCGATCCACGCAGCGATATCTACTCGCTCGGAATTGTGATGTACGAAATGATCGCCGGCCGAACTCCATTTTTCGGGGACAACGCTGTAGGTGTTGCCTATCAGCAGGTACATAATTCGCCGCCGCCGTTGCACCAGTTCGCACCCGATGTACCGAATGCGTTCGAGGCAATTATCGCCAAATGTCTCGCCAAGTCTCCTCAGCGTCGATACACGAATGCTCTCGAGTTACGCGACGACCTTCGTCGATTCGCCAACGGTGAAGAAGTTCGTGCTCTGGCCGAGGTTCGTGGAACGGCAGTGATTGCCAACACCAGGAATACGGCACCGCGAGCCACCGCGGTCGCAAAACATTCTGCAACCGGCGATCAATATCCGCCATACGACGACTCGGTATCTCAACGCACCGCCCTCTATGTGTTCGGCGCGGTGTTCATCACACTGATCCTGCTCGCAGGTGGGATCTTCCTGTATCGAGCCTTGGCCGCGGGCGGATCGTCAGCATCGATCACGATTCCCGATGTCTCTAATCAATCGCTTGCGGATGCAAGCGCCCTACTTCTAGAGCTCGGCCTCACTCCGATCCCTAACGCAGTCCCTCGCGATGACATCGGTGACGACATCGTGTACGCCCAAGATCCGCCACCGAGCGTTCTTGCTCGTTCCGGCGACACCGTCACGCTCACTTATAATCCGACAAGTACCAAGGTCATGGTGCCGGCAATCCAGGGACTGTTGGTCAAGGATGCAACCGCTCTGTTGGCCCCACTTGGGCTTCAGTTGATCATTGCAGAAGTTCGAAACGACCCGCTGGTTCCACTCAATCAAATAATCTCCCAGAATCCATTTGCCACCACTCAAGTGCGGTCCGGTTCGGCGGTGAGTGTCGTGGTCTCGGGTGGAAATGGTGGCCAGGTCATTCCAAATGTTCAGGGCCAAGTTGCACTTGCCGCCCAGCAACTTTTGCAGAGTTCGCCCTACAGTTTCATCGTCACAATTATCGAAGAAAATTCGCCGACAATTGAGCGCGGTCGTGTAACCCGAACCGAGCCGGTAATCGGAGTTTCGCTAGCGCCGGGCTCACCAGTCACAATGTTCGTCTCTAAGGGAGTCTCCACCGTCAAAGTTCCCCTCGTCGAGTCTCTTACCGAAAGCGATGCGCGAGGCCAACTCAATGCACTTGGTCTCGTCGCCGATGTGAAGTACCAAGATGTACCAAGTGGCGACCCCAGCGTCGGTCGAGTTATTTCACAGGGAACTCAAGCCGGAACCGAAGTAGAGACCGGAACAAATGTAAAGATTACCGTTGGCCGCGCGGTCGTGACGACTACGACAGTTGAAACAACGACGACAACGGGATAATAAATCGCAACTAGCGTGTCAGTGTTAAATGCGCATTGGCGCGTTCGACAAATGTACGCATTATGTCGTGGCCAGCCGTAGTCAAAATACTCTCCGGATGAAACTGCACTCCCTCGACTTCAAGGGATCGATGTCGAAGGCCCATAATTATTCCGTCACTAGTGAGTGCAGTAATTTCTAGTTCGGTTGGTAGCGAACTTGGCTCGATAACAAGTGAGTGATAACGCGTTGCAACAAGTGGCGAGTCCAAACCAGCAAATACTCCTTCGCCGTGATGAAATACTTCGGAAGACTTGCCATGCACGAGTTCTGGGGCCCTAACAACCCGAGCGCCGAATGCGTATCCGATTGCTTGATGGCCCAAACAGACGCCGAGAATAGGCACTCGACCGGCAAATGAGATTACCGATTCACAGAGTATTCCGGCATTTTCTGGGAGTCCTGGTCCCGGCGAAAGTAATACCGCATCTGGTTTCAAAGCAACAGCCTCGTCGATGCTCAGCGAGTCATTGCGCACGACTAACGGATCCGCTCCAAGTTCACCCAGATATTGCACAAGGTTGTAGACGAAACTGTCGTAGTTGTCGATCACCAAAATCCTGGCCATGCATCAAGCCTGCCTGATTACGAAGGTGGGAAGACACCTATTTTCGATCTACAATGAAAACCTCATGGCGCCCCCCAAACGTCGTACCGGTGGTCGCACCACACCAAAAGGCACTCAGCCTGGACGCGTGCACGAAACGCACAGGCTCGATTCCTCAGATCCCACATCGATGCATGGCCAAACACTGGCCGAGCAATCATCGCGCTATACGCCGCCGATTCTCCGGCAGCAAAAGGTGAGTCCTCGATGGGTGCCGATTCTCATGTTCAGTCTGATGGGTGTTGGAGCGCTCATAATTTTGTGTTACTACCTCGGATTCGTACCCGGTGGACGAAACAACTGGTACCTGTTTATCGGTCTTTCCGGCGTTCTCGGCGGATTATTCACCGCAACGAAGTACCACTAGTTCAGTCGATCGGCGCAACAAGCTCCATATCTTCGAGACAATGCCGCGGCGCGGGGGGATCCTCATCTGGAGCCATCACCATTCGCAGTTCAACTCCGCACACCGAACACCGATAGCGAACGTTGATTCGTCGCATTTCTCCCGCCGGTGGTGGTGGCGGAAGTGATGTTGTCATGCCTCGCAGCATGCCAATCCCCGATCGCCACACGATCACCATGATCACGACTCCAATGAGGACCCAGACGACGGTCCCGAACATCAGCGCTCAATCAGTGGATTAACTGAGTCGTTCGATGATCGTGGCATTGGCCATGCCACCACCCTCACACATTGTTTGCAGCCCATATCGCCCGCCGGTGCGCTCCAACTCATGTAGCAAAGTTGTCATCAATCGAGCACCAGACGCTCCCAACGGATGACCCAGAGCAATTGCTCCACCATTGACATTTACCTTGCTCATATCGGGGTGCAATTCCTTTTCCCACGCCAGCACTACCGCAGCAAACGCCTCATTAATCTCCACCAGATCGATGTCTTCCATTGTTAACCCAGAGCGTTCGAGAACTTTCTGGGTAGCCGGAATCGGCGCGGTGAGCATGTATCGAGGATCCTCGGCGGCAAGAGCAAAATTGACAAATCTGGCCCGCGGCTTGAGTCCAAGTTTGTTGGCCCGTTCCTCGCTCATAATCAGTAGCGCCGCACAACCATCGGTGATTTGCGAAGAGTTTCCTGCCGTAATCCGGCCACCTTGCTCAACCGGACGGAAGGCTGGTTTCAAGGAGGCAAGTTTTTCAAGCGATGTTTCGCGAATGCCTTCGTCCGTAAACATCATTGTCCCGTCGGCATCAAGCACTGGAACGATCTGACTTTGAAAACGACCTTCGGCGGTGGCACGAGCGGCATATTCCTGCGACCGTGCACCAAATTCATCCAGATCCTCGCGCGAGATGTTCCACTTTTCTGCAATCATTTCGGCAGAAATTCCTTGTCCGACCAGTCCCCCAACATCGGCGTATCTGGCTTGCACGCGGGGACCAAAGGGATAACCGTATTTACCTTCGGCAACTGCAGAACCCATTGGAACCCGCGACATGACTTCAACTCCGGCGGCCACAACCACGTCATATGCACCAGCGATCACTCCCTGGGCGGCAAAGTGTGCGGCTTGCTGGCTGGATCCACATTGACGATCAACCGTCGTACCCGGCACAGAATCGGGCCAACCAGCCGCAAGAACTGAATTGCGAGCCACATTGAGACTCTGCTCGCCAACTTGCATCACGCAGCCCATGACTACATCATCGATCGTTGCCGGATCGACACCCGTTCGCTCAATGAGTTTGGACATTACCTCGGCGGCAAGGTCGACCGGATGCCAATTCTTCATCCGACCATTTCGTTTACCCAGCGGACTACGAATTGCATCAACTATTACGGCCGTCGCCATGGTCAACTCCTTAGGAAAATCCTGATCTCGGTTCCACCAGTTTGCCTTGCGCAACGACTAAATCCTTCACCGGAAATACGGATTACTGAGCGTCAAGCACCTTGGTAAATATTCGATGCAGGGCTATGACGTCGGTGTCGGTGAGTTGGTTCGTGAATGCTCGCTTGACAATGCGGTGATAAACCGTGCTCGCACCTCGCCAAGTATCGCGACCACTCTTCGTAATCGACACCACTACGGCGCGGTTGTCGTCCTCATTGAGTTTTTCCCGGATTACAAATCCTGCCCCTTCCAGGCCGTCGATTTGACGTGACAAACTTGACGGATGCACCATCACTCGCTCGGCAAGTTCCATCACACGCAACTGTCCACCTTGACCCTGCAGAGCGTCAAGAACCTCAAACCAGGTGAGCGGAAGCTGACGAAAGTCATGTAATTCTCGGCTGAGCATTCGGACTATCGCCGCGTGGCCAAGTAGAAATGCACGCCACACTTCCAACCGATCGGCATCTGGCGCGGTTGTCATCCTCACAGACTATTGAGCATTGCCATGACATCCGACAAAGTCGCTCGCTCGGCCAACATCGTTCGACAAGACATCACCGCCTTAGGCATCGAGATTCCCAGCACTCCTCGAAGCCGCTCGCTGCGATGATATAACGCCACCAATTTTCCGGTCTTCACATCGCCGACCGCGAATTTCATTTCATCGTCGGGTGTTGCCCTTCCTAGAAACTGGATTCGAGCCTCGAATTGGTTGCTCCAAAAGAAAGGCACCGATATGTACGGCTCCGCATTATCACCGCGCCAGGTTGCCAGCAAGTTTCTTGCAGCATGGGCACCCTGCTCGGCAGCGTTTGTCCAATGTTCGATACGCATTGTCGGTTCCTCGCTTACATACAATGCGTTTGGCCATCGGGCGACATCTCCTGCTGCGTAGATTCCGGGGACTCCCACATTGAGTGTTGCGTCGCATACCACTCCATTGTTTATTGATAGTTCACTTGACTCAAGCCAGTGGGTAGCGGGCTCGACTCCAATCCCCACCACCACCACATCCGCGGGAATAACCGATCCGTCGCCAAGTTCGACTCCACTCACTACATCTGCGCCGATAATTCTCCGCACCTCAATGTCGCATCGAATGTGAACTCCATGACTCTCATGCAGACGGGCGATGACCTGACCAATTGTTTCCCCGACAACCCGCAATAGCGGAGAAGCAAGCCCTTCCAGAATTACGACTTCACAGCCACGCTGCCGAGCGGTGGCGGCAACTTCCAGGCCAATGAAGCCAGCACCGATGACAACGACACGAATTCCATTTTGTAACTCTTGACGCAACGAGATCGAATCGTCAATGCTGCGCAGGAGATGCAGTCCGATCAATTCCGGCTGCCGCGGTAATCGACGCGGAATTCCGCCGGTAGCGATTACCAAGCCGTCAAACGACATTTCCTGTGCTTGGTGATCGGCCCGAGCACCGACACTTGGTCCATCAAGTGTGATCGTACGACTCGCCACAGAAAGCCCCGTGGCCACAACTCCGGGTTTGAAATTCAGATTCAAAGCGTCAAACGCATCATTTGAGCGCAGTTGAATTCGCTCCGGTTCCCAGTCACCAAGCAACAGCCGTTTCGACAACGGTGGACGATCGTATGGGCGGTGATGCTCGGCGCCGACCAGGGTGATTTCGCCACTATGACCACTATCGCGCAGCGTCTCACATGCACGCATTCCGGCAAGTGATGCGCCAACCACAACAACGTGATTCATGTGTATGTCCTCCCTCGATGATTGGTGAACCGAATTCGAGTTCTACACTCAGTTACACCACGACAGTACAGGGCATGGTCGCAAGAGTGAGACGTCAAATCAAGCTGATCCCTGATAACGACGATGACATCGCCGTTGCGCTCGAGTCGGCCGAACTTTCGGCGCTGCTACCGGCGCTTGCATATCTCACCGATGATCTTTCGCTCTTGTGTGAACATCTTCGACCCGACCCGATCCGGGCTCGCGATGAGTTCAATGGATTCTCCCCCGACCAGCAGCGCGAGATTCGGAACCGTGCACTGCAAGCGATCATTGCTTACCGCGATGCCGGGCAGCGGCCAACCGAGTCGATCGAACCAGCGGTACTGCATCGAATCATGGAACATGCGGTCGGACAAGAGGTGCCAGCCAATTATCTTCCGTTACTGCGTGAAGAACTCTCTGCTAGTGGAGACGACCTGCGCGCCCCACAATGGACGAAGTCAGACATCGCGCCGGATCGCGAATTCACCGTCGCGATCATCGGTTCTGGAATGTCCGGACTATTGGCCGCACATCGGCTGAAGCAGGTTGGGGTCTCGTTCACTATCTATGAAAAGGGCGACGATGTTGGTGGGACCTGGAGCGACAATGTATACCCGGGATGTCGGGTGGACGTTCCGAGCCACATGTACTCCTATTCATTTTCTCAGCGTCATGACTGGCCGAATCACTTTTCACCACAATCGGTGCTACTTGAATATTTCCGCGACTGTGCCGATGAGTTTGGCCTGCGCGATCACATCAAGTTCGGAACGGAAGTGGAAGAAATGCGTTTCTCTGCTGATTCGGCAAATTGGACACTACGACTCCGTACCAAACTGGTGTCGGCGACTGTCACCGCCGATGCTGTGATCAGTGCAGTTGGTCAACTCAATCGCCCCGCACTGCCCGACATTGATGGGCGAGATGAGTTCATCGGGTTGTCGTTTCACTCCGCACAATGGCCAAAAAACATTGATTTCACCGGCAAGCGTGTGGCGGTCATCGGCAACGGTGCTAGTGCGATTCAATTCATTCCGATCATCGCGGAACAGGTCGAACACCTCACCGTTTTCCAACGAACTCCCAATTGGTTTTTCCCCGCTCCCCAGTATCACCAGAAAGTTCCCCCCGGTTTGCAATGGCTGTTTCAACATCTCCCCGGATATGCACAGTGGTATAGGTTCTGGCTCTTTTGGCGACTAAGCGAAAATGTTTTGCCGGCGTGTCGAGTTTCTTCACAGTGGGACGGGGACGAATCCAGTATTAGTCCACTTAATGACGAGCTGCGGGAATTGCTGACGATGTATCTCGACCTTCAATTTTCAGACCGTCCGGACTTGCGCGACAAGGTTGTGCCGAAATATCCGCCGGCAGCTAAGCGGATCGTCGTCGATAACGGCGCCTGGGCAACGGCACTGAAGCGCGACAATGTCGCACTCATTACCGATCGCATTACCAAGATCACCCAACAAGGTGTGTGCACGGCCGACGGCACGGAACATCGTGTCGACATCATCGTCTATGCCACAGGTTTTCACGCCTCCGAGTTTCTCTCCCCGATGAGCGTCATTGGTCGCAACGGAGTCGACTTACATCAACAATGGGGAGGAAATGCTCGGGCATACCTCGGCATTTCCATGCCAAATTTCCCCAACTTTTTCTGTCTGTATGGTCCGAATACCAATGTTGTCGTCAACGGCAGCATCATTTTTTTCTCGGAGTGCGAGGTTCACTATGTCATTGGCTGCCTGAAATTACTGCTCGAGGACGACATGCGCACGCTGGAGTGCAGACAAGATGTCCATGATTCCTACAACGCATTAGTTGATCAGGGGAATTCTCAGATGGCATGGGGAGTTTCGAATGTCAACAGTTGGTACAAAAACCGTCACGGTCGCGTCGCTCAAAATTGGCCGTTCTCGCTCATCGATTTCTGGGAACGAACCCGCGCTCCGGCCGCAAGCGACTACCTCATCAACTAATTAGGGTTTGATCTCTTCTCGCAAGATCGCGTAACCCAAGGAATCTACATATTTACCCTCTTCAATACGCCAGACTTTTCTGTAGGTTGCTTCATGCCTGAAACCTGTTGACTCAAATACTTTCTGCATTGCCTTATTGTCGGCCCGGGTAGTTGCTTCGATTCGACGAATTTTGTCAAACATGTTGAAGACGTGCCTAACTCCTCGTCTTACCAATTCTGTCCCGACGCCCTTTCGACGAGCACTCTCATCAACATTTACAGTAAAAAGAGGGGAGTCGATGTCCGAATTCTTAATATCGAAAAATCGAATGAAGCCCTTTAGGATCCGTTCGGAATCTATGAAAACCAATGTTTGATTCGTATTGCTTGAAAAATATTCTTCGTCTCGATCCTTTAATTCACGTTCGTCAATTACTGGGTCCAAAAAGTATTCCCAGCGATTTGAAGTGAGTAGATGGTGGAGAGCGGGAATATCTTCGGATGTGAACGGCCGATATGCCACCATCTAATTTTATCAGTCGTCTAACAATCAAATCCAAAACTCTTTGAATCCCCCAATTCCCGATTCAAAACTTTTCTTTGAGTCAGGATTTTCGGGGAATAAATAGCCAAGTCAGGGGGCTGGACATCTTGACTTTGCGGTGACCCGATCAATAAACTGTCGGCTTGACTGCAATCCGAAACTGACGAGGGGCTCGCAATGGAAGTTGATCCGTCCCACATCCTACAAATTGGCTCAGGATTTTGGCCGTCCAAGGTGTTGCTATCGGCGGTGGAACTGGAGCTATTCACTCAACTCGCCAATGAATCATTCACTGGCCAAGAGATCGGCGACAAGTTGGGCCTGCACCCCCGGGCGATCTGGGACTTCCTCGATGGCCTTGTTGCGTTGGGCTTGTTGGACCGAGAGGGAGACGGCAAAATTGCCCACTATCGAAATACGCAAGCCACTGCGGTATTCCTCGACAAGAACAGCCCCCAATACATCGGCGGCATTCTTGAAATGTTCAACGCTCGCCTATTTCGGTTTTGGGCTGATTTGACCGAGGCGCTGAAGACCGGTGAGCCCCAGAACGAAGTCAAGCACACCGGCGAATCGATGTTCGACGAACTCTATGCCGACCCGGCTCGGTTAGAGCAGTTCATGAATGCCATGGCGGGTATCAGCCTCGGCAACTTCCGCGCCTTTGCGGAGAAGTTCGACTTCTCCACCTACAAAACCCTCTGTGACGTGGGCGGAGCAACCGGTCAACTCTCCCTCATCGTCGCCGGCCGACACCCGCACCTGCGGTGTACCAGCTTCGACCTGCCTGTCGTCGAAAGCATCGCCAAGAAGAGGATCGAGACTGCCGGTCTGGCCGAACGGGTCACCACTGTCTCAGGCAACTTCCTAACGGACCCGCTGCCCAAGGCGGATGTCATCACCATGGGCATGATCCTGCATGACTGGAATCTGGAGCGGAAGATGCACTTGATCACCGCGGCCTACGACGCTCTTCCCGACGGTGGGGCATTCGTGGTTATCGAAAACATGATTGACGACGCCCGACGCCAGAATGTATTCGGGTTGATGATGTCGCTCAACATGCTCATCGAGTTTGGCGACGCTTTCGACTTCACCGGCGCGGACTTCACTGGCTGGTGCAAAGAAGTCGGATTTTCGAAGGTCGAGATCATGCCGCTGGCTGGTCCTGCCAGCTTGGCAGTCGCCTACAAGTAGGCGATCTACGATCGGCAGTTTCCGGCCGCGATCCGGTCGGCCCATCAACGAGCCAGTAATACATCCGACCCGCGATTTTATAGTGGAGACGATGGGACTCGAACCCACGACCCCCTGCTTGCAAAGCAGGTGCTCTAGCCAGCTGAGCTACGTCCCCGCAGGGCGGCATTTAGGGTAGCCGTTTTGCCCAGCATCCCCCCAAATCACTGCGCCTTAGCATGACGAAATGAACAAACTCATTCGGATGGGACTGCAACTCCCACTCTTCACCTACCCGGGTGTTGCCGACCGCGATCTTTTCGGGCGTGTGACATCAATTGCGCAAGCGGCCGAGGCGGCTCGCTTCGACAGCGTGTGGGTGATGGACCACTTCTATCAACTACCCGGACTTGGTAAGCCGCAGGCTCCCATGTTTGAGGCATACACATTGTTGAGTGCACTCGCTGGAGTAACAAAACAGGTCAATCTCGGCGCACTTGTAGGTGGTGTCACATATCGGAATCCGGCTTTGCTGGCTAAGACTGTAACGACACTTGATGTTGTCTCTCAGGGTCGTGCGATCTGGGGTATTGGTGCCGCTTGGTTTGAACTAGAGCACAATAACTATGGATATGACTTTGGAACCTTCGGAGATCGATTTGAAAAATTAGAGGAAGCACTTCAGATAGTGAAAAGCATGTTCGTCAATGAACAAACAACATTTACTGGTAAGTGGTACCACGTCACCGACGCCCTCAACTCACCCAAACCAATTCGGCCCGGCGGGCCCCCTGTACTCATTGGCGGGAGTGGTGAGAAGAAGACCTTGCGAATGGTTGCTCAGTATGCCGACGCCTGCAATGTCTTTGGTCCGGTTGGCACGGTACGAACATTGATGGCAATACTCGATCAGCATTGCTCCGACCTTGGTCGCGACCCATCAACGATTTGCCGTACTCGACTGAGCACACTTGTACTCGGTGACACCAGGGAAGGGGCCCAAGCCACGGTGGCAGGTCGATTTGGGGCAAAGTGCATCGACGATCTACCCGACGATATTCGGGCCCAAATCTTGCGGATGACCACCTACGGAAGTGCCGAAAGTGTCGGTGAAGAAATCCACGATCTTCTTGATGCCGGACTCACCGGCCATATTTTCAATCTGCCAGCGGCTCATGAAATTGAATCGGTCCATCGTGCCGGCGAAGTTCTCGCGCCATTATTACTCAACTAATTTTAATAAAGCATCGGTCAAAGTAGACAAATTTTTTGAATGTGCGAGGGTAGCCTCGCATCATGGCTGACGAACTCATTTATGCATTTCGCGTGATGCGATTGCCGCTGCTGGATGCCGCTGGTGCGTCGATTGGCAAGATAGATGATGTCGTGGTTGTCCCCGGGAAACATCCCGAGGCACCTCGAGTACTCGGATTTGTCGCCACTAGCCAACGGCGGCGAATTTTTGTCACCGCGTCGCGGATTGCGTCACTTGATAACTCGGGAGCACGGCTGAAGTCATGGGACGTCGATCTGCATCCATTTCGTTCACGACCAGGGGAACGATTGATCGGCAAAGACATTCTGGATCAACGCGTCGGCGATGAGGTTGTTAACGATGTTGCCTTGCGCTATACATCTGGACGAGCCCCTGGTTGGTATGTGGCCAAGGTTCGATTGGCACGACGAAGCCTTCTCCATCCACGTCCGAGTTATCGGTTGGAAGACTGGGATGTCATCGCCTCGCTCTTCGCCCCGACCACTGCGATGGCTGCCGAAGCGGCACGGCTTCGCGACATGCATCCAAGCGATGTCGCGGCGATCATTCGGGCACTTCCGATCGAGCAACGACGCCTTCTTGCCGAAGCCATGGATGACGAACGTCTTGCCGACGTATTAGAGGAACTACCGGAAGACGAACAATTACGTTTGATCGAGGGACTCGACATGGAGCGACTCACAAATGTGTTCGAGGAGATGGAATTCGACGACTTGGCCGACCTCTTGGTCCAAATGCCCGGTGAACAACGGAGTCGAGTACTCGAGGCAATGGATGACGACCACGCCGAAACGATGCGCCAACTCCTGTCGTATGAAGAAGGAACGGCCGGTTCGCTAATGAATCCGGACATTATTGTGCTCCCACCCGAAGCAACCGTCGCCGATGCGCTGGCGGTGATTCGCGATCCGGAGCAACTGGTCTCAATTGCGGCACAGGTTTTCGTTTCCTTAGCGCCGCATTACCCACCAACAGGCACTTACCTTGGCGTAGTCCATTTTCAGCGCCTGCTACGCGAGCCACCGCACACCGCACTAAAACACTGTCTTGACAATGAGCCGACGATTGGCCCGCTGATGACCGAACGCGAAGTTGCCGAACGAGTTGCGTCTTACAACATGCTCGCGGTCGGCGTATGCGATAGCACCGGTCGTCTGCTCGGCGCGATCACGGTGGATGACGTGCTCGATAGAACCCTGCCCGCCGACTGGCGACGACATCCACGACCGGTGGTGACACTGTGAAGCGCCGACTTGATCTCGCGCGCCCGCGCCGTCGTCGCCCGCAACTTGGAATCCACTACGATCCGGCTGCATTTGGTGAGTTCTCCGAAACCATCGCCCGTTTCATAGGTACGGCTCGATTTCTCATATTCCAAAGTGTGTTGGTTGTTATCTGGATCATCCTGAATGTCGTCGTCGTGACATTGCGCTGGGATCCATATCCGTTCATCTTGTTAAACCTGGCGTTCTCCACGCAGGCCGCCTATGCAGCCCCGTTGATTCTTCTGGCTCAAAACCGCCAGGAGGAGCGTGACCGACGCCAAGCCGAAGCGGACCGTGCGATGGCGGCAAGCACTCAGGCCGACACCGAGTTTCTCGCTCGCGAACTAGCAAGCGTTCGAATGGCACTCGCAAGCGTGGTCACGACAGACGAATTACATGAACAGTTGGAACAACTCGTGAAGACGATAAAGCAACAAGGTACTTCAACTAACTAAAATTGCGGCATCGTTTCTGCGCTGGCTACGGCGCCGAAAGCAACACTTGGTCAATGGCGTTACAGGTTGTCGATGAGTAATTCTGCGGAGAAACGAGTGTCACGATGTGGTCGCCATCGACAAGAATCGTTTCTGCCTGCAGGATCTCGGCGAGGGAATGTTGCTTGACGGGCGACACCAGTCGATCCCTGGTAGTTACCACCGTGACTGTCGGGATACCCAACTCGTGTGCCCACGTCCTGGCGTCATACCTACCCAATGTCCGACCTGCTTGACCTATTGTCCATGCATCGTTGCGGCGTATCTCACCCACGATCCAGTCAAGATATTCGAACACCTCACTCTTCCTTGAAATAATCTTCTTGACCCTGGACCTAATGAAACGAGGTGAACTTAAGTGGCGCAGAATAGGTGCCGCGATTCGAAATATTCGCCAGTGGTTACGCTCGCGGCGAGTGGCCCTCCATTCAAGTGCCGTTGCCTGTAATACCATCGCTCGCACTAAGTGGCGGTGTCGCCGACCTAGCAACATACTGATTGGCCCCCCCATCGAATAGCCAACGGTGACGACCTGAGAAATTCCCAGTGTGTTGAGAACGGCGGCGGCGTCATCGGCGCAGTCCTCCAACGAAAATGGAGCAGATGACCGAAGTCCGCGACCGTGACCGCGATGGTCGATTCCGATGAATGAATACTTATCGGCCATTTGCCGATATGCGGTAAAAAATTGGAGATCGGTGTTTGCCGTCCAGCCGTGAAGTAGGAGCAAAGTCGGCGCGGCGGGATTTGAATGCACAAATTGTCGGATGAAAAACTCTCCTCGTCCCGGTACGACAACAGTGCGTCCCGTCGGCAACCACGGAATACTCATTGTCTCGCCGTTAGCTCTTGATATATTGCGAGTCAACGACACTTGGAGCACCGTCCTAATACATCCAAACGATGGTGATCGAGTGAAAATCCCTCGCGCCGCGCAATTGTGGCGAGAACCATGTCAATGTCATGTTCAAGGGCTTGGGGCACTACGACGTCACGAACGACACCACAATTCGAGCAAATTAGGTGGTGGTGGTGCCCAGTGAGGTCTTCGGCAAGTTCATAACGACCGATGTCACCGTTGGTAACGACCTTGATGACAATTCCAAACTCTTCCAACACCACCAAATTTCTATACACCGAACTTTGGGCCAGGTCATCTGAAAGATCGCGAATATCCTGAATGGTAAGTGGGTGTCCCACCTTCGCCAAGACATCAACTATCGCCCTACGTTGGGGTGTGTAGCGCTGATGGCTCAGGCGAAGCCGAGCAGTGACTTCCGTGTGGATTTCGTCTCGCGCCATCGAACTCAAGCCCCTACGAATTCATGCAGGCGTACTCCCGCCGCAAGAATTCGGCTGAGTAGTTCCTCATTGGGCAACTCGGATTCTCCTAGAACAAACGCGCCGGGAGTTGTTAGTGTGCCCGACGAAATTGCTTGTGCCGTCGTTGCCGCAACAACTCCCGCCACCTGGGCAACGCGCTCGGCGACACCCGCGATCGATGAATGTCGAGAACCGTTTCGGGTGCCACGGACTTCAATGCGTAATCCGCCCATCCCTCCCTCAGGATGCGGCGGCGCCAGCATCGGTAGACGAGCCGTAAATCGATCGCGTCGCGTGGCCGAAACTCGTGCCGTTACCCGGCGGAGTTCGGGGGCCGCTCGTTTCAGCAGCAATGGATCGGGGACTTCGGCGCGATAACAATCGTAGGCACCAATCGGCGCGGGAAACCAGCACAATTCACGGCCACTACCGGCCGGCCTTCGTATCCAATCGCCGTCGTGCCAACCGATGGATTGACCACCCAAGGCGCGATGGTGTTGACGAGCACAGTCTGGGCCACCTGTCCCATGCAACGCGACATGAACCTCGTCTATTGCGTCGAACGTGGCGGCAAGATGTCGAAGCAAAAGACCGGACATGCCCGGCGATGATGCAGCCCCCACAATTAATGTTTTCCGTTCCTGCTTGGCAATTTTGTTCAGCTCAAGAAGCTGCAACACATCGGTCACATCATCACTCAACGACACAACTGAAACACCGGCTCCAAGCAGTTCTCGTGCAAAGTCCACATGCGGTGCCGTACACGCCAAAATAACTACTGGAGTTGAATTGAGTTCGCTGGCCTCAACCACACTCACTCGAGTCGGTTCATCGCGTCGAAATGATGCGATTCGACTCGCTACGAGCGGAAGCAAATCGTAGAGCAACACTTGGTCTTCCTTGGCGGCACATAGTTGATCGACAATTCGTGCACCTGTCACCCCTGCGCCAACGACCCCGATCATGTCGTTTCGCCTATGGGCGGTCGTTGGGTGGTGTGACCTGCCGCCATCCGCCTTGTTGTGGAGTGTCGCTAGTTCGACCCTTGAGGCGAAGGACGGCCCCAGCGGCTCCAGCAATTCCCAGCACCAACAGCACTCGTCGGATGAATTTCATTGGCTACCTCCGTGGGGCTAACAAGAATCGAACTTGTGACCTCATCCTTATCAGGGATGCGCTCTAACCAACTGAGCTATAGCCCCGAACTAATCGCGGGAACGAAAAAGCCTACTGCCGGTACTGGTCTACCTCAACCGAGGCAGCCACGACCTCCTGTTCAAGGACTGTCACCCGCACACCACCAACAAGATCTGCAATGAGATTAAATACTGTGACGGCAAGAACCCACATGCCGGTGAGGAGTACAGCAAACATCAACCCAAGAATCATCATGCTTCGAAACAGTTGCCAGCCATTGAAGCTAAACGACTCCCAACCAAACGATTCCATAAATCGTTCAATGTTGTCGACCGTGCCTGTTGCCGATGCCACGCTCCAAAGCAATACCGCTGCGACAATTACCACCAGATAAAGCACCAGATTGAACACCAACCCAACCTTGAAAACACTCCACGGATCGATATCGCGAATGACTCGAGTGACTCGACGAACTCGCGGCTGACTGGTCGATTCAGTGTTCACGGTTTCAGTGTAGGCATCTCATCAACTTGTTGTTCGCGCGCAAATGCCCGAGCCGACATCGAACCAATGCACACACGCACGGAAACTATTGAATCATTCGTAAATTCGCATAACACCGCCCCATTCTTTAGCGCCAGTCGCTCCGCCGAGGGTTCACCACCAATTACCCCAGCGAGAGCCGACGCATCGGCGGCAATTTGAGCCCTCGTTTCTCCAACCAATTGCACAGTCAGCGACGAAAGTCCGCTGAGCAACACACTCATCACGGCAAGCGATACCACAAGAGTCAATGTCGCATTACCTCGATCAAAATCAGTTTGCTTGCTCAAGCTAGGTTGTCAGGTTTCGTCGCTTGACAAAATGACGGCAACCGAGGCCACCACCTGTCCCGAATCAAGGCTCATCACGCGCACTCCTGTAGCGGCGCGGCCCTGACTTGAAATTTCGCGCACTGGAAGACGAATCATCGTGCCGCCCGAAGACATTGCAACGATCTCGTCCTCAATTCCAACCATAAATGCCGCCACCACGCGACCCTTTTTGCCGGTGAGTTTGATTCCAATCATTCCCATCCCGCCGCGACCCTTGCGCGCGAAATTGTTCAGCTGAGTTCGCTTCCCGTACCCCGATTCGGTGACCATTAAAATGGAAGATTCGTCGCGAGCCACATCCATCGACACGACCTCGTCGCTTCCACGTAGTTTCATCCCGCGCACACCTGCTGCTGAGCGACCCATTGGCCGCACCAATTTTTCGGAGAATCGAATCGTTTGACCACCTTTGGTGACCATAAAAACATCGTCGGTACCCGAAGTTTCGATGACTCGAACCAGTTCGTCCTTTGGCCGAAGTTTCAGGGCGATTAATCCGTCGCGCCGGCTTGAATCGTATTCGTTGAATGCTGTTTTCTTCACCTGACCTTGTTTGGTAGTGAAGAACAAGAAGCGCTCTCCGGGGAACTCGCGGGTGTCAATGATCGCCTGAATCGTTTCGCCCGGCTGTAACGGCAGCAGGTTGACAATTGGAATTCCCTTCGCGGTCCGCTCGCGCTCGGGAATCTCTAGAGCCCGCAAGCGATACACCCGTCCACGATTCGAGAAAAATAGAAGATATGCATGCGAAGTTGTGAACATCACTCGACGCACGATGTCGTCGGTCTTTAGTTTGGCTCCGCTCACTCCGCGACCGCCACGACCTTGAGTACGAAATGAGTCGGCCGCAACGGCCTTGACGTACTGCGCCTCGGTCATCACAACCACAAGTTCTTTGTCATCGACGAGATCTTCGACGCTCATCTCGCCTAGATCGTGAGTGATCTGGCAAACCCTCGGTGTGGCGAATGCCTCGCGAACGGCGGTCAACTCTTTCGCAATGACGCCGCGCATTGTGGCGTCCGAATCTAGAATTGCTTGAAGCTCCTTAATTCGAGCCCGGACCTCTTTTTGTTCGGTTTCCAAGTCAATTCGCGATAGTCGAGTCAATTGGCGTAATTGCATATCCAGGATGTCAATTGCCTGTCGCTCGCTAAAGCCGTACTTTTTCCCCATCAGGGCTTCCTTGGCCGAGTTTGCATCGTCACTGCCGCGAATCAACTTGATGATTTCGTCAATGACATTGAGCGCCTTGAGCCGACCCTCGAGGATGTGATTGCGATCCTTGGCGCGTTGAATTCTGTGTTTGGAACGGCGGGTAATGACATCAATCTGATGGTCGATGTAACCGACCAAAGCGTCACGGAGGTTGATCGTCCGCGGAACCCCCTTGACCAGTGCGACCATGTTGACGGGAAAGCTGCTCTGCAATTGAGTCAGTTTGAACAAGTTGTTCATTACGACATTGGAATTCGCGTCCCGTTTCAGAGTGATGATCAAATTTGTCTGACCGCCCGATGAATTATCGTTGACATCGGCAATTCCGTCGAGATTTCCTCCGTCGACAAGTTCCTGAATGCGCGCGGCAATCGCCGAACAACTCGTCTGATACGGAAGTTCGCTGACAACGATTTGCATCTGACCTCGGCGCCCTTCCTCGATAGCCGCTTTCGCTCGAGTCTTTACGCTTCCACGGCCCGTGCGGTAAGCATCTTGAATTCCGGCCCGTCCAAGAATTAATCCACCAGTTGGAAAATCCGGTCCCTTGACAAATTTCATCAGGTCATTCGGTGTCGCGTCTGGATTGGCCAGCAGGTGCAGAGCGGCGTCAATAACCTCTCCCAGATTGTGCGGCGGAATACTGGTGGCCATACCAACTGCAATTCCTTGGCTTCCGTTTACCAACAAATTGGGGAACCTGGCAGGCAGAACTACCGGCTCCTCGGCCGTTCCGTCATATGTCGTGATCAGATCGACGGTGTTCTCATCGATGTCGGCAAGCAACTGCATCGCAAGTGGATGCAACCTAGATTCGGTGTATCGACTTGCTGCCGGTCCAAAGTCGGGTGAACCATAGTTGCCATGAAAATCAATCAGTGGGTGGCGCAATGAGAACGGCTGCGCCATCCGCACCAACGCATCGTAAATGGCACCATCGCCATGGGGGTGATAACGGGCCATCGTGTCGCCCGTGACACGAGCGCACTTGACAAACGGTCTGTCGGGGCGAAACCCTTGTTGATCCATGTCCCAGATAATTCGGCGATGCACAGGCTTGAGTCCGTCGCGAACATCGGGTAATGCACGGGACATGATTACTGACATGGCGTAATCGAGAAATGATCGTTCCATTTCATCCTGCAACTGCACCGGCTGGACGCCTTCGGGATTATTGAAGAGTGTGTTTTGGGCCGTCGGCGGTTTGCCGGGCGGGTTTGCGCCCGCCGCTTGTGCGGGTGATTTTTTTGTCGATGCCTTCTTTGCTGGCTTTTTACTAGACATTGATAATCGCCTTAGAAGTCGAGATTGCGCACGTCGCGCGCGTTGGTTTGAATAAATTGCTTGCGACTTTCGACGTCATCGCCCATCAGGACGCTCATCACATCTTCCGCAAGGGCGGCCTCGTCCACGGTTATCTGCAGAAGCGTTCGTGAATCGACGTGCATGGTCGTGGAGCGAAGTTCTTGCCAGTCCATTTCGCCGAGCCCCTTTAATCGCTGGAATTCCTTCTTATGGGTCGGATGTTCCTTGAGAAATCTCTCCTTTGCCCCGTCGTCTTTTAGGTACACCTTCTCTTTGCCAACTTCGGTTGAATACAACGGTGGCTGGGCGATATAGATGTAACCAGATTCGACCATTGGTCGCATTTGACGATAGAAGAATGTCAATAGCAGCGTTCGAATGTGGCTTCCGTCGACATCAGCATCGGCAAGGATGACTATTTTGTGATATCTCGCCTTGGCCGCAAGGAACTCATCGTTGCCAATACCACCGCCGATTGCGGTGATAAGTGTTTGTATCTCAATGTTCTTCAACATTTTGTCAAGGCGCGCACGCTCGACATTGAGAATCTTTCCGCGAATCGGAAGAATCGCCTGGGTCCGCGGATCACGAGCATCGACTGCGGTTCCGCCGGCCGAATCACCTTCCACGATGAACAACTCGCTCTCGCTCGGGTCGCCACTCGAACAGTCCTTCAATTTGTCGGGCATTCCCGCACCAGTCAAGGCGGTCTTTCGGCGCACTGCGTTACGCGCGTTCTTCGCGGCGATTCGGGCCTGGGCAGCGGCAGAGGCCTTTTTGACGATTCGATTCGCCTCGGTCGGATTCTCTTGCATCCATTCTTCGAGCTTCAAATTGGTTTCCCGTTGCACGAAAGAACGAATAGATACGTTGCCCAATTTTGCTTTTGTCTGTCCTTCGAATTGTGGCTCGCGGAGTTTGACGGCGATGATCGCGGTGATTCCCTCGCGGATATCCTCGCCGAGCAGGTTCTCTTCCTTTTCCTTCAGCGCTCCGGTTGCTCGCGCATATTTATTGACGACCGAAGTCAACGCGGTCTTGAAACCCTCGACATGCATTCCGCCTTCGACTGTGGAAATACCGTTGGCGTATCCGTAGATTCCTTCGTAGTAGCCAGTATTCCACTGGATGGCGATATCTAGTGTCTGGTCATCTTCGGTTGCTTCATAATTGGCAACTTTGGTAAAGAGCGCCTCACGCGATGCATTCAAATGCTTCACGAAATCGACAATGCCGCCCTTGTATTGATAGCTAATTTTCTGTTTCTTCTCTTCGCGTTCGTCGACAAAGACGACTTCGAGATCACGATTGAGAAATGCCATTGTTTGCAATCTCTCTGTCACGGTGCGGGCGACAAACTCGACACCTTCGGCGGCGAAAACCGTCGGGTCTGGCCAGAATGTCACGGTTGTGCCCGTAACGCCCTTAGTCGGCGACAATCCAACCTTAGAAATTTTGGATTTTGGTTTTCCGCCATCCACAAAAACTTGGCGATACCTGTGTCCGCCGCGATCGACTTCGGCGACTAGTTTTTTTGACAATGCGTTCACAACGCTGACCCCAACACCGTGCAAACCGCCCGACACCTTGTACCCCGCGCCACCGAATTTGCCTCCGGCGTGAAGAACTGTGAGAACTACCTCGAGTGCACTCTTGCCTTTGTGGGGACCCGTCGGATATGGATCAACGGGAATACCGCGACCATTATCTTTGACCGAACAGGCACCGTCTTCATGAATCGTGACGGTGATCTTGGTGCAAAAACCAGCCATCGCTTCATCAACGGAATTGTCTACAACTTCCCACACCAGGTGATGCAATCCGGCCAAACCGGTGGATCCGATGTACATTCCTGGGCGCTTACGAACGGGGTCGAGTCCCTCCAAAACCTGGATGTCTTTGGCCTCATACGAGGTGGAGGCCCTGGCCGAAATCTTGCTCGGTTTAGTGGCTACCACGTGCTACCTCTTGTCGTTTGATGCGTCGATTACGGCAAGGGCTAAACGTCATAAATAACACATTTCAGTCTACCAATTAGGAAGTGCGAGGAATGCGTTTTACGCGCACATCGATGCCATTAATCGTGTTACCCGTCGACACCGAAAGTTTGCTAATTATTTCTGATTCCAAAAAGCGCATTTGAGTAGCCCAAGCCGGCTCGTCAACTTCCACCAGTAATCTGCCCGACTCAAGTTTGATTGGCGACGCATGCAATGCGACAGTGTCACCGACAAGATGGGCCCAATTGCCGAAAATTCCTGCGACAACTGAGGTTGATTCGGAACCCAACCTGCGCAGTAGCGCATCGAGCTCATCGGACAGCAGCGAATCTTGTCCGATTTCGGGAGTTTCGTCATTTGTCATACGAGTCCTCCACAATTTCACCGCCGGAAATGCGAATCACACGCTCAATGTGTGCAATGTCAGGTAATAGGCCGGCGGTCGTTATCAGCACCTGGCCTACCGGAAAGTGCCGCAGAAGCGCGGCAGACCGTTGGGGATCGAGTTCCGACAAAACGTCGTCCAGGATGAGAATTGGAGAGCTTTGAAACTCATCGGCAAGACAACGGTGGACGGCCAATCGCAAGGCCAGGGCAAGAGTTCTCTGCTCACCTTGCGATGACTGAGTACGAGCCGGAAGTTCATTGACATATAGGTCAACGTCGTCCCGATGCGGACCAACTGAGGTCACCGAGCGGCGAACATCGTCGTCCCGAGCATTGGCAAGTGCCGACGCCAATCCAATCTCACGCCACGGTGGTGCGTACACAATTTTTACCTGGCTCGTAGATTCCGAGAGTTGCTCATAGGCGTTCTGCACCAGTGGAGTCAATCGATTAATCAGTTCGTTTCGTGCATCTCCGAGTTCGGTTCCTCGAGCAGCAAATTTTTCATCCCACACATCCAATGTTGTGGCGATATCACGCCCAAGACGACCACCGGACTGTTTCAATAATGCATTTCGTTGCCGAACAATATGGTCGACATCCCGACACAGATCGTCGTACTTGGCCGAGAATGCAATCAGAGATTCGTCGAGGAAATTACGGCGTAGTGCGGGTGAGTCTTTGATCAGGGCGAGATCATCGGGTGAAAATACGGTGGTTCGAACGACGCCGAGTAAGTCGCGACTACGAACAAGTTTCTGGCGATTAACCCTGGTCCGATTCTTTCCAATTCGTGAAATTTCGGCTTCAATTAGCACCGTTCGGCCATCCTTATGGGAAATGTCGGCCCTAATGGTTGCGGTCTCGGCACCCGTACGAATCATTGCCTCAAGGGGCACCCCACGAAAACTTCTAAGCGTGGCCAGGTAACCAAGTGCTTCGGCAAGACTGGTTTTGCCCTGCCCGTTTTTTCCAACAATTGCCGTAACGCCTTCATTAAACGTGATCTGGGATGATGCGTAGTTTCGAAATTGCGAAAGTTCGAGCCGTTGGATAATCACGGTTGCCGCGAACTGGTTTTTGTGCGGTTACGTCGTGAGTCGCTGTGGCATTACCAGATAAAAATACTCATCCGCGCCAACACCGCGCAACACCGCAGGCTTAATGGCGTCTGTAGTTTCGATTGAAATATCATCGGTTGTCACTGCTTCAATTCCTGCGGCGAGATATTCGGGATTGAATCCAATTGTGAGTTCGGCCCCGGTGCTTGAGGCATCAAGTTCCTCGACCGTATTTCCAACATCCGGCGTGACCACCGACAAGCGCAGCGAGTCTTTTGACATTTCCAAGCGAACCGGGGTCGTTTCACGCGCCAAAATTTTCGACCGGCGAACAGCCTCTAGCAATTTTTCACGAGAAGTCACGAGGCGATTTGGGTAACTCGGCAAAACAAGCTGGCGATAATTTGGAAATTCTGGCGACAGTAATGATGTTGTTAACTGAGACGAGCCGACCTCAAATGTTGCTCGGTCGGCGGCCAAACAAAGGGTTACCGTTTCCCCTCCACCGATAAGCCGTTGCAATTCATTGAACGCGCGACTTGGTATCACCACGTGTTGTCCCTGACCAAGCAAGTTGGTGCTTGGTAAATCGCGAACCGCCAGCCGGTATGAATCGGTGGCGACCAATCGCAGCCCGTCGCTCTCAGCACTCATGAGCACACCGGTGAGGGCCGGACGTTGCATATCGTTGCTGGCTGCTCGCACGACCTGTCGCAAGGCTTCGGCAAATGGACCCGCCGCCGTAGTTACAGGAGGCGCGCTAGCGGTGATGATATTAGGAAAGTCGTTGACGGCGAAGGCGGGAACGGTGAATTGTGACCGCCCAGAACCGACAGATATCGATTCCCCTTCGGTTTCAACGGTGACTTTTCCCTCGGCCAGCGACCGAACGATGTCGCTTATGAGCTTGGCGCTGACCACGGCGTCGCCGTCGCCCTGTCCACCCACAGGGAGAGTAATCCGCAGCGACAGATCGTTGTCGGTGCAGGTAAGTAGCAGGCTGTCTCCGGCAACCCGCAAGTGAACTCCCGACAATGCCGGCATGGCGTTGTTACGGGTTGAAGCGACCCGTGCCACGGCACTTAGTGCTTCGGCCAAAATTTCTCGCTCGACCCTAAATTTCATATGAGTGCTCCGTGACCGCGTTGACGTGAACTAGTTATTGCCATGTGTGGATGAACATATATAGATCTAATAACTGTAATAAGTGCTGGGGATTGTGGAAATTGTGGTTGCCAAGCAACATCTATTTGGTTTTGATCCTCACAACTAACAAGGGTGCGACTTACATCTTGCACCGATGTAGTTCGCCAAGGTGTGAACAATGGCGTGTTATCCACCACTTGTGACGGTTGTGTCCACATCTCCATCCCCAATACGACGTCCATTACGACGTCTTAAATTTCTGCACCAATTCGTTGACCTGGTCGAACACTTGTTTGCGTTCGCTCATCATCCGTTTTGTTTTGTCAACGGCGTGAATAACTGTTGTGTGATCTCGACCGCCAAAAAGACGGGCGATGGCCGGGTAACTCAGGTCGGTGAGTTCGCGAAATACATACATGGCGCTCTGTCGTGCCGATACCAACGGGCGTTGGCGACTCTTGCCGCACAGCGCTTCGACGGAGAATCCAAAGTGCTCGGCGATTTCTGCCAGCAACTGTTGATCGGTGCGCGGCTTGGAGGCGTTCTTGGTCAGTAAATCGGTCAGCAGCGACCGGGCCATGGGCAGATCGACACTCACTTTGTTGAGGCTGGAGTACGCCCCAACTCGAATGAAAGCACCCTCGAGTTCGCGGATGTTAGTGGTGACATTGCTGGCAATGTATTCGAGGACTTCGTTTGATACTTGAGTTCGTTCTCGTTCCGCCTTGTTGCGTAAAATTGCCAACCGAGTTTCCATATCGGGAGGTTGGACGTCTGTAATCAGACCCCAGCGAAAACGTCCACGCAACCGATCTTCTAGTGTTGGAATTGCATCCGGGACACGGTCCGACGAAATGACAATTTGTTTGTTCGCCCCATGCAAGGAATTGAAGGTATGGAAAAATTCCTCTTGGAGTCCTTCCTTGCCCTGCATGAACTGAATGTCATCGATAAGTAGAACATCAACTTCGCGATAGCGACGCTTAAACGAAGCAATGGTGTTGCTTCGAATGCCGTCGACATACTCGTTGAGGAAGGTTTCGGTGGAGACACAACGAACCTCGTAATGGGCATAGTTTTGGTGCACATAATCGCCAATCGCATGCAGTAGATGCGTCTTCCCAAGTCCGGCTGAACCGTATATAAACAAAGGGTTGTATGAGCGTCCGGGAGTTTCGGCGACCCGCTGTGCGGCGGCCAAAGCAAACTGATTCGAAGTGCCTTTTACGAAAGTATCAAACGTATATTTTGGATTGAGACCTACGGCGGTGCCTTTGCCCGTTCGACTCTTTTGGATTGGCGTGTAATCCGGGTGGACTTCTGTAGGTCGGTTTCGGTTAATGACAAGTGGCTCGGTCAAATCGTCCTGTGGCTGATCCGAAACGAGAAGCTCCTGCATGTCATTGGCGGCATTCGTCTGCACATCGACTAGAAGTTGGCGATCGGTTGCGCCGACCTCATTTAGTGCGTCGCGGACGAGTGACATATAGCGGGTCAAAATTCGTTCTCGCACGTAGGAGTTTGGTACTTGCAACCGCAAACTCATTTTGTCGTCAGCAATAGCAACCGCATCATTGAAGGTAGAAAACCAAACCGCTTCGGAGACCTGTGCACGCAACACCATCGAAGTCGCCCGCCACACATCGAGGTGGTCTTCGACACCCACATCGTGATTCGTTGTCATTGCAGTTTTCCTTTGTTCAACATGGCGACACTGACCCCATCCCCAAGACTGTCCACAGGGTGTGGATAGTCAGTACGGCACAAGGCGGGGAGATGCGAAGGTAGCAGGTTTTCCACAGGGGAAAAAACTGCGCGGAGCCCTGGTACGGGTTGATGATGCACCACTCGCTCCCCTAGCCTGTCAGGGTTGACCCCACGCGGGGTTTTCACCGTTGTTGTCGAAATTAACCGGCCATTACGGGCCATTCGTAGCGCCACAATCAGGTCATAGCTGGTGTGGCATAAGGGGGCTTGCGTGAAACGCACCTTTCAACCAAATACTCGGCGTCGGTCAAAAAAGCATGGATTTCGTAGCCGCATGAGCACTCGCGCTGGTCGAGCCATCCTCAAATCCCGTCGGGCCAAGGGCCGCCATCGGCTGTCGGCTTGATCGGCCATATTTCCCAACGCGCGACCTTTGCACGGCTATCGAATGAGGGAACATATGTTCGCTCAGACGCCCTATGGTGCCGTTTTGTGGTCGACCCGAGTCTTTCAATTCCCCATATGGGCTATGCCGTTGGACGCCAAATCGGTGGTGCCGTGGTACGCAACCGGCTGCGCCGCAGATTGCGGGAGATCATGAAGTCTCACGAAACCGACGTGTCTCCAGGGTGGTATTTGATCGGGGTTTCGCAGACAGGTCGAACATATAGATTCGCCCAATTGGCAGGTAGCGCCAATCGCTTGATTCGGGCAATCCAGACCCATTCCACCGCCGAGCCAATTCAATGAATTCTCAATCGGGTGCCCAGCGCTTCCTTCTTCGGACCATCAGTTGGTACCAGGGACTCCGACCTGGGCATCCCTCACCGTGTCGGTTTTATCCCTCCTGTTCGACATACGCCCAAGAAGCGATCGAGACCTATGGTGCCCGACACGGATGCGCACTGATGGTGCGTCGCTTATCGCGCTGTCGCCCATTTGGTCCGTCCGGGTTCGATCCCGTTCCACAGGAAGACAACTAGATGCGCATCTTTGAACCTGCCGCAGGACTCATCGCATTATTTTACGGCCTTGTGCATAACTATGCAGTTGCCATTGGTTTGATAGCCGTTGTTGTGATGCTTCTCATCACCCCGTTGACATTGAAAAGCACAAAGGGAATGTTGGAGATGCAACGATTGCAGCCCGAAATGCGTCGCCTGCAATCTGAGTTCAAGGGCGATCGAACCAAGCTCAACGAAGCAATGATGAAGCTGTACAAGGAACACAAGGTCAACCCGCTGTCTTCCTGTTTGCCAATTGCGGCGCAAATGCCGGTGTTCATCATTATGTTCAGGGCACTCTCCGGATTAGTGAAGAGAGGTTCAGACGGAACATTCTCGCCCCAGTATCTCAATTCAAACTCCGACATGTATCACGCACTTAATGGCCAGAAGGAAATGTTGAGTTTCGGACTTGATTTAGCGAAGTCGCCGATCAATGCTGTGCGGGACAATTTTGGTACAGGACTCATCTATATTTTTCTAGTCGTAATCTTGGCCGGCCTGTATTTTGTTCAACAACGGATGGTGGCATCGCGAACGGTAAGCCCGACGATGTCCGCCGGTCAAGCCAAGCTGATGCAGTACCTGCCCGTGGCCTTCGCCATTTTTCAGATCTTTCTCACCACTCAGTTGGTTGTTTATTACATGGTTCAGGCCCTTGTGCGCATTGTTCAGCAGTACTACATCACCAGGCGGTTTTACGGCCACGACCAGTCAATCGGCCGTCAAGCCCAGGCCGCGAGCGCCCAAGCCCGCGATATGGCTAAAGATGACAAGGATCAAAATTCAAAGAAAAGTCAAGAAAAGAATTCTTCCAAGCCCGGAAATTCACCGCAGCCATTCGTTAGCAAGCGAGTTACCCCACCAAAAGGCAAACCAACTCCATCGGCTCAGCGTCCACAACCGCCTGGAAAAAATCGCAGTGGACAAATTAATCGTCGACCAAAACCACCCAAGAACTGATCTCTTGCGGTATCTCCGCAACTCACACACAAAGGAACACTTATGGAATGGGTAGAAACAACTGCAGCCACAATTGAGGAAGCAAAAAACCTTGCCCTCGATCAGTTAGGCGTCGCTGATGATGATGCTGAATTCGAAGTTGTAGACGAACCGAAGCAGGGACTTTTCGGACGGACACGCGGCGAAGCCCGCGTTCGTGCCCGGATCAAACCAAAAACTCCACGGGCAAAAGCCGAAAGGCGCGAGCGAGGATCAAAAAGCACTCAACGGCGAGCCGGAGCACGTCCTGCCGGAGAAGCGACGACGCGCGCGCGCAACGAGTCCTCCACTCGCCCGCCTCGAGAGCCGCGCCCCGCGCGGGAACGTTCATCGCGTTCGGATCAGCCGCGTCCGGAGCAACCACCCGTCGACGCAAGCACTGTGAGTGCTGTTGCGACCACATTTTTGGAAGGCGTCCTCCGTTCGGCCTCTCTCGCCGGTTCCGTTGTGGCGACCGTCGAAAACGACGATATCGACATTCAGGTTGACGGTGAAGATCTCAATGTATTGGTCGGCCAGAGAGGCACAACATTGATGGCGTTGCAAGATTTGACCCGAGTGGTCAGCCAGCGTCGCCTTGGCGATCATGACACTCATTTACGCATTGATATTGCCAAATATCGAGAGCGTCGCCGAGAAGCGTTGGGCCGTTTTGCGATCAAAGTTGCTAACGAGGTTCTAGCCGGCGGCCAGCCACGGGCCTTGGAGGCCATGAATTCCGCAGATCGCAAGATCGTGCATGATTCCCTCGCCGAAATGGCAGGAATTGCCACTCATTCGGAAGGCGAAGACCCAAATCGCCGGGTTGTCGTGTCGCTGGGCGGATTAACCACGTAAAAGCGATCGAACCTAGTCGCCACAGGGCCCCGCTGCCCGAGTGGCGGGTACCATCGCGGAAGTGCAATCGACCGCCGAACCCCCTATTGATCACCAGGGCCTATTGAAGGTCTTGGGCGAAGCGCAGCGAATTGGCACTCTAGGATCGGCCCCAATCCCCGATACCATTCGCCACTCAGCATGGTTTGCCGACGCCTTGCCATCGGATGTCGAGCGGGTGATCGATCTTGGCAGCGGCGCGGGCGTGCCGGGGTTGATCGTGGCGCTATGTCGACCGACAATCCACATGACCCTGGTCGACCGGCGAACAAAGTGTGCCGACGCACTTCTTCGGGCCGTCCATGTCCTTGGCCTTGGGGAGCGAGTCCGCGTTCGTTGTGCCGACGCGGCAGACCTCAACCAGTTGCCTGACTGGGAACATTCCTTCGATGCTGCGATCAGCAGGGGATTCGGTCCCCCCTTAGTCACCCTCGCCATTTCGGCGCCTTTTGTGCGAATCGGGGGAACGGTGATCATCAGTGAACCCCCCGACGATCGGCCCGACCGATGGGCAGGAGTTGAACTGGCAGAACACGGGCTGAGCGGTCCGCAACGGCTTGGCCCCGTTGCGGTGTTCCACGTGGAACAACATTCCCCAGGCGCCCAGTAGTCGATCTCATAACGTGGTCTGGGTCCGATTTTTGTGATCAGATGTTCCACGTGGAACACATTCAAGATATCCCCAGGCATCTAACCCTTACAGGATAACATTGAGCCATCATGGCTCGGATTCGGTTGAAGTCTCGATCAGCCCCGTCACCGGCGGCTCCGCCGACACCGGCGATATCCAGTCGGCGCCTCCCATTGCCTCGAATCATGGCATTTGCCAACCAAAAGGGCGGTGTGGGCAAGACAACTACCGCCATCAATTTGGGCGCCTGCCTCGCCGAACTGGGTTACCGAGTACTACTTATTGATCTTGACCCGCAGGGTAATGCATCAACTGGGCTTGGACTTGACACCCGGGACCTGGAGACCACCATTTATGATGTTCTGCTCCATGACGCGCCTCTTGAGGATTGCCTCACCGCGACGGCAGTAAAGAATTTGTTCGTGGCCCCTGCCAGTCTTGATCTGGCGGGTGCGGAGATTGAGTTAGTTCCAGCAATGGGTCGGGAAACCCGCCTGAAGAAGGCGATAGCGCCGATTTCTGACCAGTTTGACTATGTGATTATTGACTGCCCACCGTCCCTTGGGCTACTCACGGTGAACGGTCTGACCGCAGCACAGGAAGTGGTGGTACCTGTTCAATGCCAGTATTACGCCTTGGAAGGCCTTGGGCAACTGTTACGAAACGTGGCCCTTGTCAGTCGCAACCTCAACCCCGGACTGGGTGTGTCCACGATCATCTGCACAATGTATGACTCCCGCACCAAGCTCTCCAGTGATGTGGTCAATGAGGTACGCGAGCACTTTGGTGACAAGGTCTGTGCGACCGTGATTCCACATACGGTTCGTCTGGCAGAGGCCCCATCGCATGGCAAGCCAATTATCACCTTTGATTCATCGTCAGCGGGCGCCAAGGCGTACCGCGCAGTAGCACTGGAGGTAAGCGGTGGCCCGCCACAGCGGACTAGGTAAAGGACTTGGGGCCCTGATCCCATCAGACGTAAGTCCGCAAACGGGTACAGCCGTTGCCTCCACTGCCGGGCTTCGGGATATCGAGGTCAGCGCAATTGACCCAAATCCTCATCAGCCACGAATTCACTTTGATGAAGACACGCTTAGCGAACTGTCAGCGTCAATTAGGGCAATTGGACTGTTGCAACCAATTCTTGTGCGTCCGGGAAAAGGTGGCCGCTACGAATTAATTGCTGGTGAACGACGCTGGCGGGCAGCGACTCGGGCTGGACTCACCGTCATTCCAGCGATCATCAGGATTAGCGACGATGTATCTTCGGTCGAGCAGGCCCTGGTCGAAAATTTACACCGTCAAGACCTCACTCCATTAGAAGAAGCGGCTGCGTATAAACAGTTGCTGGATGATTTTGGAATGACACACGAGGACATTGCAAAAAAGGTGGGCCGCAGTCGCTCGGCAATTACAAATTCGGTGCGCTTGCTTGCGTTGCCGGCCGCCATCCAGCAGTTGTTGGCCAACGGTCGATTGTCGTCCGGTCACGCCAAGGCCTTATTGGGTACCCCAGATAGGGCGTTCCAGGAGCAACTTGCCCGCCGGGCGGCCGACGACAACTGGACGGTACGGGCAATCGAAGACGCTGTGCGCGACCATCAGCGTCCCGCACCACTGGTATCGGTGCCCGGTCACAAAGGAAAAGTCGGATCGATGTCTCCGACTCCCGATCGTCCAGGTCTTCGCGCACCAGGACTGTTAGAACTTGAGCGTCTGCTTGCCGAGCATTTGGGGACGACAGTAAATGTCACGATGTCGGGAAAAAACGGCAAAATTACTATTCACTTTGCCGACCTCGACGACTTGGAACGAATGTACCGTTTGATGGCAGAGGGGCCAGACAATCACTAAATCCCAGACAATCACTAAATCATAGAGTGAAGTTCACTCGGAGATTTATGGTGATGCTCAACCTTACCTTTCACACATCCTGTGGATAACCCTGTGGATAATCTATGCGGGGGAGACTCTGGGTAGCTCCGAGGACACACCCATTATTTCGGCGACCCACTTTGAGATGGCCGTTGCCAAAGCACCGGCGTAGTCGTCTTGGAGTTCAACGGCCATCGTCGGGACCCCAAAGGAGCAAATAACCGCTGGCATCCTGGTTTCGCGCAGCACCGCTAGGCGCATACCAGCTACCCGAACTGCCTTCTCGCTCCGTGCGCCGAGTTCCTCTGCTACTCGCCGGGCGAGTGATCGACCCCCCTGAGAAACAAAGTTTGGAGTTTCGTAAAAAGCGACGGAGCCATCGCCACCGGCGCCGAAGTCAATTCCAATATAAGCGTGCGCATCGAAGGTGTTGGCGGTTCGAATGTGTGCGGAGATATCGGCGTGATTGATGATCATGACTTGATCCGATTGGGAATGGAGAAGTCGCGAAATTTGCTGGGCGATGTGCACAAGTTTTGGCGAATGGTTGCGCAAAGTGGCGATGACAATTCGAGGTGAGGATCCTGTGGTCCCAAAGAAATCACTTCGGAGTAGTTCTTCGTACTCACGAACCGACACAATTCCTGGGCCATCCCCGCCATGGCCAATTACCTGATCCAACGCTCGAAGTGTTTCCGATCCGCATATGCCATCGGGTGAGAGTCCAAAGTTGGCTTGAAAATCTCTGAGCGCATGCACAGACTGCGGTCCAAGAATTCCGTCAACTCGCCCGCAGTCAAAGCCGAGTTTGGCTAGCTGGTGTTGCAAAGATGCAACGTCGTCACCGCGCATTTGTGGAGAAGTAAAATACAAAAGTCGCGAACCACGAATCCAAGCCGCTTCAATTAGTGCCGACCACGTATTTTGGTCGCAATTTCCGTCCGAGGGAAGACCTTGCTGGGATTGAAATTTGATAAGCGCGTCACCAGTAGTACCACAAAAGAAACCCGGTTCTTTGACCGCTTCGGAGAGGATTCCGATAGCAATTAAACGCTGCTGAAGCTCGCGGACCGAATCGCCGCGATGACCTCGTGCTAAAGGGAAACTGGAAGAAATTCTGCAAGCTCCTGAAGTAGTTGACCCTTACCTTTGGCTCCAACTAGGCGCTTTTTCATCTCGCCCTTGTCGAACACGAGAAGCGTAGGAATGCTCATCACGTTAAACCGTTGGGCAATATCGCCGTGTTCGTCAACGTTAAGTTTCGCAACACTGAGTTTGCCGGCCATTTCGGTGGCGATTTCGCCGAGAATTGGCGAGATCGCTTTACATGGCCCACACCATTCCGCCCAAAAGTCAACGACAATTGGTGTGCTACTACTTTTTACTGTTTCGTCAAAATTATTACTTGTGAGGGTGACGATTCCGTCTGCCATGATGATTCCTTATATGTTGGTCTTGAGGTGGTTACGCGCGGATCGCGTGATCTAAAGACATGATGATGTTACCTATTACAACAAGCGCGGAGACGCGTTTGTTCCCAGATATAAGATTTCTCAAGAATGCTGTGACTCAAGCCACCGTTCGCAGTCGATCGCGGCCATACATCCTGATCCCGCGGCCGTCACCGCCTGTCGGTAGGTGTGATCTTGCACATCTCCGCAGGCAAAGACGCCATCAATATTTGTGTAGGTCGACCCGGATTGAGTTGTGAGATAGCCGCCGTCCTCCATGTCAAGGATTCCTTTGAAAATGTCGGTATTTGGTCGATGACCAATTGCAATAAACACGCCACCGAAATCAATATTTGATTTTGCACCATCAATGGTACTAGTGACCTCAACTCCGGTAAGTGACTCATGACCGTGAAGTCTTGTCACTCGCGCGTTCCAAAGAAACGATATCTTCTCGTTTTTGAAAGCACGATCCTGCATGATCTTGGATGCCCGCAGAGAATCTCGACGATGAATGATGGTTACTTGCGAAGCAAACTTAGTGAGGAATAGCGCCTCTTCCAGGGCCGAGTCACCGCCACCAACGACTGCAATTTGTTGACCTCGGAAGAAAAACCCATCACAAGTTGCACATGTGGATAAACCGTGTCCAATCAGCTGAGTTTCTTCCTTCAGGCCAAGCATTAAGGACTGTGCGCCGGTTGAGACAATGACGGATTCGGCGGTGTACTCGGTATCGCGAACAAATATTTTCAACGGACGGTTGGAAAAGTCGACTTTTGTGACTTTTTCAGTAATAAATGTCGCACCGAATTTGACCGCCTGATCGCGGCAACGCTTCATCAGATCGGGACCAGTAATTCCATCTGGAAAGCCTGGAAAGTTTTCCACTTCGGAAGTGAGCATGAGTTGACCGCCCGGCTGGTCGGATGTCGAAGAAGGTTCTCCTTCAATGACGAGGGGAGCAAGGTTGGCTCGAGCCGCATAAATTGCGGCGGTGAGTCCAGCCGGACCCGAACCGATAATGACAACTTCGTGTGATGTTGAAACCGCTGGCATGATTGCCTTTCAGTTGCGAGGTGGTCGGCGCCGCCGCATCAGAAATGCGCCCGTGAGGGTGAAGATGGAGCCGAGAACGATGTACGAGAGCCACACAGCCGTGCCATGGGCAAACCAAACATCACCAAGTGACACCAACCCACGCGTGCCACCAATGATTGACAGCGTGATGACAAGAAGTCCAGCAGCCACAGCCAAGATTCCAAACACCACACCTCTGGCTATGACGACCAGCGGTCGGGTTGTGTAGCGACGAACCGAGGCAATGATGCGATCGATCGATTCGACCGACTTGGTAGCCCACTGTGAATCGGTAAATGGGTTAGACGGCATGGTTCAAGGCTAACCCTCGCCGAACGTGACTCCTGTGAGAATTCCTTGATACGGATTCGCTTCACTACATTGACTGCTTCGACCTATTTCACGCAATACCACAAGGACATAGTTTGCAGGAGCGGAAATTGTGAAGATTCCTCGTTGTCGTGTCGTGCTGTACAACTTTTCAACGGGTTGCCCCCACTCCGAGAGTTGACCCGGCGCTCTATCTTGCGCAGTATATATTTCGATTGTCCATGGGGCATTGGATATTCCAATGCCGAGAGTTCCGCTGGCCGACCGTGATAGGTGAAGCAAAACTCCAACAAATTCCTTCGAACCGAAATATTGATTGCTGTAACAAGTTGTTGTCCAGGTTGTTGCCGGATCACCGTCAAGTAGCGCACCGATCTGCGCCTCATTTTCATGTCCGTCGTCACCATTTGGATCAAAACTTGCCGCCGACAAAATGTTCAGGGGCTCGAGATTTGATGGTGCCGCCACGGTGCCGACTGCGATCGGGTCACCGGTTTGAGTTTCTTTGACCACCTGCCACAGCACGATTGCGCAAATCAAAAGGAAAATTCCGATAATTCCGAGGAGTCGGCGATTGCTGCCGTAGGAGGGCCCGCGCGGCGAGTCTCCGGGCGATTGGCGTGTCGGAGTTCGTAATGGCGAAAGCGTGGGGGTCGGTTCACCCGGTATTCGAGCACGATTTGAGTTCGGCGAAGTTGTGACACGCTGGATTGCCGTTATTGCCGTAGGTGCCACCGAAGCCAATCCAGATGGCGGAGTAATTGACGTGGTGTGATCGTGTTGTCCGGTTCCGGCACTGATGAGTGCGACTCGGGTTTCGGCGCCCGTGGCAAAGCGATGGTCGGGATTTCGAGCGAGCAATTTGTGGACAACTTTGATCAGTTGGGGAGACAAAGATGGTCGCAATCGCCCGAGGTCTGTTGGCTCTCTCTGAAGTCTGGCAAGAGCGGTATCGGCATCGGTTTCGCCGATGAAAGGTACACGACCGGCCAAACACTCATAGAGGACTAGACCCAGACCGTACAGATCGGCTCGCCCATCTAGCGGCTTACCTCGAACCAACTCGGGGGAGAGATACTTTGCGGTACCCATCATGATGTTGTCGTTGGTGAGGTCTTCACCGGTTGCAATCAGCGCCTTGGCAATTCCAAAGTCGGTAAGCAAACATCGACCATCGGGCGTCAGCAGAATATTTCCCGGCTTGACATCTCGGTGTACGTATCCCGCGCGATGTGCCGCGTCTAATCCAGCAGCAATGGACGCACCTATATGTGTAGTTAATTCGGGGCCAAGCCGTTGACGACGATCGAGAATTTCGCGCAGGCTTTTGCCGGGAACATATTGCATCACAACGGCTTGTCGACTGTTGTGCTCGAAGCAGTCGTACACGGCCACAATATTGGGATGGTCGAGACCAGCGCAGGCAACTGCTTCACGGCGGAATCGTTCGGTAACAACGGGGTCATCAGCCAAATGTGGTTTGAGCAGTTTGACGGCCACTTCTCTGGTCAGAAAAGTGTCGGTTGCCAACCACACTTCGGCCATTCCGCCGCGGGCGATTTGGCGCTCTAAGTGGTAGCGACCACCAATCAATTCCGGAAGAGTGCTTTCAATGGACATCGCTGAGACGCGACGCTAGTGCGAACAACCCTCGTGTTTTGTGGATAGCAATTCGACGAGCATTTTCAATTTCACGCTCGAATGAGACATAACTATTTGGCGATGACGAACCCGACTCCAATTGTGCCTTGCCCGACGTGAGACCCAATCACAGCACCAATGTCTCCGACTACTATGTCACCCGGATAAAACGATCTGAGCCCGTCCAAGAGAATGTCAGTGTCTTGACACTGAGCCTGCAGGACCGCCAGGTTCTCGATAGGGCCGGCCTCACGAACCTTGTCGATTAAAAATGCAATGGCCTTACTTCGTGTTCGTTGCCGGCCACCTTCGGCCACCTTGCCGTCAATGATTGCAATGATCGGCTTTATTGACAATGCCGAGGCAAGAAGTGCCTTGGCACCACCGATGCGGCCTCCTTTTTTCAACGCATCTAGCGTGTCCAATGCGGCCCACACTTTTGTTCGACCGGATAGGGCGATGGCCAACTCCGCCACTTGGTCCAAGGTTCCGCCACTATTGGCCAGCTTGGCGCACGAAACAGCGGTCATCCCTTCGCCCATAGATGCGGAACGAGAATCGATAACACGAATAGGAATCGAGCCGACAAGAGATTTGGCCGCCACTTCGGCGCTCTGCATCGTTGCCGATAGCTTCGATGAAAGCGATATGACCAGGATGCCGCTTGCGCCCGAGGCGGCAAGCTGTCGAAAAGCAGATTCAAATTGACCTGGAGAAGGGGCGGCCGTTTCAGGCAACTCCGGTGACGCGGCGCATCTTTCCCAAAATTGTTCGGTAGTGAGATCCACGCGATCGATGAATTCCTCAGTACCAAACCGAATCGAAAGCGGGACGATTGTTATCGAATGCAGCAGGGCAACATCATTGGGAAGATCGCACGCACTGTCTGTAACGATGCGGATTGTCATGAGTTTTATCGTACTGCTGGATGCTTACCCATGGATTCATTGCGACGGTTGCGTCGAACGTGAGCGGCCCACCACACAATCAAAATCAGGACACCGGTGCCAGTGACTAACTGACCAAGACCGGCTAGTGCTCGTACCCGTGCCGACAACTGAATTCTCTTCCCGACCTGTGTGGACCCGTCGGGAGTATGGAGAACTACTTCAATGGGGAAGGTGCCATTGGCTCGAGCCACCACGGGCACGACGAGGTCGTACGCAGATTCTGAAGGAATTGTGACTAGTTGTGATCCGGTCGGAAACTGCAACTTGGCGCTAACTAGGTCGACGACAACTGTGAGCGGCTGGGATGCAGTGTTGTGAAGCTGTAGGCGCAGATTGCTTTCCTTGCCGGTAAGTGTGAACGTAATCGATTCGGGAACTTTGATCGAGGTACGCACAGTGCGTAACTTGGAACGAATCGACGTAACATAACGGTCAAAATCATCGGATGAAAGTATGTCGGACGATGCGACCGCCACTAAGGCCGGCCATTCGAGTAATTGGGGCGAATTTGCCGACAACATTGTCGAAGTTGACTGGATTTCCCTAAGCAAGGTTGTCAATGTGTCTCTGGTGCTAATCAGATCTACACGTGTCGTGCGGGGCAAACTGATCGGGGTAGTTTCGATGCCCTCAATCTGCACATCATTTAGACCGGTGAGGACGAGTTGTGGCGCGTGATCAAGAGCGACGGCTAGCCGACCCATAAGAACTGGATCTTGCACATCGCCCGTATTGGTAGATAAAACTTTATGTCGAACGGTTGGGTCACCATTTGCAGCGAGGACTTCGTCGCGTTCGGCTATCAGCTCGGCGGCAATTCGATAGGCATCAAGTACCGGATTTTCGTGCGTGCCCGATATTTCTTGGGCATAGGTAGGGTCGCTAATGAATAGCGCGACCGCGCTGGATGCTCCAGGCAATATTGATTTCACTCGGTAGGCACGCGCGTAGTTGTCAAAAGTTCCCAGGGGTGCTGCCGCTTGAGGCAAGAGAACCAGTGACTGGACACCAAAGTCGTGAAGCAAGGTAGCTCCATCGGCGTCGACGGTGATTCGACTCAACCAGGTGCGGCGTGTTGGTACGGTGTCGCCGTTATTTGTATCGATAATGTCCTCCCCTAGGCGAAGTTGGTCGGCAAATTCGACGTTCATGGAACTTCGCTGCGCACTGGAAGGGTCAAATGAAACATATGTCGTGCTGAGTAGATCTTGAAATTGAAATCTGCTGCGTAATCGTGTCAGCAAATCACCGTCTTCGGCGACGCCAGAACGTACAAGACCCTCCAGTAACTCGGGTTGAACTTGCACGGATATTGGGGCCGCATTGACTTCGAGCAGATCGGCCAACCTGGCTAATTGAGTTCGCGCGCCGTCGGATACAACCGTGGTTCCATCTGGTTGAAGAGTGGGTCGTGCTGACACGCTTACGGCTATTGAAACGGGCATCTGTGAATAGGTGACCGAGGGATCAAACACATTGATGAAAGTTGTGAGTTGTCCGACAACACTCCCACCTTGAACAATCTGCACGTTAAGTGGATAGATCCCCAGATCTTCAATTTCAAGCGCATCTCGCCGTGAACTCGATGTGGTGGGTATGGAGAGGGTGAAGTTACCGCCGAGAGATTGAGTTGTTTGGGACAGTGGAATGTCAAGAAACGAAACACGTCTGACCGCGGTTGTTCCGTTGCCGATTTTAATGACGCTTTGCCTGGTAGTGATGCGCTTTCCGGCGATAATTCGAAATATGGATGTTCGATCCTCCGCGATTGCCGTTCTTGCTAAGTCATCGACGATCTGTACCACAAGCCGCACATTTGAAGATTGCGAGATGTTGAAATTCTGAGACGCAAGTATCAAATCCACGGGCAAGATCAGGGCGCGGGTCGGCGTTGCGCTGAAAACTCCGAAACCGGCAAAGACAAGTGGCAGAACAACCAATATCAACCATCGACATCGCGCGTGTCTAAATTCCACTTCTCGTAGAGGCAGTGCCGCATTCAAAAAGTTATTCATTGTGTTTACCCAAGATTACGGCGCGCAGTGGCGAGTGGCTAGGCAACTACTCGAATCCAGATCACACTCGGTCTCATCATTTGGATCGCCGCCAACCCCTAACCTGATTTAATATGATTCCACAGCGTTTCGCACCAATCCTGGAGGAACTCACTCCGTTGGCCCAGCGCTTTCGGGAAGCCGGATTTCGCCTTTTCCTAGTCGGCGGCACGGTTCGTGACCTGTTGCTCGACAAAAGCACCCAGGCGCTCGATTTCGATTTCACCACGAATGCCCTTCCCGAGCAAATCAAGGAGATTCTTGATCACTGGGCAGACTCGGTGTGGACGCAAGGCGAAAAGTTCGGCACGATTGGCGCCTTGAAAAATGGGAGGACCCTCGAAATTACCACGCACCGCGCCGAGGCCTATTCGCCAGATTCGCGAAAGCCGGACGTTCGTTTTTCCGATGATGTCATCGTGGACCTGTCGCGTCGCGACTTCACGATCAATGCAATGGCCATTGAACTAACCACAGACAACCCTGAATTGGTGGACCCGTACGACGGCGTAGTCGACCTATTGTCACACACTCTCAAAACGCCACTGTCGCCAAATGAAAGTTTCTCTGATGATCCGTTACGAATGATGCGGGCGGCCCGATTCATGTCATCGCTGAATATGCAACCGGTTGCCGAACTGGTTTCGGCGGTGAAAAGTATGCACGATCGAATCAAAATTGTTTCCGCGGAACGTATTCGACATGAACTGGACCTGCTGATCGTCACCGAACATCCAAGCCATGGATTATGGTTTCTTGTGGATACTGGACTTGCGCAGCACTTTTTTCCCGAATTGCCAGCCATGAGTTTGGAGCAAGATCCAATTCATCGGCACAAGGACGTACTTACCCACACGATTGCCGTTGTCGAGAATGTCAAACAAGGCGCATCCGAAGAATTTGATTTTCGTCTCACTCGCTTGGCGGCGTTGTTTCATGACATCGGAAAACCAAAAACACGCTCGATCAAAGACGGAAAAGGTGTGACGTTTCACCATCATGAGGTCGTTGGCGCGCGCATGAGTCGTGAGAGACTTAAGTCATTGCGCTATCCGTCACAAGATGTCGAAGCAATCACGGAGCTAGTGGCCCTGCACCTGAGATTTCACACCTACCAAATGGGTTGGACTGATTCTGCGGTACGGCGGTATGTACGCGATGCCGGCGCTCTGCTCAATGAACTCAATGTGTTGACTCGTTGTGACTGTACGACACGCAACGAGAAGAAGGCGATGATGCTGGCTAAACGAATGGATGAACTCGAGGCCCGGATTGCTGAGTTGGCCTCGCAGGAAGAACTCGCGGCCCTGCGACCCGAGTTGGACGGAGCGGCGGTAATGGCACATCTTGGAATTACTCCCGGGAGAAGCGTTGGATCGGCGCTCAATTTTCTGATGGAGATTCGACTCGAAGAGGGGTTGCTCGGTGATGCCGAAATACGCCGTCGATTGGATGACTGGTGGAGGACACAACACAAGTCATAGATAAATGACTAATGTTCGCAGTCATGACAGATCGACGCCGCACCTCGGCAAGTTGGCTGAGCGCTCTTAATATCTCTGGCGACTCCGGCGAAGCCATCGGCGGTGTCATTGATCATCGACTCACTCGTCGAGCGCTAATTAATGAATATCGCAAAGGTCGGCTGCGTAAGGATCAAGTCTGTGACGCTCACCCTGACTTAATTCGTGCGGCGCGAAATTTCGGCACTCCGACCCGCGTGCTATGCCCGATATGTGCGGTATCCAATGTGGTTTTGGTGACATATATATTTGGACCGTACCTGCCAAAACACGGGCGTTGTATCACTGCCGCCAGCGAATTAGAGAAATTTCGACACCAGCAGTTCGATTACACCGCCTATGTGGTCGAAGCATGCCAACTCTGTGGGTGGCACCATTTGTTGCGTTCAATCCCCACCGGTGGTGCCCAACGCAATGCCGCAATCGCTGAATGAAGTGGCTGCTTTTCACTTAACCCTGTAACAGCCCTGTGGCAGGTTGTTCTGGTGCCGTTACACTCAAATTTCCACATATCCACTCTGCCCCCGCGGGGGCTCCAGTCTCTGACTGGATCCGAAGGGAGTTCCCACGTTCATGCGTGCGTACGAATTAATGCTCATCGTCAATGGCAGTCTTGAGGACTCCGTTGCACACAGTTGGATCAACACTGTGACCAAAGCAATTGAAGGTGCCGGTGGAACCGTTCACGGAACAGTTAATTGGTGGGGCAAGCGTCGCCTTGCATATCCAATAAAGAAACAGAACGACGGGTACTACGCCATATTCAATATCACCGCAGCTGGTGGTGCGCTTGACGATGTCGAACGTACCCTTCGCATCGCCGATGATGTTCTTCGTCACAAACTTCTCCGTTTGCCTGATGACGAAGCCGCGCGTCGCGGTCTTTCTGTTGCATCAGCTTAAAGAACCAAATTAAAGGAGCATTCACAATGTCGGACAACACCATCACTCTCGTCGGCAACCTCACTCGTGATCCCGAGTTGCGATTTACAACAACAGGGCGTGGCGTGGCCTCGTTCGGAATCGCCGTCGGACGCCGCTACCAAGTCAACGGTGAATGGCAGGAGCAAACGTCCTTTTTCAATGTCACCGCGTGGGGACAGCTTGGTGAAAACGCGGCGGCATCGCTAACCAAAGGAGCCCGAGTCGTAGTTACCGGTCGACTAGAGCAACGCGAATACACAACCCGAGATGGCGACAAACGCACCGCGATCGACGTCATTGCCGATGAACTTGGACCAAGCCTGCGCTGGGCAACCGCTCAAGTTGAGCGCACTCCAAAAAGTGACAATCCCAGCACCAGTACGCGTGGATCAAATCCTGGTGGCGAAGCCAGTCCTCACGACAGCGGCGAAGAGCCGTTCTAAATCATTACTGCCAATTCGAAATCATTAAAGGACCCACAACATGACAAGTAAGAAAAACAAGGCCCGTGCGGCAAAAGCCGCGCTTCGTAAGTACAAGAAGCGTCCCAATGTGCTGAGCAATGAAAAGATCGAATTTATCGATTACAAAGATGTCAACTTGCTGCAGCGCTTTATGTCTGATCGATCAAAAATTCGAGCCCGACGGATGAATGGCAATACCGTTCAGCAACAACACGATGTTGCTACGGCGGTAAAGAATGCTCGTGAGATGGCATTGTTGCCTTATACCAAGCGGGTTGCCGCGAGTCGGGCACCGCGTCGAGGCGATGATCGTGACAGCGGAGAGAGTTATTCCGCCGGTCGACCATACAAAGGTTCGAAGGGTCCCGCCGCTCCGACTCCCAATGTCGAGATAGTTGATGACGCAGAGGCGAACGATCTTGCCGATGTCCTCGAACAGACAGACGTAACAGTCACGAAGGAGGACTAGGAGATGAAAGTCTTACTTCGTTCGGATATAGCCGGAGTCGGTCGGCGCGGCGACATCATCACTGTGTCCGGTGGCCATGCACGAAATTTCTTACTACCAAAGGGTCTGGCGATCGAAGCCACCGAGGGAGCAATCACCCAGGCCGAGGCCATGCGCCGATCTCGTGATCTGCGTGAAGTTGCGGATCGTAGCGAAGCTCAGTCGATCGGTACCACACTTTCGCAACACTCGTTTGTGATCTCGGCCAAGGTCGGCAAAGAGGGTCGACTGTTCGGATCGATTTCGTCGGGCGACATCATCGAGGCAATTTCGCAGCAAACGAAATTCACTATTGATCGAAAGAAAGTCAACATCAGCACGCCGATCCGCACCATTGGTGAACACACCGTGACTGTCGATCTATTTGCTGATATCAAGGCAGAGATCAAGCTTCAAATTGTCGCGCTGTAGTTTTCCCCAGCAAAATCACAGGGTTATACCCCTAGCGATCAACAGCCAAATTGGGGCAAGGTAGAGCCATGGCAAGCGACGATGGTTCACGAGCAGACCGTCAGGCAGCAAATCGCACTTCGCAACGTGTTCCTCCTCACAACCTAGATGCGGAGGCTTCGCTACTCGGAACAATGTTGCTTTCTCGTGAAGCGGTCGGAATCGCCCTCGAGCGCGGGGTGCGTTCCGAAGAGTTTTACAAACCATCTCATCAACACATTTATGACGCGATTCGCGCACTCAACACTGCCGGCGAACCCGTCGACCCAGTAACGGTTGCCGACGAATTACGCCGGGCAAATTTACTCGAAGGTGTTGGTGGTCTTGATCTTTTGTTGTCGCTTCAAAATTCGACGCCGGCGATTACGAGTGCCGAGCGTTATGCAAAAATTGTTCGCGATACGGCTCGATTACGCCGACTCATTAGTGCGGCAGGCGATATTGCCGAGATCGCATACAGCGAACCGGACGATGTAGACAAGGCCGTCGACGACGCCGAGAGTCGCATTTTCGACATCTCGGAGAGCGAATCCGGTGACAATTCGGAACGGGTCGGACTTCTCATCAACGAAACGATGGAAAAACTAGAGGATCGATTCAACAATAAAGATGCTCTTACAGGAGTGCCGACCGGATTCTCCGAATTAGACAAAGTGCTTTTAGGCTTTCAACCGGGAACCTTGAACATTGTAGGCGCGCGTCCAAGTATGGGAAAGAGTGCCTTCGCACTTGGTATCGCCGTGCATGTCGCTCAGAGCACCAATCTTCCCGTTCTATTTTTCTCGCTGGAAATGGGCAAGGCCGAACTTGCTCAACGAATTCTCGCCAGCGAAGCCAGAGTCGATTCGGTAGTTCTGCGCACCGGGCGTCCAACACCAAATGACTGGACAAAAATCGGCCATGCCGTTGGTCGACTCGATGTCCCACTCATTATCGACGACAGTGCTGGTACTTCGGTCGGCCAAATTCGAGCCAAGGCACGCCGCACCTACAGTCGAGAAGGTGGGCTCGGACTCATCGTCATTGACTATCTGCAGTTGATGGGCGGGGAGGGGCGGCCGGAAAACCGTCAACTCGAAGTCAGTGAGATCAGCCGCAAACTCAAGTTGATGGCGCGCGAATTCAACGTTCCCGTGTTGGCATTAAGTCAATTGAGTCGTGGTCTCGAAACTCGTCAGGACAAGCACCCAACTCTTTCCGATCTACGTGAGTCAGGAGCTCTAGAACAAGACGCCGACGTGGTGATGTTTCTCTTTCGTGACGAAGTTTATGACCAAGATCCGAATAAGAAGGGGTTGGCTGAAGTGCATGTGGCAAAGCACCGCGCCGGTCCCCTTGGTCTTGTGCGACTGGCCTGGTTGGCGGCGTATACCCGGTTTGAAAGCATGGCCAGCGACAATTTCTCCGATTCGGCACTGCGTAACTAGCCGGTCGAATTATGTTTCTCGGTCAGGATCTACTTGCGTGGCTGGTACTTGCACTGGGAGCGGCAATGTGCGTTGGCAATGTTCTGGCGGTGGTGCGACCACCAGCAACAAGACGCGAGGCGACCGACTTGGAGCGGGCTCCCGTCGCAAGAAGTGTGACCATGGCAACCGTTGGCGGTCTTGCCGCATTGTGGGCGCTGGCAAGTTTAATTCGGGGTTAGAACGCTGTCGTCTGGTACTACTACGGCTTGTTGGTGTATGTGCACCGCTACGCGGTGATGGATGCAGCGACCAACTGCGCCTCTAACGCATCGGCGAGCCGGCGCAGCTGCCCGGCTGGGTCGCCGCCGACGAGCGATGAACCGTGCATTAGCCCGAGCACGCTGGGCCGCAGGTCGGCAAGCCGGCGGATCGTCGGCACAGTAAGGGGTCCCATCGACATCGAGCCGAACATCTCTTCCGTTTTGAGAGCAGAATCCACGACATCCGTGCTCGTCGTTGCAATACGGCCATCAAGATGTCCGAGCAGGTCCCCGCATAGCAGGGTGCTGGTGACTTCTTCGAACACCACCTGTGCTTCCCAGTTGTGGGGAACATGCGGCGTGTTGATGAATCGCACGCGTCGACCTCCGAGGTCGAGCACTTCGCCATCAGCTATCGCACGAGGAGGTCGAACGGCCATGTCCGCCACCGACAGCTCGCAGCCGAGTGTGTTAAATGCCACTGTTGACGCGGGCGCCGCGGCCAACCAGTCGTTCATTGCGCCGCTCTCGTCGCTCTCGACATGACCGAAAGTGATCCAGCGGAGGCGCTCGATTGGCATGATCTGCTTGAACGCTTCGGAGGTAAATGGGAACATTCCGTGCGGGCCGCAGTGAAAAAGCAGTGGCTCGTCGGCATCGATCACGAATTGGTTGAACGTGAACCCCGCCGGCGGGGCGATATCGGGGACATACGTGGACAGTCGATATATCCCGCTGGCGATCTCATTGACTTGTGTTTCCATTACCGTGCTCCTTGGCCGGAAATCGCCGGCTTCCGATGTTCGAGCCAAGTGCCGACCACGTCGGTCAGCACCTCAACTGTTGGTTGTCCCCCCTCGCGGAGGAGACGGTATACCGCTGCGTCGACCAGCGCGACAACGATGGCCACCGTATTGTCATCGCCGTACTCGCCGAGCGCGGCACGAGTGAACGCGCAGGTCTCGTCGTGAAATTCGGCAATGAATCGCCTGAGCGGCGCGACCTTACGCGCGTCGTTTCGAATCCATTCCCAATCTCCGAGAAGCTCTAGGCGTTGGCCAATCGAATCGGCAAGTAGTCGAAGGCGCGACCGCAGATCGCTCACCCCGTCAAACACCGCTGGTTCGAGTGGGGGAAGCATCGATCGGGACAATTCGCCACACGCCTCAACAATGGCGTCGTAGGTGGGGAAGTGGCGATACACCGTCGCCAGGCTGACGTCGGCGCGCTCGGCTATATCGCGGAACTTTGTGTCGGCGATGCCCTTCTCGTCGTGCACCTCAAAGGTGGCCATGACGATCCGGCGGCGGGTCTCTTCCACCGAGTCAATCCGCTTGCCCAGCTGATATGCTCGGGGATTCATTGATGAGAAGATTACATCAATTAATTTAACCCGTCAAGGGTCCATATCGGATTGGGCGAAGGTGCCCTAGTCAATGGCCAATTGGTCCTGATTCTCCTGGTATCTAGGATCATCAGGTCCCCGTGTTTTTGAGATTCTACGGTGGGACCCGGTTTTTGGAAGGTCGAAATGATTCATATTTCTAAGTAGTTTTTGCTGGAGCGGGTGACGGGAATCGAACCCGCGTTCTCAGCTTGGGAAGCTGATGTTCTACCTCTGAACTACACCCGCAAATTCGTTGTAAAGAGTAGCAATCATGCTTGCGTTGTCGTCGCCTGTCAGTGGAAGAAGCGGATTTAGGTAGGGTGCTTCGTTGTGATCCTGTCTGACTTCAGCATTCGCGAGGCACTCGATGCCAAGCGTATTGTGATTGATCCATTTGACGAAACGTGTCTGCAACCCTCATCCGTTGATGTCAAAGTCTCGAATCTCTTTCGGGTGTTTCGAAATCACACGGCAGCGGTGATCGATGTGAAGAAGGATCTCACTGATCTCACCGAACTTGTGGAAGTGCCGAGTGACGGTGTATTTATGCTCCATCCCGGCGAATTCGTCCTCGGGTCTACTTTCGAGCGTGTGGCGATTGCCGATGACTTGGTTGCTCGAGTTGAGGGCAAAAGTTCGCTCGGACGTCTCGGATTGCTTATTCACTCCACTGCCGGGTTTATTGATGCCGGTTTTGACGGTCATATCACATTGGAATTATCCAATGTTGCAAATTTGCCGATCACGATTTATCCCCACATGAAAATTGGCCAGGTGAGTTTCATGACCATGACAACTCTGGCGGACAATCCATACGGCAAAGGCGCTCGTGGCTCAAAATATCAAGGCCAGCGTGGGCCAACTCCAAGTCGTTATTTTGAAAATTTCAACTAATTGCTAGTCGGCGACTGGCGCGCTGAGCGGAGACGTCCGTTCCGCACGAATTCGCTCGCCGGCCTCAATTGCGTCCAGTAGGTGAATGGCAATATCGGCAACTTTAACTTCCGATTCCTCTTTGCCAGCACCTTTGACACCGTCATCCAACATGATGTAACAGAACGGACACGCCGTTGCCACCCGCGTGGCACCGGTGGCAATTGCCTCCGCTGCCCGTTCGTCATTGACCTTGGTGCCGATGTTTTCCTCCATCCACATCCGAGCGCCACCTGCGCCACAGCACATGCCAGCGGTTCCGTTGCGGGGCATCTCAATAATGTCGAGACCCTTGATTGCACCGATGACGTTGCGCGGAGCAAGGTAGACATCGTTGTGCCTACCGAGGTAACAGGAGTCGTGGTATGTGATGCGCTCCTCGAGTGTCGCGTTGCTTACATCAAGTTTTCCACTTTCGATTAGCTGTTCGAGCAACTGTGAATGGTGAATGACTTCGTAATTGCCTCCAAATTGCGGATACTCATTTGCCAGCGTGTTGAAACAATGCGGACATTGGGTAATGATCTTGCGAACTCCCATGCCGTTGAGCATTTCAATATTTGGGATCGCCAGCATCTGAAACAGATACTCGTTGCCAGAACGACGGGCGCTATCACCAGTGCACATCTCGCTTGGTCCCAAAATTGCGACATCGATCCCTGCACGCTTGAGTAATTTCGCCATTGATTGGGTGACCTTTTTGTTCTTGTCGTCAAAACTTCCCGCGCAACCAACCCAATAGAGATATTCGTTGGTCAACGGTGACCCTGGGTCAAGCACGGTGACGTCCAGGTCTTTTGCCCAATCCCCTCGCTCGCCTTGATTCATTCCCCACGGGTTGCCTTGGTTTTCCATCGCTCTGAATGCGGTTCCAAGTTCGGCCGGAAAGTCACTCTCCATGAGTGTGAGGTAGCGGCGCATGTCAAGAATCTTGTCAAGAATTTCAATGTGCACAGGACAAATCTCGTCGCACGCCCTGCAACTTGTGCAGGCCCAAATTTCGTCGGCGGTGATCCGTTCGAACAGCGAGTTAGCCGACACCGTAATTTCTGAGTCAACACCGATTGGAGGTGAAACCTTTCCTCCCGGAGCATGCGCGGCGGTCGCCGCCATTACTTCGCCACTCTTCAAAACTATTTCCCTCGGATCCAGTGGTTTGCCCGTGGCATGGGCCGGACAGACATTTGTGCATCGACCGCACATGGTGCACGCATCCAGATCAAGCAACTGTTTCCAAGTGAAATCTTCCACGACATGTACACCAAATGAGTCCAGCGAAGTCTCGCTGAGATTTGGCATCGGTCGCATCGCTCCCTTGGGTCGCTGGCGATCTTTGAGATACATGTTCAAAGGGGATGTGAATATATGCCGCAACATTGTGATCGGTAAAATCGCAAGAAAGACCACAAACGTCAGCACATGAGCGATCCACCAAGCCTGATGCCAAGTTGCCAGAGTGGTTGCGGGTGCCGAGTTCACTAACTGGGCCAACGGATAACCGATGAAGCTCCATTTTTCGAAGTCAAGGTTGAGTCCGGTGGCCTGACCTTCAGCAATGCGAAACGCCTCGGCACCAAAACCACTAACTCCAATAGCCAGCAAAACTCCAAGAATGAGGGCATGCTCGGGCTTGGTTTTGATTCGAATTCGATACGGGCGTTGGATATAGCGGCGAAGTATTGCCCAGATCACCCCGCCCAGGAATACCAATCCGGCCCCATCGCCCACCAGGGCATAGCCGCGATACACATCGCCATGGAGAAACTTCAGCGCTGGCGGTAACTGATGGTCGATTTCAAGCACGGTTGTTACCCCGAGCAGGACAAGGAAGCCAAAGTACATCATCGAATGCATCAGACCAGCGGCGCTGTCTCTCAATAGTGTTCGCATATAGACACCGGCTCGAAAGTCCGCCAATCGGCGCTTAACATTTTTCTGTGTCGTCTTGCGATTATCTGGTGCGCCGCGTTCCCAATTACGAACTCGATCTGCAAAGCGGAATGAACCCCATACCAGCAACATTGGAATTACCGAGTAGAAAGCCACCTGCAGAGCTCCGGAGATGCCACCAAATACGGTTCGATGTACCGGAGAGTCGTTCTCCCACTTGGTGAGTTGCGGAATAACTCCAGAAATGACGGTAAAAGTTCCGATTCCAACCCCAAGGGCGATGGAGATTTGGTACGGCCTGAGGCGCCTCTTTGCCGTCAAGGTTGCGTTCTGCTCGGAGTGCATGACGCGATAACGCTAGTTGGTTCGACCGAACTGGTGTCTGTTCGCGTCCATGTCTCGCTATGGAGACGACTGCTTGGACACTCCGAGCATCGCCGCGGCAATTTTTTCGGGATCGCCGAGGTACCTCACCGTGCTCACCTCCCGATGAGCACCAAATGTGTACAGACGCGGGACTCCTGTTGGAATATTCACCTTGGCAATATCGGCTGATGAAACGCCATCCAAGTGCATAAATAAAGCACGCAAAGAATTCCCGTGGGCAGTGACGAGCACGTCGAGATTGTCGGCCAATTGTGGGGCCACAATCTCATCAAAGAATGGGACTACACGGGCCAATACGTCCTTGAGGCATTCGGTTGTCGGAAGCAACTTAGGATCAAACCCCTCGGCTACTAGTTCGATGTATCGGGGGTCGTTGAGCGGATGATCCGGATTGGATCTCTCAATGGGGGGAGGAGCCGTATCAAAGCTTCGTCGCCAAATCTCGGTCTGTTCGGCTCCGTACAGTGCGGTAACACTCCTCTTGTCAAGACCCTGTAGCGCCCCGTAATGGCGTTCATTTAAGCGCCAGTCGCGCCGAACCTCGAGTTCATCTTGGCCAAGTTCATGCAGGGCCAACCGGGAAGTCTCAATGGCGCGGTTAAGCAGGCTCGTGTGACCGGCATCAAAGTGCAAGCCGGCCTGGCGCATGGTTGCTCCGGCGTGGCGCGCTTCCTTGATGCCGGTTGGGCTGAGGGGGACATCGTGCCAGCCAGTAAACAGATTGAGTTCATTCCAGGTACTTTGCCCATGGCGGAGAAGCACCAACGAGCCAGTCATCGCCTGTATCCCATAGCCACAGACAATAGTGGACACACCAACGTTGGGATATTGTGCCTAACTTGAGTCATATCGACTCAAGTTTTCTTAGTTCTGGGTTGTTAAGTAACTGACCTCGGCGTAGGATTATCACTTCAATCCATAACTTCAAACATCTCATCAAAGGAACCCCCCATGGCCAGAGCAGTAGGAATTGACCTCGGTACCACTAACTCAGTCGTTGCCGTTTTAGAGGCGGGCGAACCAATTGTGATCCCGAACGCCGAAGGCGCACGCACAACTCCGTCGGTGGTTGCGTTTTCTAAAGCTGGCGAAGTTCTCGTTGGCGAAGTGGCAAAACGCCAGGCGATCACCAATCCAGATCGCACATTTCGCAGCATCAAACGCCACATGGGCGAAGGTTGGAAGTCGGACGACATTGATGGCAAGCGCTACACCCCTCAGGAAATTAGCGCACGAACCCTGATGAAGTTAAAGCGGGATGCCGAAGCTTATTTGGGTGACACCGTGACCCAAGCCGTAATTACAGTGCCGGCCTACTTCGATGACGCGCAGCGAACAGCCACGAAGGAAGCCGGACAAATTGCCGGCCTTGAGGTATTACGAATTATCAATGAGCCGACGGCCGCTGCTCTTGCATACGGACTCGACAAAGGTAGCGATGATGAAACCATTTTGGTCTTCGACCTTGGGGGTGGAACCTTCGACGTCAGTGTGCTTGAAATTGGTGACGGTGTTTTTGAAGTTAAGAGCACCCACGGGGACACTCACTTAGGTGGTGACGACTGGGACCAGCGAGTAATTGACTGGCTGGTGCAACAGTTCAAATCCGCCCATGGCATCGACTTGGCGGCCGATCGAATGGCGACCCAGCGACTGAAAGAGGCAGCGGAAAAGGCAAAGATTGAGTTATCTCAGACCCAGCAAACTCAGATAAATCTCCCGTTTATTACGGCAACCCCAGAAGGCCCGTTGCATATGGATGAAACGCTCACGCGAGCGAAGTTTCAGGAGATGACAGCCGACCTCATCGAGCGCTGTCGCAAGCCATTCGAGCAGGCAATTTCTGATGCCGGGCTGTCAAAAGGCCAACTTAGCCACGTCATTTTGGTTGGCGGATCAACCCGAATGCCCGCGGTACAAGAACTCGTACAAAGTTTGACCGGCAAGGAGCCAAATCGTTCCGTAAATCCCGATGAAGTAGTGGCGATCGGGGCTGCGGTTCAGGCCGGAGTATTGCGAGGTGACGTCAAAGATATTTTATTGCTCGATGTCACCCCACTTTCACTTGGAATTGAAACCAAGGGTGGCGTTATGACGAAGTTGATCGAGCGCAACACGACAATTCCGACACGTCGAACCGAGGTGTTTACCACCGCCGACGACATGCAACCGTCAGTTGAGATTCACGTTTTACAAGGTGAACGAGAGATGGCGAACTACAACAAGACGCTTGGAAAGTTTCAACTTGTCGACCTTCCACCGGCGCCCCGAGGCGTTCCCCAAATCGAAGTGACTTTCGATATAGATGCCAACGGAATTGTGCATGTATCCGCGAAGGATCGGGCAACTTCAAAGGAACAATCGATGACAATAACTGGGCAATCATCTCTGTCAAAAGACGATATCAATACGATGGTCAAGGACGCCGAGGCCCACGCGGAAGAAGACCGTCAACGTCGTGATGAAGCCGAAGTTCGCAATAACGCAGACTCACTCGTCTATCAGACAGAAAAGGTTTTGCGCGAACAAGGCGAGAAGGTTTCCGCCGAGGAACGCGCCGCGGTAGAGGGACCCTTGGGTGAGCTTCGCACGGCCTTACAAGGTTCCGAAGTCCAGGCCATCAAGAGCGCCACAGAAAAACTTATGACGGCAAGTCAGGGGTTCAGCCAAAAGCTTTATGAGGCAGCGGCCCAAGACACCAACGCGGCGGGTACTTCCGCAACTGGTCAAGGTCCAACAGAGTCGAATGACGCTGACATCGTTGACGCCGAAATTGTCGACGAAAAATAGCGAGTAGTGACAGCCTCGCCATGGATGAGCAGAATAATGAAATTGAATCTAATGAGGTCACGCCCGAACTTGGCGACCATGTTGAGTCAGTTCTCAATGAACTCAATGTCGACGAAGTTATAAAAGAGCGAGACGAATTCAAAGATATTGCGCTCCGAGTTCAGGCTGATTTTGAAAACTATCGGAAACGAGTGTCGGCTCAAGTCAGCGCTGAAGTAGAACGTTCGGGTGGACGAATAATCGAGGAATTACTGCCAGTACTTGATGCATGCGAGGCCGCGATTGAGCACGGGATTGAAGGAGTCGAGCCCGTGTGGTCGCTGTTGCTTGGCGTTCTACAAAAGCAAGGGCTCGAGGTACTCGACCTGAAAGACAAGGCCTTCGACCCGATGGCCGCGGAAGCGGTAGTTCACGAAGAGGGCGATGGTGGCGAAGCCGTCATCACCGAGGTGTTTCGAACCGGATATCGATGGAAGGGTCGTGTGTTGCGGGCGGCGATGGTGAAGGTAAGAGGTTAATCGTGCAACGCGAGTGGTTTGAAAAAGATTATTACGCGACTCTGGGCGTTACGCAGCGCGCGACCGATAAAGAAATCACCAAGTCGTACCGAAAACTTGCGCGACAGTTTCATCCCGACACAAATCCAAATAATGCGTCTGCCGAAGATAAGTTCAAAGAAATTTCTGCCGCCTACGACGTACTTAGTGATGCGGAGCGACGTAAGGAATATGACGAAGTTCGCCGCCTCGGCCCGGCGGCGTACGGAGCACCTGATGGAAATGGATCCGGTTCTTTTCGCTTCGATATGGGAGACATGTCGGGCTCTGGAATGGGTGACCTCTTTGGCCAAATGTTTGGCGGGAGAGGCGGACAGCGACGAGCAAACAGTCCGCAGCGGGGCGCCGATCTGGAAGCCTCACTTACATTGGAATTTGCCGATGCGGTGCACGGCCTAACAACTACATTGCACCTGACTTCTGAAGCCGAATGCTCCACATGTTCGGGAAGTGGTGCTCGAGTAGGCACGAAACCGCAGCGCTGTCCGCAGTGCAAGGGACGCGGCGTCGTGGATGACAACCAGGGTGTCTTTGCATTTTCTTCACCGTGTCCGAGGTGCAATGGTCGTGGAGTGGTAATCGAGCACCCGTGTCCGACCTGCAAAGGCTCCGGCTTCGAAATGCGCGATCGCGAGGTCAATGTACGCATTCCCGCTGGAGTCGATGATGGCCAACGAATTCGAATCAAGGGCCGCGGTGCCCCAGGGCGCGGAGGCGGTCCACATGGCGATCTTTTCGTCGTCTGTCGGGTAACTCCGCACCCAGTGTTCGGACGAGAAGGTGCACACCTGACGACACGCCTTCCGATCACTTTTTCGGAAGCGGCACTCGGAGCCGACATCGACGTACCAACACTCGGTGGAACTCCGGTGACCTTGCGCTTGAAACCCGGAACACAGTCAGGTTCACGCCATCGGGTGAAGGGTAAAGGAATACAGCTCAATAAATCGCATGGCGACCTGATCGTCACCGTAGATGTCGTCGTGCCAAACAAGCTAACCACCGACCAAAAATCGGCAGTCGAGCAAATGGCCCAGTCATTGTCTCAGTCGCCTCGCGAAAAACTCACGAGCGACATTAAGTAGGAGTTGATTGATGGAACGCGAACATCACGCCGTATACGTAATTTCAGTAGCCGCCGAGCTGGCTGGGCTTCATCCACAAACGCTACGTATATACGAGCGGCGAGGATTGATACGACCATCTCGAACATCGGGCGGTAATCGACGCTACAGCGAGGCCGATATTCGATGCCTGTTGCGAATTGCTGACCTCACCGCGGTCGGCATGAATATTGAAGGAATTCGCCAGGTAATGGAGCTTGAGGAACAGGTGCAGAAATTGCGCGATGAGTCCGAGCGATTACAGGCAGAACTTGAGCAAGTCAATTCGGTCGCCCATCGCCGTGGACGTCATGAACTCGTCCCGCTTCGGCAAGCGGTGACGTTGTATGGGCGACTTCCCAGCATCTTCAGCGAGGAGACCTAACGGTGGCCCTAGATCCGAAAAAGTGGACGACCAAGACTGGTGAGGTTGTCGCCGATGCCATGAAGTCGGCGTTGGCCAACGGAAATCCTGAACTCACCCCCGATCACATCATGGGCGCGATGACTCGGCAGGTCGACACCATTGTGCCGGCCCTGCTCGCCAAGTTAGGAGTGGCGATCACGATGCTGAGAGACCGGGCCGACGAAGTGGTCACCAAGTTCCCACGCGCTCAAGGTGGGAGTGAGCCTCACATGAATCGTGAGTTGGCAAATATCTTCACCAACGCCGATCAACTTCGCGGAGATTTACGCGATGACTATCTTTCCGTCGAGCACCTGCTCATAGCCATGAACCAGCGGGTTGGAATCGGTACCGAAGAGATGTTGCAAGCATTGCAAGAAGTACGCGGATCACATCGGGTGACATCTCCAGATCCGGAGGGACAATTTCAAGCACTTGAGAAGTATGGTCAAGACCTCACGGCACGTGCACGCAACGGAAAGATTGATCCTGTCATTGGCCGCGACGAGGAGATTCGTCGGGTGATCCAGGTTCTTTCCCGTCGCACAAAGAACAACCCAGTGCTCATTGGCGAACCCGGCGTCGGCAAGACAGCCATTGTGGAAGGACTTGCGCGGCGCATCGCCAGCGGCGATGTTCCGGAAGGCTTGAAAAATAAACGACTGATTTCGCTAGATATCGGCTCAATGCTTGCCGGGGCGAAATATCGCGGAGAATTCGAAGAGCGATTAAAGGCCGTGTTGAAAGAAATCACCGATGCGCAAGGCGACGTAATCACTTTCGTGGATGAAATTCATACTCTGGTTGGCGCTGGTGGCGCGGAAGGGGCCATCGATGCAGGAAACATGATTAAACCGATGCTCGCTAGGGGCGAATTACGAATGATCGGGGCAACAACCCTCAATGAATACCGTAAGTATGTCGAAAAGGACGCGGCACTTGAGCGTCGGTTCCAACAGGTCTATGTTGGTGAGCCTTCTGTCGAAGACACCATTGCAATACTTCGTGGGCTAAAAGAGCGCTACGAAGTTCACCACGGAGTGCGAATCCAAGACACTGCACTGGTAAGCGCCGCCGTTCTTTCGAATCGGTATCTGCCCAATCGCTTCCTTCCGGACAAGGCAATCGACCTGATGGATGAGGCAGCGAGCAAGTTGCGAATTGAAATCGACTCGCTTCCAACCGAAATAGACGTTGTTGATCGCCGAATTTTGCAACTCGAAATTGAGCGGGTCGCTCTCGACAAAGAGACCGATGCCGTGTCTCGCGATCGACTTGATGCACTGAACGATGAGCTAGGCGAATTGCTCGCTCAGAGCACTCAAATGAAGCAGCACTGGGACTCCGAGCGCCAAGCAATTGGCGCGATTCGAACCCTTAAGGAAGAACTCGAGTCGCTACGCCTGCAAGTTGATCGCGAGGTAGATCTAGAAAAAGCCGCAGAGATCCGTTACGGACGTATTCCGGAGGTCGAGCGCCGAATCAATGCGGCGACCGAGCAACTTGACATACTTCAGAGCACTACCCGAATGCTCAAAGAAGAGGTCGATTCCGAAGATATCGCCGAGGTCGTTTCAAAGTGGACGGGAGTTCCGGTTAGTCGGTTAATTGAAAGTGAGATGAGCAAGCTAATCCATCTCGAGTCTCTTCTTCATCGTCGGGTAATTGGTCAAGACCACGCGGTGACGGCAGTTGCCAACGCGATCCGCCGCAGTCGCGCTGGACTATCCGATCCTCATCGTCCGATCGGTTCGTTCATGTTTTTGGGACCGACTGGTGTGGGAAAGACCGAACTCGCTCGTGCCTTGGCGGAATTTCTGTTTGATGATGAAAAGGCGATGGTGCGCATCGACATGGCCGAATACATGGAAAAGTTTTCGGTTAGTCGATTAATAGGAGCACCTCCTGGATATATCGGATACGACGAAGGAGGACAACTCACCGAGGCGGTGCGTCGTCGTCCATACAGCGTGGTTCTTCTGGATGAAATTGAAAAAGCGCACGGTGAAGTGTTCAATATTTTGCTGCAAGTGCTCGACGACGGCCGATTAACTGATGGGCAAGGTCGGACCGTTGATTTCACCAATGTGGTGTTGATAATGACTAGCAATTTGCCAGGAGAACCGATTGACTACTTCAAGCCAGAATTCGTCAATCGCATCGACGACATTGTTCGATTTCGTTCACTTACCCACGAAGATCTGGGTGCAATTGTCGAAGTACAATTACAGCATCTCATTGTTCGGATGGCGGAGCGTCGACTAAGTCTTGCCGTCACGCCGGCGGCGCGATCACTACTTGCAGAGCGTGGCTACGACCCAGATTTTGGTGCACGACCACTGAAGCGATTGATTCAAAAGTTGATCGCCGACCCCGTAGCAATCTTTATTCTCGAAGGAAAAGTTGCGGAAGGTGGTGGCATCTTCGTCGATGTCGTTGATAATGAGTTGCAGGTACGACCAAGCGACTAGACTCTCAATACGTTCTCCACAAAATAGGAGCGTTGCATGCCCGTCGCAGTCGTCGTTGGAACCCAATGGGGTGATGAGGGCAAAGCAAAAGTCATTGATTTACTGGCTCGATCACATGAGTATGTCGTTCGTTACCAGGGTGGGCACAATGCCGGACACACGGTTGTGGTGGGAGACCAGCGTTACGCCTTGCAGTTGGTACCAAGTGGAGTTCTATATGACCATGTCACGCCAATCATCGGCAATGGGGTCGTTGTCGACCTACCAACCCTGTTCGCTGAAATTGACGAACTTGAGCGACGAGGAGTTTCCTGTTCGAGACTTAAGGTGTCCAGTCTTGCCCAACTTATTTTCCCCTGGCACCAAGCCCACGACCTGATCACCGAAAAAGCACGAGGTGACAATAAAATTGGCACGACGCTCAAGGGCATCGGTCCGGCCTATGCGGACAAAGCACGGCGGGTAGGAATTCGTGTTGGCGAAGTGCGTCATCCCGCTCGGTTTGCCGCCACTCTTCGCCAACGGGCCGAGTATGAGCGAGATCTCTTGGCGACGATCGGGGGTCCGTCGCTTGATGTTGAGGCTGTCTTATGTCAATTCGATGAGCTCGCGAAGAGACTTGTTCCATACGTTGCGGATACGGTGAGCATGCTTCATGATGCTCGGGAAAAGGGAGCTCACATTCTTCTCGAAGGTGCCCAGGCAACCTTCTTGGATTTGGATCACGGCACGTATCCGTTTGTTACCTCCTCGAATCCAACATCCGGAGGAGCATGCGTCGGATCCGGACTAGGTCCGCGACATATCGATCGCGTGATCGGGATTACGAAGGCATACACAACTCGAGTGGGAAGCGGTCCGTTTCCCACCGAGCTAACCGATGCGACCGGCGACGCAATCGTCGAGATTGGTCAGGAGTTTGGAACAGTGACAGGTCGACGCCGCCGTCCGGGATGGCTTGATCTAGTGATGCTGCGTCATGCCGTGCGAATTAATTCGCTTACGGAGGTGGCCCTAACGAAGTTGGATGTCTTGGATTCATTCGACACCATTCGGTTGTGTGTCGAATACTCAATTAACGGTGAGTCGCTGACAAGATATCCAGACGACATCGAATTACTCGGGTTGGTCAAACCGATCTACATCGAAATGCCCGGATGGAATCAGCCTCTTCGAGGAATCAAGACATTCGGTGACCTGCCCCAGACCGCGCAAGAAATCGTGTTACGCATTGAAAAGGAAATCCAGGTTCCGGTTCGAATTTTAGGTGTTGGACCGGAACGGGACGATTGTGTGGTGCGGTCATGATCGAGCGCTATTCACTTCCGGAAATGGCAGCCATCTTTACCGATGAATCACGACTGGGTCGGTATTTAGAGATTGAATTGTTGGCAACTGAAGCACAAGTATCTCTGGGTGTTGTTCCCCACAATGATGCGGCCGTATGTCGATCCAGGGCACCCAAGATTGACCCTGCATTTGTGGCCGAAGTTGCCGAACGCGAGAAGGTCACCGCTCACGACTTGGCGGCCTTCGTCGATATTGCCCAACAGCGAATCGGTTTACCGGCGGGCGCTTGGATTCATCACGGACTCACAAGCACCGATGTCGTGGACACAGCATGGTGCTGGATGTTGCGCGACGCATCCGACCTCATCGTGCAATCGCTCGATGAACTGATTTCAACCGTGATCGTGCTTGCTCGGAAGCACCGCGATACCGTGATGATTGGTCGAACTCACGGCGTTCATGCGGAGCCAACGACTTTTGGTGCCAAGGTTGCCCTGTGGGCACTTCAGCTTGATCGAGATCGTCAGCGGATGCGCTCCGCCCGACACGCCATTGCGGTTTGCAAATTATCGGGGGCGGTTGGTACATATTCAAATATTGATCCGGCAGTTGAGCAGTTTGTGGCCAAGGCGCTGGCACTGATTGCAGTTCCGGCCACACAGGTTATTGCTCGCGACCGACACGCCGAATATCTATGGGCGTGTGCGTCGATTGGCACCACGATCGAATCGATTGCTGTTGAATTACGGCATTTGCAACGCACCGAGGTATCCGAAGTCCGCGAAGGATTCAAGATCGGACAAAAAGGAAGCTCAGCGATGCCACACAAACGCAATCCGATTTCGGCCGAGACCTTGACAGGTCTTTCTCGCGTCCTTCGGGGGAATCTGCAGACGGGCCTGCAAAATGTGGCCCTATGGCACGAGCGTGATATCTCACACTCATCAGCCGAACGCATCGTACTTCCAGATTCCTCGCTACTTGCGTATTACGTGGTGAGTCGTCTCACTAGCCTGCTCGCTGACCTTGAAGTTGATCCGGTGCGAATGCGAAAGAATTTGGATTCAAATTTTGGCGTTGTTTTTTCGCAACCTGTCTTGCTCGCCCTTGTAAATTCGGGAATGTCTAGGGACGAGGCGTACATGATCGTCCAATTCGACGCTGCAGAGGCATGGGAAAAGCAAATATCGTTCCGTCAGGTACTTAAGGATGATGATCGAGTCAAATTGTCAGACACCCAACTCGACACTGCCTTCGATGTTCTGCGCGCTATTCGTCATGCATCGAGGACAATCGACGCGCTTGATGCCATTCGTACATGACACTTCCACCACTCGAGCCCGACCGTGACGCCCTGCGGAGCCATGTTCTCAAGTATTCGTTGAAGACCGGCGATTTCGTACTCAAGTCAGGTCGCAATAGCTCGTGGTTCTTAGACACTAAACAGACAGCCTGTCGCCCAGACGGGATTTTGCTCGTCGCCAATCTCGCGCTCTCACTATTTCCCGAAAATGTTGACTCGGTGGGGGGCTTGACGATGGGTTCGGATCCCGTTGCCTTTGGGGTAGCCGCGGTCGCCGCAACTCGCGGGCGACTTCTGCGCAGTTTCAGTGTGCGCAAAGACGCAAAGGATCACGGAGTAACCGGTCGAGTGGCCGGAGCATTGCAACCCGGTGATCGGGTTGTGATTGTCGAAGACACAGTTACCCGCGGCGCTTCGCTATTTGAAGCAGTTGATGTCGTTCGAGAATTCGGCGCCGAACCAGTTCTGATCACCGTGATCGTCGATCGTGGCGGAACGTGCGCGGCAATGGCCGACCAAGCAGGAATACCCTACGTTCCCATGCTCACGGCACCCGACCTCGGTTATGAGTTCGGATCATGAAAATCTTAGTTCGCTCCGTGGCGCTAATTGCCGTTTTCTAATTCTTGGTCGCGAATCGAAATAGGCAAGGGCCAGTCGCGGTAATCGTCAATAATGGTGAGATGAATCTTGGCCAACTATTAGATCTTGTCGCTCGAGACAACGATATTTATGTGGGCGAAGGTCTTGAATATCCTTGGGGTGGTCTTTACGGAGGTCACATTGTTGCCCAGGCTCTGCGCGCGGCAGCATTCACAGTAAGCGACGACATGATTCCGCACTCAATTCGGGCTTACTTTATTCGTCGTGGCGATCATCTACAGCCCGTGCAATACGAGGTCGACCGAATTCGCGACGGCAAGAGCTTTACAACGCGCCGGGTAGTCGCCAGACAGGGGGACAATGCAATTCTCAATCTTGAATCATCGTTCCACCGACGGGAGAGTTCGGACGATGTCACAACAGTTGAGTTTCAACGAAACCTACCCAGTCCCGAGACCCTCGAAGAGTCGTCGCATATCACTCTTTTGGAGCGCCGAATGATTGGCCCAGAGGTGCTTGCAAGTCAACACCGCGATGGGTCGGGTCGGGTCGGGGCTTGGATGCGGGCAAAAGATTCGCTCGGTGAGAGCGAGCTTTTAAATCGATGTGCGCTCGCTTATATTTCAGACGACCTACCAACCGAAAGCGTCATCTGCGCGATTCCGGGATTTCAACAGGCGGCTGACGAGGATCGCTGGTTCGGTGCAAGTCTCGATCATACGGTGTGGTTTCATCGTCCAGTTCGTGCACACGAGTGGCACTTTTACGAAATGACATGTCACACCTTTGTAGGCGGGCGCGGATTGACCTTCGGATATGTGTTTGACGCAGGGGGCATCCATGTTGCGACCATTGCTCAAGAGGTTCTACTTCGAGTAACGCCAAAGTTGAACTAATCGGAAGTCGTCAATACCTCATCCACAGTCTGGTACTGACAACACAATGGTGGTCGGGACCGGCGTCGATCCGGTGACCCTGCGCTTTTCAGGCGCATGCTCTGCCTACTGAGCTACCCGACCGAGAAAAGTGCGTGCACTTTCTCAGCGGTCCCGACGGGACTCGAACCCGCGACCTCCGGCTTGACAGGCCGGCGTGAACTCCAACTTCACCACGGGACCAAAATGTCAGAACCGCAATTTCTACGACCCTGATGTCTTGATCTTTGTTGCTGAACTTGACTCTATTTTCTATCCGAACTGCACTCGTAACCTACATTCCTATATGGCACCCCCAACGGGATTCGAACCCGTGCCGCCACCTTGAAAGGGTGGTGTCCTAGGCCACTAGACGATGGGGGCATGGACGAATATTCAGTTGAGAGAGCCATAGAAATCTAGCAGTGGCATACCTTGAATCCCCTTTACGGTTATTGACCTCCATCGCGAATCGTATTTAGTCGGCTTGAAGAACACCGGTTTGCGCCGTCACCGCCCAGTCAAGGAGCCACCCCAGATATGAATACAGGTGATAGTGGTGGCGAGCGGGATCGTCGTTCTCCTCTTCGAAATCTTCACCCTCCTGTACATCGAGCATCGTTCCAAGAACGAGACGCAGGTTGTTGATTGAGCGGGTGAAGACATCGAGTTCATGAGGCGTCAAGATGAGAGTGTCATCGTCGGGTGTTCGTTCGAGAGCCGCGCCAGCAACGGAAATCGAATCGAGACGTGAAGCCATGAGTTCACCTCTCATCAGTCGTTGGTACTCAATGTCCGATTCGGGGTCATCGTGATAGGCGGTCGGAAAAAGTCGCCGTAACTTGTCTGTGCTTGTGTCGGAGACTTGGCTGTCTTCCAAAAGCGTGTCCCGCAATTCGCCAAGCAGTTGTAGTAGTGCGCGTCGATTCTCGGAATCGATACACAGAAGGTAAGTACCATCACGACCCGCTCGGATCGGACCACGCTCCCGACGGCCCACTACGAGCTCGAGTCCTTTTGCATGGTTGCCCATAGGCCGTGCTCGTGAAGTCGATAAACGTCGAACTCGGCCCGCTCCCGTGGACCGGACGACACCACCGCGCGACCCTTGTGATGGACATCGAGCATCAAACCGGTCGCTTTCTCCAAGTTGTAACCAAAAAGTTTTTGGAAAACGAAAGTGACGTATGACATCAAATTGATCGGGTCATTCCACACCAGGACAATCCACGGGCGATCGGTGACACTTGTCTCGGATATACCTGGTTCATCGACCACGACGGGACGAACATCGGTATCCGCGCTCGTGGCTGGATAACGAGTGGCGCAAATGATCTGCCGGTTCGCCACAACTCCATTGTGCCGAATCCGGCACCTAATTAGTGATGGTTCATTGACTGCCGTAGTCTGACAGCGTGGCATTAGGAGTCCGACCCGTCGTGCCGTCGCGACTCACCACCAAGCTATTTAGCCATGGTCCTGGTAATGGTCGAAATAGGCACTCGAATAATCGACTGGGTGCGTATGTGGCACTAACTAAACCACGCATCATTGAACTTCTTCTAGTGACCACAATTCCGACGATGGTGCTTGCCGAAGGTAAATGGCCGGCAACTGCGCTAATGATCGTGACCTTGGTCGGGGGCACTTTGGCGGCAGGCGGTGCCAATGCGATCAATATGTATGTTGACCGCGACATCGATTGCCTAATGTTGCGGACGCAGAATCGGCCATTGGTAACCGGTGTTATCACACCGAACGCGGCTCTCGCATTTGCGATTTCGCTTGAAATTTGTGCGTTCGTCGTACTTGCAATCGGCGCGAATTTGCTGGCCGCGTGTTTAGCGCTTAGCGCAACCTTATTTTACGTTTTTGTCTATTCGATATGGTTAAAGCGCACCAGCAAACACAACATAGTGATCGGGGGTGCCGCCGGAGCGGTGCCAGTTTTAGTCGGCTGGGCGGCAGTAACCAATTCACTGTCATGGACACCGGTGATTTTGTTTCTGGTCATTTTTTTCTGGACCCCGCCTCATTTCTGGGCGCTGGCGATCCGCCACGCCGACGACTATCGGGCAGCAGGTGTTCCGATGCTTCCGGTCGTTGCCACTATGCGGGAAACCGTTCGCAGCATGGTGGCATATTCCGTTGTACTTGTGCTCACAACGATTGTGTTGATCCCCGTTGCCGGCATGGGATGGGTATACGGAATTACGGCACTTGTGATGGGGGTTGCATTTTTAGTTGGCACATTTCGTCTCGGCAGCGACCCCAGCGAGGCTCGATCCATGCGGCTGTTTTCGTTCTCAATTACCTATGTGACGGTGCTGTTTCTGGCGGTCACGTTAGATGTATTGCTCCGCTGAGACCGCCGAAATTAGAGCGAAGTTCGGGATGGATACCTCCATATTGTTAGTGTCATAAGCGACTATGACAGCCCTAGATGCGAGTTCGGCCTTGAACTCCAACTCTTCTCAGGTAAAGGGTTCCCGCAATCTTGTCGGTGAGATTTCGGTGTGGATTACCACAACCGACCACAACCGCATTGGTCGACTGTTTCTGCGAGGCAGTTTCATTTGGTTAATTGGTGTGATCGGGGTTGGCGCCGCGCTCGGTCTAGAGCGAATAGATACAGGATCGACCCTCTTTCCTGAAGACAGCATTGTTCAGCTGTTTTCGTTTTTCCGAACCGGACTCGCCATTGGTGTGCTGGTTCCTTTGTTTCTTGGACTAAGCATTGCGGTCGTTCCGCTGCAAATAGGTGCGAGGACAATTTCGTTCGCCCGGATGTCGCTTTTTGGGTTCTATCTGTGGATGATCGGAAGCATCGTGGTGATGGTCTCGATCATTGGCAACGGCGGTCCATCCGGCGGAAGTGCGCAGATGGTGGATGCCTACCTGGTAGGAGTCGGACTTGTTCTGATCGGGGCACTAGCGGCCGCGACTTCGATCACCGGGACAATCATTGGGGCCCGCTCATCGGGTCTTGTCCTGTCGGAAATTACGGTGTTTACGTGGTCTGCTTTCGTGGGGGCAATCGGACTAATCCTTACCCTTCCAATACATCTCGGTTCGGTGATTTATGCCGCCGTGGATCACCATTACGGGCGTTTGGCATTCGGCGGGAATTACGGAATCGACAAATGGATTGGTGGCGTCTTTGGCCAGCCGCAAACGCTGATCTATGTCATACCGGTTCTTGGTGTGTTGGTTGAAATCGCTGGTACCAAAGGTCCAATGCGTCATGTGATCCGAACTGGTGGATTTATCGGAATAGGCATTTTGTCGACATCTCTTTTGGGCGTGGTGACTCGCACGCAACACGTTTTTGAATGGCCGGGCTCGCTGGGCGACAAGTTCACTAGCGCAATTCCCTATGCATTATTCAATCTTTTGCCAATTCTTGGAGTTCTCGTCGCGCTCGCCGTGTCCATGTTGGCGCTAAGGGGCACCTTGCCTCAGTTAAGCGCTCCTCTCGTGCCAGCACTACTTGGAGTGGCAATGGTGTTGACAGGAATGATTGGTCATGCCACACAAATGCTCTCCTCCACGGACCTTGCGGGAACGGTGTTTGACGAGGGTGTGTTCGTCTACATCGGGTATGGTGCCGTTCTTGTCGCGCTTGGAGCAATTGCTCATTGGAGTGGCGAGTTGCGTGGAGGTAGCGTGCCGAATGGAATCGTTGTCGGCCTTGGAGTGACGGGATTTATCGCCACCGTGTTGGCGTCGCTGCCTTATTACATCGTTGGATTTGCCAATCAGGAAGCAAATTCTGTAACAGATTTTGAATACGGGGGACCGCAGGCGCTGTGGAATGTTCTGGTAACGGCTGGGCATGTATTGATGGCCATTGTTGTCGTAGGTTTTTTCGTCGTCGTCCTTAGGCCGCAACAATTGACTACAAAGTCGACATCATGAATTCGACGACAATTGCGTCACCACGATCATCGGCGAAACACCAAGTACTAGTCGCCGCCGCGGTCGCCGGAAGCGCGGTATTTATGTTGATGTTTGGAATGCTGTCGATTTGGATGCGGTTTCGTGATGCCTCCCCGCTTCGCGAATCGACGAGCGGGGCGAAGATGATTCACGATTGGCTGCCGGTTGATATCACGATTCCCGAAGTCGCCACAAACTCAATCATGATCACACTGGTGATGACATGCGTGATTGCTCAATGGGCGGTTTATGCGACCCGCCGTTCCGATTCCTCGCACGCCTATCTGGCCCTGGCAATTGTGGCGGCGCTGGGTATTGCGGCAATCAACGCTCAAGTTGCGGTGTACATCCAGATGGGAATTGGAATTGGCGATGGCGCATATCAAACAATGTTTTATGCCGTCACCGGCACCATGCTGGCTCTGCTGGTCAGTGGAGTGGTATTCAGTTTGGTGGCACTTTTTCGAGCCCTGGCGGGACGACTAAGTGACCGGCAAGTCATGAGCGCCCACGCACTCTATTGGTATGTCCTCACCACTGCGTTTGGCGCAATGTGGTTTATCGTGTACGTGCAGAAATAGGACATCAAATGTTCACCTCGGGATCAAAATACTTTTTCGGAATTAGCCTGCTGGCAGGTATTTCGATTGCGGTTTCGATTTTATTTGCCAACCCGTCTGCACTTGCCGCAACCGCCCTGGTCGGTCTCTTGGGTGCGGCCGGCTTGCTAGCGGGAATTATGTTGTTTGTTCGAGACGGAGATGTGCCAAGTGGCGAGCCGTCGGTGTCAGTTCATCCAGCGCCGACGACAAGTATGTGGCCGCTTATCACTGCGGTTGGCGTCACATTGGCGTTGATTGGAACGATTACCCAGCCGATTATCTTTCTACTCGGAGTCGTGGTGCTGGTAGCCGCATTTGTGGAATGGACTGTACTTGCATGGAGCGAAGGTGCGTCATCGGACCCTGCGTTCAACGCCGCGGTTCGAAAACGACTGCTAAATCCGATTGAGTTTCCGATTCTTGCAGCCGTCGGATTGGGATTGTTTATTTTCAGTTTCTCGCGGGTCATGCTCGCCGTTGACTCCCAAATTGGGGTGGCACTTTTCATCGTGATAGGCGCTCTCTTGCTCGTGGGCGGGGTCCTATTAGCGGTGAGGTCGACCCTGAAGCAGGGCGTTGTGAGTGCGGTATGTGTCCTTGCGGCGGTTGCCATCGTGACCGCCGGTATCTCCTCGGCTCGTAGCGGGATGCGAACTGAACTCATTGTCGCCCAATACGAAAGTGATCACGAGGTTCCCCGCGAGTGCGGAGCCGAAGCATCGGCGCATGGCGACAGTGGAGCCACGCAGACGATCTCGGCGAAAAGTGGAGTCGCAGCGACGGTTGAATTCTCCGACGGCAAGCTAGTTGCCCATGTTCAGGGTGTCCAAGGAGTGCAAAGCGCGATCACAATCTCCAGATCAAGCCCCTCCAACATTATCTTTCGCAATCGCGAAGCCGGAAACGTCAGACTGGTTGCTCGCCTAGGCACAAGGAAAATCACTGAGGGAGTTACGGAAGAAGTCGTTAGGTGTACGCAGATGATCGAGCGAGGCGCCGAGCAATTGCTCACACTCGTCATACCCAAGTCATCAGCGGCCAATGGTCCTTATTGGCTGTCGGTAGTGGGAGAAGGCGGACAGGCAGTCGAATTGCAAGTCATCGAATTGATAGTGCCTTGAATATGATTGCCTCCGTGCTACGACGATTCCGCAGATGGCTTCCGGCCAGTGCCATCGTGATCGCGTTATCAGGCTGTGCCACAAACGCGCCTCAAGATACGTGGAAACCAAAGGGACCAAATGCGGCCAAGATTGACAATCTGCAAAAACCGATCTTTGCAGTAGCCGGAATCATAGGTGTCATTGTTTTTGCCGCGGTGATTTACTGCGTGATCAAATTTCGTGATCGTGGTCAGCCGATCCCGCATCAATCCCACGGCAATCCGGCACTTGAAATTACCCTCACCATTATTCCAGCTCTCATTCTCACGGTTGTCGGTGTCTTCACAGTTCGTACCGTGTTTGATCTAGCAAAAACCAACGACACTGAAATGATCATCAATGTCACCGGTCAGCAGTGGTGGTGGGAATACGACTATCCGGTGCAAGCGCAGTTTGGAATAACACAACCGATCGTCACTTCCGGTCAATTGGTATTCCCCGCCGGCACAAAAGTGCTGTTGCGCGCAACGAGCCGAGATGTTATCCATTCCTTTTGGATACCGGCATTGAACGGAAAGCGCGATGTCGTACCTGGTCGCGTACAGACGAACCGTATCGAAGCGGATCTCCCCGGAATTTACGCCGGTCAATGCACCGAGTTCTGTGGGCTATCTCATGCCAACATGCGGATGGAGGCGGTCGCGCTAAGTAAGGAAGACTTCGCCAAGTGGGTGGCAAATCAACAGTCTGCCTATGTGGCTCCGGCCGACGGAACATTGGCTAAGGAAGGCGAATCCGTATTTCTCAGTCAATGTGTACGATGCCATCAGGTCAACGGGCTCACCCGCGCCGACGGTTCGCCGGCGATTGCCGCCGCCGATGAGAATGTATGGTCTGGTGTCGCACCAAACCTCACTCACTTGATGTCGCGAAACACCTTTGCGGGTGCAATGTTTGATCTAGCCAAGCCGGCCTGTCGAGACGAGGTTTGGGAGTCTGACCCCGCCACATTTGGTGGGAAGTATCTACAGGGTGTAACCGAAGACTGCTTGAATCAATCGGCGCTTCGCGCATGGTTGCGCAATGCCCCCGCTGTGAAACCAATGTATACAAACCCCGCCCAATTGACGAAGACCGGTGGTAAGACGCGCGGCATGCCGTTTCTCGGGCTCTCCGAATCGGATATCGAAAAACTCGTAGCCTATTTGTTGACGCGAAGCTAACTGGAGAACGCGATGGCCATCATTGAACGCTCAACTCCCCAAGTGGCGCTTCCGCTTGTCGAAGTTCCGGTGACTGCATCGTCAACTTTTGGAGTCCTCAAGCGTCCCGTCGCTGCTACGGGTTGGAAGTCGTGGCTGTTTACCGTTGACCACAAGAAGATCGGGATCATGTACGGCGCGGCGGCGATGTTCTTTTTCGTTCTGGGTGGCATCGAGGCTCTGCTCATTCGGCTACAACTTGCTGCACCTAACGGCAAAGTCCTCAACGCCGATGTTTACAACCAGATGTTCACGATGCACGCCACCACGATGGTGTTTCTGTTTGTGATGCCAATGGCCGCGGCCTTTGCCAACTATTTCATACCGCTGCAAATTGGTGCCCGCGATGTCGCCTTCCCTCGATTGAACGCTTTCGGACTGTGGGCGCTTATATCCGGCGGTATTTTTCTCAACTTGGCGTGGTTCCTCGGCGGGGCGGCCGACGGTGGATGGTTCATGTACGCGCCGAATTCGGGTCCAGTGTTTTCTCCAACACACGGAATCGACTTTTGGGCACTCGGATTGCAAATTACCGGTATTGCCTCGCTCGCTGGTGCGATCAACCTGATCGTCACGCTGCTGAATATGCGCGCGCCAGGAATGAGTCTGATGCGCTTGCCGATCTTTTCGTGGATGGCGCTGGTGGTTCAGTTTCTACTTCTATTTGCAGTTCCGGTCATCACCGTGGCGTTGTTTCTACTCACCTTTCAGAGAAATTTTGGTGCCACGTTTTTTGATGTCAGTGCAGGCGCCGATCCACTGCTGTGGCAGCACCTCTTTTGGATCTTTGGGCATCCAGAGGTGTACATCCTCGTGCTTCCGAGTTTTGGAATCGTTTCGGAAGTTCTCCCGGTGTTTTCGCGCAAACCCTTATTTGGATATCCGTTCGTCGTATTTTCGGGCGCCGCGATTGGTTTCGTTGGCTGGGGAGTATGGGCCCATCACATGTTTGCGTCCGGGCTTGGTCCGGTTTCAGTTGCCGTGTTTTCGATGACGACGATGTTGATTGCCGTTCCAACGGGAGTGAAGATCGTCAACTGGACGCTCACACTTTGGGGCGGAAAATTGTGGTTTACGACGGCGATGAAATTCTCTATCGCCCTGATCGTGCTGTTTACGATTGGTGGCCTTTCCGGGGTGACACATGCGGTCGCCCCGGCCGATACGCAACAGACGGACACGTATTACATCGTCGCCCACCTCCATTACGTGTTATTCGGTGGCGCCGTTCTGGGGCTGTTTTCCGGGTTTTATTACTGGTGGCCAAAGGTATTCGGCAAGATGCTCAGTGAACGCATCGGTACATGGAATTTCTGGCTGATGGTCATAGGTATGAACCTCACCTTTGGTCCAATGCATATTTTGGGGCTCCAAGGTCAGCCGCGCCGAATGTATATCTGGACCGAGGCCCGGGCCGGCGAGGGATTCTTCAATCTTGGATTCTGGAACCTGGTGTCTTCCATTGGCGCATTTGTCATTGCTAGCGGAGTATTGCTTTTCCTGATCAATGTCGTGCGCACGGCGCGCTCGGGGATTCCCGCACCGCTTGATCCTTGGGATTCTCGAAGCCTTGAGTGGATGACGACCAATCCACCAAAGGAGCACAATTTTGATGTCATTCCAACAGTGCATCATCTCGACGAATTTTTTCATCGTAAGTATAAAGAGGGTGACAACGGCGAAATGGTAAAGATCAAGACTGCAGAGGAAATCTTGACCGAGCAGGAACAAGCAGCCGACAAACACATCCATATGCCGTCGCCTTCATATTGGCCGCTGGTGCTCGCCCTCGGTTTACCGATCACCGCTTACGGCGTGATTTATTCAATCCCAATTGCGGTATTTGGTGGATTCGTTATTCTGTTCGCCGCATTCGGCTTGGGTCTCGAGCCGGCAACCGCAAAGGACACCGACTTTGATCCGCCGACTGATACTGATGCGACATCGGGGGAGGTGGTTCCCGTTGACTGACGCTGCAGTTCATAACGATGCGGAACACAATGTCCATGCTTCGTCGAGTGGCATTTCCAATGTGAAGTTAGGGATGTGGCTCTTTTTGGGCTCGGAGTGCCTGTTGTTTGGCGGACTCATCTCTACCTACATGCTCTATCGCGGCAGGGTGGGCCAAGGTCCGACCCCGTCTCAGGTGTTCGATATTCCGTTCACATCGGTGAGCAGTTTTGTGTTGCTGATGAGTTCCCTGACAATGGTCCTTGCGGTGTCTAGTGCCACCAAAAAGGATGATCGCGGAACAACGCTGTGGTTGACGGTTACGGCGCTTCTTGGGGCAACATTTGTTGGCGGTCAAGTGTATGAATTCACGGCATTCAAGAGCGAAGGACTTGGCTTTGGAACCAGTTTGTTTGGTTCGAGTTTTTACACCCTCACTGGTTTTCATGGAGTGCACGTCACGGTCGGCATCATCATGTTGATGGCTTTGGTTGGCGTTGTCCAACGCGGAGAGATTCCGGGAAGCAAAGCCGAGACCATTGAGATGATCGGTCTCTATTGGCACTTTGTGGACATTGTGTGGATCGTTATTTTTACACTCATTTATCTAATTCCGGTCTGACAGTGACAAACACCGCTACGCACACACCCAACACCGGTCATGGGATGAGCAATGCCGGCTATGTGCGAATTGCGCTGATCTTGGGAATCATTACGGCCCTTGAAGTTTCCACGTATTACGTTGACTTCGGTCCGCTGTTCCTGCCCGCGTTACTGATCATGATGTCAATCAAGTTCGTTATGGTAGTGAGCTATTTTATGCACCTGAAATTCGACAACAAATTATTTAGCATGATGTTCTATTCCGGACTCATTCTTGCCATTGGCGTTTACTCGGCGGCACTTGCCACATTCAAGTTCTTTCTCTCCTGACCGTCAATAGTCGGACTCGATTATGAAGGCGATGCAAATCGCGGTGAACAGCCATCCCTGGAGGTTTCAGTTCCACCCGGAAGCGTGGTTACTCATTGTCGTAGTTGTTGCCGGATATATTTATGCGGTCCGCGTGATCGGGCCGAGGGTTGTGGGACCAACTCCTTCAATTACTCGTCGACAGGGAATCTCCTTTGTCGTCGCAGTCCTTTTGTTGTGGGGCGCCTCGGATTGGCCGATCCACGACATCTCCGAGGAGTATCTCTATTCGGCGCACATGTTGCAGCACATGATGTTGTCGTACTTCATGCCATCGCTGATGTTGCTGTCGATTCCCAAATGGTTTTTTGATGCGGTCATTGGCAATGGTCGCTTGCAACGGATATTTCGCATTCTTTCAAGGCCGATCGTCGCCGGTGCCTCATTCAATTTGGTGGTGATCGTTACCCACATTCCCGATCTAGTTAACCGCAGTCTGTCGAACGGCTTGCTTCATTATTCGTTGCATGTTCTACTCATTTGCACGGCATTTTTAATGTGGATGCCAATTTGCTGCCCGGATAGGTCGTACCAAATCGGCTATGGCGGAAAAATGATCTATCTGTTCCTGATGTCGGTAGTTCCAACCGTTCCCGCGGCCTGGTTGGCCATCGCCGATGGGGTTGTGTATCGGCACTATGACATTTCCGTAAGAGTGTTTGGCTTGTCGGCTACAACCGATCAGCAACTTGCGGGCGCGGTGATGAAAAGCGGCGGGACGATCTTTCTGTGGTCAATAATCGTGTTCATTTTCTTTAGGAGATTCATGTCAAGATTCGCCGAGGAACAGTCATACCGAGTCGAACCGTAAGTTAATTCCAACGAAACCAGCGGCCGGCAAAGAATGGCGTCGCAATAGCCCACAGAATTAAGACGAACCATGAAGTTCCGGGATGAGAGCCGGCGTCGGTTAACGCTTGGCGTAAAACATCGGCAAGTGCACCCGAGGGCAGTCCGGAACCGAATGCCCGTAGTGGACCGGGCAACGAGTCGATCGGAATGACCACTCCGCCGATGAGCAACATGATCACGTAGACCCCATTTTGGACGGCCAAATTGAGTTCCGCCTTGAGTGTCCCAGCCATCAGAAGTCCAAGTCCGGCAAATGCAAGTGTGCCCAAAGCGAGAGCAATCAGACACTGGCCCCAGGAGACACCATCCGGACTCCAACCCAGAAAAATGCCGAAGACAATGAGCACCGTGCATTGAATTACCTCGACCACACATACCGCCAAACTCTTGGCCATCACCAGTCTGGGGGTACCAAGTGGGGTTGCTCCAAGTCGCTTCAACACCGCATAGGAACGTTCGAAGCCGGTGCCGATCCCAAGACTGACCATTGCAGTTGACATCACGGCAAGAGCCAAAATTCCCGGCAGTAAGAAATCCACATTGCTCTGTTGACTAGTCGGAAGGACATCGATGTTGCTAAAAAATATGAGCAAAATTGTTGGAATCCCGATCACAACTAGCAGTTGCTCACCGTTGCGCGCGATCATCGCAAGTTCCATCCGTAGTTGGCTTAAGAGTGACCTCATCAATTGTCACCGACTGTTAGTCGCTTGAACACATCTTCAAGTCTCTGTTGGCCGGCCCTCAGGTCACGAATTTCGGCACCAGCATTGGACATCCATTGCGACAACGCGGCGATCTGGTGTGCGTCGCAATTGCCGACCACAAGAAATTCATTTGTGGCGACTTGTTGCACCTCGACGCCTAGATGGCGAGTCAGATCGGCCTGATCAAAGACAGATGACGATCGAAATCTGATCTCGTCTCGACCACGACATAGTTCATCCAGCGATCCGTCGGCGATGACTTGGCCGTTGTTAAAAATGATCACCCTGTCGGCGAATCGTTCGGCCTCATCAAGTTCATGCGTGGCCACGACGACGGCACAGCCACGTCGCGCAAGTTCACAAATGATGTTCCGAATCAAGGCTCGACCATTGACATCGACCCCTGATGTCGGCTCGTCCAAAAATGCCACCTCCGGTCTGGCGGCCAGTGCCAATGCCAGTGACACTCGTTGCCGTTCGCCGCCTGAGAGACGACGCCAGGCTCGATTGTGTAATTCCGATAATCCGACCTGTACGAGCAGTGAGTCCGGCCTGACCGCCTTTCCGTACAAATTGCAATAGTGCCGAATCACCTCGCCAACTCGCGCACTCGGGTAAATTCCACCATTTTGGAGCATCACACCAATTCGTTTGTTCAGTTCATTGCGTTGTGTCTGTGGATCGAGTCCAAGGACCCGAACTCGGCCACTTTCGGGGGCCCGGTACCCTTCACAAACCTCAATCGTTGAGGTTTTTCCCGCGCCGTTGGGACCGAGAATTGCCGTTACTTCACCGGCGTAGGCATTGAATGACACTCCACCCACCGCACGGAGAGATCCGTAGTTAACGACTAGATTTTCCACGCTGACGGTTGGCTGACGAGCTGATTCCACACTGCAACAGTACGCAAAGCGGATGGTCCCTCCCATGTCGCACCGCTAACCTGACTTGTTAGTGATTGATATCCGATTGTTGCGATCCAATAATCAGGCCGTTCGAAAATCGATGGAGCGCCGAGGCAATCCCGATTTTTTACGCCAATTGGACGATGCCGAGGGGCTAGATGGCCGGCTCAAGGCAATCGTGGTCGATCGGGATGCGATTCGCCATCGAATCAATGAACTGTCGAACCAGATCGGCATCATGCGCCGCTCAGGGGACGGACAAAGTGGCGAGGCGCTTATGGAAGAGAGTCGGCAACTCGGTGTCGATGAGCAGAAACTTGCCCTGGAGTCTGAGCAAGTCAGCGCGTCGCTTCAAGATGTGCTGTTGCGAATTCCCAATATTGTTCACGATGACGCCCCGGACGGTACAACGGATCGTGACAATCCCGTTATTAACGGCCCGCACAATTTGCCAGCCAAATTCGCGCACCACCAGCGCATTCCCCATTGGGAGACCGCGATGGCGCTCGGAATTCTGGACAACGAGAGGGCGACAAAGATCAGCGGTGCGATGTTCACGATGCCGCGTCGCGCTGGGGCGACAATGGCGCGGGCACTGTGTCAGTACGCGCTCGATCAGAACGCGGACGCGTTTGAAGAAATTCGGCCACCTTCACTTGTAACGACGGCAACTCTCACCGCGACGGGCCAATTGCCTAAATTTGCCGACGATGCTTTCTTCATCGAGCGCGATGACTTGTGGTGCATTCCAACCGCCGAGTCCCCGCTTACTTCGCTTCATGCCGGCGAGGTGTTGCTAGCGGACGAATTGCCAATCCGCTATATGGCTTATACGCCGTGCTATCGACGCGAAGCTGGTTCGGCCGGGCGGGACACTCGCGGAATGCTGCGCAGCCACGAATTCGACAAGGTTGAAGTGTTTTCGGTGGCAACATCGGATCAGGCCCCGGCAATGCTCGACGAATTGCTTGGGCGGGCCGAGCGGATCATCGCCGATCTTGACCTTCCATATCGAACCGTGGAGATCTGTACCGGAGATCTCGGGCAAAGTCATCACCGTAGTTTTGATGTTGAAGTGTACGCACCTGGATGTGATCAATGGCTGGAAGTGAGCTCGGTGAGTTGGTTTAGCGACTACCAGGCACGCCGGGCTGACATTCGATTCAAGCGAAGCGGTCAAAAGGGTACGGAGATTGCGCACACCCTCAATGGCTCGGCTCTTGCAGTTCCCCGAGTCTGGGCGGCAATCATTGAAAACTTTCGACAACCCGATGGTTCCGTTCGAGTTCCAGAGATTTTGGCTCCTTATATGCGGGGAATCTCCGTGATCACGGCCAAGTAACAAAAGTTGTTGCCAATGTCATTGCGTGATCGACGGGTACAATACGAAACCGCCGGAATTGAACGTGACGATCTCTTCCCCGAGCCATTTGAGCAATGGCATCGCTGGTATTCGGACGCCGTGGATGCCGAATTGGTCGAGCCGAATGCGATGACCGTGGCAACCACCGGTCTAGACGGGATCCCCGATGCGCGAGTTGTCCTGGCCCGTGATGTGAGTGAACGGGGAATTGTGTTCTATACCAACTATGCAAGCGAAAAGAGCCAGCAGTTGCAGAGTCGGGCCACCGCTGCCGCGGTATTTGTGTGGCTCGACCTACACCGACAGATTCGAATTCGCGGGGATGTTGAAAAAGTCACTGATTCCGAAAGCGACGAATACTTCGCCAGCCGTCCGCGGGAGTCACAAATTAGTGCGTGGGCGTCGCCGCAATCTACGGTAATTTCCAATCGTGCATTCCTCGAGCAGCTGGTCTCCGAATACAACGACCAATTTAAAAATGAATCCGTACCGCGACCACCAAATTGGGGTGGATGGCGTTTGATCCCGATTCAATTCGAATTCTGGCAAGGTCGACCGAGTCGTCTGCATGACAGATTCAGATATACCCATGTTGCGGCATCACAGAATTGGACGATCGAGCGACTAGCTCCCTAGTTCTTCTAATTCGCCAATGTCGGCCAACTCGATGCGGCCTCCGCAAGTCCGTCAACAAGTGCTTGAGTGTGCGGGGTGAGCGACGGGCCCTCCCAGTTGATCCAATATGGACTTCGACCTCGGACTCGCGGCGGAAGTTCGAGTTGTACGCCGCCGCCGCGTGGCAAATTCACGGGATTGAGCGGGTGCTGTCCGGCTAATTCGTTCGGAATTTGCGCAAGATCATGTTCGATTTGGTAGCCGGGGAGCCATGAGCGTAAGTACTGGGCCACGTGCGATGCGAGTTCGCGGTTTTTACCACCGAGGAGCAGCGTCGTAAACAATCCCTTGCGCCCGTATCCATGAACTGTTACTACTACGTCCACATGTGCAATGAACGATGCAAGTGCGGGCGAGTCCAACGGATCGATTTTGTGTGAGTCAATGTGCCATTTCAATTCGGGAGGTTGATGAACTCCGTAATAGGAGGATCCGGATTTCTCGGCCGCTAGTCGAGCGACGACATCAGTCTGTTCCTCCAGCGAGCCGCCGTGGAACGCCATGAAACCAAACGAACCACGAAGTTCACATACTTCTTCAACACCGGGATGGGCAAGCAATCGCTTGAACATCATTTTAGCAATTGTTTTGATTCAGACTTCTGTTGGCGTTTCACAAGAAGAGTCGCGGCGAATCCAACAATGACGATGAATATAATCGCCAACTTTGGTGATCCTTGACGCTGCAAGAATGTGGCCAATCGCGTTTGCCAATTCTCGACTCGCCGCAGAATCGGATTACTCGTGGTGGACTCGGAAATGGCTAGATACCAAAACCAGGTGAGGTATACGCCGGTAAGTACGACAAATACTGCGGCTAAACGATCGATGTAGCGAAGTCCACTGCGCAAGAATCCAAATAGTCCGTTTTGGGCAAAGGCAAGTGTGACCGTAAGTGCGCTGACCAGCAGGGCCATGCCGACGCCGTAAAGTCCGATGCTGATCACGCCGGACAGGTACCCGTGCGTGCCAATGCTGCCGAATACCGCCGTGGTCAGGAAGCCAATCGTGCAGCCAATTGACGCAATCGCGTAGGCAATTCCGAACAGGAACATTGCGGGAAATGTTCTATCTCGACCCCGGGCAAGGTTTGGTGTTGTCAGCGGAGGTTTCCAGCCAGCGAGCATTGCCAGGCCGACAAGTACCAGGCCGATGCCAATGGCAAACCCGGCAAATTTGGCATTTAGTTCGAGCCACTGAGTAAACAGTCGTGAAATGGTACCGACAATCAGAAACACCGCAATGAATCCGAGCGACAGCGCCGAACTAACAGTGAGGGCCCGACGAAGTGAAGCGCGCTGTGTGTCTAGCCCGTTTGATTTATCGAGCCCCAAAAAATACAGTAAGTAGGTGGGGAGCAATACGAACCCGCAGGGATTTACAGCCGCCAGTACTCCTAACAAAAAGCTGTAGGCGAAGTTTCCCTGTACGGCGATCTGACTCAATTGCATTGCCGTCATGCTGGAAAAGCCTCGGAGATGATTGCTTCAAGGGTAGCTGTGGTGAGCTCACCAGCGTATTGATTTACGATACGGCCATCGCCGTCGACGAATATTGTGAATGGTGCGGTTGCAATCCCCAGTGCAGTGACGAGGCCACCGCTTGGTTCGATGAATAACTCGTAGGTGACACCCCATTTCAGGGCGAACGATTTAGCAACCGAGGCAGAGTCGTTCATGTTGATGCCGACGAAGCGAATCGAATCCCCGTACTTGCGATGCGCGGCGGCAAGCACCGGCATTTCGCGACGGCATGGTTCGCATGTCGAGAACCAGAAGTTGATGAGTAGCGGCTTGCCGATCAGATCAATCGTTGACATCGTCGTGCCTGTGAGCGAGACAATTTGGCTAACGGGGAGCAGTTGGCCCGTTACCTCATCATTTGTGCCAATCGTCGGGTAGGGAACGATTCCAGGTGAAGTGAGGACCGCATCAACGGAGGGCGTGGACTGGGCGCTCCACCACCAACCGATGACCACGCTCAGAATCAATGCCCAAATGAGAGATGTGATCAGCAGTCGGCGATTGGTGGGCACGACTGAAGGCTACTGAGCCATTTTCGCGGCAAGCATTCACTGGCTTGTACAAACAGTTACGCCACGAGATGAGCGGGAATCGGAACTTCCGGAATAACGGTGAATGATATGTTTCGAGTGGCCGGTCGACCTCGCGGACGCTTGGTTGTACAGACTCGACCTTCTTCCAAAAGTTCGCCGCCCCATACCCCCCATGGTTCGCTGCGTTCCAAGGCGCCTTGAAGGCACTGGATTCGCGTTGAGCATTTGGAGCAAATCGCCTTGGCCCGAGAGACATCAACGAACTCCTCAGAAAAGAAGAGGTACGACAACGTACCGTTTCCGTCGCTGCACCGCAGGGGTGAGAGGACAATTACTTGATCGTCGAACTCATCCGATACCGATGTTGAGTGTGTCGTTAATGTCTGCATGAGACTGTCCTTTCTTGAAATAGTTGATGGATTGGCTTCACGTCGGAGAGCGTGGGGGGAAAACAAAAAGACCGCCGGTTTTACCCGACGGCCTCGTGGAGCTCTCCGACGTGAAATCTGTTACGTCGTGTGCCTAGCGAGGTGTCGGGCCGGGCGATTGGTGAGATATTTCACCGCGACGGCCTGATTAGTAAACCAGCGTGACATGCTGGCAATCGCAATCGTAAAACCAAATGCGCGCATGCCTACGACCATTGCCGTGGAGTCGGAGATGTGAGTTGCGCTGAACATGAACCATGTAGGCAATCACACGGAATGCCCAAATGCAAGCGATTTACAACAAAAGATCTGAGACCCAATACTGGCTAGGGTCAAAGGGCAATGTCGCGACCCATCGATCCCGTGCCTGAGCCAAGCCATGGGCGGGTGTTCGCCAGTAGTCGCAGGATTCGCCTCGGTGACGTAAGCCCAAAGGGGCGTCTCCGACTTGATGCCACTGCCCGCTATTTGCAAGATATTGCAAATGACGACGCGGTAGACGGCGGATACTCTGACATTCATGGCTGGGTAGTACGCCGAACAGACATGTGGGTCCATCAGTTCCCCAAGTACATGGACAACGTCGACTTGCGGACTTGGTGCGGTGGATATGGATCACATTGGGCGGAGCGTCGCACACGAATTGTTTCAACCTCTGGCGCGGTCATCGAAACGGCCGCTCTATGGGTTCATGTGGATCTTCAAACGTTGCGTTCCACTCCACTACCACCCGATTTTTTACCAATCGTTGACATGGCCAGCGGCGGGCGCAGAGTCAGCGCCAAATTGACCATCGGAAAGCATCTTCCGCCTCCAAGCGAGAAATCAGCGACGGTCTGGCCATGGCCAGTTCGATTCACCGACATGGACGCGGTCGGGCATTTGAACAACGCATCGTATTGGATTGCGCTAGAGGAGTATCTGTCTCGTCATGGTTCCCGTCGAGCACCCCTGCATGCGACGGTGGAGCACCACTTATCTATTGATCCAGGTAATTCGGTTCGAATTTTCGAGGACACATTCGATGATCGCATAATCCTGCGACATGTGTTGGATAATGACGCCGTGGCGGCGGTGACTCAACTCATTTCGCTGTAATTCTTTGACTAAGTGTGGGTGTAGTGTCGCACTCCGTGAGCGGTGTGATAGTCGAACTCGCCGCGGATCCGCAGATGCTCCAAATGGGCATACGTCTCACTATCGGCCATTGGTCCCTGGGCCCGGGGAGAAAATAGATGTCCGGAGAATTCTGTGACGGTCGCCGGTTTGGCAAAGCCTGTAGCGATCTGGCGTAATTTCTCGAGTCGATGTAGGTGGTGCTCCTTGATCTCTTCGCACCGGCCCGCCAAGTCAGAAAACGGGTTGCCGTGAGCGGGTAGCGAGACCTTCACTCCCCAACCGAATGTTGCCACTTTGTCCAGCGACGCAAAAAATCCCGCCAACGGGTCGAGGGCCATGGTCATTCCCGAAATGTGGGGTGTGATGTTTGGCAACACATGGTCTCCGCACAACATGACCCCGGCCTCGGCGTCAAAGAGACAAAGGTGATCCTCCGTATGACCTGGAGTGTGAATGGCTACCCATTCACGATTTGCCAGCGAGATGTGTTCACCTTCGGCGAGTCGAATGGTTGGTCGGGGCGAGGGGAAAAGGGTCGGAGCCGATCGGCGCATCTTAAAGTACAGACGTCGGCGCAGAGGAAACTTGAAGCCGTCTCCTCCCCACGGAGTGTTGTCCCAGGTCGGATGAGCCGTTGGCGGATTTTCGATGTCCACATCATCTGGCTCGGTGGGGTCGTACCACAAGCGAAAGCTCTCATGGGTAATGATGTCGGCACCTGTTTCCTTGCGCAGTCGCGCGGCGCCTCCGAAATGATCCGGATGACTGTGGGTAATGATGATTGAATGCACGCGTTTGAGCGGAACGCCGATGGCGGCAAGGCGAGACTTGAGCGCCTTCCACGAAGCGCGCCCCGGTAGCCCCGGATCAATGACCGCCACCCCGCGCTTGTCCTCGAGGACATACATATTCACGTGTCCGAGTCCCGGCAAGGAAATCGGGAGTTGCGTGCGCAAAATGTTTGGGGCGACTTCGGTTATCTCGACGCTGGCAGGAAGCTGTTCTTGCTTTGGGGGTCGCGGTTCACTCATGTAGTTCGGGTTCGTCAATCACTAAATCCTGTGCAACCGATGTCGGATCCTCCACCGTCGGTGGTGCAACAAATAGATTGTCGCGATAGAAACTCAACTCACGAACGCTTTCCTTCACGTCGTCAAGGGCGCGGTGTAATCCGCTCTTGGAAGTCCGATCGAGTCCGGTCTTTGGATACCAGCGCTTGGCTAGTTCCTTAATACTTGAGACATCGACACTCCGATAGTGGAGATAGTTCTCGATATCCGGAAGATACTTGGCAAGAAAGCGTCGATCCGTACCGATTGAATTTCCGCACAGCGGAACCGACCTTGGATCTGGAACATGTAGTTTGATGAAATCGAGCGTTTGTTTCCCCGCTTCTTCCAACGTGATCGTGGAGGCCGAGATTGCAACTATTAGTCCCGATTTAGTGTGCATTTCGACGACAAATGGATCCATCGCCGCCAATACCTCGGGAGACTGATGAATGACGAGGTCCGGACCTTCGGCGACGATCTTCAATTCATCATCGGTAACAATTGTTGCGATCTCGACGATGACATCAATGGCCGGGTCTAAGCCCGTCATCTCCAAATCCATCCACACAAGCACCCCACGAATCTACGCCGTCTTAGGACCCGACTGATGTGCCGTCTAATGTCGACGGATGGTACAAATTGCGGTCCGCCAACTTGACCCCGAATTACCGCTGCCGTCGAGCGCACATGTCGGCGATGCAGGTGTGGATCTCCATGCGCGCCAAGATGCGGTCATTGCCCCAGCCGGAGGTCGAGTCCTTGTCGCAACGGGCATCGCTGTGGCTATTCCCAATGGCTTTGTGGGTCTGGTTATGCCACGCAGCGGGCTGGCTATCAAACACGGTGTCACGCTTGTCAACACCCCTGGGGTCATCGACAGTGGTTATCGCGGTGAATTACAGGTGGTGATGATCAATACCGACCCGACAACCCCATATTCCGTGAAGCGTGGCGATCGAATTGCGCAGCTGCTCATTCAGAGCATCGAATCGGTGCAGTGGACGGTTGTCGGCGAACTCGATGGCTACGATCGCGGCGGCGGATTTGGCCACTCGGGACGCTAACCACATCACCGTTGGCGTCGCGGCAACCTGGAGAGGATGATCGCGTTGTCTTCCAATTGAGTGATCTCTTGATCGCTGAGATTGAGCAATTCGCTGAGCACGGCGCGGTTGTCTTCGCCGCGATACTTAGGCTCCCCTCGCACCGATGTATCGGAGCCAGAAAAATGCCACGGACTATTTGGAATCCGAATAGTGCCGCCGCCGCGATCGGAGACATGAACGATGGCATTTCGATCAGCGGCCCAATCGGTTTGCGCGATTTCGTTTGTGCTGCGTAATCGACCCATGGCCAGTTGAAACTGGGCGAGACGCTGTTCCAAGTCGTCGGCGTTTGGTATCCCAATTGCCCATTCGCGAAGAATTTGCTGAAGCCGTTCAAGATTTGCCAGTCGAAGCTCGACATCACCAAACATTGGATCGTCGCGCAGGTGCTCCATCCCCATTGCAGCCAGGTAAAGTTCGAAAGTACCCCGTTCGGCAGGATGTCCACTCACCACAACAACGGTTCCGTCAGCCACTGTAAGAATCGGATAATCGGCCGGTTGAAACGAACGAATCCAGCCGGGCTCGATTTCTTGATCCCATAACTGATCGTGGGCGTGTTCATTGACGTAGAGCATGGTTTCGGCCATCGAAATGTCGATGTACTGCCCACATCCGGTGCTCGTGCGTTGATACAGCGCCGCCAAAATTGCGGCCGCCGACTCAACGGCCGTGTACACATCACCGTGGCTATGTGGGTCATTGGCATAGTGACCGCCACGAACATCACCCTGATGTTTAGTGATGCCCGTCTCGGCATTTACCACCGGCGCATACGCCCGTCGATCCACCCATGGTCCGGTCGAGCCATACCCGGTAATCGACGCATAGATCAGACGCGGATGTCCGACGCTAAGGGTTTCGAAATCAAGACCCATTCGCTTCATAACGCCCGGTCGAAAATTCTCCACGACGACGTCGCAGAGGATGCTAAGTCGTTTCAATAGTTGCACGGCTTCCGGTTTCGTCATGTCCAGCGAGATGTTTCGTTTTCCGATGTTTTGCTGGATGAAGTATGTAGACAAAGAGTTAATGCGAGGGTTGGTAAAGCGCGTCAGGTCGCCGGTCGGCGGCTCAACTTTGATCACATCGGCGCCGAGATCGGCCAGCATTCGGGTGGCATGCGGTCCCGAAAGCACGCGCGTGAAATCCAGTATCCGCACTCCCTCTAGGGGTCGCGGCGCGACAGGCTCAGACATGTTGGAGTGATCAGTAATGCAACGACATGTTGCGTCTAGTCGAGCATCACACCTAGCGTGCGCAATGCCATCGCCGAATACAAGGCGATCCCTGTCGACATCGCGTCTTCATCAAACATCACCCGATTGGAATGATTTGGTGGCGCCTTTGATGGATCCATTCCCGCCGGTGTTCCGCCGAGAAATACCATCGCCCCCGGCAATTTTTCGAGCACGTAACTGAAATCCTCGGCTCCCATAATCGGCGTGGGCATGCGCGCAGTCTTTCCGTCGCCAACGATGCTGGACGCAACATCCAAGGCGAAGTCGGCCGAAGGTGAGTCATTGACGGTAACCGGATAGCCAAGTTCAATAATTACCTCGGCGTTCATGTCGTGGGCCGCAGCGATTCCCTCTGCTACACGGCGGATTCCGTCGTGTACGTTACGCCGGGTCTTGTCGCTGAGCGCCCGAATGGTTCCTTCGATTCTGGCCATTTCGGGGATCACATTGTATGCGGTCCCAGAAATGAGTTTTGTGATCGTTATAACTGTGGGATCGAAAATGTCGATCCGGCGAGTGACAAACATCTGCAACGCTTGAACAATCTCGCATGCCACCGGCACCGGATCGAGAGTGCGGAAGGGTTCGGATGCGTGTCCACCTTTGCCTGTGACGACGATTTCAAGGCGGTCACTTGAGGCCATGATTGGTCCGCCTCGCGTCCCAATGAATCCCGCCGGCATCGAGGACGTTATATGAATCGCGTAGGCAGCGACGATCGGAGAAGATGTCCCATCGGCAAGCGATGGAACATTGAGCAATCCCTCATCGAGCATGTACTCCGCGCCACCGTAACCTTCCTCACCCGGTTGAAACATAAACAGAATCCGACCAGGCAGATCTGCCTTGCGCTCACTCAACATCCGAGCAGCCCCCGCCAGCATTGCCACATGAGTGTCGTGTCCACAGGCATGCATGCAATTATCGACGCGAGAAGCAAAATCCAAGCCGGTGTCTTCAGGCATCGGCAGAGCATCCATGTCGCCACGAAGCATGACCGTTGGGCCCGGTTTGCCTCCGGTTAGTAGAGCGGCAACTCCGCTTGTGGTCGTGTGCAAGGTGATGTCCAGTGGCAAACCTTCAAGTTCGCTGAGAAGACGTTCGCGTGTCTTGGGGAGGTCAAGACCTATTTCTGGCCAGCGATGAAGATCTCGGCGCAGTTCGCGGGCCCGACCGAGGAGTCCTTCTGAGTGTTCACGAATTCCTTTAGCCGAGCCGTGACGCTCGGTCGCTGGGGCAGTTTTTGGTGTAGTGGCCATGACCCATGGTAGGCACGGGGGGATGCCGAAGCCCGATGCGGAACTTGTCCAGCATGTCGATCGGAATGGCATGGTCCTGGGAATGGTCTATCGAACCAAGATGCGGGCGAAAAATCTGTGCCACCGTGCAGTGTTCGTGGCCGTGCACTCGGACGATGGAAGACTCCTTGTTCATCGACGCGCCGAGTCCAAGGATCTGTGGCCCGGCTGGTGGGACCTCGCCGTCGGTGGCGTGGTCATCGGCAACGAATCCTATGAAGTTGCGGCCATGCGCGAACTTGACGAAGAAATTGGAATTAATGGAGTTCAACTCGAGTATTTGGGCGATGGCGAGTATCACGACACCTCCGTGAGTCTCATGGGTCGGTGCTATCGCACGCGGTCCAACGGCCCATTTACTTATCGTGACGGTGAAGTTGAGGAGACCAGACTTGTCACACCAGCCCAATTTGCAAATCTGACCATCGAATATCAGTTTGTGCCCGACAGTATGGCCTTGGTACTTCCTCATCTTGAAGAATTTTGGTCATCGTTTGTTTACGATGGTGGCAAACCCAAGTGAAAGGTGTACCCGATGCTCACCGTTGAATTCACGATTGAACCGTTTGTGGAGGGTGTACCGGGTACGCATGTCACCGCCGCGGTTGCGGCGGTTGAATCGCATGGGCTGTTCGTCGAATTCGGACCTTTTGGATCCTCATTTTCGGTGACACAGGCTTTGCTCCCGCTTGTGATTGCCGACCTAATGAGGGCGGCATACGACAACGGAGCCACATACGTGAGTATCGCGGTGGCTCTAGGGGGTGGTCGATCGTGAATGACATTTCCCACCCATTGCTCTCCGCTCTCCGACCGGTTGTTAACGCGATCGGGGCGCAGATTATTTCTGCCAGCGACATTCAGGGGGCCGATATTCCGATCGTCTGGGAAGGAACGACAATTGCCGGCGTGCGACTACCTCTGCTCCATGGCGCGCTTGATCGGCTGATTGAAGGCGTGGAGAGAGAGCTTGGGGGACAGCTCGCCGCGTTATCCCGAAATAACAAGCAAGTTGCAATCCGCATGCTTGATGAGCGTGGCGCATTTATCTTGCGCCGAGCGGTCGAAGATGTGTCCGATGCTATGGGTGTTTCGAGGATTACCGTATACAACTATCTCAACGCTCTGCACCGCTAACCGGATTTGCTACAACTTCCGAAGGTGTACCTCAGAGATGCGATGATCGGCTTGCTTGTGCAACACGAGCGATGCCCTCAGGCGAGTCGGTGCAATGTTGTCGTGTAGGTTCCTGCCATTGATGTCGCGCCAGATGGTACGCGCTACTTCAACGGCTTCGGCGTCTGACAAATGAACGAAGTGATTGAAAAAACTGTCCGGATTCTTGAACACTGATTGACGCAGGGCAAGAAAGCGTTCTACATACCAGTTCTCGATATCCGACTCCGCCGCATCGATATAGATCGAAAAGTCAAAATAGTCGGACACGAATTCGGAGGCCTCGGAACCGACCTGTAAAACATTCAGTCCCTCAATGATCAAAATGTCGGGTTGGCGAACCACCTCGTGTTCGCCGTCAAGAATGTCGTAGACAATGTGGCTATAGACAGGCACCGAAACCTCAGCATTCCCCGCCTTAACGTTGCGCAGAAACTGGAGCAAAAGCTTGGTGTCGTAACTCTCGGGGAATCCTTTACGGTTCATGATGCCGCGCGTCTCTAGGGTTGCATTTGGGTACAGAAAGCCATCGGTGGTGACGAGCTCAACCCGTGGGTGCTCTGGCCAGCGGGTGAGAAGGGCCTGGAGAATTCGAGCCGATGTGCTTTTGCCTACTGCGACGCTGCCGGCGATGCCGATGACGTATGGCATTTTGGGAGCAAGCGTGCCTAAAAACGTGGATGACACTCGGTGCAAATTTTGGGTCGCACTGACGTACAAATTGAGAAGCCGAGTCAGGGGTAGATATACGGCGACTACCTCTTCGAGATCGATGCGGTCATTGATTCCTCGAAGTGTGTTTAGGTCACTTTCGCTCAGCGTGAGCGGGGTTTGAGCTCGAAGTTTTGCCCACTCATTGCGATCAAAGCGTTCGTATCTGCCGGTGTCGGCTGTATCAATCACGAATTAGAATTAGTGACTCCACGGAGCGTGGCCGGATACCGCACCATCACCACCTGTGAGTACATCTGCACCGGTTTCTGTAACCAAAATCGTATGTTCGAATTGCGCCGTACGCTTTCCATCGGCTGTTACCGCGGTCCACTCGTCATCCCACATTCGGTGCTGCCAGGTACCAAGCGTGATCATCGGTTCAATCGTAAATGTCATCCCCGGTCGCATGATGGTGTTGTTGCGCGCGTCGTAATAGTGAAGGATTTGCACATCGGTGTGAAACTGTTCACCGATTCCGTGGCCGATGAAGGCCCTAACCACGCCAAGTTTATCCTGCTTGGCTCGGTTTTCAATTGCCTTGCCGATATCGCTAAGTGGTCGACCCGGTTTAACCGATTCGATTCCGCGCCAAATGCATTCCTCGGTGACGCGGATGAGGTGTTTGCTCTCAGCATCCGTTTCTCCAATGGAAAAGGTGGCGTTGGTGTCGCCGTGAACTCCGCCGATGTAGCAGGTGACATCCAAATTGACAATGTCGCCGTCTTGTAAAATTCGCGAGTCGGGAATCCCGTGACAAATAACTTCGTTGACCGATGTACAAACACTTTTGGGAAAGCCGGAGTAATTCAGCGGGCTCGGATATGCGTTGCGCTCGATACACAGTTGGTGGACGTAGGCATCAATTTCATCGGTGGTGATTCCCGGCTTGAGAGCTTGACCAGCCAGGCGCAGAACTTCGGCGGCAATCGCCCCGGCCACTCGCATACGAGCAATGACATCGTCTGACTTCACCGCTGATTCGTTCCAGCGATTCACTTCGCCGGTCTCGGCATACGGCGGACGCGCGATGTGGGCCGGTACCTCTCGACGTGGACTCACTTTCCCCGCAATGACTCGACCCTCGATCGGTTTATGACAGCGCTTGTACTTGCGGCCACTTCCACACCAACAGGCGTCATTGGCCGTTGGCAGCACCTCAGGGGGAGTAGCTGGGGCCATGATCTTCATAGTGACTCTCAGGATACGGCCCTTGCAGTGCCAACGCGAAGCAAAAGCGATCGGGTTCTATTGGTTGAGCGGAATCCAATTGCCGTGAAACCCATTAGGTACCCGAACCGGCAGGTGAACAATGGCGACAGGTTCGTCGGTGAAAGCCTGACTGTCAATGATGACCAGTTCGGAAAGATTGGTCTCAAGATTGTGACGAAGGGCCATAATCCATCCCTCATCCTCGGCGGCATTCTCGAAACGGGGAACAAAAACCGGTTCTCCGTAGCCAAAGTCCTTGCCATCATCTCGAACTTCACTTGTAGCAGATGTCAAATCGTGTTTGACGAGAACATCTTGAATGAAGTCACCTCGGACTCCAGCGCCATAGCCAAACCTGTTGTTAATCCCGATGAGGCGCTCGTCGATGCGGGGAAACTCCATTGGCCGATCATCGAGATTCACGTGTGTGGCCGATCCATTTGCCGGATTGAGAATCCACTGGTCAAGTGTGGGTGCGCCCTCATTCGGACCCCGTGTCTCGGATGCAAACATTTTATTATGTCGAACCGCATTTAGTACGACTTTTCCATCGGCAGCGTCGAAAGCGTTCATTGGATGAAAGATGTAACACGGATCGATGGCACACCATTTGATGTCATCGGCACTTCCTTCGCGTGGAAGCAAGCCGATTCGAGCCTGGTATTGATCATCCCAGCGAAACGGAAATCTTACGCCACTCATTGCCAACTCAAGATTGAACAGGCATGGTAGATCGAATACAAGAACGTATTTCTTGGTAAAGGCAATGTCATGCACCATCGGCGATCCGGGTAGTGGAATATCAACCGTGCGGCGTACCTTGCCACTCTTATCTACGACGAGATACTGAATCTGATTTCCCCATCCAAACCAGTACGCCATCACATGGAGTTCGCCCGTTTTTGGGTCGCGCTTGGGGTGGGCCGAGAAAGATTGTGGCAATGTGCCACCGAGACTGCTCGCTCGAATTGTGTCCAGTTCGAACCCAAGTTCGATCGGGGGGCCACCAGCCTCGACGATCGCGTAGGTCTTTCCGGCGTGACCAATGACGTTGGTATTGGCGGCAAAATTGGCATGGTCAGCGGGCCAGTCCGAAGGCGGGGCCGACTCGCCAAGGGCTTTCGCAACTGAATCACTGCGCACCCAGCGATTTCGATACCACTCCGCCTTGCCATCGCGTAGCCGTATTCCGTGAACCATTCCATCGCCAATGAACCAGTGGTAGTTATCCGGATCAATTTCGTTCATCGGGTTAGGACCATTGCGCAGGTAACGACCGTTTAACTCGGTTGGGACTCGACCGGTCACTTCAAGGTCAAACGCGGTGGTCTCAACATCAACCGGCGCAAGATTGCCGGTCAAATATGGATTCGAGGACTGGGGTAGAGATTGAACGGTCATGTGGAAAGGGTAGTCCCTCCGCCGAACCAGGCTTAGGGCCAATAATTTCATAGATGTAATTAGAAAAATGTACGAGCACGAGTTGCGCGTGGGTTATTTCAGGCATTTAACTCGTAAAAAATTACACATCGCACCAGTCGGCGGATTGATACGAGATCAAGGGGACGATCAATGGAAGTCAGGCGCGCTTTACCAGACGATCTCGATCAAGTCGGGGAAAATAAGCGACGCATTCCAGAAATGGCACTCGGTCTATTCCTAGTAGTTGGCGGGGCATTTGGCGCACTGATGATATATCGAAGCGGCACAGAATCCGTCACCGTTGTATCGAGTGCGCATAAATTGCATCGGGGTCAGATCATTTCGACTTCTGATTTAGTCGCCACAGAAATGCCCGGGAGCGCTGCCCAATTCTTTGTCAGTGGAGTTGAAGCAAAGTCCTTAGTTGGCAAGACAGTCGCGGTAGATGTTGGTGGTCATGTTCCGCTGTCGGCATTGATGGTGACCTCGAACAGGCCGCTCGCGGCTTCGGAGGCTCTCACGTCGACCCCGGTGAACGTTGGTAATTATCCCAGCGAGATTGCACCGGGCGATCGCGTTCGAGTGGTGTTGGCGCCAGAAATCACCATGAGTGTGGCGACACCTCCGCGCATGTTCGAGGAAATTGTCACGGTATGGTCAATTCAACTTCCCGAAGACTTCTCGGATCAAGCGGTGATTACCCTGCGTGGGCCACTCGAACTAGCGATGGCCGTTGCTAGTGCCGGTCGAGTTCACATCGTTCTCGTAGGAGACCTCGCCGCGCCGAGTCGACCATGACATTGCTTGCCGCCACTACCTCGCGTGCCATCGAATCGAATGAAACTGGATTAGTTGGTGCGCTTGCGACAAGGGTGAGTGAACTTCTCGCCGACGATCGAATCGCGCGGCGAACAATTGGCGAGGGTGAACCTAACTCGGCGGACGAACACGACCTTGCACGCAGTGCCGTGCGGGTTGAACTTGCACGCTTGAGTGGTGCCCGACGAGCGGAGGCCAGGGCGGTATTAACTGCAACGGAAGAGTTACATCTCACCGACGCTGTTATCGCTCACGTTCTTGGGCTTGGTCGCCTTCAGCCCTTGCTTGACGACCCGAACATTAGTGATATTCATGTTCGCGGCTGTGCCCCAGTTTGGGTAAAGATGCGAGATGGTGCACGTGAGCAACGACCGTCGGTGGTCGACACTGACGGCGAACTTATCGATCTCATTCGCCGTGCCGGCACGAGGATGGGAAGTAGCGAACGCCGTTTTGATGCCGGAAATCCAGAACTTAATCTTCAGTTACCAGATGGTTCGCGGCTGTTCGCGACGATGGATGTCTCGTTACGCCCAAGCTTGGTGATCCGGCGTCATCGCTTCGACATTTCATCGCTTGATGAGCTACGGCGGTGTGGGATGTTTTCAGAAACGGTCCATGAATTCTTTGCGGCTGCGGTGCGCGCGAGACGAAATATCGTCATCGCTGGTGGCACCGGGTCCGGTAAGACAACCTTGCTGCGTGCACTTGTCAACGAGATACAGCCTGCAGAGCGACTCGTGACCATTGAAGACGCTTATGAACTTGGCCTAGATCGATTTGAGGAACTGCATCCAGACCATGATGCACTTCAGTCGCGTCCTGCCAATATCGAAGGACAAGGCGAAATCACCCTCACAGATTTAACCCGGATGGCGCTTCGAATGGATCCCGACCGTGTGATCGTTGGTGAAGTCCGCGGCGGCGAGGCTTTTCCAATGTTGCTGGCGATGGGACAAGGCAACAACGGTTCGATGTGTACGATGCACGCCGATAGCACGAGGTCTGTATTCCCGAAACTTGCGGCATATGTTTCGATGGCGTCTACTGGTCTGCCAATCGAAACCATAAATCTATTAATTGCGAGCTCCGTTCACTTCGTCGTTTACATTGACAATTCTCAAAAGATTCGACGAGTTGCTTCTATTCGCGAAGTCATTGATAGCGATGGAATCAATGTCATTTCCAATGAGGTATATCAAGCAGGGTCAGATTCTGTGGCGGCACCGGCCTATCCGCTGCGTGAGGCTACACAGGAACTGTTTCGAGAACATGGATTCGACGCGGCATCACACTGGCGGATACCGCGTTGAGTGCCCTCCTTATCTCACTGTGCGGATCAATTATTGGGCTTGGCTGTCTCATTTCGTCCAGTGGAATGCGTGGTGAACGCCTTTTGTCGTTCTTTTCGGGTTCTCCCAAATCCAAGCGGCGACGAATTCGACCAACGTTTATAGTTGCCCCGTTTGTCGGAGTAGTTGTTTACCTCCTTTCTGGCTGGGCAATTGTTGGTTTGGTCGCTTGTGTTGTAATTGTGCTAGTTCCTGGAGTCGGGGTGACCCCCACTCATCGGCGTGACGAACAAGTTCTCGTTGAGGCAATTGCTTCATGGACAGAACAGTTGCGCGACACCCTCGCTGGATCACATGGACTCGAGCAAGTAATTATTGCGACTGCACCACATGCACCATTAGCAATTGCGCCGGCAGTGGAGCGGTTGAGTGTTTTCATTACCTACGGGTCACTCGGAGATGGGCTCAGACGCTTCGCCGAAGATGTTGACCATCCCACTGCAGATTTTGTAACCGCGGCATTGGTAACCGCATCACAGCATCAAGCACGCGATATCGGTCTCCTACTTGGACATCTCGCTCAATGTGCCCGAGACGAAGGCAGGATGCGAACTCGAGTTTGGGTTGGCAGATCTCGAACGCGAAGCGCGGTCCGAATTATCACGACAGTCGTGGCTCTCTTCGTAGGAGGACTGTTCATCCTTAATCGGAAATATCTCGAACCATATTCCAGTGTCTCAGGGCAGCTGATCCTGGGTGTGATATTGCTTGGGTTCGCGTCCGCGTTGTTCATGATGCACAGCATGTCTCGTATCGAAACCCCCGATCGATTCATTCGTAAGCGGACTGTGGTTTTGCGATGATTCTCGTAATGATGTACGGCGCAGTTATTGGAATTGGAATTTGGATAACCGTGTATCCCAATCAACTCAGAACAGTTATTGGAACTTCGGGTCGAGTCAGCCTGAAAGGTCGAGCTTGGCTAAACCGACGTACCGGAATTCGCCATCGTGCCGATCTAGAAATCATGAACCGAGTGGCGGCCAGCATGGTGATTCGAAAGTTGGTTTGTTCACTCTGCTGCGCGACAACCGTGGTGGGCGCACTAACTCTCCTCGTCGAGATTGAGATCGTGGTTCCAATAGCTGGGTCAGTCATTGTTACCGCGCTAGGAGCCGTGATGGGGTTTGTCCTACCAGATCAGATGCTTCGAAGTTCGGCCAACTCGCGGCGGCGAAATTTTCTGCACGCATTTTCTAGCTACCTTGACCTCACCAACGTATTGCTGGCGGGGGGTGCCGGAACAGAGACGGCACTTGTCGCGGCTGCTGACGCGGGTGATGGATGGGCATTTGACGAAATTCGTCATGCACTCATTCGCGCGCGCAGTGGTCGGCGATCACCTTGGACTGAACTCGCAACACTCGGGCAACGGTTCAATCTTCCCGAAGTCATCGAAGTTGCAGGAAGCGTTCAGCTAGCGGGAGAGCATGGCGCCCGGATCCGCTTGTCGCTGACGGCCAAGGCAGACTCGTTGAGATATCGGCAAATGGGTGACATTGAAGCCCAAGCGCTGGCCGCTACCGAACGGATGGGCATTCCGATGGTGTTGTTGTTCATCTCATTTATTGCGCTTATTGGATTTCCAGCCGTTACGACAGTCGTCGGGGGCTTATGACTTCGGTGCAGTTATCTGGCACACATGACCGCAAGAAAAAATATATCCACTACTAAGAAAGGTAATTGGTATGACATCAATACGACAAACATGGCAATACTTTTGGATCCGATTCACCGCATCGGCCGAGAACGATGTTGATCGCGGCGAGGTAAGCGCGACGACAGTAGTAATGGCGGCGGCGCTCATTGCTCTTGCGATTGTGGTCGGCGCCACAATCACGTCTCGAGTTCGTGATAAGGCTAATTCACTCGACCTTGGCTGAGCATTGGGCTAACTTGCCATGAGAACAAGAATCAGGCGCACAAGAGAATCCTGTGGTGACTCGGAATTCGGTGAAACAACGACCCAAGTTGTTCTCGCGGTACCCATCGTGTTGTCTCTTGTTCTCATGGCGGTCCAGGGCGCGATCTATATGCATACAGCTCATCTCGCGTCGGCGAGTGCCGCGCGAGGAGCAACCGCCGGCGCTTCCATTGATGGTGGAGTCATCGCTGCACTCGATGCGGCTATACGATCGGCCGCAGAATTGTCAGCACAGCTTGTCGACGAACCACAAGCAACGATTAGTGACGATTTAGTTGCGGTCACGGTGAACTTACGGGTTCCCCAAGTAACGCCATTCTTTCATTTCAATGTTTTACGAACAGTTGTCGAACCTCGCGAGCGCTTTGTACCTGAAGGCGACCGATGAAGACCGAAAACGGCAGCGCGACGGTTGAACTCGTATTGCTGACACCTGTGTTGATGATTCTCATGTTGTTTGTAGTCATTGCAGGAAGGAGTGGTGAATCACAGATTGAAGTGCACCATGCGGCGGATCAGGCCGCCCGAGCTGCATCGATGGTCCACCCACGTTCAATGCAGGCAGTTGCCGAACGTGTGGCACGCGAAGACCTGTCCAAAAATGGAGTTGGGTGCACCAATTCAATCGTTGAATTATCAATCACTGAATCTGAATTGTCCCGTAGCGTTACTGTCTTTCTAGATTGTGTCGTCAATCGCGATGGTCTTGACCTATTGGGTCTTGGTGAGCGGCACGTCAGTGCAGACTCTACGGAAATTATCGATCGTTGGAGAGTTGATTAACAATGCTCGATCGAACTCGCACCTGTGACGAAGGATCTATCACAGCATTAGTGGTAGTCCTTGCAATGACATTTGTTGCTTGCGCTGGTTTGGCGATAGACGGAGGTCGCCTCGTAGCAGCAAAAATTGAACTTGGAGATCAGGCTGAAAATGCCGCGCGAGCCGGGGCTCAAGAGGTCTCCTCGTTGCGCAGTGGAACATTGCAAATCGATCAGACGCGGGCCGTAGCCGCCGCAGAGATGTTTCTGGCCAGCCAAGGTCTTGCCGGGGAAGTTTTCGTCTACGACAACAAAGTTACAGTCACAGTCTCGAGGGATGTCTCAATGACATTGTTGAGTCTCTTTGGAGCACGAAACAAGACATTGTCAGCCCGGCGTAGTGCGATTCCTGTGGACGGAACATGAAACGGATTGGTCTGGTGTGCACCTGGTTTTTCTTCATGCTCGGTATTCCCACGTCACTTACACTTGGGAAATTTGCACCTCTAGCGAGTCTGGTTGGAATTAGGTCCAATCTGTCAGATGGAAACTGGGAGAGATGTCTTCTATACGTAACAAGTGCAATTCTGTGGCTGATATGGACTTACGGCCTAGTTGCATTTGTAATCGACATATGGCGATTGAAGTATCTCAAGAACCGATCTAGGTCCTCATTTGGATTTCGACGATGGACTGCCTTGTCCGCCGCGACGGTGTGGTCGCTGATGTTCACAAGCAATGCAACTGCATTCACTAGTTTTACCGAAACAGAGGTCGCCACTCTTGAAGACTCGAGACCATTGGCATCCAAAGGTGAAATAAAATCGATCGATTTATCATCGCCAACTCCATTGGCGCTATCAGCATCGACCATATTCGTCACGGGAATGCTCAAATTTGTGCACTCTCGACGCCAAAATGTCTTACGCGAATCGGCCCCACATTCCCGATCCCACGCCCTTTCACAGCGATCACAGTCGACTCTGAAGGAATTGCAGCTTGCGGAAGGAGTGACGAGCAGTGATGGTATTCGGTATGCAGTGAATTATCTGATGGGGCGTGAACGATCTCCAATCCTCGCATCGTGGCGACCAAGTTCGACGCCGCGCGCCGTTATTCATCGATCCACATCAAGAATTGCTTCTTCTCCGCTGTGTTGCGTGCCGCTCGGACTTTTAGATGGTGAAGTGATCTTGCTGACACTCTCGCAAGGCGAAGTTATCTCGGTACATCCGGATCAAGAAGGAACATCACGGAGCGTAATTGCACATCTCGCTCATTCTATTATTCTCGAGACAATTGGTTCCGGAACGAACGTCATCGCCTACGGGTTCTCTGAATTCGAATTGATAAACGCACCGCATTTATCAATTGCAAACTCAATCAAGAACTTGATAGAGCAAGTGACTTTAAACGGGTCGGCGCATTCAATAGTCGTGTGTTCGGTCAATTCTCTGTCAGAGGAATCCGTCAAGCAATTACGGAACTTTGGTTGCTGCCTCATTATGGCCTCGGTCGACCCGGAAGCAGATGTGGCGCTGATACAGAATGATCATGGTTGGATTGTTCAACCGACTAAGCAGTTGGTGTCGCTTTACGGGCTCTCGGTTAATGAGCGCACCGCAGTCTCGAGACTCGCTAGTGAAGTTTCGCGTCCAACGGCAGTCCCGTCGGTAGTCGGGCATCTCCCATGTCCGATCGAGTGGAGAGTCATCGTTCGCATGCTTGGACCTGTTGAGGTGATGACTCGAGAGGGTAAGTCGATTCGCTTCGAGAAATCGAAATCGATCGAATTGCTGGCGTGGCTAACAACGCACCGATCTAGGCAGTCGAGAAGTGCCGCACGGACAGCACTGTGGGAAGTGAATGTGCAGGACGCATCGTTCACAAATGTTGTGTCTGATGTTCGTCGCAATCTTGAACGGGCATCACCACTTTTGGAAAGTGAAGAATGGTTGGCACGCACGTTGACCGACGCATTGCCTCTTCACGAATCTGTCACGACCGACATTGAACTACTTGATGCAAGCATTCGCCGTGGCTTGTCCATTGACAGCGATTCGGCCCTTATGGAACTACGAGATGCACTGGAATATGTGCGCGATCTCCCTTTCTCGGGAACGAATTATCTCTGGACAGACTCCGAAGGAATTACGACCCAATTGACTCTGTCGGTGATGACTTCGGCGGTAATGGCATCGGAGTTGTATCTGGAGCGCGGCGATACCGAAGGCGTGTTCTGGGCAACGGGTCGAGGTCTCAAGGTGTTGCCTGGCCACGAAGAACTACTTGGTCTGCGAATGCGTGCACATGCGTTGAAAGGTGACCTTGCGGCGGTTCGAGCGGAATGGAGCAGTCACCAGCGAGCAATTTCTCGTGATGTGTGGAGCGGCGGAGCGACATCACCAAAATTGGATGACCTTTGCCGCTCACTTCTACAGGCGACGCGCCAAGGTGCCTACAGCGGGAGTGAGTAGATGAGTGCATCGGTAGCGGTGTCACCGTCATGGCATGTCTGAGTTTCTGTTCTCACCACCACAAATCCACTTTTGGCGGCCGTGCCCCGGGACGCAACATTTGCCGGTGAGATCTTTAGTGTAAGTGTTGTTGCACCGGGGAGTGTTCGGGCGTGCTCGATTAGTTGCTGAAGTGCTTGCGTTGCAACTCCGCGCCGCCGTGCCCACGGAGCAATCCAGTAGCCGGCGACTGCTTCCCCAGTGGCCTGGTCAACTCCGTGGATGTTGATCATCCCCACGCCGAGATCTGTCGCAAGTTCGATGACAGCAAAAATTGAAGGTTGAGTGTGTGACTGCAAAACATACTCTTCGGCGTGACGACGCAGGTATGGTCGGGGAACGGTAGTCCAACGCTGGATCTCATTGTCTTGACACGCCTTGGTAATCCAGTCGATGTCATTGGCTTGGGGTTGCCGAAGAGTGACGATCATGACTCGACAGTAGTATTGCCACATGATGTCGAACACTGAAATTATTGATAGCCCAAGTAGTTGGGTTGCCGAGCACATTCAAAGGTATGTTGCGACTAACGGTGAAGATGGCCACATCTGGCGCGGAGTTACATGTTTGTTACTCACCACGAAGGGACGAAAGACGGGAAAGCAACATCGCACGGCGCTCATTTACGGTCGACTTGGCGACGACTATGTGATTGTTGCCTCCAAGGGTGGTCATCCGACTAATCCGTTGTGGTATTCCAATATTGAAGCAACCCCAGAGGTGACACTGCAGGTGGCCGCGGATGTGTTTCAGGCAATCGGAACTACGATTCCCGAGGGCTCCGAGTACGACAGCGCATGGAAGACAATGGTTGCGATTTGGCCGGACTATGCCGAGTATCAAACGAAAACCACTCGCCGCATTCCACTCGTCCGGCTGCGCCGAAAGTGATTTCGTTTTAATTCATTGACGACTTTCTGTCTCTGATACCCCAGCACCGAGAAAAACTGCTGCAATGACGAGTGGCGTATAGGCAATAAGCACTCCGCCAAATCCGTCGAGGGTTTTGTGGGCGACGAGCAGTGCCATCGGAAATAGCCAAAACAGATTGATCGCGCCAACCCCAAGTGACACGGGCGAATGGCGACCAACGCGTAATGCCACGCGCTGGTAGGCGTGACTTCGATGCGCGATGTACACGCGCTGACCTCGCAGTGCACGACGAACGAGAGTGACGGTTGCATCCACAACGAACACCCCCATAAGGATCACCCATGACCATCCAAGTTGTGGCGACGAATGGGCGGCCTGTATAGAAAGTGCTCCGAACACGATGCCGATGAATCCGCTACCGACATCTCCAATGAAAATCTTTGCAGGTGGCCAATTGAAAATGAGAAAGCCCAGCGCCGCTCCCGCCACGGCAAGTGGGGTGAACCACATCCGCGATTGTGGTGCAATGTCCCAGGCCAGATATGCGCCGCACAACGCAGTAGTCAACGATTCGATTCCGGTCAGTCCGTCGATCCCGTCCATGAAATTAAACAAATTAAGCAGCCACACCAAGTAGACAACGGCAAGGAATGAGCCAACTACTCCGATATCTATTGATCTTCCAAACACTGGGAGTGTCGGAAGTCCATGGAGTCCCACAACGATGATGATCGCGGCGATGAGATGGCCGAGCAGACGCCATCTGGCCGATGTAAGTCGCCCCCGATCGTCGAGTTGACCAACCAATGCGACAATCAGCGAACCAAAACCAATTGACAAGGCATCGCGAGACTCCATTGTGTTCGTGATGCAAAGCACAACAAGTGTCGTCAGGACGACAAAAACAATCGCGATTCCGCCACCGCGAGCGGTCGGCGTTGCGTGTGAACTTCGCTCGTTGGGAATATCAAGTCTGCTTATCCGAGCTCCGTATCGGTGAATGGCCCCCGTTATGCCAAGTGCAGTTAAAGCAGTAGCAATAAATAGGAAGGTCTCAATCACGCGAACCTGATACTTCGTGACCGACCGTTTTTGCAAGCATCTCCAGAGGTGTTGCCACCGGCGCCCAGCCGAGAAGATGCATTGTTTTGGAAATATCTACCTGTAGCGAGCCGCAAAGTCGCAGGTAGGCCTGCTCGCGGCGCAGGATTCGTGCGCCCAAAAGAAGCAATTTTTGAGGAAATGGAAACAGACGCGAACGATGATTTTGTGCTTGGGCGATTAGTCGAATGAGATCGGGAGTCGACAAGTCCTCATTGTCCGAGACAAGGAATACTTGGTTCGCCGCCGCGGGGTGATCTAGACAGGCCACAATCAGACTTATAAGGTTGTCGGAGCCAACGAAACTTCGCTTGTTTCTCACTGAGCCAAGTGGTAGCGGAATTTGCCGATGAACGAGTTTCATGAGTTCTAGAAAATTCGCCCTAACTCCCGGCCCATAGACCAGCGGCGGTCGAATAATGACCACCTCAAGTGCCGATGAATTCGCGATCTCGAGTAACCCATTTTCGGCAGCCATTTTTGAGCGACCGTATGCATCAATTGGGTGTGGAGTTGATTCCGGTGCAAATGACATATTTAATGGAGTTGACTCACCGTTTACCTTGACTGAACTCAAGAAAATAAATCGTTTCACTCCGTATGAGACCGCGACTCGAGCAAGATTAATCGTCGCGGTGGTGTTAGCCGAGATATAGGCCGACTCAGAATCGCCTTCGGGATCGTTGAAAACGTGCACCCGTCCGGCCAAATGGATGATCACATCGCAATTTCTGAGGGTCGTGCCATAGTCATGGTTCGTAGAGCGAGAAATTGTCGAAACGACATGGTTCGTGTTCGCCAGTGCAGCACAGAGTTGACTACCGATAAATCCCGTCGCACCAGTTATGACGATGTTCATGTCTTCACTAATCCACTGTAAACATCCATGGTTTGGTTGTTTATTCGTGTAGTCGAGAATTCTTGCTCAGCGCGGAGACGTCCGGCCGCACCAAACCGCGTTCGCATGTCTTTGTCAACTACTAGTTTGCCTATTGCATCTGCGAGGGCGGATGCGTTTCGGGGCTCAACAAGTAAACCATTGTGATCGTGAATGACAACTTCGCGACAGCCAGGTACATCTGTCGCGACTACCGGCCGACCTGCCGCCAAAGCTTCGATCAATGATTTTGGTAATCCCTCACGGTATGAGGGCAGGCATACGATGTGACTTGCCGCCAGTACAACCGGAATATCGTCCACGTGACCTTTCCACGTCACGATTCCTTCGCTAGTCCATCGCTCGAGTTGTGTTCGAGTCAGGGTCGTAGGATTGCCCGGATCGACGCCCCCAACCAACTGAAATTGTGCATTCAGACCTGCTTTCTCAATGAGTCGGGCCGCATCGACAAACTCGGTGACGCCTTTGTCCTTGAGCATGCGGGCAATGAGTGAAACGACTATTGGTTCCGACGGTTCCTGCGACGGAGTAAATACTTCGGTATTCACACCGGCGCCCTTGATCAGCGCAAGTTCGGCGCTCCGTACAAAGTGCGACGAGAGAAGCAATTCAAAGTCATCTTGGTTCTCGATGACGACGCGGCTACCTAGCGGATTGAGGAAAAGACGAAAGACTTGTCGAATAATCGGCCGAAGAAACCTTGCCTTTCGATCTTGCGATGAAAAGATGTAGCCCATTCCCACCGGTGCGTTGACAATGTTTCGAACTCGACATGTCCTCGCGGCCAGAGTACCGAGCACGACTGGCTTGAGCGCAATGTTGTGAACAATATCCGGATCAAAGCGCTGAATCGCTCGCCGAAGTTGTCGAATTGTCCCCAATTCTCGAAATGGGTTCAGCCCGTGACGAGAAAAGTCCACGGGAATAACCCGAATTCCATGCGATTCAATCTGGCTCGCGGCATGTTGATTGCGTGTAGCGACGGCCACGTCGTATCCAGAGTTTTTGGCAAAGACGGCGCGATCAAGAAAATGAGAAGTGAAAAACCAGTCTTCGGTGATGATGTAGAGAAGTCTCATAGGCGAATTGTCAGGAGTCTCGAAAGAAGTGAGCTGATGAAATATCGCTCGGAACCGACTCCGTAGCTTGTAGATGGGATTCCGAGCGGCCGCGGTCCGCTAGATGAACCACAACAGTGACTCCCATCAGCACAAGGAACGGGAGATTCTGTCGAGTCGAATTGAATTCCGTGACTGAAACGAGTCCCAAAAAGAATGTGAACGAGGCAAGAATATTGACGGCGTGTTTTTGGAGCGCCGACGTTGAGACGACTGTCCAAAGGAACAGAATTGGAATCAGAAAAGTGTCGAAGAAAAGTATCCGAAGAAAGATCAAGTTGATTGTCGGAAGATTCACAGTGTCAGATCCGAATAGTAGAAATTGCAAGCCCCCAAAATTGGCGAAGAGTCGATTGAAATCCGATTGAGTCCCAAGGTGAGATAGGGAGAAGAAATCTAAAGGCGCGTTCATCTGGAAATGCCTGCCAATCATGTAGGCGTATGTACCAGAAATAAACGAAATCACCACGATAAGTGGAATGAATAACTGATGGATGCCGAAACGTGCCCGTTCGAACGCAAATCCGATCACACGTCCGAATACAAGCGCAATTGCTAAATGTGGACGAAGCAGAAACAGGCTAATCCAACTGATTGCAAGTACACGAGGGTCACGACCGATTATTAAATAGAGGGCAAAGTAAGCCAGTGCCAGATCACGAAGACCCAGCAGTGACATAAAGACAAAGAGCGGTCCCGCGAACAATGTGAGATGCCACACTTTGAACTTGAGATTCTCAATTCTAAAATGTTCTCGTACAAGTCGATAGGTCAATACAAAGAAAATCGCTTGTAGAAATTTCAAGACGAGCAAAGTATCGATTCCGATTCGAGTAAGTAGCGACGCCGGAATCGTGATTACATATCGCAGCCCAACGATTCCCTGCAGGGAATAGACGAGAGGGTTCTGGGATACATGATTTACCAAATTGACTTGAACCATCTGGTCGTCGGAGTAAAAAATGTCCTGAGCATCTCCAAACTTCCAGTAGATAGCGATGACGCCAAGAGTCCAGACACACACATACACGGCCATGGGCACATCGGTACGGTGGCTTGATTGTGACAGAAACCAAAGCAGAACTCCGAGGCTTATGGCCTGCAAGGAATAGATGAGCATCGTGCTACTTCTTAGCCATCAACATCCGCAGATTGCGGCGCAGGTACTTGACCGTCGACCACAACATGCAGACGATCATAATTGATCGCTTAATTAGTCCCTTTTTGCGCAAATTGGAATAAGTGTGTAGTTCACCCAAGTACATCGAGCGTAGATTGCCGCTTAGTCCCGCTTTGCCGTACGGAGACTTAAATAATCTCGTCAGGGGAAGCTTGATGAAACGTGCGGCTCCAAACTCGCAGACGATTTCCATCCACAATCGGTAGTCCTCCGAGAATCGCTGGTCCCGAGCAAAGCGTAAGTGCAATTCCCGTCTAAGCATGACCGTTGGGGTAGAAAGTCGATTCTTGATAAGAAAATCTCGAAATGAAAATGCGGACATGGTGACATCCGTGCCGGCAAGTTCGGTCCATCGCAGATCACGTCCGATGTCGTATTGATGGCCGGATATTGCAATTGTTGGGTCGCTCTCCATTAGTTGGGTTTGAATTTGCAGTTTCGCAGGATGCCAAGCGTCGTCCGCGTCCAGGAATGCGACGAAGGTCCCGGTGGCAATATCCCACCCGGTGTTTCGACTCGCAGATGGTCCGAGGTTCATCGCGTGCTTGATCAACTGGACGGGGATATTTGACCTGTTCCATTGTTCGACCACCAGCGGACCTGTGTCGCTACTTCCGTCATCGACCACAATCACCTCCATCGGCGGTCGCGATTGGGCGGCCACCGACTCGAGAGCCCGCTCGATCGTCGCTGACGAATTAAACATTGGAATCACAACTGACACAGACAAGGTGTTGTCGTTCATGTGCGTCTGCTCATCCAGTCCCAATTCCCGGACAGCTTCGATCGGAACTCGCGAACGGTGTCAGTCGACCAGATTTCGGTACGCTCAAGAGCGAAGCGGTCACTGCTCGAATTGATGGATCCGAATTTGCTGGTGGCGGCGATTGCGTATCCAGCCTTCGCCGCCGCCTGTCGTACTTGATCATTGACCGCGCCATGAGGATATGCCATGGTCGTCACCGCTCGTCCGATGACACTTTCTATCCACTGCTTGCTGGCGACGAGTTCGTACTCAAGTTCGGCAGGGGTACAATCGGTAAGTCTCCTGTGGCTATATCCGTGAGCACCAACGCTCGCGCCCGGAATACTCGCCAACTCGCGAAGGGATGGAACGGTCAGGTATTTGTCTGCGCCAGACAGAACAAACGAAGGATTGACAAACACGTGAAATGGGAACCCGAATTCAACCAAAAGTGGCGCTGCAATTTCGAGGTTGTCGCGATATCCGTCATCAAATGTAATTGAAAGTCCGACTTGCGCTAGGTCGGTGAGCGGATGTACGACATGATGAGAGTCGGACTGCCGGGCACGAAGAAAACTGAGGTGAGACTCAAATCGCTGGGCCGTGAGTCTATAGAGACCATCTAGTTCTCCAAGGTCAGGTGACCCAATAGAGTGATACATCAGCACCCTCAGACTTTTGGGTTTCTCGGAGAACTTGCTTTTCACTCCGTGGACAGCGCTGATGCCGGTTCCGACGACCCGTTTCCAACGTTGCATTGTCTCTCCTGGGTCAGCCACGTGAGGCGAACGTCTCCGAACTACTCCGGTCGCATCCTTCGGGAGATAATCCTACTTACGATGGCGCCAACTATGCGAGGACGACTGTATGACCATTCCCCTAGGTAGGTGAAGTCTGTGGCTCCGATGCCCTTCTTGAAGTTGTACACACCTTCATTTCTTTCAGGATCGACACCACTTAAATCGTAATGAGTGATTCCATCGCGTTCACATAGCTCGATAAGTTTCCAAAAGCAAAGATTGGATGCGTACTCCTTACGTCCAGCAGGAGAAGTGGCGGCAAACATATCGAACGCTTTGTGACCAAGTCTTATTGCCCCGCGTAGCGCCAGCAATTCGCCTTGCGAATTGGTGCACTTGACCATCAGAATGTCGCTTCCAAAAGTCGTTAGAAGTGAATCTGTCACCTGGGCTATCTTTTGACGATTGTGGCGGAGGCGTTTGTATCGACTCATCTCGTCGGTGAGCGAAGTAATTTGGGCAGTGGTCGGGTTAGCCCACTCACTCACCGAAAGCCCTCGTTGTTCGCCTCGCGACAGATTGCGCGACCAATTCTTTGACAATTTGACGCGACGCTCTGTGATGTTTGGATCGATGTCGTAGACGAGCGTCTTGTCGCTGTTTAGCATTCCGCTAGGTTTTTGCCACCCACGCGATCTCAGCAAGGACGCAACGCCGTCACTGTATTGCGTCATTGCACTCAAACGGATGCTGAGCAGCGGAGCGATATGCTTTTTTTTGATCAGTGAAATTAGATCGGTGTCAAAGAATTCGAGATCTCCGACTGGACCGCCAGGAATCCAGCACAACATGGCAAGCGGTGAAATTTTCTTGTACAGAATTTGGGCCATCGAGCGAACAGTTCCGTCAGAGGTATAGACGAACTGAGACACACTCCATCCAAACTTTGATCTGTGCGTGCCCCAGTTCCCGCTTTGATAAATGTTTGCGTCGTCGAACCGCAGGAGTTCCCTGTCCCACTCGTCTGCTGTGCCCGGCCACACTTTCCAGCCCGATTGTTGATTCACAAAAAATTCACTAACCACAGATTCGTATAGTGAAACGGGGCCGACTCTGCGATTGCATCGGGAAGGTCGGGCCATCTGATGATCTCAACTCCGTACTTGGCGACTTTTTGATTGGCAACCCGCAGCGCAGACTCATCGCAAAAAAACGGATATCCGTATGGCACGGTTCCACGGGAAAGATCTGGGAATAGTGGAGTGACGCCAAGCCCAGTTAGTTCTCTGTGAACCTGTGCATAGAGTTTGCGACGTCTAGCTATTTCTGAGTTGGAGTCGAGCTGCTGAAGAGTAAGAAGACTTGATTTGTGTGGCCCGAGGAGATGAAGTATTTCTGTTTCGCTGGCGCCGGTCACGGTTGGTAAAGACGAACCGGTTCTGATCCGTCGAAGTGTTCTGGATAATGCGCGCATCAGCCGCAAGACTGGGATATGGAATCGTCGCTCCACAGTTGCGACGAGTTTTCGACAACGGAATACATGAGTGGAATATGTCGTTGACGGTAGTTGGTCGTGAATTCGATCAAATAGATGGGGCGCGTTGACCGAGAGAATTGCTCCATCGGCAATTCGAATAGTTTTTCGGACGCTCGTAATTCCCATTACGCCTCGCGTTCCAAGGAGTTTCCCAGTTTCGTCCGAACTTAGGAAACCATGGGCATTGTCTTCGATCAGAACTGCTCCAGTATCCGAGCAAAATTGGTTAAACGGAGCCAGGTCCTGAGCAAATCCGAAGTAATTGACCGCGACGATAGCGCAGATCCCATCGTCACTTGAGAAAGCAATTGGCCTAAGCCTCTCATCGACCTGATAAAAAACAGGATGCGCTCCGACCGTCGCTAACGATGCAAGAAGTTCGCGGCAGATGAGTCCGGGAATCGCAACTGAATCTCCCGGTTGAATATCGATGGCGTGAAGTGCCTCCACTAAGGCGTGCCGAGCAAGTGAAAAGTATCTAGTCGTGCTCATAAATCACCGTTGGGATTTTTGGTGCGTGAAGTAAAGAGGTGAATGAGCGCCAAGAGGATTGCTGGGTATAGGCGCACATTGAACGGAGTAGTCGCAAACGACTGAAGGAAGATACGAATTGACTTTCCGTGGTCTCCGCCGGCATCCAATCCTCGACCCGCGCCGTAATATGCGAGGCCGCGTCGACGTCTTTGTTTCAGTTTGTTTAAGATCGTGCGATCCTGACGAGAGAAATGGTCACCGATTACAGATAGTTCGGCCGACATATTGCGAAAAACCGCGTTGCTCGCATTTCCACCATGCCGACGAAACTCACCGAGAACCTCAGGAATGAATTCGATTCGTTGAGTTAGATGAGCGATTCGTAGCCACAGGTCGTAATCTTCGGCGGTGACAAAATCGTAGCGTTCGCGAAATCCGTGGAGTTGATCAAGAATTGAGCGCCGTACCACCGTCGCGGATGTTGAAATGCAGTTTCCGCGGTAGAGCAAATTGCGATAGGTCGCGTGCGATCGTGGTCCGTACATCACCTTTCGTGGTCGTGCCGACTCCGCTACCCACAACTCACCGTGGCAAACAAGGTCGATACCGCTCCGCAGAACGGGAACGCATGCCGCGAGCTTCTGCGAATACCACAGGTCATCTGAGTCTAGAAACGCAACGAATTCTCCGGTTGAATGCTGAATTCCATGATTTCGTGACGCAGCGATGATGCCGCCGTTGTGGAAATTGATTAAGCGAATGCGGGGATCGTTATACCCAGTAATAATGTCGACAGTGTTGTCAGTGGAGAAATTATTGACAACAATCGCTTGCCAATTTCGATAGGTTTGGGCACGAATCGAATTGATGGCATCTCTCAAGAATGAAGCGTGGTTAAATGTCGGAATAACGATTGAAACCAGCGGAGAGTTAGATTCAATTTCTGAATTCATGCTCGCCTTGGAAACTCGCGGGCACATAATTCAAGCAGCTGGTCGATTTCCTCATCTAGATTGCCGCGTGGAATCCAACCAATAGCACGAAGTTTGTCGCTTCTAAAATCAAGTGATGGTGGTTTCTCGCTCGATTCCGCAGGTGGGCGAATTATTGGTGGCGTAAATCCAAGCACCGCCTTGCAACGTCCTGCAATACGCCGCGTCATATCCCAAACCGAGGAAGATTCTTTGTGACCGAGGTTGAACAGACCATCATTTACCAATTGAGGATCGAGGTTCAGCAAATGAAAGATGGCAGAACATACGTCGTGTAATGGTACGAAGTTGCGCTCCTGATCACCGTGTGATTTGAGCGTGAGTGATCCGTATTCGGCTGCCTGCCGGCACAGGTCATTTACCAGAATGTGCCAGATTTTGACCGTCGGATCCATCGGTGCACCGAAACCATTGGCGCATCGAATCCGGATTCCGACCATTTGATGCGCGTCGTGGACTTTCCTGACAAGGTACTCGGCTTCCAAGTGGGTGGCTCCGTATGTATTTTGCGGATTCGGGACGGCTGATTCACTTATCGTTCCGATCAATGGTGTGACGTAAACTTGTGCCGTCGAGAGGTAGATCATTCTCCTGACACCCGCCGCGACTGCACATTCGAGTAAATTTTGCGTACCTTCGACGTTGACAGCACGCGCCAGTCCGGGGTCATTGGCGCATTCGATGTCATTCATTGCTGCGAGGTGAACGACAGCGTCGACACCGAAAAGTGACTTCTTGAGCGATGCAATATCGAGAACATTGAGCCTTGTTGGTTGCGCGTCTGGTGCCCACGACGGTGGCTTCCGATCTGTGCGCGACCCAAGGCGGACATCGAATTCTTGTGTTTCGTGGAAATAGGAAGAAAGTCGACCACCGATGTTTCCGAACCCGCCGGTTAGGAGAACGGTGCTTCTCATTGGTGCTTCAACGTCCAGTCATAGGGTATTAATTCATCGAAGGGATCGAGCCGCTCGATTTCATTCGGGTCGTGTGGCATTGATGCGCAGTTGGCGACGATGGCCATCTCGGTGCCAAGCCCCGTGAATCCATTCCAGACGAGAGGCGGCACGGTAACGAGACAGTAGTTTTCCTCGCCAAGATAAATTTCCTGAACCTGGCCGACTGTCGTGCTATCTTTTCGATCATCGTAGAGAACGAACTTGATGCGACCGTGAGGAACCGCATAATTGAGCGTCATTTGCTTGTGTCTATGCCAGGCCTTTATTGCGTTGGGATAGACACACGAAAAATAGATTTCACCGAACGCTATGAAAATGGGATCAGTCGCCCGAAGCATATGCATGACCTTGCCACGTTCATCAGAAATCTGTCGCAATGGAGTGATCACAACTCCGTCAACCATTAGAAGTCCCTTCGTAGTGTTGCAGTTGTTCGGAACTAATATCAATCGCTGGTTGACCCTCGCAAGTTGCCCGATACCAAGAGATGGTTTCACGAATCGTTCGTTTGAAATCCCATCGAGGTGACCATTGCAGAAACTCGCGTGCTTTGTCGCAGTTCAACTTCAGCAACATCGCTTCATGAAGTTGACCATTGTCTGGCTCAATGGACACCGCTCCCGATCCCCAGACCCTGATGCACTCACGAGCCAAATCCTCTACTGAGTGAACTGCGGACTCGCGTGGACCAAAGTTCCACGAGCCAATTGCCGATGCCGGGTCCAGCAGTAGCCGGGATCCAAGAGTGATGTATCCAGAGAGGGGTTCCAGAACATGTTGCCACGGCCGCGTGGCGTCAGGGTGACGTAGCACTATTGGTTTGTTTCTTTGAAGCGCACGAATACAGTCGGGGATTATTCGATCCTCGGACCAGTCACCACCCCCTATAACATTTCCGGCGCGAGCGGAAGCGGCACCAAAATTTGGGCGATCCTTGAAAAATGACTCGTTATAGGCGGCGAAAACTAACTCGGCGCCAGCCTTGGAGGCACTGTACGGATCGTATCCACCAAGTTCGTCTTCCTCCGTGTATCCCACAGCGATTTCGCGATTGCGATAGCACTTATCGGATGTGATGTAGACAAGTGACTGAACCGATGGCGTTAGTCTGACGCACTCGAGAACATTAATCGATCCACCAATATTGGTGTCAAAGGTTTCCTTGGGCTCTCGATAGGACCGCCGGACAATTGCCTGGGCTGCCAGGTGAAAGACGACCTGTGGTTGCACATCTTCGAAGTATTTAAGGAGGTGTTCCTTGTCCCGTATATCTCCATCTTCGTGTTGGATGTGGGTCTCCAAACTCAGCGATGAAAAATGGCTTTTCGGTCCATCCGGCGGAAGTGCATAACCGTGAACCGTGGAACCGTGTTGACATAGCCACAGGCTGAGCCATGACCCTTTGAATCCCGTATCGCCAGTTATTAGAACGCGCTTGCCGGCAAAAGTCGCAAGCGCGTCTACCAGATTTGCCATGGGGCCTTTTTGTTTGTGGCGAGACCATTGAGAAGTTGCCAATCTCGTGACGTATCCATACATTGCCAGAACTCGTCGTGTTCATATACCGCGAGTTGCCGATCTTGCACGAGTGTACGCATAGGTTCCTCTTCGAAGACGAGATCATTTCTTGCATCAAGCACTTCGAAGATGCTTGGCTCACAGACAAAGAAGCCGCCGGAGATTCGACCGCCGGACGCCTGCGGCTTTTCATTGAATTCCGTGACAATTCCGCTCGCATCCGACTGAAGCTCGCCAAATCTTCCGGGAGGTCGAACTCCTGTAACCGTTAATTTCTTGCCATGTGCAATATGGAATGAAATTAGCTTGTCAATGTCGACGTTGCTGAGGCCGTCGCCGTAGGTGCACATAAATCGCTCGCCATTCACATAACTTCGAATTTTTCGAATCCGAGCACCCGTCATGGCATCCGATCCTGTGTCGACAAGAGTTACCTTCCAATTTAGGTTTTCCCGCCTCGTGTGGTAATCGATTGAACTAATTTCTCCCAATGTGACGGTGAAATCGGAAGTGTGAGACTCGTAGTTGAGGAAGAAATCCTTGATTGTTTGGCCCTTGTAACCGAGGCACAAAATAAATTCATCGTGCCCGAACGCGGCATAATATTTCATCAGGTGCCACAAGATCGGGTAGCCACCTATAGGAATCATTGGTTTCGGAATATCTTCAGCAACATCACGAATGCGTGATCCGTATCCGCCGCAGAGAATTACTGTTTTCACGTGGTTTGTCCTTGCTGTGTAATCATTGACCCATCGACCCTGAAACCGACAATCTGTGAGTCCAAAAACCATCCGGTTGGCTCGACTAATGCGACGGGTGGCCTTTGGCCTTCCAGAATTCGAGCAATGAGATCACTCTTTTCGACTCCAGCCACTACCACGATACGGTGCGTCGCACCTCGAAGCATTGTGAGACCTAGCGAAACCCTATTGGGAGGGAATTTCGGGCTATTTTCTACGGCCACCACACGCTCACAACTCTCAACCGAAGGGTGATTTGGAAACAAACTCGCAATATGTCCGTCTGCACCGACTCCGAGCAACGCTATGTCGAATTGCTTGATTGCGGAGATTGTCCGTGAATACGACTCTGCGCCTTCTAATGGTCCAAGTTCGGCCGGAATCTGATTGAAATGTTCGGGTTTAATTTGCGCGGGACGTATCAGCACTTCGCTGACCATTGCATCGTTGCGGTCTCGGTTGCTTCGTTGTATACACCGCTCATCTGCCATGTATAAATGCACCGATGACCACGGAATGGTTTTAACCGCAAGGTGGCCAAGGGTGTGGCGCATCGCTAATCCGCCGGATACGACGATCGAACAAATCCCGCTCGCTGAAATGACGTCCTTGATCAGTTCGCCGATGGACTCAGCCGCCAGAACAAACACATCAGGTATTGTTCGAGATGCCATCCGTAGAATCTTACTTGTCGAGCTAATCACCTAAATTGACAGCAGATTCTTCCACCGCGATAAAGATTTATCAATGCAAAAGTAATCGGGGAGAACCGCCCGGAGCGGAAATTCGATGTAATCCAACACTCTCGCCAACTGATCTGCGGACTCCACAAAGTGTGAGCCGGGAACATTTCGCAGTGGACTGAAATTGAATGTTTCGCCATTAAGAACTGTAATCACGGGAACGCCGCACTGGTAGGCCTCGGCGGACGCACTTGTTCCGTTGGTCGCCAACACGACGTCGCACTCGCTTAATTGCTCAGATAATGGTCTCGTGTCAAACCGGAGTTGCAGGAACGGGAATTCACCGCGATCGATTGGACATAGTGGATGTGGTTTCATCATTATCGAAATATGCCGGGAAGTGATAAGCAATGAATTTTGCAGCATGGTGAGAAGTGCCAGATTCTGGTTGTGAAAGAAATCGCCAAGTACCAGCAGCCTCATTGGCGTGGCAGCAATCTTCCTTGCCGCAATGGCCAATTGCACTTCATGCAGATATAAGTAGGGGAGAGCTTCGACTTCAGAAATTTGTTCATTCGGGATTCCCGATGTTTCAAGAGAGTTCAGTGCCGCATGTCCGTTGACCGCAACTATGTTTGGAGTTGGAGGGTGCGAATTCTCGTCGGATGCGAAGACGCCTGGCTCAAAAAAATATCGGAGATCCCAAAAGCGAATCGTTGAATGAGGCACCCCGACAATCGGCTCGGACCTTCGACTCCTCCATAGTTGAACAAGTGCCATCTCCCACGGCTGATTTTCCATCAAGTAGAGGACCGTTCGACATGGTGGAATACTCGCGATGGTGTCGTCTAACTCGCAAATGGCTAGGGAGTGAAGGATGGCGGTTGAACCTGATAGGGAATCGAGCCATTCCTTTTCGAATAAATTCCACAAATCGAGTTGAGATCCCTGCGGACGGAAGGAATTCCTAATTTTTCGAATCCGAAATCTCAATCCCAGTAAGCGAAAATAGATGAACACTGCCCTGCCTACGACTCTTAGCGAGAGTTGGGCGTCGAGCAAGAAGTGTTGACTTGTGGGTGAAGTGGAATTAAGCCCTGCCAGGATTCGCCGTGCGGTTGCTCTTCGCGGCATGTGCGTGTCAGCAACGAACTTGTGCAGAAAGATGGTTTTCTGGTTGGCATTTTCGAGATGGTCGACGAGACCGTTCCAAAACCCAGATCGAAACTTCCCAGATAGCGCATCAGCCGTATTGAACCTGGAAAAGAAGTCAAACAAGACGATGTCCGGAGATGAATTGGGAGGTATTTCTCTCTTCGGCGCGCGAATTCGGCGTACCATTTCTCGCGCTAGTACTGGAATCGCCCGCAATACTCCGGTGATAAAGCGTGTTTGACGTTTTCTATCCAGCGGCGAGGACTTTGGTGTCGGAATGGTTTGGAACTCAATTCCGTTCTGGGCACACAACTCTCGGATGATCGATTCAATGGAAACTTGGTCGGTCGCAAGCAGAACCTTAGCTGGCGCGATTTCGCGGAGGATGTCTTCAATGGCGAGCAATCGGACTGTCTCGATGATGTGGCTTGAATCGCTCCAACGTTTGCACGCGAACAAAGTCATCCACCAGTAACTGAATCCGGAAGAAATTCTGAGGTGCTCGACTGTGCTCTTGCCGTTAATTCTTTCTTCGCCTACCTGTCTGACAAAGGAGAGAAAGCGCTGCTTGAGATCGACTCCGTTGTCCTCGACGTATTGTGGCAATGAAATTCTGCTTTGCTGGCGGGAAGGCGAGAAGAATTCCTTCCAATAAACAGTTGTTCCGCTGGTAATTGGCGGAATGCCGGGCAGATCCCATATAACAACCTGCTGTCCTAGAGTCATAAGTCGCGGGTCAGTCGCAGGTGTCACTTCAATGACGAAATTGACGTGACCAGTTGCTTCCTAAACGTTTCATCTGGAGAAATATTGACTCGTTCGATCGCAGATTGCTCGCCAACAGGCAAAATGAGACCGAGCATTGTCGTCGTATTTTTCTTGTCCTTCATTAAAACATCGAAAATTCCATCGAATGGAATGGTGGTATTGGTAAACGGTGAATAGTTCTTTCGTAGCGGCTCACGCATTCGATCAAGTTGCTGTGTCGGCAGCAAGCCTCGCGCATGTGAAATTTGACATGCAATGTCCATCCCCATAGTCACGGCAATTCCGTGCGGGATGGCAAAGCCTGTGGCGGCTTCGATTGCATGGCCAAAGCTATGACCAAAGTTGAATATGTTCCTGATTCCGGAATCAAATTCGTCAAGTTCGATAAATCGCTTCTTGATTAGCAGAGAACCTAGGGTGTACTTACGAAGAACTACCGGATCGCCAAGCAAAGACTCATAGTCTGCCGCGACCTTGTCGAATGACTCAGGGGAGTCAATTGCGTGCACCTTCAGGATCTCTCCAATTCCAGATCGCAACTCAAATTCACCGAGAGATGTGAGAAAATTCGTGTCGATCCACACAGATCGAGGTGGATAAAACGTTCCGACAACGTTTTTTATCGACTCAAGATTTATTGAGCTTTTCGAGCCGATACACGAATCTGCCTGGGCCAACAACGTCGTTGGAATAAAGTGCCAGTCAACTCCTCGCAAGAGAATACTGGCAATGAAGCATGTGATGTCCTGAATAACACCACCGCCGATTGCCACAAGTTGATGGTTACGACGAATCCTGTTGTGCACCAATAATTCGATTATCGGGATGACTTGCTTGAGAGTCTTTGCATTCTCAGTCGCTTCGATTGTGATGGTCTTTGGATTTGAGAGAATGAAGTTGAGTTCAGATTTATAGATCCGGGCTACGTTTGCATCGATTATGACGTGCGCATCTCCTTCGAATAATGGTTGCGTCGTGTCAATAAAATTGTCAACAAAGTTCACCGAGTAAGGGCCCTTATGCGAGTTGATGGTAAATACTTCAGGCACGGGTAAATCCGCCGTCGATTGCTATGTTTTGTCCAGTTAGGAAAGTATTCTCGGGACTAGATAGCCACAGAACTAGTTGCGCGATTTCGGCGGGTTGGGCGAGTCGACCAATCGGAACGGATTTGAGCATTTCTTGGATTCCCTCGTCTCCGAGAATTCGACGAGTCATATCTGTGTCGATGAATCCTGGCGATACGCAATTGGCCAAGATTCCAGCCGCAGAGTGCTCGATTGCGAGCGAAAGTGTGAGACCGTCTAGAGCAAACTTGCTCGCAGAATAAGGGGCTCGGTGCTCCTTGCTGACCTTGCTGAAGACGGAAGCAATATTTACTATTCGCCCCCAACCCGCTTCTCGCATGCCCGGAATTGCCGCCTGACAAATGGCCATCGGAGCGAATACATTTACCAGTTGTATCTGAAGAAAGTTGTCGGGATCAATTTCTTCGAATGATGAGGGATTATTTATTCCGGCATTATTGATGACAATGTCAGGTCGGTGCTGACGCACAAATTGGGCACAGCGTTCGATTTCGGAGCGAATTGAAAAGTCAACGATGATGCTCTCATGAACTCCGACAGCCTTGAGATCGCTCTCGATTGAGGTCGCAGTTCCGAAAACCGTCGCGCCTTCAGAAATAAAGACCTCTGCAATCGCGCGACCGATACCGCGACTAGCGCCCGAAATGAAGACCTTTTTATCGTCGAAGCGACTCATGATTAGTTGCCCACCTCCAATTGATTCGGATCCGGAATCGAGAATTTGGATCGCCACTGTGGGTCGGCGTAATAGATTTGGTGAACCAAGTTCATCGTGTTATAGGCGTCTCGTGATGATCCACTCTCAATTGGAAAATCATTAATGACGACATTGGCAAACGAATCTATCTCTGCGGTCCATGACCGATCATTGGTGTACTGGCGAGTTTCTTCTCTTGGATCTCCGTTGTCGCGGTCCGGGTTGGCAGTCACTACGGTCATCGTTTCTTGCCCATAACTCTTGGATCCTGAGAGGATCCCACGCAAAATTATGCTTCCGCGTTCTAAATTCATGTCAAGAGTGAACTGATGGCGCCATTGGGTTGCCGATGAGTTCAGGAGTGCAACGATTCCAGCGTCTGTTTTCATGAGGGCGTAAGCGTTATCCTCGACATCATATTTCCAATGACTGTTCGAAATAAAGCTGTGAACCTTGGTGAATTCTCCAGCAAACAGACGCATCAGGTCGACCATATGGATTCCTTGGTCAAGAAGCACGCCGCCCCCTGCCAATTCACGCTTCGCTCTCCAATCGGCCTGATCGAAAGTGACTAACTTTGACTTTCCATACACGCCGCGCATATTGATTATTGCGCCTAGTTCGTTCGAGCGAATGATCTGCAGCGCATCCTGGATTGAATCATGGTAGCGGTGGTTGAATCCATACATCAATTTGAGTCTCGGATTCAGCTTTTCGGTTTCCAGAACCTGGCAAAGTTCTTCCATGTTGCGCGCCGGCGGTTTCTCGCAGAACACATGCATTCCGTGTTGAAGCGCGGCGATTGTGATTTCGGCCGCCATGTCGTTACTCATGCACACAAGAACCGCATCAAGCTTGGAATTAAACAACGAGTCGTAGGTCCGCGAATAAAGCACTCCGTCAGGAAGTACTCCGTCCGAGTTGAATTTCTTGTCGCAAACGGCGATCGTCGACATCTGGGGGTTCTTGTCGACGCATTCTCTCCGTCGCTTGCCAATCACGCCATACCCGGCGATTCCAACTCGTAAATTAGTCATCGTTCAAGAGCCAGCGTCGCGTAACGCTAGATTTGTCCTTCCTCAAAACCGTGTTTCCGCAACCAAAATTCAACCATTGGTACCTGCCACTCGTAGTCGACATCGCATCCACCCCATGACGGAATGGAACCGATGCGACGTCCCATCCAACGATGAGGTAAAAGTCCGCGTTCCAGTTGCTCGAGACATTTTGGGCGGATCACAGTTGCCGAACCATCTGTGTAATAGACATCCCCCTGAGAGTCGCGACTCGTATTGAATGTAGAAATGTCTCCAATTGCCTCGAATGGGACAAACGGTTGCAGAAATCCATCTTTGTCGAGTTTGCGGGCTCTCAACGGGCTGTACATGTTATACACAGAAGTCGTAGCTGCTCCGTCGAGCAATGGATTCGCCCGAAGCATTCTGATTCCCTGGTCTATGTAGCCAGAATGAAGTGTTGCGGCATTGGCAAACAAAAGAACTAATAGCTCAATACTTTCACCGCTGCTTGCGAGACGACTTTTGATTTCTCCAAAGGCCTGAACAAATACATCGTCGGACAGCGTTGCAGATGTGGCAAGCTCCGCCGGCCGAGGGATCCATTCGGCGTTGTAGTGGGCCGCAATCTCCCTGATTTCATCCGAATCCGTGGAGACAAAGATGCGGTCAACCTCGGGCGAGCCCGCGGCGGCCATAAGGGGATAGGAACACAGCGGCCGACCTAAAACCTTGTGGACATTTTTGCCCGGGAAACCCGTGCTTCCTGCGCGACCAATCATTAGTGCGCAGATCATTCTCTACATTCTAGGGGGTTATAGGATTCCTTGTTCCCTGAGACTACGAACTAGTGCGGCGCTGGCGTCAATCTCCATCTGGTCTCGAGATTCACGAGCATAGGAACCCATGTGCGCAGTTACCTGAACATTTTTAATCTCCAAAAGTGGTCCGGAATATGGTTCGATCTCAAAGCAGTCAAGTGCTGCACCTGCAATGCCGCCATTATGTAACGACAGAAGTAAAGCGTCTTCGTCAATGATTCCGCCTCGAGATACGTTGATGAGTAACGCAGTTGATTTCATTTGTTCGAGTACATCACCGTCGATCAAGTGATGAGTATCTTGAGAGTAGGGAACATGAATTGTAATAATGTCACTTTGTGCGCATAGATCGGCCAGCTCTAGTTGTTTGGTATTTGGAAGGGAAATCGTTTGTGAGTCGAAAGCAACCACGCTTGCTTCAAACGCCGAAACTAACTTCGCGACCGCTTGACCGATCCGACCATAACCGACAACGCCGACAACCTTATTTTTCAGAAGCGAACCCATCAGTCCATTCCACCGTCCCGATCGAATTTCGCGGTCGGACTCCGTGACATGTCGGAGCAATCCGAGGATATGAGCGAGAGTTAGTTCGGCGACAGCCGTGGTTGGAGCATCGGGAGTATTGAAAACAGAAATCCCCTGTGCCCGAGCTGCGTCAAGATCAACGCTGTCTAGACCGATCCCACAGCGAACGATTACCTTGAGGTTCGGTGCGTTGGTCAAAACGGCGGCCGTCAAGGGCTCCAGTCCTGCGATCATTGCTACTACGTGGTCACTTAAAAGATGAGCTACTTCCTGCTCGTTAAGTCGGCGATTCAGTGGATTCTGGATAACTTCAATACCGGCCGCCGTCAGATCATCCAATTGATGGAAGTTCGAGAGATCAAACGATGAGGTGGTAATGATGACCTTTCGTTTCATGATTCTTGACTTTTCGCCATGCTTTCGGTTTGAAATGTCCTGCGCAAGGACATCAGGGGATGTGGTTCCCTTCTAGAGTATTGGTTGCAAAACACTTGTCGGGCCGTCTGCACTGGTTCGCTTTTCCACATGTCCCAATGTCGTCCCAATGCTTCGTGACATGGTCAATAAATGACTTCTGGCTGGCATGAAAGATCCCAACTTCTTCCAATCGTTTGAGATAGGCATGGGCTTCAGGTCGAAGTTGAGCGTAGCTTTCGTCCCAGGTGATAAGTGTCGGGATGTTGAGATTGAGAGTCTCCAGAAAGGTTGAGCCGTTATTGGTAGATACAACCAATCGAGAATCGCCGGCAATTTTTCGCATGCCGCCGACCCCATCGTCGACGGCGATCGTCGGCGCATGCTCGCCCCACCACTCAAGTTGTGATGATCCGGTATCGGCGTGTGCATGGTTGAGACGAATCAAAACATCTTGTTGAATTTTCGCAGGCAGTCCAGTGACGCAACTTGCCACATATTCCAGGTAGCCGGTGTGTTCTGTGAGGTCCTGAAACAGAGATCTAGGAAACTTCCATAATGGATCGCACACGATAAGAAGATGGGTTGGTTTCGCAGAAGGGTGATACTTCATGCCGATCGTCTTTAAGCAAGGTCCCGGCACTTGCTTTACTGTGTTTTTCCAACCCCAAGTCAGATAGACATCGGAGATGTCGTCTTCATGGAGTTCTGAAAACGACGGGAACTTTGACAATCCATAGTGACCGCCATGTTGGCCGATGAAATATTTCGACCCGTTTTCAGTGGCCAGTGCCACCCAAGTGTTAAAGACGTCGTCGTAGAGGTGTCGATTTGATGTGAATATTAGACGGGGCGTATCGGGTAGTCGAAGCCGACGGACCGAGTTGATCAGCGCTGAGAATCCCTCGACGTATGCGGTAAGAATCTGATCTCGGACCATTTCTCGGGCGATTGCATGGAGGCGACTCTTCGGTGCGGATGGAAATCTGAGTTGAGATCGACTTCGTGCGTCATAGGTTGCCTGTGGCGGGGCAATGCGGCGACTATTTGCTGGTCGTGATCGCATCAAAATTGACAGCATGGCCGCTGATGTTCGGGGAAGGTAGGTGTCGGTCATAACTACTCGCCGAACAGACATCGAGTTTTTCGGTTCAGCTAGATTTTTTCTCGGAGAACTCAATTCACTCGGTGGACCGACGGGATGTGACGGGAGTTCCGAGTTTGACATCAAATGCCACATTTTGGAGAAGATAATTTGGTTCCAGTCTTGACACTTCTGAGAACTGCGGTACTCCAAGAAATTTCGTGGATGGCCGACGGGATCAGCATCGTCGAAATCCGAGTAACTCTCGTTTGCATGAAATTCGTTGATGGCCTGGTTCATGTACGCCCAGCGAAAAATGAAATTGTCACAGAATGATCTCAACCATGGGCCAGTAATAACTCTCCAGAATCGATTCGAGAAATTGAGATCGTGGAAGGAATTGAGTGCCGAAGCAAGGTCGACCGAAAGATGAGAATGCAGTAACTGGGTCTGCTGATAGAGGTCTGGCAGAGCGTGGTCAATTGAATCTGGGTCAATGACTGAGTAGTCCAATGCTTGCCATACCTCTCGCCGTCCTTCCTTCAAACACCATTTTCCAAGAAAGACGACGGGACGATCGAACTTCCAGGTCGATTCGTCTCCTGTCGTAATGAGATATCTACTCAATGAAATCCCAGGCCAGAGGGGTTCCGCGTTTCAGGTCCTTTGAAAATCGACGGCCGAGCAAGTCACCAAAGTGCTTAGGAGGGAGGCCCAGACCTGGTCGAATTCGGCGGATATTGAGATCTGAAATTACATCCCCCCTTTTGACGTCTTCGACGATATAAATCGAACGACGAAAGATGAGTGAGTCTTTTTCCGCTTCGGTTGGACCATATGAGATGGACCCAATCGATTGCCAAGCGCGGTCGCTCTCGAGAACTAGTTGTCGGAGTTCACTTGGCTCCATCGAAAAGGAACTGTCCACGCCTCCGTCATTTCGCCGCAGAGTAAAATGCTTTTCAATAACTGTTGCCCCTAGCGCAACCGCACTCAGGGCCACGCCAATCCCCATAGTGTGATCTGAGATTCCGACTTGGCAACCAAAACGGCGTCGAAGATCCGGAATTGTGGCGATGTTCGTGTCGATCGGCGATGCAGGGTAAGTACTCGTACATTTGAGTAATACAAGGTCGGTGCATCCAGCATCTCGCGCCGCCGCAACCGATTCTTCAAGTTCGTCAACCGTCGCCATTCCGGTTGAGATGATAAGTGGTTTACCTGTTGCTGCCACATATTTAATAAGGGGCAGATCAGTATTTTCGAATGAAGCAATTTTGTATATTGGCGTGTGGAGTGTCTCTAGAAAATCGACCGCGGTCTCATCAAACGGGGTGCTGAATGCGGCCATGCCACGATCCGCGGCACGATCAAAAATCGGTTTATGCCATTCCCATGGCGTGTAGGCCTTCGTGTAAAGGTCGAACAGTGTCCGACCAGTCCATAAACTCTTGGAGTCCCGTATTGAGAACTCGTATTCGTTGACGTCTATCGTCATTGTTTCGGCTGTGTATGTTTGTATCTTTAGTGCGTGGGCACCCGCCGATGCGGCGGCATCGACGATCTCAAGTGCCCGGTCAAGTGACTGGTTATGGTTTCCTGACATTTCTGCGATGACGAACGGCGGAGTATCGTCACCGATTCGTCGATCTCCGACGAGCATCAGCCGTCTCGTTTCACCGGCAAGTGCACAATTCCTGAATGCTTTTCCGATGCGCGTCGCAAAACCATTGCGAGAAAGGTTAGCCGCAATGATTCATATTGCGTTGCTGACCTAAATCATGAGTTCGAATTGATTGACTGCGGTATTAAATTGGGCACCCTTGGAAAAACCTAATCGCTCAAATATTCGTTGGGAAACAAGATTAGATGCTTTGACCTTCGCAACGACCTTGCCCGTCGTAAACCGCCTGAATTTTGCAAGCCCCTGTTCAACGAGAAGACTTCCCCAGTCTCTGCCGCGTACGAGTTCGTCAAGGGAATAGTTGATTGACCAGGCATCATCTTCTCTCTGAAATCGGATTTGTCCAACCGGGAGACTGTCGCTGCATAACGTATACATACGACAAGTTGGACTTTCCATTCGAGACATGAACCACGTTTCATGCTCAACCCAAGTAATCGGTTCCGAATTGAGCGAACTTTTGCGAACCAGGAGATCATTCGCCCAGTTGAAGTAGGGAACCGCATCTTCGTTACGACAACTTCGCAGAGTCAGAGACGATCGATCACTCGGCACGAGTGCTTCCGCTACTCGGCTCGCACCAAGGCCGTCCACAGTGATTTTGCCTTGTATCGAATAGTGCCTTCGAAGATTTCCGTCCGAGATCAAACCACCAACGGCGCGTTCGATGTCGTCAGGAAAAATTGATTGTGAACTTCCAACATGTTTGATCAGGTCAGCTTGTGCCAGTTCAATACAGATCTCACGTTGATTCTCGGCTACGTCTATGACCACCGATGGAACGCCGAGACACATGCGTTCCCAGTTTGAAATTCCTCCGGCACCAATTGCAAGATCTGATCGAGCCAAGAGTGGCGCAAGACTCGGAAGGTCGAAATGGAAGACTATTGATCGATGGATTTCGAACGACGTAAGCAGGCGCGCCCGGTGGGGGTTACTTGGCCCGATGACAACATCGACTGTGATCGCTCCTAACTCCATGTTGATAAGAGATCGGAGTACAAATTCGGTGACGTTCTTCGGGTCGGAGCCACCCATGAACACAACGATTCTCTTGACCTCGGAGATTTCCGTTGGCAGCAGCGATCTATGCAGTGCATAGTCCGGCTGCAGCAGTGCAAATCTCGGTCCGACTAGTGCGCGTTTTACGCCGTGCAATGATTGGGCGTAAGTCTCGGCTCGGGGTGACACAAGATTTTGATTGAGTAGCAGATTGCACCGATGTTGGCGATTTGTAAAGTCGTCGATCACGGCGAGACTGTCTACGCGACTAGTTACCAATTCTTCCCATTCCAGTGACAGGTCGTAGTGGTCGACGATCACTCGGTTAAGTGAGCGCTCATCTATGAGTCTCAAGGATTCGATCGCGTCTTCACGTTCGGATGGATCTTCTCCGACGCGGGTTTCGCCCATGTACAACACCTCAAATCCAGCATTTTCAACCCTCGATGTCATCACTCCGTCTAGTTGTCGACAAAGAAAAACAGCATCTACATCGTGAGACCTGAGGGTTTGGGCCAGCGTGAGGCATCTGACGAGATGGCCCGTTCCTAGTCGCGTTGAAGAATCAACACGAAATGCAAAGGTCATAAAATCTGTCGGTTATGTACGAATGTTTCGGCCGATTGGCTCGTCAATTCAGTCTCCGAAATCCGCTGTCGCATACTGGACCATTGAGCAGTGAAAATACGTCACGGCCATGTTCGCACTCTTGAATTGTCGCGAATATGGATTCCAATCGGTCGAAATACCCGTCGATGATGCTCGGCGTGTGCTCAATACACACATAAATTGAAGTTGTAGCGAGAAAACCGTGGGCCAACATTTCCTGCGTGATGAGGGTTTTGTATGCCTGTGAATTTTTACCTGCAAAGGCGAAGCTGGTAAGCGCCGGTAATCCACTAGTAGTCATGTCAAGCTGGAATTTGTCGGCTAGTGCGACCCAACGATTGGTGATTTCTCGACCGGTTTCTGTGATGTAGTCCCATGAATGGAGGCGGTTCATCACTTCAAGTGTTTTGAGGGCGGCAGTTGGGCCAATTCGCTCGGTCCAAAAGGTGCTGCTGATGAAAGATGTTTGGGCGGCCTGCATTATTTCTCGACGTCCAATGACCGCTGTGATTGCGTACCCGTTACCCAGTGCTTTACCGAACATGGCCATGTCAGGTTCAACCCCGTACATCTTGTGTAATCCACCGTATGTCTGCCGAAAGCCGGATGTGCATTCGTCGAACATGAGTACAATTCTGTTCCTAGTTGCTAGGTCGCGCACCTTGTGCAAGAAATCGTCGGTTGGTCCGGTGCTTCGTGAGACTTCCATCATGATGACTCCGACATTGTGACTGGAAACCAGATTGACAAGCTCGTCGATGTCGTTGTAATTAAATGGCACTACGGTTCCACGAAGACTTTCTGGAACGCCATTCGGCTGAAGCCCGGGCAACAGGTGACCGGCGAGGATTTCGTCGTTTCCCAGATTTGCGGCGAGATACCAGTCATGCCAACCGTGATAACCACATATCGCGACGGTCGACTTGCCGGCCGCCGCGCGCGCGATTCGAATCGCAACTGCGTTGGCTTCACCGCCTGAGCGAGCAAGTCGCACCATGTCCGCCCAAGGGTGGAGTTCTATTAGTCGTTCAGCGAGGTACACCTCTTCCGGGCAATTGAGTGTCGTCATATTGCCAGCATCAACGGTCGAACGAACCGCGTCGTCAACTTCTGGATGTCCGTAACCAAGAATGTTGGTGCCAATTCCCATCAGCGACATGTCGATGAACTCGCGGCCATCGAGGTCCCAGACGTGGCAACCTTTGGCTTTACTGAAATATGCCGGCCACTGATCCGGAAGGAACATCTCTGAACGTTTCGAAAGCAACATGTTCCCACCGGGAATGATCCCCTTGGCTCTCTTCCAAAGTTTTTGACCTGTATTCAACTTCGCACCTTCGTTTCTGGCTAGGTGTTTGTTTCGGCTAAAGAGATCGGGTTGCTCCTCGAAAAGTCGGACAACTTCGGTCCAGCTGAAATCTTGGCGAGGTGCGAAATGTCCGAAAACGTCTCGCACTACTTCAAGATCCGCCGGTTCGTCAACTGTCCAGCGCAATTGAGAATGATCGGTTGCACATCTCAGGTTAGTCTTCCGAAATCCTTCTGATTCCGTAAAGAACGTCGTTACATGCTCGAGTTGTGATGTGGTGTTGGCTTGGGTATGGGCAATCTCCAGGGCATTCATTGTGAAGACTTCCGAATCGAGTCCGTCGGGAAACGTGGGTGGATTCGTATTACTGGCGAAGTCGGCCCCGGAATCGGCAAGTAACCCAACCACCTCGTCGACAATCGACGGGTCAATTAGCGGACAATCGCCGGTGACTCGCACAATCACTTCGGCATTGAATTTCTTTGCCGCTTGGTAGTAACGATCAAGCACATTGCTTTCGCTACCGCGAAAAACGGAATAGCCAAGACCTTCAACGTGCCGTACCAGCACATCGTCTTGTTGACTAGTGGAGGTGGCCACAACTACTTCGGATATCGATTTCGCAAGTGAGAGACGTCGCAGAAGTACTTCGATGAGTGGTAAATCGGTGACAAGACCCATGACTTTGTTGGGGAAGCGAGTTGATCCCATTCGCGCCTGGACTATGGCGACGGTTTTCATGTGGTTGCCCATAGTGATGGACTAAGGAGGCGTTGATCGTCTGATACAAGAGATGTCGGCGCGCGGAGAGGCGGAACTTCCACGGCCTCGAGTAACTGACGGGTCTGATCGGCGCTGTCTACGCCGATAACTATTCGGTCAATTTCAGGATAGGAACGAACATGCGCCAGACAGGCTTCGATACGGGACATTCCCGTGTCGTCTATCCACGCATCCCACGCCCGAAAGATTCCCGACCAACTAGATAGCCAGCTGGGTCGCTCGGCTGGCGGCATGACGAGTACACCCTGAAGAAATGTAGATCGGGTGTGAATTTCAACTCGGCGCATGCTCAATTTTGTCAACCAGCCCGAATTTGCGAGCTCTCGGTCAACAACGTTCATTGGTGCTTGAACGATGTCAATCAGAGGCAGAGCCGCTAGTTTTTCGAGCTCGATCGGTGCGTAGATCGATACTCCGAGCTTTGACACGGTCCCACGAGACTTAAGGTCAAGCAAAGCCTTCGTCAGACCCTCAGCATGCGCACCGAGTAGGTCGGACGGGTGATGGAGGAGAAGACCATAGAGAGTCGGGATCTTCAGGCGCTCCAACGAATACTTTACCTCGGACTGAACCCACGAAGATATATCTACGATGCCGGAGGGTATTGGCGGAAGTTTGCTAACGACGTTCCAGCTCGAACAACCAATTTTTCCAAGCATCGACTCTGAGTCACCATAAGAAATTGCGGTGTCCAAGGTGTCAATTCCACTCTGTTTCGCCAAGGCAAGGATCCTCCTACCTTCTTCAAGACCAACTTGTCCAGTTCGGTTCGCAATGCCGTATGCGAAACCAAATTGGGCGGTACCGAGTGCGAATTCGACCATTGCATCAAATCTTTGGGGCTTCACCGATTGCCGATAGCAATGTATGTGCGACGAACGATTGATTCTCGAAACTTAAGTCTGGATACATCGGCAAACTAATTGCCTCGGCATAATACTTTTCGGACTCTGGATAGTCCGAATTTGAATACCCAAATTGTTGGTAATACGGGTGTCGATACACAGGGATGTAATGCAGATTTGCCATTATTCCGTTGGCATGCAATTTTTCAAAGACAGCCTTCTGTGTTGTCCGATGAGATGCAAAATCAATTCTCGCAATGTAAAGATGAAAGGCAGAAAACGAATCTGGATGCTGCCACGGTCGTTTAACCGAGGTATTGGCAAACATGTCGTCGTACGAATCCGCTATCTCGTGTCTCCTGGAGACAAATTCATCAATTCGCTTGAACTGGCTGAGACCAAGAGCGGCCGCGATGTCTGTCAAGCGATAGTTGTATCCGAGTTCAAGTTGCTCGTAATACCATGGCCCAACTGGCGTCGATTGCATTTCGGCAATATCGCGGCTGATTCCGTGTGTTCGCATCAGCGCCATCGAGTTAGCCAAACTTTTGTCATTTGTCAGGGCCATACCACCTTCACCGGTGGTAATGATTTTCACTGGATGGAAACTAAAGATGGTGATATCGCTGAACTGGCAATTGCCGACTGGACCATCCTTATAAGTTCCGCCGACCGCGTGGGAAGCATCCTCAATGACTGAAAACCCGTACACCCTCGCCAGGTCATGGATAGCCGACATGTCACAGGATTGTCCGGCCAGGTGCACCGGAATGACCACCTTTGGCAAACTCCCTGTCTTCTGTGCCGCAATGAGTTTTGCTTCGAGCAGTGACGGAGACAAGTTGTATGTCAGCGGGTCAATGTCAACAAATTCAACATCGGCGCCGCAATATCGGGCGCAATTGGCCGAGGCAGCGAACGTAATCGGTGAAGTCCACACTCTGTCGCCCGGTTGTACGCCAAGTGCCATGCACGCGAGATGAAGTGCGGAAGTTGCGCTATTGGCGGCAACGGCAAACTTCGCCCCGCATCTGAGACTCAACGCGGCCTCAAATCTTGGTACCACCGGACCTTGGGTCAGAAAATCAGAACGGAGCACGTCGTCAACTGCTCGAATGTCACTGCTTGAGATGGATTGCCGGCCGTAGGGAATTGTCATATGTGGCCTAGATCGACCCGATAGTTGAACGGTTCGCCTCCACCCATCTGGTCAATTCATCAACTGTCATCCACTCCGCATTTGTATTCGACGCGTATTCAAAATCGGGCTCGACGGAGGTACCGCTGCCGATTCGACCTGCATCAGCACTCCAGTTATGAATTGCGGGGAGAATTTTGAAATATGAGCCGTAGCAATATGTGTGCGGGGCATCGTCTCTGCCGATCATCTGCTCATGAAGCTTTTCACCCGGTCGAATTCCAATGATTTTGTGTGACGAATTGGGAGCAACGGCTTTTGCAATGTCGGTAATTTTCATTGACGGTATTTTTTTCACATAAATTTCACCGCCAAGCATTTCTTCTAGGGCGGTCCAGACAAGATTGACCCCCTGTTCGAGTGTGATCATGAAACGAGTCATTCGCTCGTCAGTGATCGGAATCGTTTTCTCGTTGGCGAGCGAGAGGAAGAATGGAATGATCGAACCTCGCGATCCCATCACGTTTCCGTATCTCACAACCGCAAACTTCGAAGCCCGCCCCGTGTATGAGTTTCCGGCAATGAAAAGCTTGTCGGAAGTGAGTTTGGTGGCGCCGTATAGATTTATCGGGCTGCTTGCCTTGTCGGTTGAGAGCGCCACAATTCTCTGCACTCCCTGATCAATACAGGAGTCAATAACGTTCATTGCCCCAATCACATTCGTCTTAACGGCCTCAAACGGGTTGTATTCGGCTGTTGGAACAATTTTAGTGGCGGCGGCGTGCACAACGAAGTCGATTCCAGCCAGTGCTCGTGTTAGTCGATCTTTATCCCGAACATCTCCGATGAAGAACCGGACGCGTTCATCGTCACCGAATTCTTTCGCCATTTCCCACTGCTTCATTTCGTCGCGCGAAAAAATTACGAGGCGACGTGGGTTGTACTTGGCCAGAGTCATGGGAACAAATGCGTGCCCAAATGAACCAGTACCGCCGGTAATCAGGATTGATGAACCGTTAAGCATGATCGGGTACCTGATCCATGAACTTGGCCCCTAGGCGCTGGAGCAATCCCCGCAGCACGGTATTTCCTTGGTCGAACACCATGACCTCTTCAGTGTACTTGGCGATTTCGCGGGCCCATTCGACATCATCAACGGTAATCAAGTATTCCATCACCCGATCAAACTCAGACTCGCTTGGCAAATTCGTCCAGAAAGGTCCGTGTGATTCAAAATCTGCGGGCCAGCCAAATTTGAGTTCATCAATTTCCTTTCCAAGCAGTTTGGAAATGAGCTCTCCTCGCACCGATAGGAATGCCGTTCTCTTTCCCCGGGCGAGAAACTCGTAGCCGAGGGTGCTGTCGATACTTACGACCAGATTTGCTTCGTCAAGTGTTTCATATGTTGAAAAGTCACTTACTCGCGGGGCATAGGTCCAATGGTGGTCTCCAATTGTTTCGGAAAACATGGCGAATTCATGACCAAAATCTTGGTCGCGCTTGCCGCAAATAATGAATTCGAATTTTCTTGCGCTACAAAATCTTGCAAGATAGTTTGCAACCAGAAAATCCGCCTTGTAAAAGTCGCGATCCGGCACAAATGAATTCCCGAAGTAGATTCCCTCGGAGCTACCCGGTATGGCCCGTGGTGGATGCTGCGAGACAAATGCGATCGAAAATGGTTTGACTAGTTCCGTCGTAGATTGAAATTTGTTGTTTTTCAGGCTCCCGGTAACGACAGGAGTGGTCTCAATAACGCTACCTAGTTGTGTACCGACTTGATGATTGAACACGCAGTAGTAGTCACACGAGGGTGACTCAGCCTTCTCAAGTAACGAAAAAAATCCGGAGTGGGCTCGCGGAGCATAGTTGGCGCGTATTCCATTTTGAATTGCAATTGTCGTGGCTGCGGGAAATGTACTTTTGAGTGTGAGGAAGTAAAGGTCATTGTCAATCAGCGTGATGATGAGTTGCGGTTTGACTCGCCTAATGTACGAGTTCTGGTATTCACGCATTGATTTTTGACCACGCAATACGGTAGCGAGCAAGACTGGAATGTTTAGTTTTTCACGATCTAGGACGTGCGTTGGCAGCGCTCCGCACACTTCTCGGATGAGGTCTGAGCCGGCCGCATCAAGGATGAGAATTGCCGCTGGTTTCGGAATTCGCCAGCTAAATTGCACGGACTTATCGATCCAAATTTCGCGCGGTTTCTCGGGCTCGAGCAAGATCTTCCGGCTGGTCAATATCAATTGCTTCGAATTCATCAACTTCAATCCACCCAACTGGGGGAAGAAATAGAGATTGCTCGGCTCGGAATCTCCCGATGTTTGCGATGTAGATGCTTCCACTTTGTCGGACCACATCCGGAAGTTGCTGCCGAGGACTCGAGAGATCGTTTGTGGTAGTAAATGGTTCGACAATTGGTCCGATCCGAATCAGCATTTTCGACGGATGGTGAACTACGGGTGTTACACCAAATATCGAACCAAACTCGCCAGACTGGGCAAAGAATCGAATTGCATTTTCGAGCTTCACTGGGTCCCTTAGCGGTGATGTGGGTTGCAAGAGGACGAGATTTTCTGGAAGTGGTGATTTGGACTCGGACTCTGTCAGCGCATGCATTATCGCTAGTTCGATTGGAGAGTCGTCAGCCGCAATCTCCTTCGGCCTTCGGACCGTTTCGACTTCGAGTCGGTTCGCCTCATCGAGAATTGCTTGATCATCACTGCTGACGACAATTCGAGTGATCGACGGACATTTAAATGCCGAAGCGATGGCTCGTGCCAAAAGCGTTTGCTTGGCCACAGTTTCAAGGTTCTTATTTGGAATACCTTTGGAACCGCCACGAGCGGGAATAATTGCGATGCATCCGGTCACATCAGGTCCTTCAAATCCACAAAAGTCTTGTCGATGGGAGTGGAAAAGAGCACGTCTGAGTCAATGAGAGCGGCGAATCGCTTCGCTGACTGACCATCACCGAATGTCGACTGCGGTTGAATGTGTTGCATCGAATCTGCTTGAAGAATGGCCTTGAGTATGGCGGATGTTTCCGCGGGCACTGAAATAATATTTTCGTCCTCGTGTCGGCCGCGTTGACGATTTCCAATGTCGACTGTCGGAACCCCGTAAAATGGTGCCTCGCGAATTCCGGCACTTGAATTTCCAACGATTGCCGAAGCGTTGCGGAGGAGAGTTAGGAAGTACTCGAATCTCAGAGACTCAAAACATCGAAATCGCGACGGACTTTCATCAAATCGAGAATACTGTCCGACTATGTCCTCGTAGCCGGTGTCATTATTCGGAAGAATCACGACAAAGTTTCTTTGGCTAGTAATGAGTGCATCAACGAACTGCTCTGCGGCAAATTTGCTGGCGTCTTGCTCAGTGGTGACCGGATGGAAAATAGCGATGATGTATGACTCAAATTTAATGTCGTAGCGTTGCTTTGCGGTCTCGAGGTCAGGCAAAGTCGGCGACAACATAATGTCAATATCCGGTGAACCAATGACATGAATTGAATCTGGTTGCTCGCCGAGCTGAATTAGCCGCGTCTGGGCGTCGCTATTCGCCACGAGGTGAATATGGGAGAGCTTGCTCACGGCGTGTCGAATCACGCCATCAATCGTTCCAGATAGTTCTCCACCTTCGATGTGAATTACAGGAGTATTGCGCAGCGCACCGGTGATCGCTCCGGCGAGTGCCTCTGGACGATCCCCATGCACTACGAGCGCATCGGGCCGATGGTCATCGAGAAAATTGGATATACCCGTGATCGTGCTGGATACGACTCGATCCATAGTGTCGCCATCTTGTTGATTGACAAAGGAAAATATTTCGATCTCGGAAGGTAGAAGTTTCACTTCCTTCACTGTCGAGCCGAATCGTTTATGCATGTGCATCCCGGTGGCGATGACCGAAACCCTGCAGTTGTGTTGGCTGGAAATGAGGATTAGCGGCTTAAGTTTTCCAAAATCGGCACGCGTCCCCGTAATGAATGCAATGTGACGCTTATTCGACATCGGACCACTTCAATTGCTCACCCCTATCAATCGATCGAGTCGCACGCTTACCGACAACTTGATTGAAATCGAATGCAAGGATCTCACCGGTACCCGGTCGCTTTACCCAGATGTTCCGGTCTGTCAATAATTCACCGATATTGATCGGCGTAATCGAAACGACGGATGCGTAGGCAAAGTCAATCGTTGGCTGTTCGCCCGAGAGAACAGTCTTGGATCCACCACTTGCAGCATGGACGATCTTTGATCCTTCGAGGAGGTCCCTAAGACCGGTCGGGTCGATAGAGATGTCGATATCTTCTCCCTTCCAAGACATGTCGCTGGTGAAGTGTCGTTCGATGATTGATGCTCCAAGGGCAACGGCGGCCAGTGCCGGCAAATTGGAAAGCGAATGATCCGATATTCCAATTACTGTGTTTGGATATGTGTGTCGCAATTCTGTGATGCACCCAAGTCGAACCGATTCAAATGGAGTTGGATACATACTGGTGCAGTGAAGGAGTGCAAATTCTGCGCCTTCCTCCTCGAGTGCTTCGACAGTTCGTGCTATCGATGAAGCGTCGTTCATTCCCGTGCTGACAATCATTGGCTTGTGAAATTTGGCGACGTGTCGAAGGAGCGGAATATTGTTACATTCGCCGGACCCAATTTTGAAGGCCTCAACCCCGATGTTCGCCAATCGATCTGCGGCTTCGCGCGAAAATGGAGTCGATAGGTAGATCAAACCGAGCGACTCAGCATGCCTCTTACATTTGAGTTCCTCGTCTGGCGTAAGGGTGCATTCATCAATAATGCTCCAGATAGATCGAGTTGAGTTTGCGGGAATTACATCGTTGGGAATCATTTCGTCATCAACACCATGGGCCTGAAACTTGACACATTCGCCACCTGCCTTGGCCACGTCGTCAATCATTTGGATTGCCCGATCAATTTTGCCGCCATGGTTGATACCTATTTCGGGAATCACCAAAGGTGGATACTTGTCTCCAACAAGTCGACCCGCAATCCCTATTTCACGTTGACCCGTCATCGTCACAATTCACCGCCGCTCAATCAGCGGAGTAGCCCGGTCACGGTGGTGACCGCATAGGCGATGACCACGGAGACAATGACGGAAAGAACGGCACCGATCACAACCGCACTTGCCCCGAGAATAGAGCTGGCAGTTAGTCGTCGTTGCTGATTTGGTGCCTTATATAGAGGTGTCATCCGATTGTCAACCCGAACGACGATTGGCTGGTTTGGTCTGGCAGGCTTAGAGCGACCAACTAGAAAGATGGCGCCCAAAGTGAGCAGCACGACAAGCAGTGATCTGATCGTCACGCCAGTGACCGATTGACTAATGAGTGAAATCATGAACGACGACAACAGCACGGTGTCCATAAGCGTACTGCCGCCGCCAGTTCCAGCGCACGCAGATTACTTGGGTCGAAGTCCATCACATTCACATCGATTGTGGTGGGCGTTGCCACTCCTTACAGTGTCGTGGTTGGCGATGGCTGCCCTGTTGGTCGCTTCATTGGTGCGAGTCCAGTATTGGGAAGTGGCCCCGGGAACTGCTTCGCAGGTTTCCGATCGCCTCTCGTTCAATTCACAGGTATTGAATCAAGTCACCCGATATCCAGCAGAAACTCCCGTGTTGTTCGTGACGGCATTTGGCGGACAGATGAGCGCGCTCGATGCGGCAATTGGTTGGATTGATCCAGATGTACAGGTTGACTCCTTCGCCAAACGATTTGGCACGTCCACTCCTACCGAACAGCGCAGACTGGGCTTTGAGTCGATGACGAGCGCCAAGCAAATCGCGGAGTTCGTCGCCTTCAATCGTCTTGGCCTCGAAGTCTCCATGAAGTATGGCAAGGTCATTGTTGAAGAATTGGTGTGCATGGAACTGCCGACACGGTTGAGTGCTTGCAAGCAGTTGAACCCAGGCGACACGATTACCGCTCTGGATGGACTTGAAATTGCAACCCTTGACGACCTGATTCGAGTTATTGCGGATTACGTCCCTGGTGACGTCGTGACCCTGAGTGTCATTGCCCATCAAACCTCGACCGTTGTCGATCGACGAGTGCAATTAATTGCCGATCCAGACGATCCCGAGCGAACACTTGTCGGGATTATTCCGGCAGACACGCGAACGGTGGATCTGCCTTTTGAAGTCGGCATTGACACGGCCGGCATCGGCGGTCCATCAGCGGGGCTCGCCTTCACATTGGCACTACTCGACGAATTAACGCCTGGGGACCTTAATGGTGGGACCAAGGTTGCAGCAACGGGGACCATTGCGGAGGATGAATCCGTCGGTGCCATTGGTGCCTTGCGACAAAAAACAATCGCAGTGAAGGCCGCTGGGGCCAGGGTATTTTTGGTCCCAGCCTCGCAAAGTGAGGAAGAACTTGCACAGGCTCGTCGGGTCGCCGGTGCAAATTTGCGCATCATTCCGGTGGCAAATTTGGCAGATGCGCTGAGTGCACTGCACGACCTCGGGGGCAGTGGCCTAACGAATGCCACAATACAGCTCTAAAACGGGCGTACTCTTGACGCATGGCGATAACCTTTTCGCGCCCTGACCCGTCATCGCCCGCTGCAGTAGGCGCGGCGCAGTTCACCGTTGGTCGGCGCGGTTACGAACAAGACGAAGTTCGAGATTTTCTCCGGATGGTCTCAGCCGAACTGGCGCGATTACAGGAGCGCGAGCGTTTTCTCGATAGCGAACTTCGAGCTCTCCAGACCAGAGGAATGTCGGCTCCTGGCGTTCTCGATGAAGAAACCGTCACGACACTGCTTGGCGCCGAGACCGCTCGAGTTCTTACAGTTGCCCGCGAGGCAGCCCAACAGATGCGTGCTCGGGCTGCCGAATCGGCTGAACGATTGGTACGCGAAGCCAGTTCCGATGCCACCCGAATTCGAGAGGAGGCCGAACTTGAAGCTTCGCGCCGACGGACTGATGTCGCAGTAGATGTCGAGGCCGAAATCGAATTGGCCAAGCAGCAAGGTCGTGAGATGGTCAACGAGGCGCGCGAGTATCGAGAGAAAGTACTTGCGGAAATGGCCCGGAGACGGGAAAGCGCCAGAGAGCAAATTGAACAAATAATTCACGGCCGCGATCATCTTTTAAGTGTGTTCGAACGCGCCAGTGCAGTTGCCCACGACGTTGTCGGCGAGCTTAAGGAGTTTGACGACGTATCCGATCAGATCGCCAAGGTTGCATCGAGTGGTGGCCCTGCCGCCACCCCGTTTGATTACGAAAAGGATCCCGAGGCTCTCCCGATCCCGGCCGAAAGCAGCACCGATGTCCTTGAGGTCGGACCAAGCGTAGACGTCACGACCGAGGTCGTGGAAATAGTTTCAGAAGCCGTGCAGATCAAAACTGTTTCAAGCGAACCAACCACTCCTACTTCCGAGATCACTCAAAATAGCTCGATGGCGATGGTTGACCATCCGTCTGCCGAACCCGCTGAAACTGGCCGAATTGCGCAGGTGGTTCAGTTGTTTGGTAAATCGAAGCGAGGTAAAACAGTTGATGACGCACAAGCGACTGAGGCAAATGCGCCGAGCGATGGCCCGAAAATCCCATCAACTCAGGCGCAAAAGAAGTCTGTAGATGATTTGTTTGCCAAGTTGCGTGCAACCAGCACGAGTTCCGTAGCCACTGAGACTCTGGCCACAACCAAGGGCACGGGTCACAAGAGATTGGAAGTGGTCAAGTTTCCGGCCCAGGATTCGACTCCCACAAAATCCAAATCAACGAAGGCCGACAAGCCGGAGGGGAAGCATTCGACATCAAAAGCGGTAGTTCCAAAGGTGGATGAATCGCTTTTTGTTCGGCGGGCTGAGGTTCTCGATCCACTCATCGCCACGATGACACGCAAGGTGAAACGTGTTTTGGCGGATGAGGAAAACTCGATTCTCACCTATTTAGAGGGTAGAAAGGCACTGGTCGCCTTAGAAAGGGTCTTGCCTGAATCCTCGATTCAGACTCAACAATATGTAGAGGCCCTCACCGAAGACATAATGTCGGCGGCGATGGCTGGGGCGAAGTCACTGTCCACGAGCATGAAATCCGATCTACGCAAGAAGATCAGCAATGCATCGGTTATGCAAGTTCTGGCCAAGAGCATTGAGGATAATATTGTCTTGCCGCTACGCGACCGAATTCAGCGTTGTGTCGTTCAAAGCGACGGAAACCGCGACGAAATGTCGAGTTTGGTGCGAAGTGCATATCGCGAATGGAAAATTCAGCGGATCGATTCCCATATTCCAGATCTAGCGTGTCTCGCTTACAGTCGTGGCGCCTATCTAGTACTTGATGCTGGCACTCCCGTTTGTTGGATGGTTGACCCAAATGGACCGGCATGTGCGGATGCTGAAGACAACGCACTCGCCGGCGCGACACCTCTCGGCACAGAATTTCCAACTGGAAATTTGCATCCGACTGCGCATGCTGGTTGCCGCTGCCTTGTGACCCCGTCACTCGGCTAACCTCCACACCGTGCGGAACCCGGCTGACCTTCCTCCTCGTCGACGCACCCCGTCGGCAGGTGGATTTCGAATCAGGGCTCCACGTCGAAGCAGATTGATCGCCACAGTCTTCGTTGGTCTCGTCGTCCTGCTATTCATTTCCGCGCGAAGTGTCGCTTCGTTCTATGTGAATGTTCTGTGGCACAACTCAGTGGGTCGAAGTGATGTGCTTTGGGGAGTTATTGGGGCCAAGACGCTACTTGGGGTGACCTTCGTCGCGGTCTTCTTTGTCCTACTTACTCTCAATTTGTGGATCGCCGACAGAATGGCGCCAATCGTCATCGGAAATTCGCCCGAGCAACGAGTGCTTTCCGGATATCAGCAACTCGTCGGTCGACGAAAGTGGCTCGTTCGTCTTGTTGTTTCTGGAGTTCTTGGTTTAATGGTTGGCCTTCCGACAATGAGCCAATGGCAGGAATGGCTTCTGTTTCGCAACTTTCAGCCGTTTGGAACAAAGGACCCACTGTTTCATCACGACATCAGTTTTTATGTTTTTCGACTTCCATTCATTGAGTCCACAGTGAGTTGGTTGTTTGGTTCGCTCGTGCTGATCACTTTGGTCACAGCGGTCGCGTATTATCTGAACGGCGGAATCCGAGTTCAGTCCGACATTCGCCACGTCACGCCGCAGGCCAAGGCACATCTTTCGGTGTTGTTTGCTGCGCTCGCCCTCGTTCGGGCGGTGAGCTACTGGTTGTCACGCTTTGAATTAACGCGCTCCACGCGTGGTGTTGTTCAAGGCGCGACATATACCGATGTAAAGGCTCAACTTCCGGCAATCAACCTCATGATCTTGGTATCGATTGCGGTGGCGTTGCTATTCCTTTGGAATGTCCGCCAAAAGGGTTGGCGACTTCCGGTGCTTGCCACATTGATGTGGATAGTGGTGGCAGTCGCCGCTGGAACCGTTTATCCGGCGATCGTGCAGCGCTTTTCGGTTCAGCCAAACGTGAGCACGAAGGAACTTCCGTACATTGCCCGTAATATTGTCGCCACCAAATCGGCAATGGGAATAAGTGATGTCGAACAGGTGCCGATCGCGTTTGGTGCAATTACGGCCAGCGAGCTGGCTTCAAATGACGCTCCGTTACGCGATGTGCGACAGCTTGACCCCACTGAAATGCGCGATCGCTTTGCCTTGGATGAGGGACTTAAATCGTTTTACACGATTCGAGATCTTGATGTTGACAGGTACTCGATTGACGGACGTACTCAGCAGGTGATGGTTGGCGCGCGTGAACTCAATCCTGGTGGTATTCCAAACCGAACTTGGGTCTCGCGTCACTTGCTGTACACCCACGGCTGTGGACTTGTCGGAGCACCGGCGAGCATTGTCACCGCCGACGGTCGACCAATGTATGTCGATCTCGACATCAAGCGTCCGCAGTTGTACGTTGGCGAATCTCTTGGATCATATTCGATTGTCGGAACAAACCAAATCGAGCAGGCCTGTCCTGACTTAGCGCCGGCACCATATACCGGCGATGGCGGGGTGAAATTGTCTTCGACTTTGCGCCGACTTGCATTTGCCGTGAATTTTGCGGAGTACAACTTGTTCGGGTCGAACCTCATCACCAAGGATTCGCGAATCATGTGGGTTCGCGATGTCAAGCAGCGAGCCGAAAAAGTCGCCCCGTTCCTCCGCTATGACGCCGATCCGTATCCAGCGGTAGTCGACGGCAATGTTGTGTGGATACTGGATGCGTTCACGACAACGGATCGTTACCCATATGCGCAGAAAGCCAATGTCTCTCAACTAACTGCAGGGAGCGGACTAAACGCCAGTTTCAATTACGTGCGAAACAGCGTGAAAGTCATCGTCGATGCCTATACGGGTGGCTTGACCTTTTACCTGGTCGATCCGACCGATCCAATCGCGGCGACTTGGGCACACGCATTTCCGAAACTGATGACGCCAATTAGCGAAGCTTCGGCCGATTTGGTGGCGCACTTCCGATACCCAGAGGATCTCTTCCGTGTGCAGACAAACATTTTCGGGCGCTATCACTTTGATGACTCGACCCTGTTTTTCAACAGTGAAGCGGCCTGGAGTGTGGCCCAATCACCTTCCACCGAAACCAACGGCTCTACGGGTGCGATTGTCGGAACCGACATAGCCACAAATGCAGATGCAATCAACGTGCAAGACGCAAATGTGACCAGATTCGAGCCCTATTACACGATATTCCACGCACCAGACAGCTCAGAGTCGTCGGGTAAATTCTCAATGCTTCGTCCCTTCGTACCGTTTTCATCGGACGATTCCCGCAAAGAGCTTCGCGCATTCATGGTGGTCTCTAGTGACCCGCGCACGTACGGCAAGATCACGATCTACGAAATGACCGATCCACTTCCGGACGGACCCGCAACAATTGCCGCAGAATTTGGCAGTAATCCGATCGTATCTCAGCAAGTTACATTGCTTGATCAACGAGGGTCTCGAGTCGTATTCGGTGATTTGCAAATCGTTCCCGTAGCCAATGGATTAGTTTTCGTTCGACCGCTGTATGTGCGCCCTGACGATGCAAATGAGAAACAAGTATTCGTTCGGAAGTTTCTCGCATCGTATAACAAGACCGTTGTAATTAGCGATGACCTATCTAGTGCAATCGCCGAACTGTTTCCTGGCTTTACCAATGACCTTGGAGATCGTCTGGATGATGGCACGGTTGTAACGACGACGACTACTCCTGGCAGCCCTGTAACTACGACGACGGTTCCGACAACAACCGCGCCGCCTTCGACGATCGACACTGGATCAACGACGGCGAGTGAGTTGCTAACTCAAGCCGAATTGCTTTTCAATGAGGCGGATGCGGCACTTGGAGCCAACCCACCAAATTTTACGCTCTATCAGCAAAAACTAGGGCAAGCCCGCGAACTCATTAGACAGGCAATTGCACTTATCGGCGGTTAGTTGACGATATCTATTTGATTTTGCGTAGCTGCTCCGCAATCATCGCAAGATCCTGTCGAAAAGCAATTTCGTAACGAGCCTGTTCGTTGGCTATCCGAGTTTGACTCACGCGCAGTTGCTCAAGCACTTCGACAGAACTTGAATCACCGTCCTTGCTTGCCACGGCTTCGATATCTGAACTTAGTTCGTGCAACTGATGTGACAACTCGGCGGTCATGTTTGTAAGTCGCGTATCAATGGCAGTTATTCGTTGGTCGATTCCATTTGCAGCGGCCGTAACGAGCGAAAGTTCATTAGATCGCTCGGTGAGTTCGCTGCGCAATTGCGTGAGCTCCGAGCGAAGCGCGTCTAGGTCGGCGACGGTGGCCTTGGGTGTGCGAGAAAAAAAGGTCATGAGAATTGAGGTTGTGATTCGTCTTGTGCATTCGCTACCGTACAGCCTCTACGACGCGGGGTGGAGCAGTCCGGTAGCTCGTTGGGCTCATAACCCAAAGGTCGCAGGTTCAAATCCTGCCCCCGCCACTAAGTGTGAATGGTCTATGTAGGGCGCCGCCATGGAACCTGACACGAATCAGCGGTGTCGGACAAGTAACAGACTGTGATCACCAATGAGCTCTGCTGATTTAACCGATTGCGACGATGTCGCGTTGCTTACCCGCGCGCGAAAGAACGATCGATTGGCGTTTGGAGAATTGATTAAGCGTCACCAAATTTCGGCGCTACGGGTGGCGTCTGTTATTAGCGGATCAACCGAGGAGGCGAAAGACATCGTGCAAGATGCGTTCGTGAATGTGCATCGCAAACTTGGCTCGTATCGGGGCACTGGGTCTGTTCGATCTTGGATGTTGCGGGTGGTGGCAAATCATGCCAAGAATCATGTACGAAGCCGGATTCGACGGATTCGGCGTGAGGACCGTCACGCCGGTCTACTTTTGCATGTTGAAGATGACACCGAACAGGCAGCTGTTCGAAACATGGAAAATCTCGCCGTCGCTGCCGCACTGGAAAGAATGAAACCGGACGATCGAGAAGTGCTCGGCTGCCGGTTTGTGGCGGAGCTTTCGGAAGCCGAAACGGCCGAAGTCTTAGATGTCGCAATCGGCACAGTGAAATCGCGCACCTCGCGCGCACTGGCCAAGTTACAAAGCGAACTCGAGCGCGTTTCTGTCAAAGGGGAGAGAACATGAATAATCTCGAAGCTCGTCTCGCCGACCTCGCTGGCGCGCTCAATGTGGACAGCGTCGGACTTGTTGACTCGATCGTGGTCCGCATCGACCAATTACCGGTTGAGCGACGGGCGCGTCGCCGGCTACAGATGGTCGCCGCGTTCTTGCTGATCGTGGCGACTGCGATCGCCTTGCATCCCGATTCGCGTCGAGTCGTTGCCCGATGGTTCGGATTGGATTTGGTCCGGATTGAAAGGGATGCTGATCTCGAATTGTCGCCGGCGCCGGAGACATTTGTACTTCCGGGTCCGGGTGAAAGTGAGGTCATTGATCTCGATGGCCGGCAGGTCCTAATGTCGGCCATCGCTGGACGAATTGATGGGCCGGTATTGCAAAAAACTCTCGGTTCGAGCACATCGATTGTCGAAGTCGAAGTTGGTGGCCACATGGGACTATGGATCTCTGGCGCGCCACATGAATTGCTATATGAGTCGAGTGATGGGGTCGTCACAGTCGAACGAATCGCTGGCAACACGTTGTTGTGGGAGGTTGACGGGGTGCTCTATCGACTGGAGGGTTTTGACAATCTAGAAGATGCCCTCAATTTCGCTGGAACCCGGATGCCAACGGCGGTGTCGGACTGACATGACCATCAAGCATTCCGTCCGTTATCGAAGACTGTCCGCCATCCGCCTCGGTGCGTGCCTTTTCACCGCTGTTGTTTGCGTATTGGGAGTCGGATCGTTGGCCACTGCCGGTGGATGGGCGGTCAGCACTCTCGACGAGGTCCCGGTTCCAATTGCCGGTGAACCGATCGACGTCGGGTTTACCATCCGCCAGCACGGCATCACTCCCGTCGACATAAGTGAGAACGTAGGCATCACAATCACCCCCGGCGGTGGCACCGCGCACTACTTTCCGGCAAAAGGTGATGGAACCGTCGGTCACTATGTAGCTCGCGTAGAATTTCCATCGGTCGGCTCGTATCAATGGAGCATTCGCCAAGGTGGGTTCGCCGAACAAGATCTTGGACAGATCGACGTAGGCGCACCAACCAAGACCGTGAACCCGGGTAGCTCGTCAAACTCATTGCAATACGTTGCGCTTGGCGGTGCAGCGCTATTTGGGCTTGTGGCACTTACCGATATGGTCATGGCGCGGCGCCGTCGTCTTTCTCTGTCGTGACCCGAGTTGGCCGCCTGGCCGCCATTATCGCGATTGCTTTAATCGTGTTGACAATCGCAACATGGAACGAATCGACGCAATCAACGGTCAGCGTCGACCAGCCGATTGCCGGATCCGTGTTGTTCAAGGCCAAGGGTTGCGCATCGTGTCACATCGGTCCGGACTCAAGTTCAGGCAACCTAGTTGGCCCGCCACTCATTGGTGCGAGCGACTGGGCCGGTAATCGCCGACCAGGATTGAGCGCAGCTCAATACCTTGCCGAGTCGATGCGTACGCCGTCCGTATTCATTTCACCGGCGCTCAGCAGCGGGTCGGGGTCAAGCATGCCAAATTTGAATCTCAGCGAGACGGAAATTGCCGCCCTGGTGGAGTACCTGCTTAGCTAGGCAAATACAACGGTTACCTTGCTTCGGAGTGATCACTTCACGGAGGTGAGCGCCGGCCGCACGATAACTTTCGTCTAGGAGTCTCTGCACTCTGGTCAGGTCTCCGGCGGTTTCGTGCATAGTTTCGCTCCCTTGATTGGTCACTCTACGATGTTGGCGTGGTGTTGCATGAATGTGAATAGCACACATATCTGCTCGAGGAATACGGGAGCGTGAACAACGTGAGCGCATTCGCCGACGATTCTCGGATCACTGATGACGCCATCCGCCTCGCCGAAACTCTCGTAGATCGAGCATCAGCAGTTGCGAGCCGGGCCGAGCGGCGGCGCCTGAAGCGATTTGCGCGGCTCCTGAACGATGACGCCGGCAAGATGTTTGTCAATGCGTTGACTGACGAAGTGCTGCGGGTTCGTGAGCCAGGGCGAGCTGCCCAGCGGTTCAGAGATCTTGTCAAGCAGACAGATCTGGGATTTGCCTCGATTCTCGACCGAACGCTTCTCAAGACTTCCAGTCGGTTGGCCACCCGCTTTCCACGGTTGGTGATGGCGTTGGTGCGGGCGAGGATAAGTCGCGAATCCAGATATGTCGTTGTCCCTTCCGAGGATCCGGATTTTGCGAGGCACATTCATCGACGCCGGGCGCTCGGTAGTAACCCCAACATAAACATTCTTGGTGAAGCGGTGCTCGGCGAGGAAGAAGCCGATCGTCGACTAAACCGCGTGTTAGAAGTCCTTCGTCGAACGGACACCAATTATGTTTCCGTAAAATTGTCTTCGATCTCGAGTCGAATGAAAGTATTGGCCTTTGATTACACCGTCGCCGAAGTCGCTGAACAGATGCAACTGATCTACCGCGAAGCGGCCCGTCATAACCCACCCAAGTTCGTCAATCTTGACATGGAGGAATTTCGCGATCTTCATCTGACGGTCGGCGTACTCAAGGTGGCACTTGCCGATCATGATCTAGCTCGACTAAATGTTGGCATCGTTCTGCAGGCCTATCTTCCCGAATCAGTGGCGGCTGCCGAGGACATCGCTCATTGGGCGGTCGAGCGACATCGCAAATTTGGTGCGTGCACCAAAATCCGACTCGTAAAGGGTGCCAATCTGGCAATGGAACAGGTGGATGGCGAAATTCATGGATGGAAGCAAGCGCCGTTCGAGTCGAAAGCCGAAACTGACGCCAACTTCAAGCGACTTCTCGATCTACTCCTTGATCCCGCCCTTGATCCGGCCGTACAGATCGGACTGGGAAGCCACAACTTGTTTGACGTCGCCTGGGGACTTGTCGTTGGTGCGAAGAAGAACGGGCTTCATCGCCTTCAAATCGAAATGTTAGAAGGGATGGCCCCACCGCAGGCACGCGCGGTGCGTGAGCATACCGGTGATCTCATTTTGTATACGCCGACGGTCGCGTCGAACGATCTCGTTTCCGCGATTGCATATTTGGCGCGGCGGCTCGATGAAAACACCGCCCCCGACAATTACCTGCGTCACGTCGCTTCGCTTCGCGTGGGCGGTCCCGAGTGGATTCGTGAACGAGACCGCTTTGTGCAGGCAACTCGAGACCGCCAAAACCCGGTCAACTTGTCGGGCAGATCTCAGGATCGAGCCAACGAGAACCGCCGATTCAAACTCGACGAGTCATTTTCTAACGAACCGGACACTGATTTCTCGTTGGCTACCAATCGACAATGGATTAATTCCTGCCTTGCTGCTCCCTCGACGCCGCAAGCGAATTTGGTCCCCATCGATACCGCGGAAATTGATCGGGCGATAGCCGCGGCACTCTCGGCCGCCGATAATTGGGCCTCCTCGCCGAAGCAACGACGCGAGGTACTGCATCGCGTGGCAGAAATAATCGCCGCCGAACGCGGCGCAACTATTTCGACAATGGTTAGTGATGCCAGCAAGACAGTGCCTGAAGGCGACACAGAAGTCTCGGAGGCACTCGACTTTGCTCGCTACTATGCCGAATCAATTCAGATCCTGAATGGTTTCACCGATGTGAAGTTCGAGCCCCATCGCGTTGTACTCGTGGTTCCACCATGGAACTTTCCGTATGCAATTCCGGCTGGCGGGGTCTTCGCCGCGTTGGCTGCCGGTAGCGCGGTGATTCTAAAACCAGCCCCCGAATCCGTGAGCACGGCCCGATCACTGGCTGAACAGTGTTGGGCTGGAGGGGTGCCTCGTGACGTATTGCAACTTGTACCCTGCCGCGACGATGATACCGGTCTCTACTTGGTGACACATCGAGATATCGACGCGGTCATACTCACGGGTGGATACGAGACCGCGCAGTTATTTCATTCCTGGCGGCCCGACATCACGCTCCATGGTGAAACCAGTGGCAAGAACGCAATCGTGATCACCGCAGCGGCAGATATAGATGCCGCAGTGCGCGATCTCGTTCGCTCCGCGTTCAGTCATAGCGGACAAAAGTGTTCGGCGGCCAGTCTGGTCATCGTTGAAGAGTCGGTATATGACGACCCGGCCTTTCTTCGTCAACTAAGTGATGCCACGGCGAGTCTCGTCGTCGGTTCGGCGTGGGATCCGCGCACAGATGTTGTGCCGCTCGTTCGTCCGCCGAGTGGAGCAACACATCGCGGTCTCACCGCACTCGATTCTGGAGAGACATGGTTGGTTGAGCCCCGCGCCTCACCCGACAATTCCCACATGTGGTCGCCAGGCGTGCGCCTCGGAGTGCAGCGGGGCTCGTGGTTTCAACAAACCGAGTGTTTTGGCCCAGTCCTCGGTGTGATTCGCGTTGCCAACCTGGACGAGGCAATCGAAGTCCAAAACGACACCAAGTTCGGCCTCACCGCTGGTATTCACAGTCTCGATCCACGGGAAGTCCAACATTGGATCCGCCATGTTCGGGCGGGAAATCTGTACATCAATCGCACGATTACCGGAGCGATCGTCGGGCGTCAACCCTTTGGCGGTTGGAAGCATTCGTCGGTCGGTCCGACGGCGAAAGCAGGCGGTCCGAACTATGTGCTAACACTTGGCAAGTGGCGGCAGATTTCCGATCCACAGGAAAACGCTGAGTTGGCCACAAAAATCCTAGCAATCCTGGAGAGTTGGCGAACCGGTCTCAACGAGGCGACCCTTGCTTCCGCAACCGCGGCGGCTCGATCATTCGCGCGGTGGTGGCGAGACGAATTTTCAATTGAACATGATCCGAGCGGACTGCGTTCGGAATCAAATACACTCCGCTATCGACAATTCGACGAGGATTTATTGTTTCGTGTCGCTGTGGAGATCTCAACGCTCGATATTGCGGTGGCGGTGATCGCATCGGTCACCGTTGGTGCATCGCTGCAGATCAGCACGCCTGTGCCCCTAAATTTTGATTCGATAGTGAACACCATTGTCGAAAGTGACGAGGCGCTCATCGGTCGGATTTCTCAGGCCAAGTTTTCTAGACTTCGGATTCCGGGCAACGGGAATATGGACATTGAAACAGCGGCACATCTTGCCGGAGTCGTTGTTGACAGGTCGATGGTGGTTCGCAACGGACGCATTGAACTTCTGCACTGGCTGCGCGAGCAATCAGTATCCGAATGCCAACACCGTTACGGTCTCATTCGGCCCCACTAGCTCGAATAATTCCAATTCCAATCGTCAAGCTGCGTGAGGACGACACACCTTGCAAGGTCGAAAGCCGGCGTCGATCGCTTTGCTGGTTGCGACAAACCAGCGTTGGCAGGTCGGCGTGATACGTCGGGCGTTGCGGCAAGTCGGATGACAAAAAATGTGAGTGTTAGCGCTGCCAAGGTAGCGACGGCCAGCGACGGCATTTGCCTCAAGATCCTCGACATTGACGTTTTCGCCGGCGAGTAATTGTCGTTTTCGTTCGGCGCCGAACAGGTACTCTCCGATGCGGCCGTCGCTGCGCACAACTCGGTGGCAGGGAATGAGAAGTGGGAGGGGATTGGATGCCAAAACCGAACCAACCGCTCGCTGTGCCTGTGGTCGTCCGATCTCGGAGGCTACCCACGAATAGGGGCGAACTTCGCCGGTTGGAATTTGTGAAGTCTTGCGGAGAACGGCGACTGCGAAATCGCTGAGACCGCGAAGGTCGACGGGTAGATGCGAAATGGCGCCGACACTTAACGCGCTTCGAATTTGGCTGTCAAGGACTCGGGGTGGCGTGCGGGCGGGAAATATCGAACGACCGAATCGTTCGCTGAATCGAGCCTCGAATGCTTTCGAGTTTTCTAGGAGAGCAACTGTTGACACGCCGTGCGGGTTGTGGGCAACAAAAACCGTTCCGATTGGGCTGTCATACTCGTGATAGCCGTCGGCGACGCCGGCACCGAGCAGTACTTCCGGAAGCAGCGCGTCAGGTGCGGGACCACTGAAGTTTTCGAGTATCCGAACGATGGACTCGTCGATTGGGCCGAGAGTTCTCATCAGTGTATTTTTCCTTTCAGTTGGCTAGTTAAAACCGCAAGACCGCGATGTACATCGGACTTCACGCTGCCGACTGGTCGTTTTGTCGCTGCGGCGATCTCGGCGTAGGAGAGTTCTCCCACATATCGAAGCACGATCGCGGTGCGTTGACGAGTGGGAAGGCGGGTGAGTTCGTCGCGCCACCACTTTTCATCGGCAGAATTGAGAGCTCGAGTCTCCGGCTGACTGCTTGTATCGGCAATTTTCTCGGCCAATAGTTGGCTCTGCCGGGGACGACGGCTTTGGCTTCGAGCATTGCTTCGCACGACGTTGAGAGCAATCGACCAAAGCCATCCGCGAAGTTTGAGCTGTCGAACCCGACTGGGCGAATAACTGCACAGCGCTCTGTACGCGCGGATGAACGTGTCTTGACTGAGATCGGCGGCAAGTTCTGGATTGCCGACGAGTCGGCGAATTCCCGAATACAGACGATCCTGATGGGATCGAACCAATTCTTCAAAAGCGCGGTCGATATCACCAGCGAGTCGCCGAACGAGTCGCGCATCGGCGTCCGCGTTCGCATCGCTCAAGACCAGTACATCCGCTGATCAGGTACAAATGCGCTGCGCACAGGCGTGATCATAGTGATCAGATTGAAGATGGATCTTTGCACACAACATAAAACTCCGCCGAGGGCAAATTGGTTGCACTCGCCCAAACTCGATTGGTATCGTGCACGGATGACATCAACCAAACCAGTGGTTCTAATTTCAGAAGAAACGCCGCCCACCGAATTGATCGTTGACGACATAATTGTTGGTTCGGGTAAGGAAGCGGCGCGAGGAATGAATGTGTCGGTGCACTATGTCGGAGTTGCGTGGAGTGACGGCAATCAATTTGACGCCTCGTGGGATCGTGACGAATCGTTCGACTTTCGTCTTGGCGCCGGACAAGTAATTGCTGGCTGGGACAAAGGCGTTGCCGGAATGAGAGTCGGTGGACGGCGAAGGCTCACCATTCCACCCGAGTTGGGTTACGGTGGCCAGGGCGCCGGCGGGGTGATCAAGGGTGGCGAGACCCTTGTGTTTGTCGTTGACCTGCTCGGATTGACCTAGCTCGACGAATCAGTATGTAAACTATCTGCGTGATTACGCATAGAAGCGGAGAGCCGTCAGATCAACAAATGATGGTTGGGGTGGAGACACTGAAAATGCTCGCGGACCCGACTCGGTTGCGAATCGTTTGGGCACTGTTGCATGGCGAGCACTCAGTTGGCGATCTGGCGGACCATGTTGGGGCAAAACCGGCAGCGGTTTCCCAGCATCTCGCCAAACTTCGCTTGGCCGGACTCGTACGACCGCGCCGCCAAGGTGTTCGCATTTTCTACGCGGCCCACAACGACCACATCCTCCAACTTGTTAAGCATGTCATATTTCATGTTGATCACGTCGTGGACGACGCGGTGGCTCATGAGCAAGTCGACCACCTGGAGAGTTCGGCATGAGCGATCACGAACATGACCATGATCACGCCGATCATCATCATCCCCATCCGCATAGTCATGACCATGATCACGCGCACGGACAGAGTGGCCGGTTATTCGGGTGGGTCAAGAATTATTTTGCACCGCACAGCCACGATGCTGCGGATTCCATCGATGACGCTTTAGTAGCCAGCGCCGAAGGAATGAAGGCTCTCAAGATTTCGTTGCTCGCCCTCGCCCTGACCGCGGCGGCTCAAGTTGTGGTGGTGGTGATTACTGGATCGGTTGCACTCCTAGCCGACACCATTCACAACTTCTCTGATGCACTGACCGCGTTGCCATTGGGGGTGGCTTTCATTCTTGCTCGACGTCCGGCCACGCGGCGTTACACCTATGGATACGGCCGGGCCGAAGATCTTGCTGGAATCTTTATCATCGCGATGATTGCAATCTCCGCTGGTGTCGCCGCATGGGTGGCTATTCAGCGACTTATCCACCCACGTGAAATTGAGTATTTCGGCATGGTAATAATTGCCGGCCTGATCGGATTTGCCGGCAACGAGTTCGCCGCAAGTTATCGAATCCGAGTTGGCCGTCGGATCGGTTCTGCAGCTCTAGTTGCGGACGGACTGCATGCTCGAACCGATGCGCTGACTTCACTTGCGGTGGTGATTGGCGCCCTGGGGGTTTGGGTCGGGTGGCGTCTTGCTGATCCAATCG
>JBDSKN010000057.1:0-40207 GCA_039916865.1 Ilumatobacteraceae bacterium
AATCCGCGATTGTTCTGGCCTTTGCCCGTCGGCCAATATACCTTGGTGAAGATTTCGATACTTTCGCGACGGACTCCCGTTAAAGCGCGGCCAAGTACACCTTCGGCTTTGGTACCGGCATACACATCGGCCGTATCGAACGTGGTGATACCCAGCTCGAGTGCGCGCTGCACACAGGCAATCGCTGCCTGCTCTTCAACCTGACTGCCGTGAGTAATCCAGTTTCCGTAACTGATTGCCGAAACTTTTAGCCCACTGTTTCCCAAATATCGAAATTCCATATCACAAATCTATTGAGACTTTGAGAAAACCTCACTATTGGTTGGCTTACGCATCCATTGCGAGCCGGCAAGTATGCAACCGGTAGTGACCATTAGAACCATCACGACCGCAGTTGTCGTAAACGCGGCCGCCTTCCCGAAATGTTCGTATGTAACTCCGGCCAGAGTGGCCGCGATTCCACCCGTCAACGTCTGCATACCGCCGAGTAGTCCCGAAGCTCCGGCCTGACGCTCAATCGGGGCAACTAGTGCCACCGCCAGCCCTGTTCCGGTGACCGTAAGTGAATCGACAATCGATTGGGTGAGGCCGAATCCAAGCATTAGATAGGGCTGGCCGAGGAATCCATAGATCGTCATGTATCCGGCCCCGAGAATTAGTCCAAGTGCGCTGACACGAAAAGGTCCGTGACGCTGGGCGATTCGTCCGCCGAGGGTGCCAAATAAAATGAATGGCAATCCAAAAATGGAAATGCCGGCGTTTGCCACCCAGTTTGGGGCCCGCAGGTCGTCCATCATCACCACCCACAGTGGATCAAAGGTTCCAATCATCAGATACAGCGCAAGCCCAATCATGATCGCACCGAACAATGGACGAATTTTGAGCAGATCGATGGCAAATCGTTCAGTTGTTCGATCCTCGACCGGAGTTTCATGAATTGGAATTCGCCAAATGACGAAGGCCATCACGGCCAGCACAGTTGCAATAATATAAAACGGCGCGGCCAAACCGAATGTGTCGACGGTGACGGCAGAAATGATTGGCCCAACCGCGAATCCACCAACCTCAATCGATAGCCCTCGCCCCATATTTTCGCCTAAGTGTTCCGGGTCGGTGACAACAACGATGCGGCGAATTGCCGGAATTGCCATGCCGGCGCCCATGCCCATCAAAAATCGCCCGAAGACAAATGTGCTCATTGTTGAACCCTGTGCCATCGCCAGCGCACCAACAACATTGGCGATCATCCCAAGGGTCATTAGCCGCCGAGAAAAACCTTTGTCTGCAAGTGGTGCGATCGTGAGTTGGGCAATAAATGAGGTAAAGAATCCAACGGCGACGATAAATCCAAGACCGGTTTCATGGATTCCGAATTCGGCGCGCCAATCGTCCAACATTGTGAACATGACTCCGTATCCGGCTGCGAGTAGACCGACGGCAACTTGCAACAGGAGGATTGTTCGCTTGATATGCACCGTGCAATAGTAGACAGTGAATGCCGCGCCAGCGATCGACATTTGGTTGCGGCGCATACTCGCATTGGGCGCATAAGGTAGAGGTATGGAAGTGGCAGTTGTCGACTACACGGCGCCCAATGCCCCGGCGCAGTTCACAGAGTCTCTTCGTTTGACCGGTTTTGCGGTAGTGGTTAATCATCCGATCAACTACGAACTTGTGCAGAGGTTGCACAACGAGTGGCTGACATTTTTTAAGTCTGATCGCAAATGGGAGTACCTCCCTGGTGAACACGACCAGGATGGATACCGACCGCTGGAAGAGTCCGAGACCGCTCTGGGTGCCGAATTACGCGATATTAAGGAGTACTTCCATTGGTATCCGTGGGGTCGCCAACCAGCGGATGTGTCTGCCAGTGCGGCTGCGTTGTATCAGGCCGGAATGTCACTTGGGCTTGAATTACTTGGTTGGATTGAGGCAAACACCCCGCAAGAAATCACCAAGACATTTTCGATCCCGTTGTCGCAAATGATTTCCGGAACGCGCCGAACTTTGCTGCGAATTTTGCATTACCCACCGCTTCGCGGTGACGAGCCGATCGGGTCGGTTCGTGCCGCGGCACATGAAGACATCAACATGCTGACAGTTTTACCTGCCGCAAATGAGCCTGGATTACAGGTGCGCGATGTAAACGGCAATTGGTTTGACGTGCCATGTGATCCAGGCAGCGTTGCCATTAATGCCGGGGACATGCTCAAATTTGCCAGCGCTGGTTATTACCCGAGCACGACTCACCAAGTGACGAATCCGGTAGGTGAGTCGGCACGGCGCTCGCGTGTATCGACCCCGTTGTTTTTGCATCCCGCGGATGATGTGGTTATTGCCGAAGACAAGACCGCCTTTGAGTTCCTGAGAGAGCGAATAAAGACAATCGCCGGTGTTGATCTGGCCAAGAATTAGGACACGAACCCATGGATTCACTCTGAGAGCGCCCCAATTTCGGACCTCGTCGTATATCGACGGTAATTGGGTCGAATCGTCGTCCACTTTCGATGTCCTAAACCCGATGACCGGAATGCCAATTGCTCAGGTAGCAAACGCGACGGTGGGCGAATGCATGAACGCCGTGGACGCCGCCCACGACGCTTTCGCGTCGTGGCGAATGACGGCTCCTCGTCAACGAGCCGAAATTTTGCGCAAGGCTTTTGAAATTATGATCGCGGAGCAGGAGGACCTGGCTCGACTGATCACCTTAGAGAACGGCAAAATTCTTAGCGACTCGCGCAGTGAGATTGCTTATGCCGCTGAGTTCTTCCGGTGGTTCAGCGAAGAAGCTGTCCGAGTCGACGGAGACTTTCGTCGCGCTCCAAGTGGTGGAAACTGGCTGCTCGTGATGCGCCAGCCAATTGGAGTTGCCCTGCTGGCCACACCTTGGAATTTTCCGGCCGCAATGGCCACTCGCAAAATTGCTCCGGCACTGGCGGCTGGGTGCACGGTAGTTCTCAAACCGGCGCACGACACGCCACTTACGGCCTTGGCAATTGCCGACGTGCTGGAACGCGCCGGATTACCCGCCGGGGTCGTCAACATTGTCGTGCCCGATCCACCGAGCGAAGCGGTAAAGACGATGCTCGATTCAGGTCGAGTGCGCAAGTTGAGCTTCACCGGCTCAACTCAGGTTGGAGCCCTCCTACTAGCCCAGGCCGCATCGCGGATTATTAATTGCTCGATGGAACTTGGTGGCAATGCCCCCTTCGTTGTGTACGACGATGCAGACATCAACGCCGCGGTCGACGGTGCAATGATTGCCAAAATGAGAAATGGGGGTGCCGCGTGCACTGCAGCCAACCGTTTCTATGTGCACACGTCCGTGTTGAGCGAGTTTACCGACAAGTTCACCGCTCGGATGTCGGCTCTGAAACTCGGAGACGGAATGGATCCGTCGACCACACTTGGTCCCCTGGTGTCGCGCGCTCAACAACAGCGGGTGACCTCGCTCGTCGCTGAGGCCGTAAGCAACGGGGCACGCGTGTTGTGCGGTGGCGCCCCTGCCACGGACGGCTCATTTGGTTACGCTGCCACGGTGTTGGCAGATGTATCGGTCGATGCCACAATCTTGCAAGACGAGGTGTTCGGTCCCGTGGCACCGATCGTGTCCTTCGATGACGAAGAACTACTTCGAAGGTATGCCAACAATTCCGAACTGGGTTTAGTCTCGTACATTTTCACGCGCGATGTCGCCAAGGGCATGCGACTTGCCGAAATACTCGAAACCGGAATGGTCGGTCTCAATCGTGGAATTGTCTCTGATCCGGCCGCGCCTTTTGGCGGAGTGAAGGAGTCGGGGGTTGGCCGCGAGGGGGGACACGACGGCCTGCTTGCATTTCTTGAAACCAAATACATTGCAGGAAACTGGTAAGGCCAGATGCGAAGGAATCCCCGATGACCGATGGCCTTGATGTACGAACGAACTGGCTTGATCCGCACCAATTGGAATCCGTCCGAGGTCAGGTACCACTTGTTTATGTCGACGCGGTACCTGTTCGAGTTGACGAGCAGGGGAATGTCACTCACATAGGGATGCTGTTACGTCAGGCTCCCGACGGAAGTATTAGTCGGACGATAGTTTCGGGACGCGTCCTGCTCGGCGAACGAATTCGACAGGCCCTGCTTCGCCACCTGGAAAAGGACCTCGGACCTCTTGCGTTACCGCAAATTCCTCCCGAGCCAGCGCCATTCACAATTGTTGAATACTTTCCGGATCCCTCCATTAGCGGATTTCATGACCCACGCCACCACGCCGTCAGTTTGGCCTTCGTTGTGCCCGTTGCCGGCGACTGCCTGCCAAGCCAACAGGCGCTCGATCTCGGATGGTTCACCCCCGATCAAGCAGTAAGCGAACCGATGCGCAACGAAATGACCGGTGGTCATGATCGGCTTATTCGCCTGGCCCTAGCCTCGGTTGGTCAGTTGCCCTGAACTCGGCGCCGACGGCGCACCCGCCGCGACCGCTGCGAGCGTGCGTGCGGAGCCGGCGAAATCACCGTTGTTGTTTCGTCGAGGATCAAGATGATTCCCTCGCTGTCAATATTTCCCGGTTCACCCGATGCCTCAATGACGACAGCCGCTTCCTGCTGGGGCTTTCGACCGAGAAGTCGATCGAATACGACCATTCCTCCTGCCAACAGGGCTCCCACGGTTCCATATCGCTGCGTCGCTCGACGCAACATGGCCTGTTCGCTCGACTGCGGCGGCGGTGGCACTTTCGGCAATTCGGGTTCCGCGGGCGACGACACATTCATCAACATAGTGCTCATCCCACTGTTAGCAACTTTAGGTGCAATAATCTGCATACTGTGCGAGAGGTCGACACCATTTACCGCAGCGCTGCAGCATTGCGAACAGCGCTCATTGGCAAAGAATTATTCCGTTTTGAGGCCCCACATCTGATCGGGATTCGACCCGCTATCGGTCGAGTAGTCGAGGAAGTGCGCAGTCACGGGAAAAACGTCGAAATTATTTGGGACGATGGTGTTGTTTTGCATACGCACCTGCGGATGTTTGGTTCGTGGGAACTTTATCGAGCGGGTGAACGATGGAAAAAATCAAAGGACCGCGCCAGTGTCGTGATCGTCGTGTCGGATTGGATTGTGGTTTGTTTCAATGCGGCAGTTGTCGAAACATACCGGGACTTCGATCCGAGACGACATCCGATCCTCGGGCGGCGCGGACCAGATCTATGCCGTTCCGATGCCGATCTTGAGGAATGTGTTGAGCGGATGATGAATTACCAAGAACGAGATACTCCGATTGCCGATGTCTTGCTCGATCAACGCGTGATATGCGGCATAGGAAATGTTTTCCGATGCGAGTTGCTGTGGGCTTGCGAGATTCACCCCTGGGCGCACGTTGGATCGCTAAAGCGGGGAGAATGCCGCGAAATGGTCATGCTGGCATCGGAGATGATTCTGGCCAATCTTGACTACACCCCGCATGGCACGGCCGCAGAGTTCAGTGGAAGGCTCGCGGTGTATGGCCGACAGGGGAAGCACTGCCATCGATGTGGAGAAGTGATAAAGGTGACACATCACGGCGAAGCGCACCGAGTGTTGTATTGGTGTCCAAATTGTCAAATTACGCATCAACCTTTAATGCGTCCAAATTTCACACCGGTGTACATTGAACGAGATCAATCTGGTGCGTATTCGCATTCCGTTGAGGCCGGTTACCTCACCGACTAAATGCGACAAGTCACATTGTGGCGATGGCCTGCATGATCTCGACTTTTGTGGCCCGGCGAGCCGGGTAAATTGCGGCGAGCACGCCGATCACAAATGACAAAACGAGAATCACTAAGGTGCTGCCAATAGAAAGACGGAACGCGGCGACTCCGTTATCGGCGAGGACGGCCATAAGTACGACGCCCATCAATATTCCCAGTACGACACCGATGACTGCACCGAACATTGAAGTAATTACGCTTTCCCAACGCACTGTGGTTCGAACCTGTGAGCGCGTCATTCCGATGGCACGCAGTAAGCCGATTTCTCTCTGACGCTCAAATACCGAAAGAAGTAGCGTAATAACGATTCCGACGATGGCGATGATGACCGACAATGCAAGCAAACCGTAGATGAGAGCAAGTATCTGATTCACCTGTCCCGATTGGGAGTCGATAAATTCATCACGGCTTTGCAATTCACCTAATCCCTTGTCGGTAGTGACGGCAACAAGGGCGTCGTGCGCTTCCGCAGCACTCACACCCTCCGTCAATTTCAAATAGATCACAGAGTCAAAATATGAATTATTCGTTCCAATGAACATCTGGCGGTCAACGAAGTAAGGACTAAAAAACCCTGTGGGTCGAAAAGTTCCCTGAATTGCGAGTTCTCTCATTGTTCCGTCGACCATCTCAAGGTCAATCTTCGACCCGATCACCCATCCTCTTGATTTGGCCCGACTTTCGCTGACCAAAATACCATTTGGTGTCAGCGACTCCTGCTTATTCTGCACCATTTCAATTTCGAAAAGTCCCGGAGAAGTTTGTGGATCGAAGACCTGAACGAATTCGCCTTTGCCGTTGATTTTGATCGTGGCGTATCCCAGCGCGGTCGCCTGAGCGACCTGGGGCATAGAGTCCAATTCGTCAACAAGTGTTGGATTCAATCCACCGAAACCGTTGTTGGGTGCGCTCACCACGTAGTCACCGCGGAACTGACTACCAATCGAGTCGCGAATTTCAGCTTTTACGCTCGATGCAAAAGCCGTGAACGCGGTCACGAGGGCGACGCCGATGAGAACCGGCGCTGCGGTGCGTGCGGTGCGTTTTGGATTCCGCGCCGCATTCTGACGTGCCATTGCGCCGGTCACTCCACGTATTTTCTCGATCGGGTGACCAAGCCATAGTGCAATCGGTCTTGCCACACCTGGGCCGACAATGAGGACGCCGGCAAATACAAGGAGCACACCCAATCCCAGGAATGCTGTGTTGGCCCCGGCGCCCGCGGCCATGAGTGCGGTTGCGCCCAAGGCGAAGATGACCAAGCCGATTGTAAATCTTGATCTGTTACGGCCCGTGGTTTCGAATGCGGTATCACGAAGTGCGGCCAATGGTGGCACCCTGCCGGCCCGTCTGGCAGGAAGAATCGCGGAAAGCACGGTCACCAAGACGCCGGTAATTATGGTGATTATCACCGTGCGCAATTCGATACTTAATCCACTTGCCGGAATGTCAAATCCAACAGCCCCAAGCAGTGCGCTTAGCCCCCGCGACAGCCCGATGCCGGCAAAGAAGCCAAGTATTGATCCGAGTAAGCCAATAATTAGCGATTCGATGAGCAGCGCCCGCGTAATTTGTCGGCGACTGGCGCCGATCGCCCTCAGCAACGCGTTTTCCCGCAATCGCTGGGCAGCGGTGATTGAAAATACGTTGTAGATAACGAAGCAACCGATGCCTAGGGCAATAAGTGAAAACGCGGTAAGAAACGTGGAAAGAAACCCAAGAGCCTCACCGATCAGATCCTGTTCTTCCTTTGTTATCTCCGCACCGGTAAGTGTTTCGAGCTTGGCCGAGGCCGGTAGGGCGGCGTCAATTTTCGCCGCAAGTTCAACGTCGGTAAGCGATCCGTCGCTTTGCACGAGGAATGCATCAACAAACCCAGGGGCCAGCAAGAATTCAGATGCGGTCGGCTGGTCGAAAAGAGCAAAGGTGGCGCCACCCGGTGAACTGACATTGCCAAAGGTGGCGATTCCTACGAGAGTAAATTGGCGACTACCCGATTGGGCGTTAACGCGAACAGTATCGCCGACTTGGAACCTGCCCTTCTTGGCCGACCATGAGTCCATCATCATCTCCGTCGGACCAACCGGCAGCCGACCAGAGTCGGCGCTCCACAACCCAGAAAAACTCTCGCTGACAATTCCGCCAAAATTGGGAGGACCATTGGTGCTGCCAAGTGGAGTGCCATCCTTGTTGATGATTCGAGCAAAAGCCGAAATTGCGCCGACGGAATTGACCACGCCGGGAACTGAACGCACGGTGTCGAGTTCGCCTATTGGTATTCGGGCACGCTGCTCGCCGCCAAATTGGACCTCCACAAAATTAGAGGACCTGACATAGGCGTCGACATCTCGGTAGACATCGGAGAAAAGCTGATCGAAGGTTCTATTTAGAGTGTCTGAAAATATAAATGTTCCGGACAAAAATGCGGTGCCAAGAATGATCGCAAGCGACGTCAAAAACAACCGCCCTTTGCGGGCAAGAGTCATTTTCAGCGAAAGTTTTACCACGGATTTACTCGCCGAGGTGCTTGAGATAATCAAGTACTCGCTCTGGAGTTGGCTCGGTCATTTCGCCGGCGACTTTCCCGTCCTTGAGAAACACGATGATGTCCGCGTAGCTAGCCGCCACGGCATCGTGGGTAACCATGACGATGGTTTGACCAAGATCGGTCACGGCTCGTCGCATAAAATCCAATACTTCACGTCCCGTCTTGGAATCGAGATTTCCTGTCGGTTCATCGGCAAAAATTATTTTCGGCTTACTCGCCAACGCCCGTGCAATGGCGACTCGTTGTTGCTGACCACCGGATAATTCGCTAGGTCGATGCTTGAGTCGATCACGCAGACCAATTGTGTCGATCACTTGATTTATCCATGCCTCGTCACCACTCTGTCCGCCCAGGGAAAGAGGCAGCACGATGTTTTCAAACGCATTCAGGGTCGGTATGAGATTAAATGCCTGAAATACAAATCCGATCTGCTCGCGACGCAATGATGTAAGGGCCTTGTCGTTAAGTGGGGCCAGATCGGTTCCGGCGATCGACACGCTTCCTGATGAAAGTGAATCAAGGCCAGCGAGACAATGCATCAGCGTTGATTTTCCTGAGCCACTCGGACCCATGATTGCGCTGAAACGACCTACATCGAACCGAATGCTGACCCCATCGAGGGCGTGTATTTCGTTATCGCCCTCGCCATAAATTTTTGTAGCGTTTGCCGCTTCGGCTGCCGCAGAGGCTAAAGACATCCCGCCAGTGTAAGGGGCAGTCGCTAATTCTTTGGTTGTGGTAACACCCGAAGGTAAGGCTTAACGGTTTTCCAACCATTGGGGAAAAGTAACTTTGCCTCGTCGTCGCTCACCGACCCACCGATGATGACATCTTGATTGTTCTGCCAGTTTGCCGGAGTGGCGACTTTGTATTTGGCTGTAAGTTGCAGCGAGTCGATGACCCGAAGAATCTCGTCGAAATTGCGACCAGTAGACGCCGGATAAGTGAGGGTAAGTTTTACCTTCTTATCCGGTCCAATAACAAAGACACTTCGAACGGTGAGCGTGTCGTTGGCATTTGGATGGATCATGTCGTACAGACCGCTTACAACTCGATCGGGGTCACCAATCATCGGGAAATTGACAGCGGTTCCCTGAGTTTCTTCAATATCGCTTTCCCATTTCACATGAGAGTCGACACTGTCGACCGAGAGGCCGACCACTTTGACGTTTCGCTTGTCGAATTCAGGTTTGATCTTGGCCACATAGCCAAGTTCGGTCGTGCATACCGGCGTGAAGTCCTTTGGATGGCTAAACAGAACACCCCACGAATCTCCCAGCCAATCGTGGAAATGGATGGTGCCGGCGGTGGATTCGGCAACGAAGTCGGGGGCAATATCTCCGAGACGAATGGGCATAAGAATCCTCCAAAGAGTGGGGAACTGACTAGGGGTGATCATTCAATCAAATATGACTAGTTTTGTCAACTTTCGGTGATAATTGTTTAGGAGTCTGGCTGTCCGAGGTATCGTCGCGCCATGGCTGACTCACGCACTGCACCGCCCAACAAACCGTCGACGATTGGAGACCTACGTTCTTCGGGCTGGGTTTCAATCCCAGTCAAAGAGGAGGTTCGGCATAATGCGATGAGCAAAATCGCCTCCGGACAGGCACTGTTTGCCAGCGTGCTTGGATTCCAAGACACGGTGATGCCTCAGCTGGAAAATGCGTTGCTTGCCGGTCACGATGTGATTTTTCTTGGCGAACGGGGCCAGGCAAAAACTCGAATGATTCGGTCGTTAACCGGACTTCTTGACGAGTGGATGCCAATAGTGGCAGGCAGCGAAATCAATGACAATCCGTATGCGCCGGTGTCCCGGTTCGCGATTGGTGCGGTGGCCGAGTTTGGCGATCGGACCAAACTTGAGTGGGTGCATAGAGATATGCGGTATGGCGAAAAACTTGCCACTCCCGACACCTCGATTGCCGACCTCATCGGAGAAGTTGACCCAATCAAGGTTGCCGAAGGTCGATATCTCAGCGACGAACTGACACTGCACTACGGCCTGGTACCGCGCACAAATCGAGGCATCTTCGCGATCAACGAATTGCCCGACCTCGCTGAGCGGATTCAAGTCGGCCTACTCAACGTGCTCGAGGAGCGCGACATTCAGATTCGTGGTTACAAGATTCGACTTCCGCTCGATGTGCTTTTGGTTGCATCGGCCAACCCAGAGGATTACACCAACCGTGGTCGGTTGATCACGCCGCTGAAGGATCGATTCGGAAGTCAGATTCGTACGCACTATCCGCTTGATGTATCTACTGAAATCCAGATCGTGCGCCAAGAGGCTCGACCCGCAAGTGTCGGAAATGTAGTCGTGCGAATGCCGGAATTTATGGAAGAGATTGTTTCCACAATCAGTCAGTTGGCTCGGTCCAGCAGTCATGTAAACCAACGCAGCGGTGTAAGCGTTCGCTTGTCGGTGAGTAACTACGAACTGTTGGCCGCCAATGCGCTGCGTCGAGCCCTGCGGGCCGGCGAGATTGATGTTTCCCCGCGCATCTGCGACCTGGCGGCATTGGCTGCATCGACCTCGGGCAAGATTGAAATCGAAAGCGTAGAAGAGGGCCGAGAGTCCGCAGTTCTTGACCAACTTGTGCGAGCCGCGGTGCTACAGGTGTACAAACAATACGTGACCAGCGAAAAGATTCGTGATGTCATTGCCGGCTTCGATGAGGGAATGATCGCCCATACTGGCGACGACATTGCCTCAACCGAATATGCACATGTGCTGGAAGCAATTCCAGCATTGCGTGAGATTGTCGTATCGATCGTTAAGGGCGACGAGTCGCCGGCGGTTATTGCCAGCGCGGTTGAATTCGTACTCGAGGGGTTACACCTGTCAAAGCGGCTAAATAAAGACTCGGCGGGTGCGCGGGCCACATACCGATCGCGAATCTAGCGTTCAGCCAAAACCGCCTCTAGGAACGCGCCGAGAGATCGCTTGGGTTGTACCGCAGGTCTGTCACCGGTTCGCCGGACAACGAGACAACTTCGATTGGAACTGGAAATCCAGGCAAGGTCATCGGATCAAGAGCGTGGGCGATAATACCCGGCGGTAGGTCTGTTGCCTGGTCGGCGGGAATGAGAGTTCCGATTCTTCCGGCGGCATCACACAATCGTGCCGCAAGATTTGGTGCCGAGCCGATGTAGTCCTGACCCTCAAAGAGCATCGTTTCCCCAGTCGCGACACCGATTCGTAAGGCCAGTGGCGCGCGTGACTTTTGGGCATCATTTTGTAGTTCTACGGCAAAAACGATGCCCACTGGTGCTTCGACCGCCACGGCCATTAGCCCGTCACCGAGATATTTGTCGATACGGACTCCATAATGCGATCCGACCGATCGGGCACTGGCCCGAAATTTGGCGAGCAACTCTGTGGCCGCTTCGTCGCCATAGATTTCGGTGTAGTTCGTAAACCCCGAGAGGTCAACGAAGACAAAAGTTCTGCGGAGACGCATTCGATAGCCAGCCTACGGGTGTAGTTAATGCCTTGCTCCACCGATCAGCAGATCAAAATCGATCTTGGCCGCATTCTGAACTCCGTGTATCGTGCGTTCATGGGTGCTCGATTTACCTACTCAAGATGGGACGGCACACAAAAGGGTTTTGAATTGGATGCCGATGGGCTCTTGGATTCACTGACCGATGACTTGCTCTATCACGGGGATGTAAATGCTGCTCTGCGCCGATTGATGCAGGAGGGAATACAAGACATCAACGGGGATCGTCTGGCCGGCCTCCGTGAATTAATGGAGAGACTTCGTGCGCGCCGACAGACGATTGAAGATCGCGGTGATCTCGGTGGTGTCTATTCTGAAATCGCCGACGAACTCGATGACATTGTCGACGACGAGCGTCATGCCGTGGAGAACTATACGGCCGAGGCGAGGAACTCGGGCGACGAACGACGCGCCGAACTTGCTGAGCAGGCTGCTCAAGATCGAAACTTCCGCCTAGACATGCTGCCCGCGGATCTGGCCGGCAAGGTGAACGAATTGCTGCACTACGACTTTCAGTCCAAGCAAGCCCAGCAACGATTCGAGCAATTGCTGGACAAGTTGCGCCAGCAATTGATGCAACAAAACCTCGACCAGATGTCGGGCGCGATGCAGAACCTTTCTTCGGCCGATATGCAGCGGATGAAAGACATGTTGTCAGAGTTGAACAAGATGCTCGAACGTCGCCAACGCGGCGTAGACCCTCAATTCGAGGACTTCATGAAAAACTTCGGTGACTTTTTCCCCGAAAACCCCCGGACACTGGATGAATTGCTTGAAATCATGGCCCAGCGTATGGCAGCCGCCCAGGCCATGCTCAATTCGATGACCCCAGAGCAAAAAGCCCAATTGCAGGCGCTATCCGATCAGTTGCTGGAGGACATGGATCTGAGGTGGCAAATGGATCAACTTGCCCAGAATCTGCAGTCGATGTTCCCAGAGATGGGGTGGAACCGTCGTTACGACTTCGAGGGACAGGATCCGATCGGATTTCCCCAAGCGATGCAGTCGATGCAGGAACTATCTGAACTGGATCAACTGGAAAAACTGATGAAAAACGCCTCAAATCCGGCGGCTCTCGCAGAAGTAGATCTTGACCGGGTACGAGAACTTCTCGGGGACGATGCCGCCAAGTCTCTGGGGCGCCTTGCCGAGATGGCCAAGATGCTCGAAGATGCCGGCCTGATCGAGAGAAAGGAAGGTCGCCTGACCCTTACTCCACGTGGATTGCGCAAAATCGGGGCCAATGCCTTGAGGGATCTGTTCGGCAAGCTTGCAGCCGATGCGCTCGGTGGCCACCTAATCAACCGTGTCGGAAATGGACATGAGCGCACCTATGACACCAAGCCATACGAATATGGCGATTCGTTTCAACTCGACTTGCAGGGAACTCTGCGCAATGCACTGCATCGCCGCGGTCCCGGAGTACCCGTCAAACTAACCGCCGAAGATTTTGAAATTGAGCGCACCGAGCACCTCACGCGTTCCTCCACAGTGTTGATGCTGGATCTGTCGTTGTCGATGCCAATGCGCGACAATTTCTTGCCCGCCAAGAAAGTGGCAATGGCCCTGCATGCGCTGATTTCTATGCAGTTCCCCCGGGATTACCTAGGCATCGTAGGTTTCGGCGAAGTGGCCCGCGAACTAAAGGCCGATCAACTTCCCGAAGTGTCATGGGACTTTGTCTACGGCACCAATATGCAACACGCCTTCGCCCTGAGCAGGCAAATGCTCGATCGTCAAAGTGGGACCAAACAAATCATCATGATTACCGATGGTGAACCAACCGCTCATGTCACCTCATCCGGAGATGTCTTCTTCAACTACCCGCCAGTGAGAGAAACCGTTGAGGCCACATTGCGCGAGGTGATGAGGTGTACACGCGCCGACATTCGGATCAATACATTCATGCTTGACGCCGATGTTGGACTGCGTAGTTTTATCGAACGACTGACCAAAATAAATCACGGTCGGGCATTTTTTACATCTGCCGACACCCTCGGAGATTATGTGTTGGTCGACTTTTTGGAACACAAACGGCAACAATCACGGCGGACGCATCGACAAGCTTCCTGATCAAATCTCCAAGGATGCGGACCTCGCCGCAGAGGCGAGATTGGCGTATTTGCATTTTAGGTATTTACTTGGCATAATGACATAGTTGTAATTACCTCGTTGTGGCGCGTTCTCGCGACTGCAGTCGAGAGCCGAAGGGGACATTTCGAGTGGAAGACGAATTCATCGCGCTGAGCGCTGATCGAGCTTGGCAAGACCAGGCAAACTGCCTCGGTGTCGATCCTGACCTGTTCTTTCCCGAGCGTGGAGCATCAACCCGAGAAGCCAAAGAGGTATGTCGCGGATGTGTCGTGCGTAACGACTGCCTCGAATTCGCTTTGGAAAATGGCGAGAAATTTGGCATTTGGGGCGGGCTCTCCGAACGCGAGCGACGTCGCCTACGTCGTCAGCGCGCTCAAGCAAATCGCAACATCGCCAGCGCCTGACCAAAAGAGCCTGATCGGCGATTAGTTCTGTCGACCAATTTGATTTCGTTGCGCGATTCTCCACTCGATCGTTTGCTCATTGCCCACATCAAGCTCGGCCCAGCGAGAGCGCGGAATTGACGCCAATACCCGGGCGGGAATCAATCCGACAAGTTCAGCACGATCAATTTTGAATTTCTTGGCTATCAGGTCGTACACATCGGCCGGGCCGACACGAAGCGGATCGATAAGGTTCATGCTTACTTGGACATATTCACCCACCTGAAATCCAAGTGCGCGAACCGATTCGCTGCGCAGTGAGTTGGCCAACAACTTTGCCGAATCGAGCGACACATCCTTATTTAGCCACAGGTTGTAAGCGACGAGGACATTTCGCGCTCCGACACACATCGCGCCTGCGGTCGGATGCGGTCGTTGCGGTCCGAAGTCGGGAAGCAAGTCTTTAAATGCATGGGCGCGAATGTGGGGAAGTGTTCGCTCTGGACCGTAAACAAAGCATGGGACCCGAAGTTCATGTCCAGCAAACTCGGCAAACTCATTTCGCGCTAGTAGTGCGTCATCGAAGGTACTCAGATCTAACGGAACAAAGGGAACGACATCGACAACACCCAACCGGGGATGAACCCCAGTGTGCTGCGTAATGTCAAGTGCGGCGACAGCTTGGCGGGCAAGGTCCCGAACCCGCGTGGTTCCAAAGAGTGTGAAAACGCTGCGATTATGGTCGCCGTCGGTGTGCAAATTGAGCAGGTCAATCCCCACCCGGTCGGCCATTGTCGATAGAAGGTCATGATTTCTGCCTTCGCTTATATTGACAACACATTCAAGCACTCATAGTGCTTATCGCATTTGATGCTCGTGGTGCTACATTGTTTGCATGTTTAGCGGCTGGGAAGGCATTGTTGTCATCGTGATTGCTGTAGCCCTATTTGGGTCGCGTTTGCCCAAGATTGCTCGTAATCTTGGCCAGGCACAACAGGAATTCAAGAAAGGCGTCTCGGATTCGAAACCTGCCACTCCGGCAGTCGAGAAACCGGAGTCGAACAAGCCGGACACGCCCTCGACATAGGCTGAGCCGCAATTGGCGGTTCTCGCCGGAGTCGCCTATTTGATCGACAAGACCTTGACTCGGCGCCCGGTGACTTCGCTCAGTAATCCCTTTCGCTCATTGGCGGCGTACACATTCAGTTCCGCGTCTTGATTGCTCGTCGTTTTAATTGAGATTTCAAGTTCCTTGGCCGAAGTATTGACAGTGATTTTGTTGATCCGGCCGTCCTGAGTGCGGTCGAGGCCAATCGCGACACGAAGTAATCCGGCGAGACCTCGCACGATGTGCTGATCACCTGCACTCAACGCGGCAAACTCCGCGTGTTCCAGTTTTGGTGAGCCTTTCCTGTGGTACCTAGCAATTTGCGCAATGATCTCAATCTCGCGATCACTCAGGCCAACGAGTTCAGAATTTCGGACGACATAATACGTATGGAGGTGATGTTTGGAGTGCGAGATAACAACTCCCACATTTGCCAACAGCGCGGCCGCCTCGAGGAGCCGACGATTCGAAATTTCGATGTCGAGTAGTTGATGAAGCTTGTCAAATAGTTGGCACGAAAGGCGCGCCACGTGTTCAGCATGCTCGGGCCGATCATCGCAGCGTTCTGCGAGCAAGCGAACGCTTCGCATCGCGGCGTCGGTCACTTCTGTCCTTGGACCTCGACCTTGGCGCTGGAGTGTGTCAATGAGAACACCTTCGCGTAACGCATAATCGCTGAACATGAATTTCTCGACACCGAAAACATCGGCGATTCCTTCCAGAATGATCGCCCCCGCCAAAATAATGTCGGCCCGACTCGGATCAAGTTTGAACCTTTGCTGTCGTTCGAGCGCCGTCGGGTTTTCGGCCAACAGCCTTACCGTTTCGCTGATCTCGGTTCGTCCAATTTCAAATCGATTGAATGTCTGCGGCGCCGGTTTGCCGGATTGCGCGCAAATAAGTCGCGCCACAGTTTCGGCCGTGCCCGACGAGGCGACGGCGATATCAAACCCAAATTCTTCCACCTCCGTTTGAAGTATGGTCAACGTTGATCGCACGAACGAACGGCAACTACTCATCGCGCTCGGGTGCAGTAGATCGGAGGCGAAGAATCTGTCGGTAAGCCGAATCGCCCCTAGTTTGAGGCTCCGAGAGAGCAAAATGTCGTCGTCGTTGGCGAGCACAATTTCAGTCGACCCCCCACCGATGTCACAGAGAAGCATGGGATGTTCGTGATCGCCAATCGCGTAGAGGGCCCCAAGGTGAATAAGTCGCGCTTCCTCCACCCCAGATATCACTTCGATCTCGATTTTTGCTTCTCGGCGGGCTCGCTTCACAAACTCTGCTTGATTTTTTGCTTCACGTATCGCGCTAGTGGCCACGGCCCGTATTTGGGCGTTGTGTGACTCAGCAATCTTTTGCATCCTGGTCAGGCAGGCAATTCCTCGCTCGATTGCATCCGGATCGAGCAGCTTCATTTCTCCGCCGCCATGACCGATTCGTACGGACTCCCGCTCCCTGGTAACAACTTCAAAGCCACCGGAGACCGGTTTGGCAATTACGAGGTGGAAACTATTTGTTCCGATGTCAAGAGCGGCAATTGTTTCACCGCCACTTGATGACCCCACGTTTAGATCATAGTTTCGCGGCAACTCGTCGTCGTTTGGCTATTCGACGCCGCTCACGTTCGGAACATCCACCCCACACACCGTGGTCAATATGCTCGGCCAAGGCGTATTCCAGACAGGTTTGTACGACTGGGCAAGTTGCGCAAACCTTGCGAGCACGATCTACACCGGCACCGTCAGCAGGGAAGAACACCGCGGGAGCAAAGTTTCGGCAGTTTCCCTGCTCCATCCACTTCGTTGGGATTTCCATGGGTATGGCTAGAGCGTACCCGAACAGGGCCTTGGATAACGGCGGTAGCCTGATTGACTCCTAGGAGGATTAGATGTCGTCACAATCATCAACGTCAGATTCGGCAATTGCGGAGCCACCTCGCGGGCACGCCCGAATTGTGTATCTCGGCTCTGTTTCTCCTCATTGGGAGGTCTACAGCGACTATGGCGACCCCAATCTGCTCAATGAATTTCGCGCCAGGGTTCTTGCGCGGCTTGTCTTGTTGCCACGAAACGATCCACAATTTCGTCGCAATCAAGAGCGAGTCAATCGCGACGCTGAACGCGAACGAATCAGTCTCGAGTGGGAACTCGGGTATCCAGTCGCCGCTCAGTAGTGTCGGTCGAGTTGACTAGTTAACGTCGGATGACCCTTCTACGACATTTCGTCTCTTCGGCATTTCGCCCACGAAAGCATTTAAACGATTCAAGTTCCGATACGAGATACATAAATCGTGAACTTAGTTGGCTCAATTTTAATGAGCGGGTACTTTCGCTTGTTGCCGATCCCGAAATTCCAATCCTGGAGCGGTGCAGGTTTTCGTCGATATTTAGTTCGAACCTAGACGAATTTTTTCAGATTCGGGTTGCGGCGTTAAAGGATCAGGTCGAAGCCGGCCTGATGGACCGTACCCCCGATGGTCGGACGCCACAGGAACAGCTCGATGAAATCGGGGTGATCGTCGCCAATCTTGTTGGCCGTCAGGAGTCGCTGTGGTTGGAAGCGCTCAAACCCGAGTTGGCTAAGAATAAAATCGAAATAATCGCCTGGGATGCGCTTGACTCAACCGAGCGAGAGCATTTGATTGACGAGTTTGAATCACGGATTTTTCCCGTGCTCACACCATTGGCAGTTGACCCGGCCCACCCATTTCCGTACATTTCAAATTTAGCGCTAAATCTGGCGGTCGTGGCACGCGATCCCCGAACAGATGATCACCGATTTGCCCGAGTAAAATTGCCGCAAACATTTCCACGGTTCATGCCGCTGCCGGCTAGTTCGCGATTCGTGATGCTTGAAGATGTTGTGGCCGCCAATCTGGGTCGTTTATTTCAGGGTATGAAGATTGAGCAGTGTTTTACTTTCAGGGTCACGCGTAACGCCGACCTGTCGCTAGACGACGAGGATGCGGAAGATCTCTTGGCGGCAGTTGAGATGGAGTTGCGTCGGCGTCGCTTTGGTCGTGCCGTCCGCTTAGAGGTGCCGGAAAATATCTCAAGAGACGTTCTTGATCTGATGATCGATGAACTCGAACTAGATCGACATGATGTGACCTATCATCGCAGCACCATCGACATGAGCGGACTGTCGCAGCTCGCTTCGCTCGATAGACCTGAGATCCGGTATCGAACTTGGAAGCCACTTTCCGCCGGACGACTTGCCGCCGCCGAGGAATCTGGGCGGTCAATATTTAGTGTCATCCGTGAGCGTCAACTTCTCGTCCATCACCCCCATGAATCCTTTTCGTCCTCAGCCGATGCGTTTGTTCAACAGGCTGCATGTGATCCAAATGTTCAATCAATCAAGATGACGCTGTATCGAACATCGGGCGACAGCTCGATTGCCAGACACTTGATCAAGGCATCTGAGCTAGGCAAACAGGTCGCGGTTGTACTGGAGTTGCAGGCACGATTTGACGAAGCACGAAATGTTTCATGGGCCAAGGAACTTGAATATGCCGGAGTTCATGTGACCTACGGAATAGTCGGCCTAAAGACTCACGCCAAATGTATTCTCGTCGTGCGCAACGATCCCGATCGAATGCGACGATATGTGCATGTCGGGACCGGTAACTACAACTCGGTAACGGCACGACTATACGAAGACATCGGATATTTCACTTGCGAAGAGTCAATCGGATCCGACGTCACCGAACTATTCAATTACCTGACCGGATACGGACAGGAACCAAATTACCAGTCGTTGCTAGTTGCGCCCCATCAGTTGCGGTCGAAAATAATTGATCTTGTCAACAATGAAATCTCACATGGTGCCGAAGGTCGGATTGCACTCAAGTTAAATTCGATTTCCGATCCCCGAGTCATCGACTCGTTGTATGCTGCCAGCCAAGCCGGTGTGAAAGTCGACGCAATTGTGCGCGGAATTTGCTGCATCCGTGCCGGAGTTCCAGGTCTATCCGAGAGCATCCATGTGCGTTCGATACTGGGAAGGTATTTGGAACACTCGCGCATCTATCGATTTGGGCATGGATCACCGGATGGATCTCCGCTGCACCTCATCGGATCTGCCGATCTAATGGGTCGCAACCTAGACGGTCGGGTGGAGGCACTGGTACCACTTACCCACGAGAAACATCGTCTTTGGCTTGACACGGTGCTCGGATTTCTGATGGATGAATCTGTCGTGCACTTTGCGCTGATGCCCGACGATACGTGGGCGCGACGAGGAATCGACGGATTCAACAACGACGCGCAACAACTATTGCACGAATGGGTTGTGGCCACGCAGGTTCGCTAATTGCAGGCACCTGAATTCTCCGGTGAGTTGTTCACCGGGTAGTCACCCAAAGTTAGGTCCCCCTTAACCAATCGCCGTAACCAGATTGGTAGTAGAATTTGGCGGCGTGGAAGAGTTACGAAAATCATTTCATCACGAAATTGACTCCCTGCGCGAACGGGTCGTGAGACTCGGCGCCTCGGTTGTCGAGGCGATACCGCGGGCCACCGCGGCGCTTCTCGATGGTGATCTGGAGGCCGCCGATTACTTGGTGCAGGGCGATGACGAAATAGATGCCCGCACCATCGAGATTGAGGATGCGTGCTTTCAACAATTGGCTTTGCAGTCACCGGTTGCCGGCGATCTGCGGCAGCTGGTATCGATTATCAAGATTGTCGGAGAGTTAGAGCGCTCGGCCGACCTGGCGGTAAATATCTGCAAGGCCGCACGCCGAATATACGGGCACGACTTGGATCCGATTCTGCGCGGACTGATCAGCAAGATGAGCGAACAGGCCCAGCAGTTGTATATCGCCGCGATGGATGCATTTGAGAACAACGACGTGCCCAAAGCCGCAGCGATCGATGACATGGACTCGTTTCTTGATGGACTACATCGGCAATTCATTCAAGAAATTTTTGAAAGCCATGCACGTCAAAAGATCGATCTGCAGGTGGCGGTTCAAATGGCTGTCGTTGCACGCTTTTATGAGCGCATCGGCGATCATGCAGTGAACGTCAGTGAGCGAACCAGATTTATACTCACCGGTTGGATGCCGGAGCATCGGGGAGCGGAACGATTTCGGGCCAAGGATGGTGGCGCCAAACCGCCAATCTCCGTAACTGACTCGCAATAGCGATCGCGGAATGAAGTTTCGTCGTCGACGTGCCGACTCGGCTCTCAAGGACCAACCACTGGCAAATATTTCAGAATCGATAACGAGCCCGATTGAGGAGCAATTGCGTCTAGCGTTTGATGCTTTGCCAATCGGGGTCGTCATCACGGATCGCATCGGTGGGCGCCCGATACACAATCGTGCCGGCGCCGCAATGACCGGAATTCGTCACATCGATATTCTCGTTCAGGATGCAGTGGAAGAGCTACTGGCCTCTTCTAATGGATCTGGTCTAATTCAGAAAACTGTTGAAATTGCCGGTCCGCCAACAAGGTATTTCGCAATACAAGTACAACCGCTTGAGGTCGGTGGGGCCATGGCAACGGTCGAGGATGTCACCCAAAAAATTCTCACCGACACGATGCGGACAGATTTTGTCGCCAATCTCAGCCATGAGCTAAAAACTCCGGTCGGTGGGATCGCGGCACTGGGCGACACGATGGTCGCGGAATCGGATCCCAAGGTAGTGAAGCGACTCGCCGAAAGCATCGTTATCGAGGCCTATCGGTTGTCGGCAATCGTCGATGATCTGCTAGATCTTTCACGAATTGAGTCCGGATCCACGATGAACTGGGCGCCAATCAAAGTTGCCGAAGTTATCAGGGATGCGGTGGCAAGTTCGCGAAATTTTGCCAAGCGAAATCAAGTTGGTCTAACTATTGGGGATAGTTCACCCGCGTATGTCAACGGTGACAGCGTCCAACTGATTTCTGCGTTATTGAATCTTGTCGAAAACGGAATTAAATACAGCGAGCCGAATTCGTCGGTTCGGGTACACAGCGAAGTCGTTGGCGACGAGGTCCGTATATCGGTCACCGATCAGGGTATTGGCATTGCCGCAAAGGATCACGAACGAGTCTTTGAGCGGTTCTATCGAGTTGATCGTGCCCGCAGTCGTGCCACGGGGGGAACCGGTCTTGGGCTATCGATCGTGCGACATGTTGTCACCAATCACGGCGGACGGATTGAATTGGAGTCGGAAGAGGGATTAGGAGCGGCATTTACAATGATCTTGCCCCGATGGGACGACTCGTCAGATGAGTAAGCGTAATGAGTTTCCCACGGTATTTGTTGTTGAGGACGAGGAATCATTCGTCGAAGCGCTTGTGATCGGCTTAAAGCGCGAGGGATTCAACGTCGAGGTTGCGCGCGACGGGGCAGAAGCCCTTGCCACATTTGATTCCGTGAAGCCGGACATCGTGTTGCTGGATGTGATGTTGCCCAAGGTGTCGGGTACCGATGTATGTCGTGAGTTGCGCAAGAGAAGTCAGGTACCGATCATCATGGTGTCGGCCAAAGGGGCTGAGATAGATATGGTCGTTGGGCTCGAAGTGGGCGCCGATGATTACATCGTGAAACCATACCGACTGCGCGAATTAGTCGCCCGGATTCGGGCCACACTTCGCCGCAGTGCTCTGTCACTATCCGACCAACAGGATTCCGAAGTGAACTCGGTCATCGTTGGGGATGTGACGATCGATCCCGACCAGCATGTCGTAATAGTTCGGGGCAAGGTGGTGAAGATGCCGTTAAAGGAGTTTGAACTACTTCATGTCCTGATGGTCAATGCCGGTCGAGTCCTCACCCGTGAAACCCTCATTGACCGAGTTTGGGGGGGCGACTATTTCGGAGACACAAAAACGCTTGATGTCCATATCAAGCGATTGCGGGCCAAAGTAGAGGCGGACCAACTCAATCCGTCACGGGTAGTGACCATCCGCGGTCTGGGCTACAAATACGAGAAAATGGGTTGATCAGGAACAGTCGTCGATTAATCGGATTGTCTCCGGCATCTCCGCTGACGAGGCTTGCACGGGTCCACGGCTACATGGCCGCCGCCGACACGTTTTTGGCTATCTCGCTCGCGGACTCCCTATTCCTGTCCATTAGTCCGGATGCCGCCCGTAGCAAAGTGTTGCTATTTCTCGCCCTCAGCCTGGCACCGTTTGCAATTCTTGCCCCGCTTGTCGGACCGTACATTGATCGACTTCCGGGAGGACGCCGACTAACCGTATTCGTGGTTGGTCTCGCTCGAGCGGCAATCGTGATCTTGATGGTGGGTCGAATTGAATCGCTCCTTTTGTTTCCGCTGGCGTTTATTTCGTTGGTTCTGTCCAAGATTTATGCTGTATCGCGATCATCACTTGTGCCCACTCTTGTGCGAAGCGATGACGAATTGGTAGCGGCCAACGGCAAACTTGGACTCGTTACCGGCGTTGTCAGTTTCGTGGCGGTAATTCCAGCCGGGCTCGCGCACCTGATCAGTTCGGATGTGTCGTTGTATGGTTCGGCGGTCCTGTTCGTCTTTGCGGCAGGAATGGCGCTGAAATTACCAAAACATGTGGCCGCGGTCAGTGGTCCAATTGAAAGCATTGAGTTGGAAGAACTTCATCGACCTCAGGTGCTCTATGCAGCCATGGCGATGATGTTGTTACGCGGTGCGGTCGGGTTCATGTTTTTCCATTTAGCGTTTTGGTTGCGCGACCAGAGTGCGGGAACTGCCTGGTTCGGACTTGCCCTCGGATTGGCGGCGTTGGCAACGATGCTTGCCAACGGCGTTGCACCGATTCTTAGACGTCGAATTCCCGAGCAGGTGATGCTTGGACTGACACTTATCGCCATGGCCGTTGTCGGGATTATTACCGGATATAGCGGCGGAATAACCGCAGGTATTGTCCTCGCGGCAAGCGTAAATGGAGTCGCCGCCCTTGGTCGCTTGTCCTTCGAAGCGATCGTCCAAGCAAGCGCTCCGGATGCGAATCGAGCCCGGGCGTTTGTGCAATTTGAAACCCGCAATCAATTGGCTTGGGTAGTTGGTGGCCTCATCGCAGTCATTGCTGCTCCACCAGGCGCCGTTGGCTTCGCACTTGTGGGGGTTACAGGATTAGTGGGATCCGCTTACTTTATAATGCGCACTCGACTATTGAATTTCAAGTCGCGCGAGCCATAGACCCGGCGCATCTAATTCACTCGGCGTTGGCAAGTTGTCTGGGGCGTGAAAGAGCTGTGCAATGCCGTCGATTCCCGCGCGCTCGATTACCCCATCGATAAACGTGCGACCACGCTCGAGCTGTTGCCGAGTGAGGCGTAAACCCAGTAACTGCTCCAGGAATACGTCATTGGACGTTGATTCGACGCGTCGCCGACGAACGGCTTCGGCTATTTGAGAACCGCCGCCAAGAACCTTCGATGCCACCATATCTACTGAGTGATCGATGAAGCCGATTATGGCCGCGACCATCGCATCCAATGTCGGTGAGAGCGCCTCTTGCTCCTTGGACCGGACCGCGCCGAGAATGAGGGATGGATCGCCCAAAAACCTTTGCAACATGGCCACTGGATCGTCACTGGTGACTTCGATATCGGTCATTCGCTCAAACATGGCGGTTGGATTAGGTCGAAAACCGGCGACATAGCGACGTACCGTGGCGGAAATTGTTGCGCGTACATGATTTACGCCGAGCACCGCGTGGGCTGTGAGCTCTTGGATCAGTACCCACATTCGAATGTCGTCAATTGGAATACTCCAATCGGCGGCAAATGAGTTGATATTCGATGGAACAAGTAACAACTGTTGAATCGGTTCGCGCGGAAGTGGTATGTCGTACTGACCGAAAGCATGGTGCGACATAGTCCCAACCATCGAGCCGACCGACATTCCCATCATGGCTGGTGCCATTAGTTTCGCCAGGCCAGCCATCATCGAGGCCATTGAGTCTTCGCTGTCGAGATCCGCTGAATCCTTGGTCGCGAGATCGGCGCCACTAAGCGATGAAGCGAGAGTGGTGAAAAGCGGCTTGTAGGCCTCGAGGGTGTGGTGACACCAGGTGCTCTTATTGACTACTAAAAGTGCGAGCGGATGGTCCGAAGGAGTCGTAGAAAGTCCGGTATGAGTTTCGACTTGCAATTGCGCGATTGGCGCAAGCGTTTCGAGAGCGATGCGATCGGCCGGATCAACATTCGCCTCGACGGTTTTTCCGCCCAACGCGGTAGTCATCGCAATCTGGCGGGCGACGTCCCATTGCAGGGGACCCTGAGATGAAATCGCCTTGAGCATGTCGCCAAAGAACGGCAGACCAGCAAATCCGTTTTCGTCAGAGTCACTCATCGGACAAGGTTAGGTCGATTTTCTTCAAGATGTTTTCGAGCATGGCCATCGGAACGATCCACTGAGCGCCGTTTACAAACACACACCATCCAATCGCCACACCTTGCTCATCCACGGCGAGGCCACTCAGTTTTGTACCCGGCGGAGAGTCAACGGGCCAAAGATGTTTGGCAACCGCGAGATCCTTGGTGGAGAGCCCAATAATTGCGGCGGTCACATCGCGATCGACTACCCACACTAAATCGCCATGGGCGATTTTTTCCAACACAGTTGTCTGTGGGCTTAGTGCATCAGTTTCGGCCGCATATATTGGAGCAAAATTCAGTCGGCGCAACCACGCTATTCCAAAATCTTGATCGATTGCCACAACCTGGGCGGAGTTGCTTTGACCGTCGGCACCAACGATGTCGATGATTGAATTCTCATTCAAATCAACGGCGGAACTGAGGAAATATCCCGACTGTGGCATTGCAAGAACCGGTTGCGACGAATTACTCAAATGCGGTATCACGCTGCGCAAATCCTCGATCGAGGTCGATCCTGCGGCCATCTGAAATGCGGCCCTGTCTGGTGGAATGTACTCTCCACGAGCCTGCGATTCCGCCGATGGAGATCGGGGAGATACAACTCCCAGCAAAGCAAGAGATATCACCACGCTGATGCAAGCCGAGCCAATGGCGACCAGCCGAAATTCGCGATGAACCGGAGGGGCAGAGATGCGGGGGGCAAATTGACCACGCAATTCGCTGGGATGCCTCCATTGTCGTTCATGAGGAGGAATTGGTGCAACGAAGTTGATTTGGTCGTCATCAAAGTCGTCGGGTGTCGTCGAAGTCGGATCACCATTCACACGAGCAGATTACTCACCTATGGTTTTCTATGGGTGTCGCCCACCTCAGGTACGCTGAAAGTGATGGATCATTCGCTCAAGGTTGATGATGGAGATACATGGCTTGCGCTAACGGTGTCTCCATTAAATGTTGGAGATGCCTATGACTGGGCTGTGGTTCCAAGATGTGGAGCGATTGTCGTTTTTTCCGGAACTGTTCGCGATCACGCTGTAGGTCGTGATGGTGTAACAGAACTCGATTATGAGGCGTACCACACCGAGGCGATGGGGAGATTCACCGAAATTGCTGTAGAAATGCGCCGACGTTGGGAATTTTTGGGCCGAATCGCCCTGATTCATCGACTCGGCACGTTGCACCTCGGCGAATCGTCAGTACTTGTGGTCGTGTCTGCACCGCATCGAACCGACGCATTTGCCGCGGCACAATTTGGCATTGATGCGCTTAAGGCAACCGTGCCAATTTGGAAGCGGGAAAAGTGGGCTAACGGAGATGACTGGGTCACAAGCGGTCACCAAATCGTCGACATCAAGGAGTTTCAAACACTTGGCTCAAAGAGATCACCGACTTGATCGCAGTATTGAATGCCCTTTCGGGCCTTGCCTCTTTCTTCGCCATAATCTCGGTGCTATGTGGAGTTACCCTGGCGGCAATTCTGTTCCGCAACACCCGAAGGGAAAATAGTAACAGCGGCATGGTCTCATTTAACCGACACTTAGACGCACTCTCGGATGATTCACGAGCACATTTGCGACAACAATTGATTGATGCCCAGAAGCGTCAGCGAAGGAATTAGGCAACCATGGCTCGTGACCTCGCAATCGATCTAGGTACCGCCAACACCTTGGTTTACATGCAGGGTCGAGGAATCGTCATCAATGAACCGTCGGTGATCGCGGTCAATCGCCGTACCGGTGAGGTTCTCGCCACTGGAAAGGAAGCGTGGGAAATGATTGGCCGGACACCCGGCTACATAGTGGCCGTACGCCCGCTACGAGGCGGAGCCATTACCGACTTTGAAATCACCGAGAAGATGATTCGCTTGTTGCTTCAGCGAGCAGGTGTATCACGTTTCTCTCGCCCAAAGGTTCTCATTTGTGTTCCGTCGGCGATCACCGAAGTGGAACGTCGAGCGGTTACTGATGCAACGCGACGAGCGGGGGCCGCCGACGCCCAACTATTGGAACAGCCGATGGCCGCGGCGATTGGTGCGGACTTAGCGATCAACGAACCGGTTGGCAATATGGTCATTGATATTGGCGGGGGAACAACAGAAACGGCAGTTATTAGTCTTGGCGGGATTGTTGCACTAGAGGCGGTCCGAGTCGGAAGTTTCGACATTGATGCGGCGATCCAAACCCATGTACGGAAAGAACACGGCCTTGCAATTGGCGAGCGCACTGCCGAAGAAATCAAGATCAGCATTGGAAGTGCAATCGCTACTCCAGAAGACCGCGATGCAGAAGTTCGCGGTCGCGATCTTGTAACCGGTTTACCAAAGACGGTTGTTCTCTCGTCGCAGGAGATTCGCGGCGCAATTGAAGACGTCGTCCGACAAATGATCGATTCTGTTGTTCGTTGTCTTGCCAGCGCTCCGCCCGAATTGTCTCAGGATTTTCTTACTCGTGGCATGTACCTCGTTGGTGGAGGTGCGCTGTTACGCGGTTTCGCGCAACGCATTGAGCGCGATACTCAAGTGCCAGTAAACATGTCGGATCAACCGCTCGAGGCGGTAGTCCTTGGGGCCGGTCACTGCATCGAAAACTTCGGGGCGCTTCGCGGAATGTTCATGGAGTCCAGGCGCTAAGCATCCATTAAGTATCAGCGAATGACTCGAATTAGACCTTCTTGAACAACGGTAACGACCAAGTCGCCTAGGCGAGTAAAGATAGATCCACTCGCCAATCCGCGCGCATTGGAAGTTGAGATCGCGGATTGGTCGTAGAGCATCCATTCGTCGGCTCGGAATGGTCGATGAAACCACATTGCGTGATCGACACTCGCCATTTGAAGGCCACCATCCGACCACGAGACTCCATGTGGCAGTAGCGCCGTGTCAAGCAATGTCATGTCGCTTGCATATGTGACGATGCAGGCGTGCAGAACTTCGTCATCTGGTAGCGACCCGTCGGCGCGCAACCAGACCCGTTGTCCCAGTGTTCGGGTTCCGCCGCGGGAAAACGGATCGTTGTCGACATAGCGCACGTCGATTGGTCGTGGGCGGTCATACCACTCGCCAAGTTTTTCTTTGTGCGGGGCCATCCTCGTGTTGAAGTCCGGCAGCGACTCGGGCGGAGGAACATTAGCGGGCATCGCAATCTGGTGTTCAAGTCCTTCTTCGCGATTCTGGAAGCTGGCCTGCAAGTTGAAGATCACTTTGCCATGTTGAATTGCGACCACCCGCCGAGTCGAGAAACTTCTCCCGTCACGGATGCGATCGACCTCATAAAGAATTGGCACGCCTGGGTCGCCGGGTCGTAAAAAGTACGCGTGCAACGAATGGACATGTCGACCAGGTCCATCGATGGTTCGGGATGCTGCCACCAGGGCCTGGCCAGCAACTTGACCACCGAACACACGTTGGCGATTTTCGTCGGGTGATTGGCCCCGAAAGATATTCTCTTCGATCGGTTCGAGATCGAGCAGATTGATCAGATCGTTAAGCGCGGTCTCCGACTCCGATGCCGAATTAAATCGTGGGGTTTGAGCGGAGACCATTAATCCATGTTGCCAGTAAATGCCCGATGCGACTCGTGCGCTACGGTAATTTTCTGTGACTGTGCCACAAATCGCTGCTCCCGGGGCGCAGTTTCCAAGCGGTTTCACGTGGGGAACAGCAACGTCGGCCCATCAAGTGGAAGGTGGCAACTGGAACAACGACTGGTGGGAGTGGGAACACCGGCCCGGTACACCCTGTTTCGAGCCGAGCGGTGATGCGTGCGATCACTTTCATCGGTATCCGCACGACATTGCGATGCTGGCATCGCTTGGGTTCGACAATTATCGATTCAGCGTCGAATGGAGCCGAGTCGAACCCGAGGAAGGCGAATTTTCGCTCAATGCCCTCGATCACTATCGCCGCATGGTGGAGTCGTGCCGTGACAACGGGATAACACCGGTCGTCACCCTGCATCATTTTACGACCCCGCGCTGGGTGGTCAAGTCTGGAGGGTGGCTCAGCGAAACAACCGCGGATTTGTTCGCTAGATATTGTCAGCGGGTCGCCTCCCATTTTGGGGATCAAGTCGGACGTTGGTGCACGATTAACGAGCCGAATGTGGTCTCGACGATTGGGCACATGCTCGGCGCATTTCCCCCGGGCAAAACCGACCGTGCGCTGCGCGCCAAGTGTAATGCGGTGTTCGTTTTGGCTCACCAGAAAGCACGCCAGGCAATCAAAGGAATTTCGTCGGCACCATTAGGTATCACCTTGGCGATGCAGGAATTTCTTATCGATGCGTCGGAAAACGAGTACTCGCTAGCTAGTGCAAAGCGAGACTCGGCTTGGGCAGGACTTGAGGACCCTTTTTTTGAGGTGGCTCGCGGCGACGATTTCTTTGGCGTGCAAACCTATACCCGTCAATACTTTGGTGTTGGTGGTCGGATAAAGCCGTCGCCTGAAACGCGAGTCACAATGCTGGGTTACGAGTTTTGCCCCGAGTCGCTGGAGGGGTGTATTCGTCGGGCTTGGGAGCAAACTGGAAGTGTTCCGATTTTGGTCACCGAAAATGGAATTGCCACCACACAAGACTCGGAGCGAATCGAGTATGTGCATGGCGCTCTAAAAGGTGTGTTGCGTTGTTTGAGCGACGGCATTGATGTACGGGGATACACATACTGGAGCCTGCTGGATAATTTTGAATGGATCTTTGGGTACGAGCCAACCTTTGGACTAGTTGGTGTGAATCGAAAAACCCAACAACGAGTGCCGAAGCCAAGTGCCAGTTGGCTTGGTCAGGTGGCGCGAGCCAATGCACTGCTTCCAGTTGGTCATCAATGAGATCGAAGTAGTGAGACTCGAGCCTGCCCTGCGCGCGATCGCCATTGCGACGAAGGGCTTTATGCCTGCCGAGGAAGGCGATGCATTGTTTGACGCCGCCTGTCTGGCCGGATCAACTCCATCGGGCCAAGTTTTTGTCGAAATCGGTTCATATTGCGGACGATCCACGGTGTGGTTGGGTTCCGCCGCCCGGCACGCAGGCGCAACCCTATATTCCGTCGATCACCATCGGGGCTCGGAGGAAAACCAGGCCGGCTGGGAGTGGCATGACCCAACGCTCGTTGACGAATCGACCAATCTAATTAACACTCTTCCACTTTTTGAACGCACCATCGCCAGATGCGGACTTGACGATGTGGTGCAAGCCGTTGTCGGGGATTCGGCATCGATCGGATCAACTTGGTCGAGACCGATCGCATTTCTGTTCATCGACGGCGGACATGGAACCGAAGTCGCTCGTCGCGACTATGAGTCGTGGGTCCCACATGTTGTACTTGGTGGAAAGTTGGCGATTCACGATGTGTTTTACGATCCCGAACTTGGTGGACAGGCACCTTATGAGCAGATATTCCTGCCGGCCCTGCGTAGTGGAGATTTCATCGAAGCATCGGCCACGGGTTCGTTGCGAGTTTTGATGCGTGTTAGTCGATAACTTCCGGAGCGAGAAACAGATGGCTAGTCGCCGTCGCCCCAGCGATCGCATCGGAGGCAATAATTACTGCGGCCCCTGTGTAGGCGCTGCGTTCATCGGCTGGGAAGATGATTCGATCAGGATAGACGATACCGGTGTGGTACGAACCGTCATCGTTGCGGTGAGCACGCGTCCATGAAAGCAGTTCCCGAGCGGTGTCGATATCACCAATTGCAACGTGAGCGACGGCACACTCCGCGGTTTCGGCTGCCGTAACCCATTGCTCGTCGCTGACGCATCGAACTCCTCGACCCTCAATTACGAACTCGTCCCATCGTGCGGCGAGACGATCCTTTGCCTCGGACCCAGTGAGCGCGCCGGTCAGTACTGGGTAGTACCAGTCCATCGCCCAACGATGTTTTGGTTCGAAGGCATCTTGGTCGGTTCTGATGATGTCGCCAACTATTTCGGCGGCGACCTGCCATTCCGGTTGCGGGTCGCCGATGACGGCTCCAAGGTTGGCGGCGCATTGCAACGCATGACGAATTGATGAGGAACCAGTCAATAGCGCGTAGTCCCACGGCCTACTCTCAATCTCACGCGCCCACAAGAATGTTCCATCAAGACGACGCATGTTCATCACCCAATTCATTGCGCGTTTGACGGTCGGCCAGATGTGACCGACGAACTCAATATCATTACTCAATAGCCAGTTGTGCCAAATTCCCGCTCCGATGTAGGCGCACACGTTGGTGTCAAGTTTGCGATCTTCAACCGAACCATCGGGTAGGTAATAGTTGAACCAGCTTCCGTCGCTGCGCTGTTGATCGATCAGCCACTGATAGGCCCGTCGAGCATTGTCTTGCAGACCCATGATGTCGAGGGCCATGGCGGTTTCCACATGATTCCACGGGTCGCAATGACCATTCGGATACCACGGAATCATTCCATTGGGAAGTTGCAGTGCTGCAATCGACCGCGCCGTTTGAGTCAGTTCGTCATGCGAGACAACGCCGACAAGTCGATCGTGCCGATCGTCGATGCCTAATTCGGCTACCATTTCAGTTCCCGCTCACCTTGTTAGCACGCGGTTTTTGCGAGTACACCACGTAACTCTTGCCGAGCACCGGGCTCAACGCCTTGTCCAAAATCCGAATGCTGCGCGGCGCGGCAACGATGTCCCATTCCAGGAACTTCTTGTAAGCATTGACAAGCCGGTGATCCTGACGTGATGGACCGACTGCACACCGCAACCACCAATAGGGGGAATGCAAGCCGTGGGCACGATGTGCACCGCGAAGGGAGAGACCGGCTTGCCGAATCTTAGACTTCAATTCGGAAGCGCTGTAGATGCGTACATGACCGCCAGGAACGAACGGTGCATGGTATTCGTCAGAAAGCATCCAGTTGATTTTCTCTGGAAACCATGACGGAACAGTTGCGGCCAAGGTTCCGCCAGGTCGTAGAACCCGTGACAATTCACTCAATGCAAGCACGTCATCGTCAATGTGTTCAAGCATCTCGGATGTGATGATGCAGTCAAATGATGAGTCGTGAAATGGAAGATTCGTTGCATCTCCTCGAACGACACCGGCAAGACGATCGCCACTGATTTCACCGGCCTCGGCCATAGCGGCGAATGTTGCTCGAGTGATCGCCACCTCCTCGGCGGCGTAGTCAAGGGCGACAACTCGGGCACCTCGTCGGGCCGCTTCAAAGGCATGACGACCAAAACCAGAGCCGGCATCCAGAAATAGTGTGTCGCAAGTGATCGGCAGACGTTCGAATTCGACGGTGAGCATCGGGCTACTGATTCGCTCGACGCTTACTCGCATTATGCGGCATTGCCAGAACTTGGCGATACTGCTCGACGGTTAGTTCCGCACAGTGACGCCAGCTCCAACGATCGACAACTCTCTTTCGTCCCGCGGCTCCAATCCGCTGACGTAGCGCGGGATCATCGAGACCGCGCCGAATTGCGGTCGCCAGACCGTCGACGTCACCAGGAGGACAGGACAGAACCGTCTCGTTATCTCGGCCCGTGACTTCGGGCAGTGCGCCGCCTGTCGTGGCAACCAAACAAATTCCGGTTGACATGGCTTCAATGGCAGGAAGACTGAAGCCCTCATAGAGGCTTGGCACGACCGCGAGCTCACTCTCGGCGTACAACTCAACGATGCGTTCATCGGAGACATCGGAAACAAAACGGATGCAGTCGCGCAACCCGAGTTCGTCGATAAGTTCGGCGCTTGCACCCTTTCTCGCCTTGCCGATGATTGTCAGGTGCACTTCGCGTTCGGTGCGCAACTTGGCAACCGCCTCGAGTAGGTACGACAGACCCTTCAGGGCCACATCGGCGGATGCCGTGGTAATGAGATGAGACTTTTTCCGAACGATGTTCGGCAAGGGAGTAAACAGTTCGGGATCGACACCGACGGGGACGAGTCGCATTCGATCGAGCGAGACACCCATGTCGGTGTGAATGTCGAGGATCGAGTTCTCGCTAACCACAACAATCCGCGGCATTTTGCTGGCAACCTTGCCTTGCATCTTGACGAATGAGTACCACCGACCGATTCCCCGACTCTTCCAGAAATTCTCGGCATGTTCCATTTCGAGTTTGCGGTCTTTGGTGATTGGATGGTGCAGGGTCACAACAGTCGGAATCAATTTCTCAATCTTCAGGATTCCGGTACCCAAACACTGATTGTCATGAACGATGTCAAAGTCGGACACTCGCAGCCGCAGCGCCCGATATGCGCGAATGCTGAATGCCAGTGGTTCACCAAACGTTCCCTTTAGTAGTTGGGCGGCCTCAACAATGTTTGGCCAGTTGTTTAGTTCCCAATATGCGGGGAATCGGCCGGGATGCTCGTCGTTGAAAATGTCGAGACTCGGCAATTTGTGCATCGCGATTCGGGGATCCAGAATCGGATAGGGCTGGCCTCCGTACACTTCGACATGGTGACCGAGGTCAACGAGGGACTTCGTCAAGTGTCGTGAGTAAACACCTTGGCCACCAACATGTGGTTTGCCGCGATAGGTGAGATATGCAATTCGCAGAGGACCGTTGGTGTCAACAGACCTCGTCATAGTCATGTCACTCTACTTATCCAGTAATCGCAATCGCTCTTTTGCGCCGACGGTCAAACACCAACAGAGCAATTGTCACAACCAGCATCGCCACTATCAGCGGTCGATCACCAAGTTCTGAATACAGCGTTGATCCCTTTCGCAGAGGTACATCAAAGTACAGAACATGTTGCTCGCCGATACCCGTGCGTTTAAACAGTGCGCCGTCGGGGCTGATAACGCCCGAGAATCCCGTTGGTGACACTTGCAGCAACCAGCGCCCACTTTCAATCGCGCGCAATCGTGATACTGCGATCTGTTGAGTTTGCAAAATCGTGCCAGTGAAACTTGCGCCATTGGTTGGGTTGATGATTAGTTGACCGCCGTGCCGGATGCCCTCGCGAACTCGTCCGGCAAAAAATACCTCCCACGAGATGACCACTCCGATTTGAACACCATCCACATCCAGTATCCCAACTCCGCTACCTGCGAGGGCATCGCGGGGAACCAAATCCACCGGCGCACCTAGTGATTTGAAAAGGCCGCGCAGGGGCATGTATTCACCAAACGGCACTCGCCGTACCTTGTCATATCGATCGGTGACTGTTCCACTTGAGTTCACTACAACCTGGGCATTTGTGAAGAATTTCGAATTGACGTCTTCGGTAATTCCAACCACAAATGGCGCGTTGAGTCGCTGTGCTTCCGAGGTGATCTCCTTGAGTTCAATACTTTCGGAGAATTTGGTCACGTCAATAACATTTTCCGGCCAAATCACCATGTCGACAATGTCACTCGATGCGATTGATTGTGTGGCGGTGAGATGTCGTTCAAAGACATCTCGAAAGTTGGTGTTGACCCCCAGAGTTCCCTGTGGTCCGCCGCCCTGGACGGCGGCAATTCTTGTAGTCACTCCGCGATCCGAGCCATTCGATGACAAAGTGGCGACAATGACAAGACAAGCCGTTAGGGCAAGGGCACCGATCTTGTTTCGAAATGCGCCGCGGCCGAACTGGAAACCGATGTGAAAGACAATCCAGGTCAAAAATAAAGATCCACCAAGTCGGGCCAGTGTCGCCAACGGTGAGTCCGCCTGACCAATTGCCACGCTTGCAAGCGGAACTCCACCAAGCGGAAAAGAAAACCGCAGAGCTTCGGCCAAGGTGTGTAACAGCGGCCCGATCACCGTGCGCCGCGTGGTGAATGTATATATGACCGTCGCTAATCCATGGAAGGATGCGTACAGCAAAACTGCTCCGACATAGCCGGGCGCGGTGAGGAACCACATCCACGCCATTCCGGGTGCGAGCCACCCGACTGCGAAGGTCGTGCCGAGTAGAAATCGAGAAGCTGGGCGCTCGACACGGTTGCCAGTTGCGGCAAAGATGGCGACTCCGAAAAATGCGCACGGCCACCATCCCCAGGGCGGCAGACTAAAGGCCACGAGTAAGCCAGCAATCAGAACTTTGGCAAGTCGTATTGGCGTGACTCCGGACTTACGTGTTGAACCAGCAATCCGTCGAATCATGTGTCGAGTTTGTCTAGGACTCGTTTGGCGGCGAATCGTGCCTGCTGAATGCACGCCGGAATACCAATTCCGCGATAGCTGGCCCCTGTAAGGAACAGTCCTGGCGCTGAGACTTCAAGTAATGCGTCCAATCGGTCGACCCGCTTGGTGTGTCCGGGGCGATATTGGGGGAATGCCTCGATCCAGCGTGAAACTCGAATCGCGTGTGGAGTGAACTTGCGGTCAAGGTGAAGTTCTAAGTCCGCCAATGCCAATCCGACGAGCGAGTCATCGTCGAGGTGGTGCATCGGCGCACCGTCGCGCCCAATCGATACTCGAAGAATCATTGATTTGTCGGGCGGACTCCAGTGTTTCCACTTGTTGGACCCAAAGGAAACCGCAGTCACCGCGCGCTGCACCGGCTTTGGCACAAGATAACCACTGCCGGTGATGTGGTTCGGCCACTGTTGGCTTGAGATTGCCAAACTCACCATCACCACGGAGGAGTGTTCCGTTCTGGACAGAATTTCGCCGGCATTTTGATCCAAGGATCCGACGAGAGCAGCGGTGTGTCGCGCAGGCGTTGCCATCACCACGGCATCAGCGGTATACGAGGACTCGGATGTGTTGATCACGAACTTGCCGCGGGTGGGCTGTTCGATACTCTCTACTTGACTGGAGATATGCACATCGGCACCCTGCTGTTGACAGGCGGCCAGTAGCGCGTCAATCAAGGACGACATACCCCGCAGCGGAGCAGCAAACACGGCGCGACCTGTCACCCGTGAACTCACGACATCTTGAGCGGCCCGCATCAAACTTCCCTGACGGCGAACCAGATCCGCAATTTGGGGCATCCCGTCCAGGCTGAAGTGGTCGGTATCGGTGGCGTAGATGCTTCCCACGAGCGGATCAACAATTCGTTCCAGGACCTCATCGCCGAATCGTGAACGGATAAGAGCACCAAGGGAGTCGTTGACCTCCGATGCAGGAAGTTGGACTGCGTGTCGAGGTATAAGAGGTTCGGTCAACGCCCGAAGTTTGCCCTTGGTCGATAGCAATCCAGTGCCCATGATCGCGGCTCTGCTTGCCGGAATGCCGAGCAAAGTTGGTTCGGGAATCTCGTGTAGCCGACGATGCCAAATGTATGCCCTGCCTGTCGCGGGTTCGGTCAGTTCGCCACCCAGGTTGACCTCGCGAGCGAGTTCAAGTGCTGCCGGAGTACGAATCAAAAAGGCGTCGGCAGATTCATCCACCGAGCGAAGGCCAGCAAATGGACTCGAACTTATGCATCCACCAAGTCGAGGCAAGGCTTCCAACAAGGTGACATGTGGTGCCGGATGTTGTTGACCAATTGCGAAGGCGGCGGCGAGCCCAGATATACCTCCACCTACAACAATCACGCGTTGTTCGTTCGTACGCATCGCGCTAGGTGGATTGTGCGGCAACTACGCGATGGGCCAGTGCCGACATCACCGCTGGATCATCGTTGACGCAATCTGTGCGGGCAAAGGAGAGACCGTGTTGTTCGGCGCGTTGCCGCGCCTCAATGTCAATGTCGTACAACACCTCGAGGTGATCGGAGACAAATCCGCACCCACTGACCACGACTCCGTCGCATTCACCACCAGCCGCAAGTTGATCAATCACTGTCAATATGTCTGGTCCGACCCATGGTTCGGGAGTTCGGCCGGCGGACTGCCATGCAATTGTCCACTGTGAACCTTCAGAGAGATTGAGTAGTTTGGAAATTGCCGACGCGGTCGATCGAAGTTCGGAGGGATATGGGTCGCCGCTGTCAATGATTCGCTGGGGAAGTGAGTGTGCGGTGAATAACACATGTGGATGAGACGAAGTTTCGGCCATGGCAGTCAACTTCTTGTTTAAGTCTGTGCTGACGAAGTTGATAAATGCCGGTTCGATGGCCCAACTTTTTATACCAGTTACCGTTACACCGAGTGACTCTGCGGATTTTTTGGCACGGGAAATGTATTGTCCCACCGAGTATTCCGAGAAGTGAGGCGCCAGTACCAATGCAATGATTCGCCTGAATCCATTCCGCGCCAAGTCGGTCACGGTCTCCTCGATCGTTGGGCGGCTGTGCTTGAATCCAAGTTGGACATGAAATTCGCCGGGGGCAATCATTTCGAGCTCGCGAACTAATGCATCTCGTTGCGCTTCGGAACGAGCGACCAATGGAGATACTCCACCGATGGCGTTGTACCGGGCTGTCAATTCGGCCAGCTGTTCGGTGGTTGGCGCTCGACCGCGACGGATGTCGGTGTAATAGGGCAGTATCTCAAGTCGGTCGCGAGGCGTTCCATATGACATGAGCAACACGGCACTTGTTTGTCGCTCCGATGTTGTCGACGCTTTACTCATGTCGCGGTTTGGTCATGCACATGTCGCACAACGGCGGCAAGCACATCGGGATTGGTCGAAGGTTGAACCCCGTGCCCGAGATTAAAAATGTGTCCCGGATTCCCACCATTGTCGGCGAGAACCGTGTCGACTCCGCTTAGCGCCTGTTCGACCGAGCCCAGTACGAGTTCGGGGTTCAAGTTGCCCTGCACGACTGTGTCGGCACCAAGACGCGCGCGCACATTGCTAATCGAACTATGCCAGTCCAGACCTATAACGCGCGGTCCGGCGAGGTACATCTCCTCGAGCAAATGGTCACATCCGACTCCGAAGTGGATTCCAGGTGCGTGCGGGTGCGACGAGCGTAATTCGTCGAACACCAGTCGCGAGTATTTAAACGCGTGCTCGTGGTATTCGGTAACGGTGAGTGCGCCAGCCCATGAATCGAATAGTTGGAAGGCGCTTGCACCGGCGTCGAGTTGGCTCCGGATTGACGCTATGGCATACTGCGCAAGTCGATGCATAAGAGCATCCCAAAGTGATTCGTCGGAGGCCATTAGCGACTTGGTATATATATAGTCGCGACTTGGTCGACCTTCGATCAGATAACTAGCGACGGTGAACGGTGCGCCGGCAAATGCAAGCAGCGGCACTTCCAATTCGGCAGCGAGTATCTGGACGGTTTCTATGACATACGGTGTGTCGGCTTCGGGGTCAAACTTTCGGAGCCGAGACAAGTCACTGCTACTTCGAAACGGTTGCTCAGCCACCGGTCCGGTACCCGGGGCAACATCAATTCCAAAACCGACTGCGTGAGCCGGCACGATGATGTCGCTGTACAAGACCGCGGCATCGACGCCGTATCGTCGTACCGGTTGCACGGTAATATCTGCGGCAAGTCGTGGCTGCTTTATAGCCTCGAGGATGCTGCCCTCGCCGCGTAGTGCCCGATACTCGGGAAGACTTCGACCCGCTTGGCGCATAAACCACACCGGCGTGTGTTGGACTCGTCGACCGTCGGTCGCAGCCAGAAACGGATCGGAAATAGTTGTCAGTTTCGTAAGTTGATTAGGCTATCGGAGCCGTCGTTGCCGATCGCTTCCGGATAAATTTTCTCGACGCAACATTGCTTCCAGTCGAGCGATTCGAATGCGCGCCGGCGGATGAGTGGCGAGGGCGACGGCACTCCAGCCACGAAGTACTTCGCTATGTCCAGAATCGACGACGCGCTTGAGAGCACTTAGTAGTTCACGCCCGAATCCCATTTCCAGTGCTCGGGTGTCCGCCTGGTATTCGGCACCTCGACCTACAACATTTCCCAACGATTGAGCAAAAAGTAATCCCGCCAGAAATATCCAGGCGACTCCGCTGAGGACTCCCGCGATCACGCGGCCGACAAAGCGCACAAGCCGATTTGGGAATCGGTCGTTGAACATATTTGTGGCGGCCTGGGCAATGCGTTGCAGCGAGAATCCGACGCGGGCCAGGGCAATTACCGGCAGGCTCATCCACTGGGCAATCGTCAGCGCCACGGTGTGTCCGCCCAGGTGATGGCTAAGTTCATGGGCGAGAATGCCGGCGAGCTCTTGGGTATCGAGATTGTGTATCGCATACGACGAAACCACGAGAAGGTGGCCACCGCAGGCAAATGCGTTGATGTCATCGCCATCGGCCACGGCCAGCACGAAGCGATTGGGCGAGAAATGATTGGCCTGAGCAACTCTTTGCCACGCTTGATCCAATTGAATCAGTTCGGTCGGCGTGGGGGATCGGGCTCCAAGTAAACGGGCAAAAATGAGCCGCTGGACGGGACGTGAAAACAATACGACCCCCAGCAAAAGCAGGGATATGGCAAACAGAGAGAAACTCACGCCACCAAGTACCCCAAATGGAATCCAGAATATTGCCGTGGAAATTAGCCAGACTGGCAATAGCGCGAGAACGGGGGCGAGCGCAGTAATTGCCGACGACTCAATACGGCGCATTGCAATGTTCACCTCATCCAGTCAAGCACCTACACTCGATATCCCATGATGGTTAAAACAATTATCGGAGCCGAATCCTGGTCTCATATCGGCACGAGTGATGTAGGTGTGCTCGTCGTTCATGGCTTTACGGGTAGCCCCGGATCAATGCGGGCATTGGCGCAGGCATGTGCGGATGCAGGATTCCATGTTGAACTTCCTCAACTTAAGGGCCATGGCACCGATGTCGCGGACATGATGCCAACTCGATGGAGCGACTGGTCCGCCGACACCGAGGCCGCATATCAAAAACTTCGTCAACGCTGTAGCAGGATCATTGTGATCGGTTTGTCAATGGGTGGCACGCTGACGTTATGGCTCGCCGCTCGCCACCCCGATATTGCGGGAGTCGTTTGCATAAATCCACTTGCGCAGCCATTGGCAGATGAAATGTTGTCGGGACTTGAGGCACTCATTTCCGGAGGCGTTGAAACGATGTCGTCGATCGGCAGCGACATCGCCGATCCTTCGGCTAAGGAGATCTCGTATGACTCAACCCCGACAGCTCCGTTGCTCTCTCTATTTGTAGATGGGGTGAGTGATATAGCCACCAAGTATTCCGCGATCACAGTTCCGATGTTGCTGCTGAATTCGGTGACTGATCATGTGGTCGATCCGCAGCAAAGCGACTTTCTCGTTGAGCGCTACGGCGGGAAAATTGAACGAGTAATGCTCGAGCACAGTTTCCACGTGGCAACTCAGGATTACGACAAACTAATCATCAACGAAAAAGCAATTGCATTTGCTCGTCGGGTCACCAAATCATGAGTGTCGTAGCCAGCATTCCGAGCCCAAGTTCGGGTTCGATACATCTCGGGCCGTTGAAGCTAAACGCCTACGGAATGATGATCGCGCTTGGTGTCATCGCCGCAATGTGGCTGTGGAGCCGGCGTGTTGAGGCTCGCGGTGTTGCCACCCGCGATGATGTCAGTGCCATTGCAATGTGGGCGGTTCCGGCCGGGATCGTCGGCGCCCGTTTGTATCACGTCGTCACCGATTGGTCGCGATTTCGCGACGATCTGGGCGCGATATTCAAGGTTTGGCAGGGCGGTCTCGGTATTTGGGGCGGCATAGCACTTGGACTTGTCG
>JBDSKN010000058.1:0-6991 GCA_039916865.1 Ilumatobacteraceae bacterium
CCGTTAATCAAAGTTTTATTCAATCTATTATTTGAGAGATACCACGCTGGGTATATCGTCAATGTAGGGGTTAGTGCAAGGAGTTTCTATCTTGACCGAGGGCTCGAGTCTTCAGCCGTCATCGACGGATGACTCTATAAAGCGGCGGCGTGCGAGATCAATTACGACAACGGTTCGTGCCATAGTCTTCTTGTGCATTACCTTACTTGCAACAATTTGTGTGGCCGCGTTCAGGTCAGTGCAAATTCAGTCCACTGAAGTAGAGCATATAATTTCAACAAGCTTTCAGGCCACAGACGCTAACGAAAAAGTTTTCCGTGACGTAACCGAAGCCCAGAACTCATTGCTTCGGTATCAACTTTCGGGTGACCGAGATGAACTGACGACATTTCGCAATGCACGAACCCAAATTCGTCCTGCGCAGGAGCAATTGCATAGCCACTTAACCAGGCTGACGAATCGCGAGGATATCTCCTCGGAGAAATTGGTCATCCAACTTGAGTCAAATCAACAGGACACGATAAGACTGTGGCTGGCCAGCGCACTGAAAAGTGAGCGGGCAGCACTCAACTCTGAACTCCCAAATTTTACACAAAGTGCCAGATTATTCGAGGACTTCCGTCAGGCAAATAGTCGGTTAGATGAACTGTTCGGATACGAAAGCATCGAAGCGCGAAATCGGGCGCGCGCGGCATCATCTACCGGGATTAAGGTGATACTGATCGCCGCTTTCGCTTCAACGGTAATTATGTTGGTCTTTGGGCTGCGAATCGCTCGGTCGATTAGCAGGCCGATAACTGCGCTGAGCGGCACAATCAAACATCAACGCGAAGGTGACCTAAGTGTGCGCGCTCGCGAAAATTTTGGGTCGGCCGAGGTCCGATCACTGGCGACCGACTTCAATTTATTAGCGGAGGCGAATCTCAAGTCTCGGCTACGCATCGAAGATGTAAATGACCGCATGGCCAATTTGATCGATCTGGGAAATGTACTCGGCGAGAAACTCGGCCTCCACGAACTTCTAACTCGAATTGTCGAGTCGGCACGTCAATTAATTGGGGCACGCTATGTGGCCATTGCTTTGCTTGACGAGTCCGGCAAGGAAGTTGTGGAGTTCGTGACCGCTGGATTTAGCCCGGATCAAGTTGCCGCTATTGGGGATTTACCAAAAGGTCTTGGCCTACTGGGTGTGACTTTCCACGACACTCAGATCATTCGGCTTGAACATATTTCGGCCAGTCCGCTTTCGGTCGGGTTTCCACCGAATCACCCACCGATGGAATCGTTTCTCGGAGTTCCAATTGTCATTGATGGAACAGTGATCGGAAGTTTCTACCTTACGGATAGTATTTCCGGAACGTTTAGCGCCGAAGATGAGCAGGTCGCTCATTCCTTGTCATTGGTGGCGGCCGTCGCCATCAGAAACGTTCAACGACTCGAGACTGAGCGCGTGCGTGCAAATACTTTGGAGCGGGTGAATGAAATAGAACTCGTCATCCACGCGAAGTCAATCTCGGAGCGACCGTTTGATGTGATGAGCGCCTCATTGGGTAAAGGACTGGGAGTTGACCGGGTGTTCGTTAGGACCGTCGACAGTGGAGGAGAGTATCAACTCGCCTCACAATGGCAGCGGGACGGATTGCAACCAATCGGTAATGAAATGGTTGCGGCATTTCCATCTGTCGGAGATCTTGCGGAAGATTTGTGGAAATCAGCAAGCGTGCGGATAATAGATGACCACATGTCAGCCAGTGGGCCGATTGACGAACGAAGTCGGTCCCATCAGCGAATTACCGGTGCCCGAGCCGCAATTATTGCTCCAATTGGAATTGGTGACCGAGTGATCGGGATTGTCAGTGTCTTGATGGTCGATGGACCCCGGCACTGGACGGCACCGGAGGCTGAAGTTCTCAAGCGAGTCGCGAACTATGTGGCGACCACAATAATTAACGACGAGCACGTGGAAATCCAGCGAAATCACATTACGAAATTGGAACAATTGGAACGACAGAAATCCAATTTCCTAGCCACGGTAAGCCACGAATTGCGGACACCATTAACTTCGATTATTGGTTACCTCGAATTACTCCAGGAAGGATATGCCGGCACAATCAGCGATGAGCAGAAACACATGCTTGAAGTAATGAATCGAAACTCGGATCGCCTTCAGGCGCTGATTGAGAATTTGTTGGTAATCAGTCGAATTGAAGGTTCTGAAGTTGCGATCACCAGAAGCGGGATTTTCATTTGCGATTTAATTGCCACGACCTGTGAGGAGTTCCTTCCACTCGCCAAAAGCCGCGGAATATCGTTCGAAGTAAATCCCGGCCCGAATACTGCAATTGTCAAAGGTGATGAAAGACAATTGCGGAGCGTGATCGCAAATGTTGTTTCAAATGCGATTAAGTTCAGTCACATTGGCGGATTGGTCAAAATTAGCTGCGCGGTGGATTCGGCCACTCAGACTGTGGAAGTTACTTGTATCGATGTAGGTATTGGAATTCCACTGGCGGATCAAGGCAATTTGTTCGTTCGGTTCTTTCGTGCCGGCAATGCGGTCGAAAAACAAATTCCCGGAACAGGGCTGGGGTTATCGATTGTCGAACTAATAGTTCGCGAGCACGGTGGTCATATTCGACTGGCTTCGACTGAAGGAGAAGGCACCACCGTTGTTATCGATTTTCCGCTTTCGACGCAAGATTCGTTTTAGTTAATCAGTTCTAATATCTGCCGATACGCCAAAATAAGTCGTAAATTCAATCGCTCCATCGGAGGTAGAGTTAGGAAGGTTGAAAGAGAACATGAAGACAACCCGAATCCTCGTCGCCGACGACGACAGAGACATTCTCGACTTGTTGTCATTCCTGCTGACCCACGCCGGGTACACGGTTGTGGGGGTTTCGGACGGGATCGCGGCAATTGCGGCGATCGAATCCAATCCTCCAGAGTTAGCCATCCTTGATGTGATGATGCCTGGATTGTCGGGAATCGAGGTATTGCGCCGTGTACGCCAGAACGAGTCTGTCAAAGACTTGACGATCATTTTGCTAACTGTGCTGTCTAGTGATTCGGATGCGGCGGCCGGACTCGACGCTGGGGCAAATGAGTACGTCACCAAGCCGCCGGTCCTGAGCGAATTATTGAAGACTGTTCAGTCAAATCTGGCCAAGAAAAGCAATATTCGAATTTCCGGCGCTTCGAGCACGCCCAGTTACAACTAGTCAGTGTGACCCGTTGAAAACCCGCATTCTGATCGCCGATGACGACAAAGACATTCTGGACCTTCTTGTATTCAAATTGACGCAAGCAGGTTATGAGGTGGTGGGCGTTAATGATGGCCTGGCGGCACTCGAATCAATCGAGTCGAATCCTCCGCGACTTGCAATTCTTGACTTCATGATGTCCGGATTATCCGGATTAGATGTATTGCGTAAGGTGCGGGCGAACGAGGCGACCAAAAACCTCGATGTGATTTTACTTACGGGGCGAACCGGAGACTCCGATGTCGATGCCGCGTTTGCTACCGGAGCAAATGACTACATCACTAAGCCAGTCAGCCCGCGCGAATTATTGCACCGGGTCAACGCTTTACTCGCTCGCGGCAATAAGTGAGCGCCGGTCGACTCTTACCGATAACTCTCGCCGTAGTCGGCATTCTCTGTCTGTTGGCTATCGCAGCGATTGTCATTGCCAAGATCCATCGTCGCCGAGCGGGTGACAAATCTAGGTACCTCCTTTCGGCCTATCGAAACGAACTCCTTGCGATTGCATCCGACGAAGACGAGGAAGGAGAAGCCAAAGAGGTTCTAAATGCCGTGCCAATGCCAATTTGGGAGCGCCTCCGGCCAAGTGTGATTGCTTTCCTGCCCAAGGTTCGCGGCACAGCGGCCGAAGACTTGAGTGAGCTCTTGCGTTCGCGCGGGGAGATTAAACGGGCCACAAAAATGCTGACTTCGCGATCGGGCGTGGGACGGGCTCGCGGCGCGTACTTACTCGGCTTAGTTCGGAATCGGGATCTCGCCGCGCTACTAATTCCGCTGCTCGCGGACCGCAACGCGGACGTGCGCTTGGTTGCCGCTCGATCGCTTGGTGTAATTGGAGCCACACCGGCAGCCGATGGAATTCTTCGGGCTCTTCGTACCACGCGCGGACGGATGGGTCTGCCGGCCTGGGTCGCCGTCGACTCCCTTTTGGGAATGGGAGTGGAGATCGCACCGGCTATCGAATTGGGTCTCACTTCCGACGACGCGGCGGTTAGAAACGTGTGCGCCCAGGTTGCAGGACATGGAACAATTTTTTCCGCGGCGCCGCAACTATCAATTCTGCTTGCTACAGCAACGGAAGCTGAAGTCCGAGTTAGCGCAGCGATGGCACTTGGTCGAGTCGGCGGAGCCAACGAGGCGGTTGCCTTGGCGCGATACACGAATTCGTCTGAGGTAGCCGAACTGAGACGAACCTGCGCCATCGCCCTTGGCGACCTTGGGCGGCAGGAAAGTATGGACACTCTGGTCGCTCTGTTGGGTGATGACGACCGTCGACTCGCGCAATTGGCCGCCGACTCGCTCATACAGTTTGGTGAAGTTGGAAGTGCCAAACTCGCAACTGTCGCGGTCGGCAGTTCACCGAGCGCTCGAGCAGCACGAGGTGCAATTGATTTGGCCAAATTGCGCGGACAAATTACGGCTGACACGAGCAATTCATAATGTTTTGGAGCGACATTCTCGAATTCTTCCGACAGGGTTTTTCTTCTGGGCTGGAGATAGTTGCAATCCCTGTTCTGATTTATTTCGTGATTACCAACACCTCTTTGATGCTGCTCATTGGCGTCGCGGCGTGGGGATTTGGAGGGCAGCAGCGCCGCAAGGATTTTGCTGGGCGCGAAGAGACCATGACCAGCCAGTTACTACAAGGAGTCTCGATAGTCGTTCCGTCCTACAACGAAGAGGCCGTCATTGTCACCTCGGTACAGGCAATGTTGTCGCTTGAGTACCCACGACATGAAGTGATAGTCGTCGATGACGGTAGCACCGACGGAATGTTCGACAAATTATTGGCGGCATTTGATCTTGTGCGAGTCGAGCGTGAAATTCCTTCCGACCTACCGACTAGGGGCGCGATTATCGACGTGCACATACCCAGAAACGGTCGCACTCGGCTGGTCGTGGTACGAAAGGAGAACACAGGTAAGACCGATTCGGTAAGTGTAGGTATTAACGCCGCAGTCGAACCGTTGGTTGTATGTGTCGATGCTGACTCCATTCTCGATCCAAGTGCCCTGATTGTGGTCACCAAACCATTTGCCGACGATCCCATTCGCGTTGTTGCAACTGGTGGCGTGATCCGCGCGGCGAATGGTTGCAAAGTTGTCGCAGGAAGAATTGTCGAAGTGAACCTAGACAAGCACTGGATTGTGCGTATTCAGGCGGTCGAGTACTTACGAGCATTTCTATTTGGGCGTGCCGGGTGGTCGGGATTTGGCGCGCTGATACTTATTAGCGGCGCATTCGCCGTCTTTCGGCGAGATATTTTGGTCGAAGTCGGCGGGCTTGACCCAGACAGCATCGGTGAAGACTTTGAAATCGTGATGCGTATTCACCGATTTATGATCGACAATCACCGAGATTATCGAGTGCAGTTCGTGGCCGAACCGGTGTCGTGGACCGAGGTGCCTGTAAGTGCCAAGGTGTTGCGAGTGCAACGAAAGCGATGGCATCGTGGGATGTGGGAGACACTGTGGAAGTACCGCGGCATGTTGTTCAATCCTCGGTACGGCAGAATTGGGTTGGTGGCGCTCCCTTATTTCTGGCTGTTCGAGATGATCGCACCGCTACTTGAACTAATCGGGCTCGTCACCATTGCTCTCGGCCTCCTGTTGGGAGTGACGAGCGCAAATTATGTGTTGATGTTCATGGCCGTGGCCTACGGCTATGCGATTTTAGTGACCCTGTTTGCCTTGGCGATGGAAGAATTGACATTTCACAAATACACGCGCTGGTCGGAATTGGGTGCGTTACTCGTGGCGTCGGTACTTGAAAATATCGGCTATCGCCAAGCAACAGCGTGGTGGCGCTTAGAGGGTTGGTGGGCGAGTTTGCGGGGTAAAGAGCAGGTCTGGGGAACGATGACCCGACAGGGATTCAACGATTAGAAGTGCGACGCAATAACAAACCAGTCGCAATTCCGACTATTTCGGTGAGGGCAAGTCCGTAGGCGGTGACTATGAATATTTTTCCCCAACCATCGTTTGCAATGTGTGCAAGTTGATCCGAACTGTCGATCATGAAGTGATTGACGAAGCCGAACACGAGGGATGCCAGCAAAGACAGGACTAACACGGCGGCACCTCGCCGCGGGTGCCCGCGCCAGATGATTGCGGCTGCAACAGCCGGGGCGATAACAATAACGATAAGGGCGTAGGTACTTTGAAAATTGGTGAGGGTCACGTCGATTTGTCGGTGTGCCTGGTTATGGACGAATGCCACAATCGTGTGAATCGCCACAACCCACAGGCAGGCCTGCCGATACTTTCCCATAGCCATAACCTAGTTAATGTCGCCCGATTGTTGCGGATCTAATCGAATGTCGCGCGTTTGATATGTTCCAGCGGTGGGGTCTGCCAGGTCCAAATTTGAACGCCTCCGTTTGTATGGGCGGCCAAGCGATGCGGGTCTGCTGGATTGGTCATGGGTGGAGTACCAATTAGTTAGCGCCGGAACATATTGGGTCAATGTTCGACTCGTGGCATATCCTCATCCGCGACCGGTGTGGGGTATCTGGTTCGAGAGTTCTCTGGTCCTCAGTATCGGAAGCCCAAAACTAATGCGTTGCATCGAAAAGGACCCAGTCACAACGGTTCATCTCGATAGCGGAACGGACGTTGTCGTGGTCGAAGGAAATGCCAGGGTACTGACCGTACCCGATGTTCAAATTCTCGATGCATACAACACCAAGTACGAGTGGCAATACACATACGAAGAATACGGGCCACTAA
>JBDSKN010000059.1:0-28361 GCA_039916865.1 Ilumatobacteraceae bacterium
GTACCGATACTCGCCACGAGCAGGCTCAAGGACTGTACAGCGAACTGGAAACTCTTGACGCTCGGGTCTCGCCATTGCTGGCCCGATTTGCCGATTGGATCGCCTCGCTAGGAGCCGACGAGTTGGCGACGGTGAGCACCGGGGCGCGCGAACATCTTGGTCCACTCCAGCGGTTGGCGGCGCGAGCCGAGCATCAGATGTCCGAATCCGAGGAAGGTTTATATGCCGAACTCGGGACCACCGGATCAACGGCATGGGGACGGCTACAGGGTGACCTAACTTCACAACTGACAACCGAGGTGGAACTTCCAGCCGGAACCAAGACAATGCCGATGGCTGCGGTTCGCGGACTGATGAGCAGCGGCTACGTTGCCGTTCGCAAGGCGGCTTACGACGCAGAGATGCGCGCTTGGCCCACTATCTCGGTGGCCTGTGCCGCAGCCATGAACAGCATCAAGGGCGAAGCCAACACCGTCAACCTCCGACGCAAATGGGCATCGCCGCTCGATGCATCGCTGTACGGGAACAGCGTCAGTCGGGCGACATTTGACGCCATGCAATCCGCGGTCCGAACGTCATTGCCGGATTTTCGCACCTGGATGCGGATCAAAGGTCGACTCAACGGGGATAAGGACGGACTTTCTTGGTGGAACATGATGGCCCCCATAAGTTTTTCACCCGGTGAGATCTCGTGGGATCAGGGAATCGGATTGGTTCGCGGCGCATTCGCCGCGTATAGCGACAACCTGGCCGGTTTGGTCGATCGCTCTCTCGCCGAAAAATGGATGGATGCCGAGCCACGCGACGGCAAAGTTGGCGGTGCGTTTTGCATGCCCTTCGTTGACGATCGCTCGCTGGTTCTGCTCAATTGGAGTGGCAGTGTGGATTCGGCCCAAACCACGGCCCATGAACTTGGTCACGCCTACCACAACACCCAGCTGGCTCATCGAACACCATTACAAAAGCGGTTGCCGATGGCTCTCGCGGAGACGGCAAGCATCTTTTGCGAGACGCTGGTGGTTGAAGAAGGCCTGCAACGCCTCAGCGGCGATGAGCGCCTCGCACTTCTGGATGTCGACCTGCAGGGCGCCGCCCAAGTTGTTGTCGACATTCACAGCCGGTTTCTTTTCGAGACCGAGGTCTTCGCTCGGCGTCAGCGGCGAACGCTCGGCGTGACCGAATTTAACGAGTTGATGCTTGCCGCTCAGGCCGATGCATATGGCAACGGCATTGACCAGTCGACGGCGCATCCACACATGTGGGTACTAAAATCGCACTACTACGGGAGCCACTTTTACAATTGGCCATACACATATGGCCTGTTGTTCGGCCTGGGATTGTACGCCCAGTATCAGAATGACCCGGAACGGTTTCGCACCGGTTACGACAACGTTCTGTCACGGGCAGGCATGGATACCGCCGAGCAGCTCGGTCAAGCGTTCGGCCTAGATGTCTCCGATGAGGCATTTTGGACCGCAAGTCTCGATGTATTGCGTGCGCGAATGACCGACTACGAACGACTTGCTCAGCCCCACCTCTAACTTGTCGCCATGAGTATCGTCGATTCATGATCGCTCAATCATTAATTGATGCGGTGCAAAAGACCGATTCGTTTGAGATGCGATTGTCAATCTTCAGCACAGCCGAACAGGTTGGGCTAATACTAAAAGTTGGCATCGCCGCGGTACTCGGAGGAATAATCGGTTGGGAGCGCGACCGTGCAGGCAAAAGTGCCGGTATCCGTACCCACATGATCGTCGCAGCAGCATCTGCGCTGGCCGTCGGTTTGGGTGAACTGGCGATCAATTTGTCAGATAGCGGCGATCCAACTCGAATGATGCACGCGGTCTTTACGGGAATTGGATTCATCGGTGCCGGAATGATTTGGACCTCCAAGAAAGCAAATGGCCCACTCGGTCTCACTTCGGCCGCAACCATCTTGCTGGTGGCCGGACTAGGAGCCGCGGTTGGACTCGGCGCACCGCTAGTCGGTGCTGCGGTGTGCCTGCTTGCCCTGTTTACATTGCGCGCTGTGCGGATCTTGGAGGCGAAGGTGGTGGGTCGTCGCTCAACCGAAATCACCGAAGTAACCGGAGACGGCTGACCGTGAAGATCGCGGGTTCAGCCCGTTCCAAATCTAGTAACCGGTGGGCACCGATAGTTCTTGCCATTATCGCGATTGCGGCATGGATTGCAATATTGACTGGATTCGTTGAAGGCGGAATTGGAATCATTGGATTTGTTGCCGGATGGACTGTGATGATGGTGGCGATGATGCTGCCATCGGCGATGCCATTCATTTTGCTTTATCGGCGCGGGGCCACTCCGTTGGCCACGACCGAACTTGCCGCCGGCTACCTCGCAATATGGTCACTAGTGGGAATTGCAGCGTGGGTGCTTGACGACAAAGCGATGGATGTCCCTGTTCCCTTGGTACTTCTGATGGCCGGTCTCTATCAGTTGACTCCGGTCAAGAATGCCTGCTTACGAAGATGCCGCACTCCAGCAGATTTTCTGGTGGAACGCTGGCGTTCCAACGCATTCATGCTGGGGGTAGACCACGGACGATATTGCCTCGGTTGTTGCTGGGCCTTGATGGCAGTGCTGGTCGTGGCCGGAATGATGGGGATTGTCTGGGTGGTGGCAATAGCAGCGATCGTGGCCCTGGAGAAGTTATCGAGCCGTGGCACTGGATTGGCTCGTTGGATTGGCGCTGCCCTCATTGGGCTAGCGATTTGGAATGCCCTTGTATAACTGTTATCCATTCAATACAGTCCCGTGACGGAGGTAAGAATATGAGTTGGGAAATCAATGGAAATGTTCTCATCGCCTGCAACTGCGACTACGGGTGTCCCTGCAACTTCAACGCACTACCCACATATGGGGACTGCGAAGGGGGCTGGATTTGGTCCATCGAAAAGGGCACCGTTGACGGTGTCGATTTGAAGGGCCGGTCGATCGCGGTGTTCGCCGATTGGCCAAAGGCAATACACATGGGAGGTGGAAAAGCGGGAGGCTACTTTGACGATGGCGCAGATGACGATCAGATCAAGGCGTTGACGAGTGTGCTCCGTGGGGAAGTCGGTGGCCCGTGGGCGATGTTTATCAATACCTACGAACTTGATGGTCCGCATAGTGCGCATTTCGAAATCGATGTCAACGCTTTCGCTAGCACGGCCGTCGTCACCGGTGTCGCCGAACTTGAATTGCAGACAATTCGCAATCCAGTTTCCGGCAACGAGGTTCACCCCGAGATGGTGTTGCCGGAAGGCATCATCGTCAAACGCGCCGGGCTTGGCGCGTCGAAAGTGTTTCGAGTTCATGGCGACGTGGCGTACGATCACTCGGGTAAATACGCGGCCTTTGGAGCATTCGCCTATAGCGGCTGATTTAGCCAGATATTCAGACGACAGTTAGGCGTCCACTCCGAACTTACTTTTTCGTCAGGTGATGAACAACGTCACCGGATGCGAGCGGATTGCTTGATGTCAGGCGCAATCCAGAATTCTCGGCGAGCGATCGAATCGCCCGCTGATTGCGTTCTTTACCGCCATTCGTCAAAGCGGCCATAAACACGTCGGAACTTGTGGCGATGTCACGGCGCGGTTTACGTGGATGATCGTTTTCGACGACCAAGATCCGACTGTCTTTGGTAGCCGCAATCGCGATGTTGGCCAAAATCTTGCTTGCATCATGATCATTCCAGTCGTGGATCACATTGACCAACAGGTAAACATCACAACCCGCTGGGATCGATACAAACGCGTCACCACCAAGCGCGGTAAGGCGTGGATGAGAGTGAACGCGGGTTATGACTTCGGGTAGGTCGAACACGATCCCCTGCAGAGTCGGTTCCAGTTCGAGCAGACCAATCAGTAACTCGCCGGCGCCGCCGCCGACATCGCAAACGGTCCGAACCGAAGCCCAATCGATTGCCCGACGGATCGTGAGCGCATGCAATCGGGCGCCCGCGCTCATCGCTTCGTCAAACGCCGCCCAACGCTGAGGATGATGCTGCATCCAAGGAAAGAACGACTCGCCATTTGCCGCAGCGAATGTATCGCCGGCTCGAAGATCAAGACACTTGACAGCATCGACAACCTCATCACCTCCGGCAAATTGGACCCATGCCTGCCAACCACCGGGATGATCGGTGCGCAAAAACTCCGTCACGCGCGTGGGTCGCACCCGGCCGCGGCGGTCTAGTCGCATCCAACCACGAGCCGCAGCAAATCGGACAATCTGCTCCAGCCGTTCCGCATTCGCCCCAACCTGACGCGCAAGATCATCGAGGCTCATCGGCGATCTCAACGCATCGGGTATTCCCGCGCGACACAACAACACCAACACCCGATGGTCGAGTACACCGAATAGGGCCTCGAGTATCTGCACCGGTGGTGGAGCCACGGCCGAATGAACCCAACCTATCCAGCCCCGCAACGCGTTCAATGCGCCGGTAAGTCTGGCCGGGGGCACCCGAGGCACACCGAGCACCTCAGACGGAATCGGTGGTCCCGTTTTTGAAATCACCTGTGGATGGTACTTGTCATTTCCAGATGGATGAAACCGTCGTCGGTAAACTTGAACGATGCCCAGTCTTTATGATGCAACGCGAGAAGATTTTGCGGCACTCCTTGGGGATCAACCCAATTATCGATTGAAACAGGTCTGGGACGGGTTATATCAGCAATTAGCCGAACCATCACAGTTGCTGACGATGCCGGCCGCGCTGCGCGTCGCGATTACCGAAAACTTCGCTCCCGCGCTCATACCCGTTACGCAACTAGTAAGCGACAAAGGCGACACCGTTAAGTTCTTATGGCACCTTGCCAACGGTGGCCATCCAATCGAGACGGTGCTCATGCACTACAGGGATCGGGCCACCGTATGTGTCAGCACTCAAGCCGGATGCGCCATGGGTTGCGGATTTTGCGCCACCGGGCAGGCCGGTTTCACGCGACAGCTCACCACTGGTGAGATAGTCGAACAGGTTGTGCGCGCATCCCGACAAAGCGCGATTCGTAATCAGCGTCTTGCAAATGTGGTGTTCATGGGCATGGGTGAACCGCTCGCCAACGAACCCGCAGTATGGGGAGCCGTGGAGCGATTGCATCACGACGTTGGATTGTCGGCTCGCCATCTAACGATCTCGACGGTTGGAATTATTCCAGGAATCCGCGCACTGGCCGAACGCCCGTTGCCAGTGAATTTGGCCGTGTCACTGCATGCCGCGCGGGACACTTTGCGCGACGAACTCGTACCGATCAACAAGAGATACCCGATCGCCGATTTAATGATCACCTGCGCCGAATACCTGAGCAAGAAAAATCGACGAATCAGTTTTGAGTGGGCAATGATCGACGGAGTAAATGATCAGCCTCGCGACGCACGAGAACTGGCCAGACTCTGCTCCCGCCTTGTCCCGTCGGCTCACGTCAATCTCATCCCGCTTAATCCGACTCCTGGTTGGTCGACTAAAGGAACTTCGGCGGAGGGGGTCCGTGAATTTGCTCGCCAGTTGGAAGATCTCCGAGTAAATGTCACTATCCGAAGAAATCGTGGCACCGATATCGACGCGGCGTGCGGTCAACTTGCAGCGGGCCAACCCGTCGTCATCGCAGGTCGCAAGAGCGGCTAGTTCAGTTCTGTCGAAAACATGGCAACAAGGCGCTCGCTGCCATGGCGAATTTGATCGGCAAGGAGGCGCTCCATTACCCCACCGGTGAACAGAAGTCCTCCGTAGTGAAGATACATGTTCAACGTACTCCCGGTTGAAGTCGGGTCGATTGTGGCTCGCAGTACCCAGTCTGAATGTTGTTTCCCATCGCTCTCCTGTCGCTCAAACACCACCGCTCGGGACGGCTCACAACTGGTGCGGACCATGCGCAATCGTTTTGAGCGTGCGAACGGTCCGACACGCGCGCGCAATTCAACTTGCCAGACGGGAGCCGAAGTGGGATTTTCGCCGGACATGACCTCGACGCGATGCACGATGTCAAGCCACTCTGTGTAGGTGGAAAGATCCGAAACCTTGGAAAATAGTTTGTCGGCGGTTACCTTCGCCTCAACCGATGCGTGTACATCCACCGCGGTTTACTAATGATGGGCCGTGGCCGGCGGCTCAGGCTCTGTGTTGCTGTTGACCGGTCGGGTGGCATCCCTTGTGGCATCACTCAATCCAAATGCTCGACTCAGTAATCGCCCTCGAGCCTGCAACAGACCGTCTAAGTCATCGTCGTGATCGAAATGGGCCGTCCACGGAATCGCCTTGGTTTCTTCCAGGTCCAATTCGGGATCCCCGTCAAACAGCTTGAGCCCGCGAGCGCCATGACTCTTATGCTTGGCACTTCGCGGTGCAGCAAATTTCACGACATTCGATTTGCTTTTCGGCGTGCTGAATAGTCGTGGACTCGACTCTCGACGATCATCGATCGACCAGCCCCTTGGAACCGCGAGTGCATCGGCGTGCCGCCGACACAATGCGTTCGATCTCGAACCCTCCGGAATTGCGTCGTGCTCCAACCACACCAGTTGCCGACCCGGATCGAATCCATACAACACTTCGGCGATGACCGAACACCCCGGTCGTTCGCACTGCTTGGTCACGGCTGAACTCTAGCCATTCATGGCCTGACAGGCGTGACAAATCGAGTGGGCGATATGGGCCTCGATCCCATGACTTCCACGATGTGAACGTGGCGCTCTTCCGACTGAGCTAACCGCCCGTGAGGCAAAAGACTAGCGGGACGAAGTTCTCGCCTTGTCAATTGCGTCAGCGGCTTGTCCAAGTGAAATCAAATTCGGTCGCCGAGTGAGTCAGAGTTAGCTCTCATCCGGCATTTGCTGAAACGGACGAACTTCCACCGGTCCTTGGCATGCCGCAGACGCCTTGGCTGCCCAGGCAAGCGCTGCATCCATGTCTTTGACCCGAATAATCCAGAATCCACCGATGTGTTCTTTGGTCTCCATATACGGGCCGTCGGTGGTGACCGTCTTGCCATTTTCAGTTTTGACGACCGTGGCCGTGCTTGCTGGTTCCAATCCGTCGGCAAACACAAAGGCTCCGGATCGAAACAGTTCCACGTTGAAGGCGTCAACCTGGGCATACATTTTCTTCGTGTCTTCTGGCGACACCGCAGAGTAGATTTCCTGGTTGCCATGAACGGACAATAGGTATTGTGTCATTGCTTTTCTCCATGTCGTTTTGGTCCGGCGCGCTGAGATTTTGAGCCTATCCACGACCGACGTGCTCAGTAACCCCTTTCCCTGTTGAGCAGCCCGACAAGAGGCTCGCCCGCCAGGTAGCAGACAACATTGGCGGTGATTCGCTCGGAAAGCATCGGCGGAACCATCTCGGCTGTATTTCCGATATGTGGCGTGATCACGCAATTCGAAAGTTTCCACAACGGATGACCATCGGGTAGCGGTTCCGGATCGGTGACGTCAAGCGCGGCTCCACCTATTGAATCGTTTCGAAGTGCCCACACCAAGTCGTTTGTATCAACATGGCGGCCCCGGCCAACATTGATAAGCCAGGCATGCGATTGCATGAGCTCTAGCTCGGCGCGACCAATGATGCCAATGTTGTCTGGCGTGAGGGCAAGCGCAATGACGACTGCATCGGCACCCCGCAATGTTTCGGCCAGGCGATCGGGGGTAACCACCAGTTCGGCACCTGGCATTGATTGGACATTATTGCGCACGACGGTGACGTGACAGTTGAACGGCTTCAACTGTCGAAGCAGCGCGGTGGCGATTCCCCCGCCGCCAATGATGGTTATATGTCCATTGTGAAGCGATCGGCCAAATTCGCCCGACCAATGGTTCGTGCGCGAATAACCGAAGACGTGCCGCAATCCACCGATCAGAAATCCCATTACTAGCTCGGCTACCGGCTCGGAGTACACACCCTTGCCACTTGTCCAGATGCGATCCGCGTTTACCAAGTGCATGAAGTTTTCGCTGCCTGCAAATGGCAGCTGAATCCACCTGATATTCGGCGACTCAGCTAGTTCACGCTCCAGCCCGGCCGAATCGTAGGCATCGCTCCAAATGAGACCCGTTGCCAAACGAGACTCAACAATTGTTGCGCCACCGGCGCGAACTGCTTCGCGTATCCACTGCGGACAATTGTCTGGACCGACCGCGATACCGGCCCGTAGAGCTGCCATCGGCAATTAATTTGTGCCGGTAAATGTGGCGGCAATCTTGCTCGCCGAATCACCGCTGCGACGCAACACGACCGCGACCAAAATCAACGACACCAAGGTTGCGCCAAGCAACACGGTCGCCATCGCTCCGACCTCGGGTTTCACAACTGATCGGGCGAGTCCAAACACATAAACCGGATAGGTGCTCGTACCGGGAGACGAGACGAACTGCGCGACGACGACGTTGTCGAGGCTGAATGTAAACGCAAGCAGTCCGCCGGCCAGGATTGCCGGTGCCACCAACGGCAATGTGATTTGCAGAAAAGCCTTGCGCGGGGTTGCAAACAAGTCGGCCGCCGCTTGCTCGAGTGATTCGTCCAACCCCGACATTCGGGCGCGAACGATGAGGGTTACAACGGCACTGGAAAAAATCGACTGCCCAAGCCACAGCGGAAGTAAACCCGTCCGGAATGGTCCACCGAGCCGCACGAACCAGAGCTGCAAGCCAATTGCATCGACTATTTCGGGGGTAGTGAGTATCAACAGGATGACAGCCATAAATACGGCTACCCATTTTCCGGGTCGACGGGCGAGGGCGATACCAGCAAAAGATCCGAGAACGACGGCAATAAGAGTTGAGCCAGCGGCCGCTTTGAATGAAACTAAAACCGAGTTAGTTAGCTGGACGTTGTCCCACATGGAGGAATACCATTTGGTCGTGAATCCTCCCCACACAAAGAATGCCCGAGCATCGGTAAATGAATGGGCGACGACAAACCCAATTGGGATGAAGAGAAAAAACAAAGTTGCGGTAGTAATTAATCCGAGAATCAGGTCGATTCCGTTGCGCGGGCGCTTCAGCGACATTGGCTTACCGTCATACATGCACCATTGATACCGAGCGGTTTCGCCGCAAAGCGGCAATTGCGAGTTTGCCAATCAGCGCGAATGCGCCTAGCACCGCAAGAATTGCGCCAATCAGTAACACGGCGACAGCGGCCCCAAGCGCAGGGTTCTGCGCTTGCAGAAACTGCGCCGCAACTAGCGCACCGGCCATGTTGCCTTTCGCCCCGCCAAGAATCGCCGCCGTGATGTAATCCCCCGAAAGCGGCACGAACACGAGCACTAGTCCCGCAACAATGCCTGGCATCGCCAACGGAAAGGTGACTTGCACAAATGTCCGCCAGCGATTGGCGCCCAGATCCTTGCTCGCCTCGCGCAACGCCGGATCGAGTCGATCTAGGGCCACAAATAGGGGGAAAATCATCAGCGGCAGATAGTTGTAAACGATTCCAATTTGCAGCGCGAAGCGGGTATCTAACAACATCAGCCCGCTGTCGCGAAGTCCCCAATCGATGAGCAGGTTCGAAATGAGTCCGTGCGGGGCGAGAACAATTCTCCAAGCCATCGTGCGAATAAGAAAATTGGTGAAGAACGGAATGATCAAGACCGCCAGAAGGATTCCGCGGCGCGATTCCGACACCTTCGTGGCCAGATAGTAGGCAACCGGAAGCGAGATCAGCAGGCATAGGGCCGTGCCAATGATTGAGGTCCTCATCGTCTGAAGGAGAACGGTGAGCAGTGTTTGGTCGAGTGCCTCGCGGTACCGACCCAGGGACGGCTTTGAAAAATCAACTCGCCCGGCCGAACCAGGGACCTTGCTTCCGAAACTGGCTACTACAACAAAGGCAACTGGCACAACGAAGAACACCGCGTACCAGAACCACGATGGCAATGAGTGAAGCATGCGCGGCGCCTGAAAACGCGCGCGGCGTTTTGGTTGAGGCCGGACGTCAGTGTCCACTAAAAATTAGGCGCCCGCCTTGGCCCTGGTCTTGTTGTAGATGTCGACGAGGCGGTCTTGTGAACTGTTGAGGGTTTGTGAACGCATCCGATCGACAACCTCACCGGTGAAGAACACCATCTCTTTGTACGGCATGTCCACCGCACTTTCTTCAATACCTTTCAGACCGGTGTTGAATCCGTGGAACTGAACATCGGTAAGTGAATTTACAGGATCGAGAATAAAGTTTATGAAGTCATAGGCGGCGTCGAGATTTGATGCACCCTTTGCAATGCACCAATTGTCCATCCATAGTTCGGTTTGCGGTGCGCCGACTGCCCACTTGTAGCGCGTCGGATCGTCACCGGCATCTTCTACGGAGATGAGACCTTGTCGCGCGTCACCGTTCCAAACCTGCGAGAGAACATAATTGCCCTGGGTCAAATTGATACCGGGATAGCTATCGAATGCCTTTATATGTTGGGCGAGGTCATCGACTAGAAACTTTTCACAGGCGTCCAAGTCTGCTGCGCTCTCGGTGTTCCAGTCGATGCCATTGGCCCAAAAGTAGATCCCACACAAATTGGGCGGAGTATCAATCACGGAAACCTGACCGCTGGCCTCGGTCTGGGCAACTTTGATGAAGTCGGCCCATGTCTGAATGTCGGTCGTTACCACCTCTGTGTCATAAACCCATCCGGTGGTGCCCCAATTTTTGCACACCGAATACTTATTACCTGGATCGAATACCTGGTCGATATACGGCGCATCAAGATTTCCGAAGTTGGGAATGCGAGCAAGATCGATTTCTTCCAATAAACCTTCGGCCACCATTTGCGGTATATACGGTCCGGTTGGCACCACGATGTCGAATCCGCTCACCCCGCCCGCCGAAACCAGTTTTTGGATCGCCTCTTCATTGGAGTTGAAGATGGTGATGTTCAAATCGCCCCACGATGCAATCAAGTCGGGGTCGTCGTATTCGGCCCACGTGTACAGGTTGAGTTTGCGGGTGAAATCGCCGGCCGAGTTGGAGGAACCGCCTCTGCCGCAGGCGGCCAAGAACGCCGCCAGCGCCGCGCTGCCACCGGCCGCGGCTAAGAAATCCCGCCGACTCAGCCGCTCGGAAATTCGTTCCGCCGTATTTCGCGACATAAGGATTCGAGTTGGTTGTTTCAGTTGCACGAATTACCCCCGGTAGAAGTGATCGATCTAACAGTCGCCAAAGAATACATTATTTCACACTCGGCTCAGCGAAAACAAGCGAGGACTGCGATGCGCTGAACAAGTACATGTCTTCGCGATTCCAACTACACCACACGGAGTCGCCCTGATTAACTTTTGGTGCATCATGTCGGGAGACAAAAACAACTAGGTCGGTATTCGGAGTCTTGACAACATATTGAAGCACGTCACCAAGATGAGAAATGCTGATAAGTCGACCCTCCAACATGTCACCCGCTGCAGTCGGACGCTGGGCGGATACCTCAATCATTTCCGGCCGCACCGACACGATTGCTTCCCCACCCTCGGTTGGCTGCTCTACTCGGCGAAGAGGAGTGAATGTTCCGCTAAGAGTTTCAACCTGACCGCCGCGCATCGTGCCACGCCAGAAATTGTTGCGGCCGATGAATCCGGCCACAAAGGCCGAAGTGGGTTGCTCATAGATAGTGTCCGGATCGGCCAGCTGTTCAATATGCCCGTCGAGCATCACCGCAATCCGGTTGGACATCGACATTGCTTCTTCTTGGTCATGGGTGACGAAAATAAATGTGATCCCAAGTTGCGACTGTAGAAGTTTCAACTCAATTTGCATCTCTTCGCGCAACTTGCGATCCAATGCCCCAAGCGGTTCGTCCAACAGCAAAACACTGGGACGATTCACCAGCGCACGTGCGACCGCAACCCTTTGTTGTTGACCTCCCGATAACTGGGACGGTTTTCGTGACGCCATTTTGGTCATCTTCACCATCGCCAATGCCTCGTCAACCTTGGAAGCAATTTCGGATTTAGGAACCTTTCGTTGGCGAAGGCCGTAGGCGACATTGTCCGCCACGTTCATGTGCGGAAAAAGAGCGTAGTGCTGAAATACCGTGTTGACATCTCGTTTATAGGGCGGCACCCCTTGCACAAAGGTGTCCCCGATGCGAATAAATCCTTCGTCTGGCTGCTCAAATCCTGCCAACAGTCGCAACGTCGTTGTCTTACCGCACCCACTCGGACCAAGAAGCGAAAGGAACTCGCCCGGTTTCACCTTCAATTCAATTGAATCCACGGCCACGATCTCGCCGTAACGCTTTGTCACGTTGACTAACTCAACCGAGCCTCGCTCAAAGGTGACTCCTGAAGACGACACCTACTTAACTCTGCAAGTTGATCATCACGTGCTTTATGCGCGTGTAATCGTCGAGGGCATACGCCGATAAGTCCTTGCCATATCCAGATTTTTTGTAGCCCCCATGAGGCATTTCCGCCACCAGCGGTATGTGAGTATTCACCCACACGCACCCAAAGTCGAGGTTCTTGGTCATGCGCATCGCTCGGCCAAGATCTTTTGTCCACACCGACGACGCCAAGGCATATTCCACCCCATTTGCCCACTTCAGTGCCTCTGCTTCGTCGCTGAATTTTTGAACCGTAATCACCGGTCCGAAAATTTCGTTCTGAATCATCTCATCATCCTGACGAAGATCGGAAACCACGGTTGGCTCAAAGAAATACCCGTCGCGTTTGATCGATGTACCGCCGGTTACAACCTTGGCGTGGCTGGGAGTTCGATCGAGAAACCCCTTGACCTTTGACATTTGTGCGTCACTATTTAGTGGCCCAAATAACACGTCTTCATCTGGCGAGCCAGTCTTCGTCTTGGCTGCCTGTTCGGCTAGCGCATCGACGAGATCTCGATAAATGTCCGGCCCGGCGATCACCCGCGTGGCGGCCGTGCAGTCTTGGCCGGCGTTGAAGTAGCCGGTAATTGCAATTGTTTCGGAGGCGGCAACAATATCGGCATCATCGAAGACAATTACCGGCGCTTTCCCACCCAACTCAAGATGAACGCGCTTGAGAGATTTGGAGGCGGCCGCCGCAACCTCCATTCCGGCGCGAACGGAACCGGTGATCGAGACCATGCTTGGAGTGTCGTGTAACACCATCTCGCGACCGGTGTCGCGGTCACCGCAAATGACATTGAAGACACCCGGTGGCAAAAACTCGGCCGCAATTTCGGCCAACAAAGTAGTTGAGGCGGGAGTCGTGTCCGAAGGTTTGAGCACGACCGTATTTCCGGCGGCAATTGCCGGAACGAATTTCCATGCCGCCATCATCAGCGGATAATTCCAAGGCGTAACTTGGGCACAAACTCCGATCGGTTCGCGACGTGTATACGAAGTGAAATTGACCATGTATTCGCCCGCGCTTTTGCCTTCCAACATCCGCGCCGCACCTGCAAAGAAGCGAATCTGGTCGAGCATTGGCGGCACCTCCTCGGCGTAAGTGACAGCACGTGGCTTACCGGTATTTTCAATCTCGACTTCGATGAGATCGGTGATCCTGGCTTCCATCGCATCGGCGATGCGATACAAAGCAAGCGAACGCTGCGATGGCGTGGTGTTTTTCCAACTATCAAAGGCCGCAGACGCCGCCTTCATTGCCGAGTCAATGTCGGCACTGCCCGAAAGTGCGGCCGATGCATATTGCTTTCCGGTAACCGGATTGATTAGAGGGGTTGTTCGTCCATCGGCGGCATCCGAATACTTGCCGTTGACAAAATTTTTGAATGATTTCATGGGTCAACACTAACCATTTGACAACCGACGAATCCAACGACGCGAACTCAACTAATAGGTTTAGTTACGGCCAATGCGCTATAAATAGACCATGAGCAATGGCGCTCCGGCGATTCGAACACTAGGCGTACCCAAAGAAATCAAAGCATCGGAAGGGCGGGTTTCGCTCACTCCCGACGGAGTCCGAGAGTTTGAACGCCTCGGTACAGAAGTCTTTGTCGAGACTCAAGCGGGAGATGCGGCATCTATTTCGGATTCCGACTACCGATCGGCCGGAGCGACGATCGTTCCCACCGCGGCCGATGCCTGGAGCCAGTCAATGGTGGTAAAGGTAAAGGAACCAAAGGCCGAAGAGTTTGGATACCTGCGTTCGGACCTCACATTGTTCACGTACCTACATCTTGCTGCATATCCAAACGTGGCCGATGCATTGCTGCGTGCGAAAACTACGGCGATCGCCTATGAAACGGTCCAACTAGACGACTCGTCACTGCCGCTCCTTGCCCCGATGAGCGAAATAGCTGGGCGACTAGCTACTCAGGCGGGGGCGTATTTTTTGGAGCGCCCGCACGGCGGTCGCGGCGTTCTCATGGGTGGCGCCCCCGGGGTACGACCAGCCCGCGTTGTGGTCATTGGTGCCGGAAATGTCGGCTGGAACTCTGCATGGATCGCCGGCGGAATGGAAGCCGAAGTCTTTGTACTAGATAAGAACTTAGACAGGTTGCGATATCTTGACCAGATTCTCAAAGGTCGGATCACAACCATTGCCTCCAATCGTGGCGCGATCGAGCGATTCGTCGCCGAAGCCGATCTGGTAATTGGCGCGGTACTGATCGCCGGTGCTCGCGCGCCGGTTGTCGTAACTGAAGAAATGATCAGATCAATGAAACGGGGTGCGGTAGTCGTAGATGTCGCCGTTGATCAGGGCGGGTGCATTGAAACGACGCATGAGACAACTCACGCCGAGCCGGTATACGAATTACATGGGGTATTGCACTACGCCGTTGGCAACATGCCTGGCGCCGTTCCATATACAAGCACCTACGCGCTGACCAACGCCACACTTCGCTATCAAATGATGATTGCCAGACTTGGCACATTCGCCGCCGCCACTGGCAATTCCGCGATTGCGCACGGCGTAAACACCGTAAACGGTCGGATTACAAATCCGGCGGTGGCGACGGGATTAGCGACCAACTATGTTGAGCCACTAATTGCGCTTGCGAGCTAAGGCAACCACGCAATCTCAGTCGCAGCAGGAGTCGCGCCAGCCACACGATCTACATCGGTAATGAGCGTGTTCGGGAATAAGTGGCGACTCGCATAATGGACATTGCGAAAAAATACCGCGCGGCGAATGGCAATTTGAATTCGGTGTGACACTTGACGACTCTGTCGAACCCGCCGATGCACTCACTGCGGTTGTAATGTCGAACTGATTCACTAATAGCCATTCTTATCCAACTCGACATATGAAATGTGCACTCTCCACCCGTGACTGATACCAGTTCAACTCCCGTCGAAGAGATACCCAGACAGCATCGACCAGGCAGTGCCCGCGCCGCACTGGCCGTTCGCGATTTTCGATACATGTGGTACGGATCGTTTCTTTCGAATGTCGGCACCTGGATGCAAAATGTGGTACTCCCCGCGTACATCTACCATCGAACTGGAAAGGCATCGCTCGTGGCGTTGCTTATCTTTGCCCAACTTGGTCCACTGCTGGTGCTTTCGATACCCGCAGGAGTAATTGCCGATCGATTCGACCGACGAACATGGCTGATCTCGATGCAGTCGATGCAACTTCTCTTTTCGGCACTGTTAGCGGTTCTGGCGCTCGGCACTCCTTCTCTTTTGATGCTATTTTGCGCGGCGCTTGGCGTCGGCGTCGGAAATGCACTCAATGCGCCCGCCTGGTCGGCCGTGCTTCCATCGATGGTCCGACATGAAGATATCGCCGGTGCGATTTCACTCAACTCCACGGTAATTAACGGATCGCGCGTAATCGGTCCGATCATCGTTGCGGTGCTGTCGCAGTGGGGTGTTTCGACGGCGCAATTTTTCTTCATGAATTCGGCAACATATTTATTCGTCATTGGTGCATTGCTTAGCGTGCATATTCCCACTATTACCAAGGATCCGACCCAAGGTTGGCGACGCTTCACTCGAGGGATTGAAATTGCGCGTCAGCGAAAGGTGATTCGACGGTTGTTGCTTACCCTGGCTTCGTTTTCATTGCTGTCACTTCCCTATGTCGGATTGTTCCCTGCAGTTGCCCGACTGAATTTCGGAATCGACGAAAGCGGCGTCTTGTACAAGTGGCTGTATGCAACATGGGGATTCGGCGCTTGCCTCGGCGGACTCGCAATCGGAACCGTTTGCGTTGGACTCGATAAGCGATTTCTTATTCGCTTTGGATTTCTCGGAATTGCGTTCAGCATGCTCGCATTTGGTTTGTCGCGATCGGTATTGCCGGCGTTCATATTCGGGTTTGTCCTTGGATTTTTCTACTTCTTCACCACAACATCGATGATGACGGTTGTGCAGAGCAGACTTGAACCGGAAATTCGCGGACGAATTATGGCCCTGTGGTTCATGGCATTTGGTGGAACTGTACCGCTGGGAAACTTGTTGTTCGGACCGTTGATTGATGAGCATGGTTCGCAGTGGCTCTTGTTCATGGGTGCCGCATGGGCGGGAATTCTGGCTTGGTGGTGCAATATCGCCGGCCTAGACGACCGCGAGAAACTACTTTCCACTCACAAGGCGATCCACGAGCCGCTCTAGCTCGCAGATACGCGAACCTTTCACGACTATTACGTCGCCGTCACCCAATTCGATCAATTCTTCAAGTGCTTCGTCGATGCTATGCGACGGTTTCCCGTACAGAGCGGTCTCTACGGCGATGATCTGAATCGACCGTTCACCTGCCATCGTGGAAATTCGGACATGCTCTGATTCTGGTTGAGCCAATTCCGCCATCGGACCTAACACGGCAAATCGGCGGCGAGCAACAATTTCGCCCATGGTTGCAAACGCCGCCTCCATCGAAGTCGGGCTTGCGTTGTAAGTGTCGTCAATGACAATTGCGCCCGAGTCAAGGGTGTGCAGTTGCATTCGTCGTGGCGTCACGGACGCAGATGTCAACCCACCTGCAGCGACGTGAATGTCGGCGCCAATCGCGCCGGTGACCGCAATCGCCGCCGCCGCGTTGAGGGCCATGTGTCGACCCGGAATCGGAAGTGAAAATTCGCAACTTCCCCATGGCGTTTTAAGCCGTGCGGAGGACCGGCCGTGATCATCCAAACGTACCGATTCGATGTGCACATCCGCACGAGGGGAATTGCCATATGTCAACACCGAGGCACGGGTGTTCCCTGCCATCGCCAACACTCTCCAGTCATCGGCGCAGAGCACGGCTGTGCCATTTAGATCAAGAGATTCAGGCAATTCGGATTTTGCCCTGGCAACGCCCTCGATATCGCCGACACGTTCGGTATGAGTCTCGCCAACACTAGTGACGACTCCGATCACCGGTCTGGCGATTTCACACAACCGCCTGATCTCGCCAAATCCGCGCATTCCCATTTCAAGCACGAGGCATTCGACATCGTCTCGCGAATTTAGAATTGTTGTAGGCAGACCTTGATCATTGTTGAATGAACGCTCATTGGCACTTAGTCGAAACTGTGAACCGAGTGCGGCAGCGACGAAATCCTTCGTAGTTGTCTTGCCCACCGAGCCGGTAATGGCGACAACTCGATTTTCTAATTGGCGATCCAGCTTATTTCGGGCCCAGGCTCCAAGTTGCAGAAGCGCACCAAGAGTGTCGGTGACCAAGACCGCAGTTCGACCTTGGAATGCCCGTGTAGTTAGATATGCACCGGCACCAACTTGCAGCGCGTGCTCAATATAGTCATGGCCGTTTTTATCACCCGTGATCGGCACGAATAGTTGACCCGGCCGAATAGTTCGCGAGTCAAACGAGGCCCCGTCTAGATGCGCATTTTGTCCCATCAATTCACCGTTTGTTGCACGTGCAACTTCGGTGGCCATAAAACGCATACACCGACACTACCTAGACCAATATCTGCACCACATCTAGTACCGTATTTTCAATGAATGTGGTTAGTGATCAGAAGGAACACGTCATTGTCTTATTCGGCGGCGAGTCCGCAGAGCATGATGTCAGTTGCGTCACGGCCGCACATGTACTTCGAGCCCTCGATCCGCAACGGTACCGAATCACGACTGTCGGAATTACGCGAACGGGTAAGTGGGTGCTCGCATCCGACTCTATGAAGTCACTTACTGCGGGCGCTTTGTCGCTACCCGATCGCTTGGTGGCCGACGGTGAACCGACTTCGATTACGCCCATCATTGAACAGATCCGAACGGACGAAAAGACTGTCGTGCTGCCACTGCTACACGGTCCAATGGGTGAGGACGGCACGGTGCAGGGTGTGCTGGAACTCGCCAATGTTGCCTACGTAGGATCTGGAGTACTCGGCAGTGCCGTAGCGATGGATAAGGGTGTCGCCAAACAATTACTGGCGGCCAAGAATATTGCCCAGCCCAACTATGTTTCGCTGCGCGACGGGTTTGTGACCGAGACTGCAATTACTGACGCTGTCGAAAAACTTGGTCTACCAGTCTTCGTCAAGCCGGCCAATATGGGATCGTCAATCGGAGTGTCCAAGGGGCGCACAATTGACGAAGTCCGACAGGCGATTGCGCATGCAATGACATTCGACGAATGGGTTCTCATCGAGGAAGCCATCGTTGGTCGCGAAATAGAGGTCGCAATCCTTGGCAGTCTTGAACCTCGTGCGTCCGTCCCGGGGGAAATCATTCCTAGTCATGAGTTCTACGATTACGAGGACAAGTATTTGGTGGATGGAGCGACGCTTGTCGTTCCTGCCCGACTTAGTGTCGAGCAGATTGCTGAGGTACGGCAAAAAGCGATCGAAGTATTTCAAATTCTGCGCGCTGACGGAATGGCCCGGGTCGACTTCTTGTTTGAAGAAAATGGGCGTGGATTTCTTTGCAACGAGATTAATACGATTCCTGGATTCACCCCAATCTCGATGTATCCGAAATTGTGGCAGGCCAGCGGACTGACCTACAGCCAGTTGCTGGACGAATTAATTTCCTTGGCGATCGAACGTCACGCCCGTAAGCGGCGCAATACTCAGCGCTAATTGTGCAATTCGATCAGGTTCCGGAAGCCGGAATGTTGATGATCTGGCCCGGATGAATGATCACGCTTGAACTACTCCAACCATTTGCGCCCAATAGTGCGTTAAGTGACACGCAGAACTTCTTGCGAATGATGTAAATCGAGTCATCCGTGGCAACCTTGTAGGTGCCCGCCGGCCGCGGATCGCAACCCGGAGCACTCGGCGCCACCGACACATTTGGCGCGATCGTGATCACCGGATTGTTGACCATCGCGGTGGGGGGAATCTTCATCGTTGCTCCCGGATAGGGAAACTGCGTGGCCGCAACCAGTCCATTCCACGACAAAAGTTCCGACACAGTGATTCCGAACAAATTGGCCACGGCAATCGGCGAATCTCCGGACCGCACAACATAGGTCTGCTCAACGCCGACGGATCCGGGTGGCAGAGTTGTTGATACAACCGGCAACGTGGACTGCGCCGGTGGAATGGTGGCAAAGTCGGTTGGACCGACTGGAACAACCGTGGTGGCGCTTCCGGATACTTCGGTGCCACAGGAGGCGACGAGCATTAGGAGGCTCAAAATAGCCCCGGCAGCAGAAATTGCCGTACGATTCATCGATTTCATGTTGCCTCATCGTAGGCGAATTTGGCCTCAAATTGTGCTCACGTGCGGAGGCGAAGGCTATGCAAGTGCTCGTGATGAGGCGACTATTGGTGACGGCAACGACGTCGAACCCATCAGGTACTCATCAATCGAAGCGGCCGCCGCTCGACCTTCTGCAATTGCCCACACGATCAAACTTTGGCCTCGCCCCATATCACCGGCGACGAATACGCCGCGCACATTTGTTTCAAACGAATCGTTGCGGGCGATATTGCCTCGCTCATCGAAGGAGACACCCAACTGCGTCAACCACGGACTCTTTTCGGGTCCGACAAATCCGAGTGCCAACAGGACTAGATCACATCGCAGTTCATGTGCCGTACCTGTAACAACCTCAAATTTTTCATTCGTGAATTTCACTTCGTTGAGCACGAGACCGCGAACGTTTCCATTGTCATCTCCAACAAAGCGCTCGGTGTTCACACTGAAAATGCGGTCGCCACCCTCCTCGTGAGCCGACGAGGTGCGAAATACAACTGACCACTGCGGCCATGGATTTTCTGCCGACCGCACTTCTGGCGGTCGTGGCATGATTTCTAATTGCGTTACCGACGCGGCTCCCTGCCGATGCACCGTGCCAAGACAGTCGGCGCCCGTGTCGCCCCCACCGATGATCACCACATGCTTGCCTTGCGCACTTAGCGGAGTCTTGAAACTATTGCGCTCTTGAACACGATTGGATGGGGGCAGGTACTCCATTGCCTGATGAATACCGGCCAGTTCGCGTCCCGGGACATTGAGTTCGCGCCACGCCGTGGCTCCACAAGCGAGAACCACCGCATCTTGCGATGCAAGGAGAACGTCGATATCAACATTGTCGCCAACGCATGCGTTGGTACGAAATTCCGTGCCTTCGTCGACCATCTGAGCGATTCGTTGATCGAGATATTTCTTTTCCATCTTGAATTCGGGAATCCCGTAGCGCAGCAGTCCTCCCACTCGCTCGTCGCGCTCGAGCACGATCACATCATGGCCCGCACGGGTCAGTTGCTGGGCCGCCGCCAGACCCGCTGGACCGGACCCGATGACGGCGACTCGCTTGCCCGTCTTTACCGGCGGAATTTGTGGCGAGACCCATCCCTCCCGCCAGGCGCGGTCGATAATCTCCACCTCAATTTGCTTGATGCTCACGGGATCGGCGTTGATTCCTAAGACGCATGCCGATTCGCAAGGCGCCGGACATAGACGACCGGTGAACTCTGGAAAGTTATTTGTCGAATGAAGTCGATCTATGGCCTCGCGCCAGTGTTGGCGATAAACGAGATCGTTCCAGTCTGGAATGAGATTTCCAAGCGGGCACCCATTATTACAAAATGGAATTCCACAATCCATACATCGTCCGGCCTGGTGATTGAGATCGGCCTCGGCGAACGGCTCGTACACTTCGCTCCAATCGGCAATACGTACCGGAATCGGGCGACGTTTCGGTGTCGCCCGATTCCATTTGAGAAATCCGGTTGCCTCACCCACGGGCCGACGCCATCACTCTCTGCGACGTTGCATCTTCTGAAAGTCCCTCCGCCGCTGCGACCGACAGGACTGCCAGCACTCGCTCATAGTCGCGCGGCATAACTTTTCGAAATGCCCTCGCCGCCACATCCCATTCGGTAAGGATCTTGCGAGCGCGATTCGAGCCCGTGTAATCACGGTGGCGAGTGATGATCTCGAATAACCAAGCCAGGTCGTCGGCATCGGGCTCCTGCAAGGAAACGAGATCGTAATTCACTCGATCGGCAAGCGAATTGGTTGGGTCGTACAAGAATGCGATTCCGCCGGACATTCCGGCCGCAAAATTTCGACCAATATCGCCAAGCACGACCACCCGTCCACCGGTCATGTATTCGCAGCCATGATCGCCGATTCCCTCGACGACCGCGATTGCGCCGGAATTTCGCACGCAGAATCTCTCTCCGGCAATTCCACTGAGAAATATTTCTCCCGCAGTAGCCCCGTAGGCGATCACATTTCCGGCAATCACATTGTCTTCGGCTGAAAAAACTGCTCGGGAGTGCGGATGTCCAATTATTCTTCCGCCGGAAAGCCCCTTGCCGAGATAGTCGTTCGAGTCGCCTTCTAAACGCATTTGAATTCCACGCGGTATGAATGCGCCAAAACTTTGTCCGGCCGAGCCGACGAAATGCAATTGGATCGTAGCGTCCGGAAGCCCCTCACCACCCCAGACGGATGTGATTGCGTGACCGAGCATCGTTCCCACCGTTCGATTGGTGTTGCTGATCGGAATTGTTTCGATCACCTGAGTGTGATCAGAAATCGCCTTGGCGCAAATTTTCAGCAATTTCTGGTCAAGGGCCTCTTCGAGTCCATGATCTTGGGGAATCGATTGATGCAGTGACTGGCCATACGGATTTTCGGGAACCATGAGGATCGGGGAAATATCGAGCCCCTGTGCCTTCCAGTGGTTCATCGCGCTGCGCATGTCGAGAGCCTCGACATGCCCGACTGCTTCCTGCAGGTTGCGGAACCCGAGTTGGGCAAGGTATTCGCGCACCTCTTGGGCTATGAATTCGAAGAAATTTATGACGAATTCTGGTTTGCCATTGAACCGCTTTCGCAATTCTGGATTCTGAGTGGCGATTCCGACTGGGCACGTGTCGAGATGACACACCCTCATCATCACGCAACCGCTCACGACTAAAGGGGCGGTTGCGAATCCAAACTCTTCCGCGCCGAGAAGCGTGGCGATGATGACATCCCGTCCAGTCTTCATCTGCCCGTCGGCTTGGACCACGATGCGATTTCGCAAGCCATTGAGAACAAGCGTCTGTTGGGTTTCCGCAAGGCCAAGTTCCCATGGTGCACCTGCATGCTTGAGCGAGGTGAGCGGCGACGCTCCCGTTCCGCCGTCGTGACCCGAAATGAGCACGACGTCGGCCTTTGCTTTGCTCACCCCGGCGGCCACGGCACCAATTCCGACTTCCGCGACGAGCTTTACGTGGATGCGGGCCGATGGATTTGAATTTTTCAGGTCGTGAATGAGTTGTTTGAGATCTTCGATTGAGTAGATGTCGTGATGTGGCGGCGGGCTGATCAGTCCCACACCCGGCGTGCTGTGACGAGTTCGGGCAATCCATGGATAGACCTTGTATCCGGGAAGTTGACCGCCTTCGCCTGGCTTAGCGCCCTGCGACATCTTGATTTGCAGATCGTCGGAATTGACTAAGTATTCACTCGTGACGCCGAAGCGGCCCGATGCCACCTGCTTGATTGCCGATCGCTTGGAGTCACCGTTTGGCAGTGCAAGATATCGAATCGGATCTTCACCGCCCTCCCCTGTATTGCTCTTGGCTCCGATTCGATTCATCGCAATAGCCAGATTTTCGTGGGCCTCTGCGGAGATGGAGCCATAACTCATCGCCCCCGTCGAGAAACGCTTGACAATTTGCGAAACCGGCTCGACTTCATCAATGGATATCGGCGGACGGTCTGCGGCGAATTCAAATAGGCCACGCAAAGTCGACAGAGTCTTCGATTGATCATCAACTGCCTTGGTATATGCCTTGAACAGGTCGTAACGACCGCTGCGAGTGGCGTGTTGAAGTCGAAACACCGTTTCTGGATTGAACAGGTGATGCTCACCCTCGCGGCGCCACTGATATTCGCCGCCGAGTTCAAGTTTGCGATGCGTTCGCAGGTTTGGTCGCTGTGGATGGGCCACCGCATGCCGCGACGCGACCTCGGCGGCGATGACACCAAGCCCAATCCCTCCCAGCCTCGACACGGTTCCGGTAAAGAACTCGTCCACCAGTTCGCGGTCAAGTCCGATCGCCTCAAAAATCTGTGCGCCGGTGTACGAGGCGACGGTTGATACACCCATTTTCGACATCACCTTGAGGACACCTTTGCCAGATGCCTTGATGTAATTAGCGATCGCCTTGTGCGGATCGATCTCGCCAAGATCATGCATACCGAGGCCGTCGTCGGCGAGAACCATGTCTTCGATGGATTCGAACGCTAGGTATGGATTGATCGCACCGGCCCCGTACCCGATGAGCAGTGCCATGTGATGGACCTCGCGCGCATCTCCAGATTCGACGATCAGTCCGACCTGGGTTCTCTGCTTTTGGCGGATGAGATGGTGATGAATCGCGCTGGTGAATAGGAGAGACGGAATTGGGGCGAACACATGGTCACTATTTCGATCCGAGAGCACAATGATCCTTGCTCCACTTCTAATAGCGGCGCTCACCGCGGCTCGGGCGTCGTCCAGAGCGCGTCGCAATCCAGCCTCGCCATCGTCGACTCGATACAGGCCGCTAATGACTGCGGATGCTAAGTGTGCTCGATCGCCGTCATCGTTGATGTGAATAATTTTGGCTAATTGATCGTTGTCGATTATTGGAAATGGCAGCACCAGTTGACGACAATTGCTTTCGCTCGCCAGCAATAAATTGGCCTCTGGACCAACCGATGACCCAACCGATGTGACAACCTCTTCACGAATTGCGTCAAGCGGGGGGTTCGTCACCTGGGCAAACAGCTGTTGGAAATAGTCAAACAACAGTCGCGGACGAGCCGAGAGCACGGCAATCGGAGTATCGGTGCCCATCGAGCCAATCGGTTCAGCACCGGACCGGGACATCGGCGCGATAATGACCTTCAGTTCTTCGTGGGTATAGCCAAAGACCTGCTGTCGTCGCAGCACGCTGTCATGACTGAACACCAAGTGATCCCGAGCCGGCAAATCTTCGAGTTCGATGAGCCCGTCATTTAGCCACTGGCCGTAGGGCTCGGCCCGTGCTAGATCCGACTTGATTTCGCCGTCGCTGACAATTCGCTGCTGAGCGGTATCGATAAGCAGCATCCGCCCGGGTTGGAGCCTCCCCTTGTACACGACCCGGGCGGGATCAATGTCTACAACCCCAACTTCACTCGCCATGATCACGAGGTCGTCGTCCGTTACCCAATAGCGACTCGGTCGCAGTCCATTGCGGTCGAGAACCGCACCGATCACGGTGCCATCCGAAAACGCAATGCTGGCCGGACCATCCCAAGGCTCCATGAGCGAAGCGTGGTACCGATAGAAGTTTCGTTTTTCCGGATCCATCGACGAATTGTTTTCCCACGCTTCAGGAATCATCATCAAGATTGCATGCGGCAGTGACCGTCCAGCGAGGTGGAGCAACTCTAAAACCTCATCGAAGCTTGCCGAATCGGAACCTCCCGAGGTGCAGATCGGAAACGCTCGCTCGATGCCTGGAATGAGATCGCTTTCAAGCAGGGATTCGCGGGTATGCATCCAATTGCGATTGCCTTGAACGGTATTTATCTCGCCATTATGGGAAATGAATCGATACGGATGTGCGAGCGGCCACGACGGAAACGTATTGGTACTGAACCTGCTGTGCACAAGAACCATCGCAGATTCAAGTCGCAGGTCTTCGAGATCAGGAAAGAATTCTGCTAATTGGGATGGCGTCAACATGCCCTTGTAAATAAGCGTTCGCGATGACAGTGAAGGAAAGTATGAACGTAATTCGGGCGCCAACTCATGCTCAATTCGTTTGCGAGCGATGAAGAGTTTGCGATCTAATGCAATTCCGGCCGAGCCCGCCGTGTCCTGCACAAAAATCTGGGCAATCGCGGGCATGACAATTCGTGCGCTTGCACCCAGGCAGGTTGGATCAACTGGTACATCGCGCCATCCAAGGATTTGCAGGCCTTCATCGGCGACAATTGACTCGATTGCCTGCTCCGCCAATTTGCGCAACACCTCGTTGGTAGGCAGAAACACCATCCCTGCCCCGTACTTTCCAAGCACCGGAAGTTCGCAGCCAGCCACCGCGCGAAGGAATCGATCCGGAATTTGGATGAGCACCCCGGCGCCGTCGCCCGTTTCCACTTCGGCCCCCGTTGCCCCGCGATGCTTCAAATTGCACAGCGCACTCATTCCCATCGACACAATCTCATGGCTTGCTCGGCCTTTGATGTCCACGACGAACGAGACGCCGCAGGCGTCGTGTTCAAATCGTGGGTCGTATAAACCGCGTGCAAGCGGCATTTCGCTCAACATTTTCGTCCTCGCAATGCAATTCGAACCAGTTAGCAACTGGAAGTGGCGAGCCCTTGGCTCACCCGGGACGACGTTGGCCCGAGAGAAATTCTCTGCGACCCATGGTACATCGGTTATCGATCGATGTACACCGGTTACCTAACTCGGCTGACTAAAACTTGCCGGGCGCTTCTGGAAGTGCGCCATTACGGCTTCGACCTGATTTGGCGATCCAATCAATTGCCCTATGACTTGCCTCTCGTGGGCGAATTGCTCGGCGGCACCGGCATTTGCCATGCGGTTGAGCAACTGCTTTGCCCCGCGAATCGCCTCCGGACTGCGCTGTGAAATCTCGGTCGCCAAATTGAGTGCATCCTGAAGCGGCTCGTTGGAGAGTCGGGTCGCTACGCCGAGTTGAAATGCCTCGCTGCCGCTGAAGATTCGCGCGCTAAAGACGAGTTCCTTTGCAATATCTGGACGCACCAAGCGAGAAAGCATCAGGGTACCGGTCATGTCCGGGATCAATCCCCAATGCACCTCACGAATTGACAGCTGCGTGTCGGGATGGACAATACGGATATCCGTTCCAAGGGCAATCTGCATGCCGCCCCCAAGGGCATGTCCATGAATTGCGGCGATAACCGGAACGGGTATTTCTTGCCACACCCAACACACCTGCTGGGCCAAGTGGGTAATCCGACCTTCGGTCATGTCTCCGGCATTCACTCGTGGCGATGAATCTGTGGTCGTTGTAGATACAGCCTTGGAATCGGCCATCGCTTGGAACGAGCCAAAGTCGAGCCCGGCACAAAAAGACGCACCCTCACCAGAAAGAACGACTGCCCTCACATCGCTCATTGTCTTCAACTGTTCGCCAACATTGGCAAGTGCCTCGAACATCGCATTGTCTAATGCGTTGCGCTTGTCGGCCCGAACCATTCGCACATCGGCAACCCAATCCGCGACTGAAATTGTTACCCGGTCCGATATGCCGCTCATTTGGTTCCTCCGTTGTGTCCGACACCATCGTGGCATGACACACTGATGTCCATGAAACTCAACTTGACCGCAGATGAAGTACTCACCACCACCCGAAGCGTGCGCAAGCGCCTTGACTTCGATCGTCCAGTCGAACGCTCGGTCGTAGAGGAATGTCTGAACATTGCGCTACAGGCGCCAACCGGAGGCAACAGCCAAGGTTGGCACTTCATCATTGTCGAGGATGCCGCCAAGAAAATGGCCCTCGCCGATATCTATCGCGCCAATTGGGCGATCTATTCGAAAATGCCGCGGGGCCGCGAAACTGGTGACCTGCGCGACTCACAATTACCCAAGGTGCGAGATTCGGCATCGTTCCTCGCCGACAACATGGAGCGGGCGCCATTGATGCTGATTCCATGTATCGAAGGTCGGCTCGAAAATCTAAATGTCGCTTTTGGCGCCGGCGGATGGGGTTCGCTCCTACCGGCCGCATGGAGTTTCATGCTCGCGCTTCGCAGTCGCGGAGTGGGTTCGGCATGGACCACGATTCACCTGATGAATGAAGGCGAGAAGCAGGCCGCCGATTTGCTTGGAATTCCGTTCGACAAGATCACCCAGGGCGGTCTCTTCCCGATCGCCTACACCAAGGGAACCGACTTTCAGCCAGCGAAACGACTCCCCTTGGAAAAGGTCATGCACTGGGATAAGTGGTAGCCAAGCAAATTTAATCGACGAGACGTAATCCACTCGGGGCGATTGACGGCGGCGCCGACGGAAGTTCAACCACAAAGTTTGTGCGATGCGCGGGGAACACATGGTGTGAAAGTAGAACCGCATCCCCTTCGACATTCTTGGTGACTCGCTCACAACGAAGCACCGGCGAGCCAGCAGGTATTTCAAGGAGTCTGGCCTCTTCTACCGTTGCCGAGTCGGCACCAATTGTCTGGGTAGCGCCGCGTAACGCGACTTTCAATAACTCATAGAATGGCGACTGCTCGACATCATGTCGTGATAGGTGCTGTCCAAGTTCGAAGGGACACCAGACTGTTACCACGGCAAAAGGTTCACCGTCGGCGGTGTTCACTCGCTTGACCCGCAAAACCTGGTCGGTGTTCAAAATTTTGCCCACCGATCGCGTCGCTAGTTCGAATGCGAATTCGATAATTTGGCGTTCCGAGCGAATGCCGTTGGCGGCCATCTGCTCTTCGATTGTGCCGAGCCGGCCGAGCGCCTGTGTCACCGGATCGCCTGTGATAAACCATCCCAAACCTTGTCGCGCGCTCACCAGGCCTTCTTCGCGCAACACATCAAGGGCGCGGCGAACCGTGACCCGACTTACTTCGAATTCGTGCGAGAGTGCAGATTCGCTGGGCAATAATCGACCAGCCGCAAATCCTGCCGATTGGATTCGCTGCCGAAGAGATTGGGCAATTTGGTGGTATCGGACTGTTCGCACTTGTACTATACTTGTATACATGGCCCCAAAAAGCAAGCCATATAACGAAAACATCATCTGTGAAGTTAGAGGGAGGCATAAATGCCAGTAGGTGCAGGAACCCCAAAGGAAATTGTCGATCGCGTCTACGCCCGCCTCGGCCAACGCGTAGAACTCGGTACTCGGCGCCTTGGCCGCCCGCTTACCCTCACCGAAAAAATCCTGATCAATCATCTGGTAGTTCCAGAGACACAAGAAATGCAACGCGGGCACAGTTACGTCGACTTCGCTCCCGATCGGGTAGCGATGCAAGATGCCACCGCACAGATGGCACTGTTGCAATTCATGACGGCCGGACTCTCGACAACGG
>JBDSKN010000060.1:0-23007 GCA_039916865.1 Ilumatobacteraceae bacterium
TGATCCGGCGAGTCCGGACAGCGACGGGCTGTATCCCCACACCATTTGCAACCATTGAACGTTTACGAAGATCAACGCGAAAAAGCCCATCGTGAATACAAATCCGCTAATCGCAGCAGCGGTGACAAAGGGCAATTTGAATAGACGCAGATCTAGAACTGGGTGAGCAACAGAATTGCAACGTACGAGGAAAGCGAGGAGCAGCGCAACCGAAAAGGCAAAAACTCCAAGCGAGCGACCCGAAATCCATCCCCACTCATCGCTTTGGACGATGACGAGTGTTAGCAGAGCCACACCGCCAACGGCAAAGAGGGCGCCGAGGTAGTCAACCGAACGCGGGGCGGTCTCGTCGCGAGACTCGTGCAACAAACGTGCGCCAATGACAAGGGCAAGGACACACAGGGGCACGTTGATCAAAAACACCGAGTGCCAACCGAAGTTATCGACAAGATAACCCCCAAGAGTCGGTCCGCTGGCGGCAGATACGCCGCCGACCGCACCCCAGATGCCAATTGCCGCCGAACGACGAGCGACCGGAAACTCGGGAAGTACAAGAGCCAAAGATGCGGGAGTGAGAATCGCTCCGCCCAATGCCTGAATAATGCGGGCACAGACCAGTAGCAATGCTGACGGAGCAAGCGCGCACAGCAGTGATCCAATCATGAAGATGGTGAGACCCGAAAGAAATGCGCGTTTACGACCAAAGGCGTCTGCCATTCGGCCAGCGGTGAGTAAACCGGCCGCATAGGCGATGTTGTAGGCGGAAAATACCCACGTAAGTGTGCGACGACTCTCGGGCCACTCTTTGACAAACGACCCAAAGGCGACATTGACAATGGAAATGTCAAGAGACACGAGCATCACACCAATGGAGGTGAGCGCGAGCACTTTGGCGCCACGTGACCAACCACTCATACTGATATCCCCCATCCATCTTTGCGAATATCGTCGCCATCGGCGTTGAGCGGTCGGCCTTCCCACCGTAATTCGCCCGGTGTTGCCGATAGGTCTGCGACGAGACCCTGCATCGGTGTGTCTCCGACCATCGGGATCATGTTTCGAGCCGCATAATGTATGTCGTTGGCAATATCAGACATATCGAACACCGGTCCAACTGCGGCCTGTGCATCCGATAACAGCTGGACCACTTCGACCTGAGTTCGCTCCGAGCACCAGCGTGTCATGAGTTGTTCCAATTCGATGCGATGTTCTACTCGTCCAGAAAAACTGGTGAAACGGTCATCATCGGAAACTCCGAGCACCTTCATGACTCGCGCGGCGACGGAATCCGAGGAAGCCGAAACGCCGACCCACTTGCCATCGCTGCACAGATACACGCCCCGCGGAACGGTATACGGCAAACCTGAGCCGAGGCGTGGTTGCAATTCTCCACTGAGTTTGTACAGCGAAATCACCGGTCCCATGATCTGAAAGACCGTCTGCAATAGGTTCACATCGATTACTTGCCCAATGCCAGAGTGCAGCGCAACCATCGTGGCAAAGGCAGCGGTGATGCCAGTGACCTCGTCGGTGAGAGCAATTGCCGGCAGGGCCGGAGGACCATCCGGTTCACCACTAACTGCGGCTAGTCCGGCCATCGATTCGGCAATGGATGCAAAACCCGGTCGCGACGCATATGGACCGTCTTGGCCAAAGCCGGAAATCCGGGTGATCACAAGTTTTGAATTTCGGCCCAGCAACATCTCTGGCGCGAGTCCGAGACGTTCTAATGTTCCAGGTCGAAAATTCTCGACAAGGACATCGGCACCGTCGAGGAGTGTGAGGAACACTTCGCGATCCTGATCATCTTTGAAGTCAAGCGCGATAGTGCGCTTATTTCGATTCACCAATTTCCACCACAGACCGGTCCCATCGCGAGGGTCACGCCAGGCCATTCCGCGCAGTGAGTCTCCGATTTCGGGGCGTTCCACTTTGATCACGTCGGCCCCAAAGTCTGCCAAGTAACGGGCACAGTTTGGTCCCGCCAGCACCGTGGAAATATCGAGGACGCGCAGATTGTGTAGCGGTGATGTCACGGAATCTGCATGGTCATAACGTCGGCGGCTATTGCGTTAGTCGGGTCGCGAGCCGCGTGTGACCGAAGAGCCGACCCACCATCGTCCACTGAAACGCCAGGATGTGTTGGTATTGCTGGATTGCGCCGGTGGTTGAGTCGTGGGCCAAAGCAATTCAATTGCCTCGGCAATTGCAATCGCTTCTTCCTCGGTTGGTGTTGGGGAAACCTGATGTTGCATGATGGGACAACGCTGTCTCTATAACGGCATGTTGCCGTGTTTGCGACGCGGCAGTTCTTCACGCTTGGTTTTCAGCATTGACAGCCCGGCAATTAATTTGATTCGAGTATCGGCCGGATCGATGACATCGTCGATGTAGCCACGCTCAGCAGCGGCGTAAGGGTTGGCATATTTTTCCGTATATTCCGCCACCAGTTCGGCGCGACGAGCTGCGGGATCTGCGGCCTGTTGTAGTTCTCGGCGGTACACGATTTCGACGGCGCCTTGTGGGCCCATGACCGCAAGTTCGGCGGTCGGCCAGGCGTAGGCGAGATCGGCGCCAATAGATTTGGAATTCATCACGACGTACGCGCCTCCGTAGGCTTTGCGAGTGATCACCTGAATTCTAGGAACGGTTGCCTCACAGAACGCATAAAGCAACTTGGCACCATGTCGAATAATGCCTCCGTATTCCTGATCGACTCCCGGTAGGAATCCCGGAACATCTACAAATGTGACGAGCGGAATGTTAAACGCATCGCACGTTCGGACGAAACGCGCCGCTTTCTCGCTGGATTCAATGTCAAGTATTCCGGCGAGCACCATTGGCTGATTTCCTACAATTCCGACCGATTCACCGTTGAGACGAGCAAATCCGCAGACGATGCTTTTAGCCCAGTGTGGAAAGTATTCAAAGAACTCACCGTTGTCGACAATTTCGCCGACGACTTTCTTCATGTCGTAGGGTTGGTTTGCAGAAGTCGGGAGAATGGCGCGGAGCGATTCGCATAGGCGGTTGGGATCATCGGTCGACTCGGTCGTCGGTGCTTGGCCCAAGTTGTTTTGGGGCAGGAAACTCAGCAGGTAGCGAACATCTTGCAGGCAAGACTGTTCATCGCTACAGACGAAGGTAGCCACACCACTTTTTGAAGCGTGGCTCATGGCACCACCAAGTTCTTCGAGGGTGACATCCTCGCCGGTCACCGTCTTAACGACATCGGGTCCGGTGATGAACATGTGACTGGTCTCTCGGACCATGAAAATGAAGTCTGTCATCGCCGGCGAGTACACCGCACCACCCGCACACGGGCCAAGGATCACCGAAATTTGAGGAATAACTCCCGATGCTTGAACATTGCGATGGAAGATGCCCCCGTAACTTGCAAGTGACACGACGCCCTCTTGAATACGGGCCCCGGCTCCATCATTTAGTCCAATTACCGGTGCACCGACCTTGAGAGCAAGGTCCATCAGTTTGTGGATCTTTTCGGCAAAGACCTCGCCCAGCGCGCCACCGAAGACCGTGAAGTCCTGGCTGAACACGAATACCTTGCGTTCATCGATAGTCCCCCATCCCGTAATTACTCCGTCGGTGTATGGACGCTCCTCCAAGCCGGAAGCCAATGCCCGATGGCGAGCGAGTAAATCAAGTTCATGAAAACTCCCCGGATCGAGGAGAGTGTCGATTCGTTCGCGAGCCAGCAATTTACCCTTTTCATGCTGTCGCTCCACCGAGCGTGGTGAACCAGCATTGAACGCCTGCTCCTTGCGTTGACGCAGATCGTCGAGTTTGTCGTCCATCTGGTTGCTACTCACGGCACAGACGCTAGTGCGAGTAGGCAGTTAGCCGGCCACGGTAGTGGTGGTGACGTCGCTTGGCGTTGGTGCGAGCGTGGTTGTGGTGGTCACGCCGGACTCAGTGATATTGATGGTGGTGCCAAGCGGGATGAGATCGCCGGTGGTAGTCGTTCCAGTAATTTCAATCGACCAGACACCTGGGGTGTTCAATACAAATGTGCCATCACCCAGGACGATTGCCGCACCTCGGCGTTTTAACGGAACATGGATGGAAATTCCGGAGAATCCAATTGCTTGAGGTACAAGATTGACAGTGAAGTTATTAATTCGTGATGGTTCAAGTAGCTCTATTCGCATCGCGTTCACACCCGTTGTCGCCGGAGTGAGGGAGATGATGACGCTGAATCTGTCGTTGCTCAATTCTTGTCGGAACAGGTACGCCACGGTTGGAGCAGGATTTTCCGCTTTCACTTGTGGTGGTTTCATTGGAATCATCCACGAACTCAAGCCGAGCGCGACGATGGCAAATGCAACTTGTACGCTCACCGCTTTGCGTAAGCGCCATGCCATTTTAGATTTCAATTCGGTCTCGATTGTCAGGCGATTGAAAATAAACGCCCGCATGACGAGACCTATCCAAACCATTGTGGCGACGATGAAAATCTTCAACAGATTTAGTCGGCCATGACCAATGAAGAAAATGTTCTGTCCGTCGAGCAGGTACACCTGCATAATTCCGGTAAACACGGTGACCACAAAGATTGGAATTGAAAGTCTCGCAAATCCGCGAATTGCATCGAGTAAATCTTCCTCTCCAGGATCCGACAACACAGTTCGTGACAAGAGGACGAGACCTCCTAACCACATCGCCATTGCGATTGCGTGGGCAGTACCAAACACAAATGTGAGCAGGGCAACGTTCTGACCTATTCGAGAGAATCCAAGAGTGGCGATCATTGCCACGAGGACCGTGATCGCCGGAACCTGAGTGCTTGGATCAAGTATTCGAACCGGGTTCCACGTGACCCACACCGTGGCGATGACGAGTCCAAATCTCACGAGCAGCAAAATTCCGCTTGCTGTATTCAATGACTCGAACCAGGAAAATGGGTTGAGCGCAGCGGAGAATCCGGATCCCGACGCGCGCATTGCCGAAATTGCCGTAATGAAATACATCGTGATCACGCTTGCAAGCCAGGTGAGCCGAAAGAAGCGCAGTGTCACCCCATAGTCGACTCCTTCCGGCCAGGCCAAGAAGATAAGCATGAGTCCACCAAAGATGGAGGCAAGAAAAAAATATTCGGCAATGCGAAGCAAGCCAAGGATGCCACCGACCCGAGGTCCGCTAACTGGCGACGACGGAAGAACTTCGCCAATAATCTCGGGTTCGTTCGCCGCGGTTGAGCCATCTGGATTCAAGGAGAGAGTCGTTTCGGTCGTCGCTGTTGAAGTGAAACTAAAAGTTCCCGCGCTTTGATCCGGCAAAATCCAACTGACCGTGCACTGTCCTGCAGGTGGAATTTGGGTGAGCGCGGACGATACCGTTCGTGAGTCCGTTCCAAGTTGAGGTTGGGCGAGCCCGATAAGCGTTCCGTTGCATGACAGCGACAATCCCATCGTGGCGGCCGTTTCAGGTCCCGCTAACGGGTCACGAAACACCATTTGAATTTGAGTCGGCGGCACGCCAACAACTTGGTTGGGGGCGGGGTTAGAGGAAACGACCACATTTGAACCAGCTGTTGTGGCATGTGCTCCGGAAATCGATCCGAATACCAGGGTGCCGCCGATACCCAATACGGCAACAATTCCGCTCAGCCAGCAATGTGCCGAGAAGCGACGATTGTTCCCATTCATATGTCATCTAAGACGGTAGTCAATTCATCGACCGATGTCGGAGTGGCCGATGGTGCGGTACCCCGTAGGTAGGCTCGCTCCTAATGGCAATCCAATCGCTGTATCGACGTTACCGACCTCGTCGCTTCGCGGAACTCAAAGGTCAAGAACATGTGGTTCGGGCGCTGCGGAATGCCGTCATCAACCATCGCGAAGGCCAGGCGTATTTATTTTCTGGACCGCGTGGGACTGGAAAGACTTCGACGGCGCGGATATTAGCCAAGGTGCTCAATTGTGAGGCACCCAAGGATGGGGAACCATGCTGCGTGTGTGCATCGTGCGTGGCAATTGACAACGGTCTCAGTTACGACGTACTCGAACTTGATGCTGCGAGTAACAACGGTGTTGAAAGCATGCGCGATCTCATCGAACGCTCGGCACTAGGTAATCCGGGCCGACATCGCGTGTTTATTCTCGACGAGGTTCATATGTTGTCAAAGCCTGCCGAAGCGGCACTGTTAAAGACACTTGAGGAGCCGCCCCCGCATGTCGTATTTGTACTCGCCACCACGGACCCTCAAAAAGTAAGCGAGACAATTCGTAGTCGAACCCAACATTTGCAATTCCATTTGTTGTCAATGACAGATCTCGAGCCACATGTGAGGTGGGTGATTGCGGATGCTGGGCTCAAGGTAAGTGAGGAAGCAATCAAATATGTGTTGCAACAGGGCGGAGGTTCCGCGCGCGACGCGTTGTCGGCGCTCGAGCTCGTCGCGGCAGGTGGCGGTGAAGTGGATGAGCAAATTTCACTTGACGAATTCATCGAGGCACTAATTGATCACGATCCGGGACGCGCGCTCACCGCGGTTGCATTTGCGGTGCAACGCGGTGCAGATCCGCGAGGACTCACCGATGACATTGTGCGGCAATTGCGTGAGGCTTTTCTATCGCAGATGGCACCCGAACTTGTTCAACTTCCGGAACAAAATTCAATAGTTGTTAGCGAGCAAGCACGCCGCCTCGGAACGGGGAGCGTGGTCCATGCCATTGAGGTATTGGGAGATGTGCTCATCGAGATGCGGCACGCCGCCGACGCTCGATTGTTGCTTGAGGTTGCTCTAGTCAAACTCACTAGTCAGGTGACCAATAATGATGCCGGGGCCTTGCTCGCCCGAATTGAGCGACTGGAAGTAGGCATTGCCGCGGCCCGTGATGTCACCGGACCAATCGTGCGGCCGGCGCCAGTTGATATTGCCACCGGTCGAGCGCAATTAGGTGGAAAGGCAAAATCCTCGTCGGGTGCACCAACTGGGTCGGGCGGCGTACCGCGACCGCAACTGAGGTCGTCGGTGGCCAAGCCATCGTCAACACCCTCGGACGATGTCGTTGGATCGCAACCGACAGATTCGCCTCTGGGCGATCGCGATGTGATGGGCAAGTGGTCTGAGGTTTTGACCGGTCTCAAGCCACTCGTTCGAGCGCTTTACAGTGCGGTACAGCCACGAGATTGTGTCAATGGTGTGCTCACGGTAGTTGCACCAAATCAGATGCACTCTTCAAAGGCGCAAGAGCATTCGGAAATTGTGCAGGATGTTTTGTCTCGCGTTGCAGGTCGAAGGATTACCCTCGCTTTCGATGCGCCGGCGTCCCTTCGCGGCAAGACCAACTCGCCATCAAGCAACTTTGATCCAACCGTTGAGTCGGCTGCCCCGCGAAACTCCACCGCCAATGACGACTACAACTGGATTACACAAGCATTTCCCGGCTCGCAAGTAATCGATAACTCTAAATAATCAAAATGTCATCGGCTTATACAGCGCCTATGCAGGCACTCATTGATGCCCTCGGTCGATTGCCAGGGTTGGGACCGAAGTCTGCCCAGCGAATTGCATTCCATTTGCTGAAGACCGACACATATGAGGTTGAACAGTTAGCGGCATCCATTGTTGAAGCCAAAGCGCTGGTGCGATTTTGCGAGAGATGTTTCAATTTTTCGGAAGGAGTGTTGTGCGCAATCTGTATTGACGAGCGTCGAGACAACTCGATCATTTGTGTGGTTGAGGAATCGCGTGACATTGTTGCTATCGAAAAAACACGCGAATTCCGTGGGCGATACCACGTCTTGCTCGGTTCGGTGAATCCGCTGGAAGGTGTCGGTCCAGATCAGTTAAAGATTCGCGAATTGATTGCTCGACTGGAACCGGAGGGTGTCACCGAAGTCATCGTCTGCACAAACCCGAATACCGAGGGCGATGTAACGGCGATGTATCTGGCCAGATTGCTCAAGCCATTCGGGTTGCGCGTGACGCGGATCGCCAGCGGACTTCCGGTGGGCGGCGACTTGGAATATGCCGACGAACTCACTCTTGGCAGGGCCCTGGAAGGTCGGCGAGAAATCTCAACTTAAATTTAAAGCGAGCGAACGATCAGCGCGTCCCCTTGTCCGCCTCCGCCGCACAACGCGGCAGCCCCGATTCCCCCGCCGCGGCGACGAAGTTCGTGTAACAAGGTGAGAGCGAGCCGATTGCCACTCATCCCGATTGGATGACCCAGCGCAATTGCACCACCATTCACATTGACGATGTCGTCGGTGATCCCAAGATCCTTCATTGAGGCGATTCCGACGGCAGCGAAGGCTTCATTAATCTCGAATAAATCCACATCATTTAGCGCTAGTTTTCCACGGTCAAGGGCGCGCAAGATGCTGCGACTCGGCTGGTGCAACAGCGAGGCATTGTCCGGGCCGGACACCATTCCGTAACTCACGAACTCGCCAAGGGGTGTAATACCTCGTTGCTCGGCAACTCTCTTTGACATCAACACCAAAGCCGATCCAGCATCACTGAGCTGGCTGGCGTTGCCGGCGGTAATGGTTCCCTGATTGTCGAACGCCGGCTTAAGCGTGGAGAGCGACTCCATCGTCGTCGCGGCGCGCACTCCCTCATCGTTTTCGAAAACGATCGGGTCACCCCTGCGCTGGGCAATGTTGACGGGAACAATTTCATCGGCCAACCGTCCGGCCGAAATCGCGGCTGCCGCTCTGGCGTTGCTCTTTACGGCGAGGTCATCTTGTTCGTGTCGACTGATTTGACCGCCGGTGTAACGCTCGGTGCCGAGACCCATGAGGCAAGCGTCGAATGCACACCAAAGGCCATCCTTGAGAATTGCATCGGCGAGTTCCGTATTTCCGTATCGAAAACCGCTCCGTGCACCGATGGCAAGGTACGGCGCGTTGGTCATACTTTCCATTCCTCCGGCCACCACGATGTCGGCATCGCCGTTGGCAATCATCAAGTCTGCGAGATAAATCGAGTTGAGGCCCGAGAGACAAACCTTGTTGATGTTCACACTCGGCACGTTCATCGGGATGCCGGCCTTCGCCGCCGCTTGTCTGGCTGGAACTTGGCCCTGCCCGGCCGTGAGGACTTGACCAATAATCACATGATCGACCTCATCTGGCGCAACACCGGCTCGCCGTAGTGCAGCCGTAATTGCGAACCCGCCGAGTTCTGCCGCACTGAAGGAAGCAAGAGCACCGCTCATTTTTCCGATCGGAGTGCGGGCGCCGGCGACGATGTACGAACCAGTCATGGCTAGAGCGTAGAGCCTTCGCTTTGGTAGCAAACAACCAGGCTTGCCGGCTACACCGGTTCACTCTGTACTGTCTCGATATGGAAAAGATCCTCGAAGCTATCCTCGCCGGAGCCGAAAGCAAGGCGTTTGAGTCGCTTGCGATTCCCGGTTCGTACCGCGCCGCAGTAATTGATAAAGGCGATGCAGACATGTTCGCGGGTGTGAAGTCGAGTGACAAGGATCCGCGCAAAAGTGTTCATGTTCGCGAGGTACCCACACCCGAAATTGCACCCGATGAAGCACTGATTGCTGTGATGGCCAGCAGCATCAATTTCAACACCGTGTGGAGCAGCATTTTTGAACCCATCAGTACCTTTGGGTCGCTTACCCGACTCGGCCGAGAAAGCCAATGGGCAAAACGTCATGACTTGTCACATCAGGTAATTGGCAGTGATGCCGCGGGAGTAGTTTTGCGAGTTGGTTCGGCGGTACGCAGTTGGAAGCCCGGCGACAAAGTCACGGTTCACTGCAATCACGTCGATGATCAGGATCCCACCTCACACGACGACTCAATGATTGGAAGTAATCAGCGCATCTGGGGATATGAGACGAATTTTGGTGGACTGGCAGATCTTGCGGTGGTCAAGGTAAATCAACTTATGCCCAAGCCGACGCATCTATCGTGGGAGGAATCGGCGGTGAACGCACTTTGCAATAGCACGAGTTATCGGATGTTGGTTTCCCCCAACGGTGCACGGATGAAACAAGGCGATGTTGTGTTGATCTGGGGAGCCACCGGTGGTCTCGGCGCTTACGCCACGCAGTATGTGCTCAATGGCGGTGGCATTCCAGTCGGTGTCGTTAGTTCACCGGACAAGGCGAAAATTTTACGGGAGATGGGATGCGAGGCGATCATCGATCGAAAGGCCGCCGACTACAAGTTTTGGAATGAGGACAATACACACAATGAAAGTGAATGGCGGCGACTAGGTGGTGATATTCGTGGTCTTGTTGGCGAGGATCCCGACATTGTGTTTGAACATCCGGGTCGTTCAACATTTGGAGCGTCGATGTTCGTGGTGAAAAAGGGTGGAACAGTTACAACATGTGCGGCAACAAGTGGATACATGTTGGAATTCGACAATCGCTTCTTCTGGATGCGCCTCAAGAAATTGATTGGTTCACACTTTGCCAATTATCGTGAAGCTTGGGAAGCAAACCGCTTGATTAGCAAAGGGATGATTCAACCAGTGTTGTCACAGGTATTCCCGCTTGCAGACACGGGTGAAGCCGCCTACCAGGTGCATCGCAATTTGCATGAGGGCAAAATTGGGGTTCTTTGCTTGGCCCCACGAGAGGGCCTGGGAATCGACAATTTGCCACTCCGTGCCAAGATTGGTGAAGACAAGATTTCGCTATTTCGTCGACCGATTAACTGAACTGCGACACTGGAACAATGCTGCTCACTGAAATCGATCACATCGCCATCGCGGTGCGTGATCTCGACGCCGCCATCGATTTCTACCTTCGCGCATTCGGCGCAACCGTTACGCATCGAGAAATAGTCGAATTCGACGGAATTGAAGAAGCAATGCTCAAAGTTGCGGAGAGTTATGTGCAGCTAATCACTCCGACGCGGCCGGACTCTCCCGTTGCTAAATCCATCGAGAAACGCGGGGAGGGTTTACACCACATTGGATATCGAGTAGAAAATTGTGCAAAGGCACTGGTTGCGATGGTGGCCGCGGGTGCAACTCCAATTGATAAGTCTCCTCGGCGAGGAAGTCGTGGAACAACGGTGGCCTTCGTTCATCCAAAGGGATGTTTCGGTACCCTCATCGAACTCGTTCAGGAGTAATTGCTCGATGCTCGGCTATCTCACGGCGGCATTTATCGGTGCAATTGTTGGCATGCGACGCGCACGGTCCTCAAGAAGACTCATCGAATACCTGGATATCGAACGCAATGTCATTGGGGATAGACGGAACTTTTCGCAAAACCCGGCGTTTGTTCCAGCAGTTGCCGCGATTGGGGCGCTTGCCGGCATCGCCTTGTTTTGTCGTTTCGATTTTACATTTGAACTGTTTGCGTTTGCCCTCTTGACGTCGGCGTTGGTCTCGCAAAGCATTGTCGATGCGGTGACACATCGGCTGTCTCGCCGTATCACGATGGGGACGATTTTCTTTGGCGCGCCATTACTGGTGATTGCGGCGGTGGTCGCCGATCAGCCGGGTCGGCTGGCCGTGTCATTTTTCTACTCCGGCCTGCTATTTTTTGCGTTCTTGTTGCTTTGGGCCATCACTCGAGGTGGAATCGGCGGCGGAGACATACGACTCGCAATTGTCATGGGGATGTACCTCGGTTGGTTGGGGGCCGCCCATGTATTGGTCGCGGTGCTAGTGGCTTGCGTACTCGCCGGCCTCGCGGCACTTGTGCTGCTGGTGAGTCGACGAGCAACACGATCAACTCGACTCGCGTTTGGACCATATCTCGCCTTGGGCACATTGACCGCGGTGTTCGCGGGAGAGTGGATCGCCCGAGTTTGGCTTGGTATTTAGATCAGCGCCGAGGAGTAGTTTCGCGTTATGCAAGTACACCTTGTTGATGGAACCTATGAGTTGTATCGACAGCATTATGGTCAAGCGGTGCATCATCGGGATCCGCCACCATTTGCGGGAACGATTGGCGTGTTGACTTCGACCATTCAACTACTTGCCGACGGAGCGACACATATTGGTGTCGCCACCGATCATGTCATCGAGAGTTTTCGCAATGAGTTGTATTCAGGATACAAGACCTCCGAAGGCATGGAAAAAGTACTGCTCGATCAGATTCCAGTAGTTGAGGATGCGCTCGAGTCACTCGGTGTCGCGGTCTGGTCCATGGTCGAGTATGAAGCGGACGACGCGCTTGGTTCCGCGGTCGAAGTCGCCATCGATGATCGTCGAGTCCACAAAGTACTCATTCTCACCCCAGACAAAGACCTTGGACAATGCGTGAAGGGAAAGCGGGTCGTGCAACTTGATCGTCGTACCAACACGATTATCGACGAAAGCGCACTCCGCGCCAAGTTTGGCGTCGGGCCAGACTCGATCGCCGACTACCTTGCCCTTGTTGGTGACAGCGCCGACGGATTCCCAGGGTTGTCGGGGTGGGGCGCAAAGAGCGCCTCGGTCCTGCTCGCCAAATACCGCAGCATCGACTTAATACCCGACGATCACAAACAATGGATCGTCGATGGTGTTGTCGTGCGGGGTGCGGAAAAATTGGCTACAACGCTTCGAGATCATCGCGCCGATGCCGAATTGTTTCGCATTCTGGCAACACTGGTCACAACGGTGCCCGTGGGAACCGTTGATGACTGGAAGTGGAATGGCCCGACTGCCCGATTTGATGAAGTGGCCACACGGATCGGTGCACCGCAACTTATTGAACGCCTCCACCGAATGAAGTGACGGCCAGGTGGTCTGCGGCACTCGGATGTTTCCGATGAAGGCTGCTGCCTTCCGGCCCTGACCTGATTCTCGAGCATCCGTTGCACAGGACCCGACCGTCACCTCACTTGGTGGAGACGCGACTGGCATTGAAATGTTGTAATGCCCTGTCAATTCCCCACGATACCGCCCAAGGCGCGATCATTATGCTGCGGTAGCCTGCTTCGCAATCCTTGGAGGGGTGCGAGAGCGGCCGAATCGGCACGCTTGGAAAGCGTGTGAGGCGTAAGCCTCCGTGGGTTCGAATCCCACCCCCTCCGCCAAATTCGGAAGTCTGCATCGGAACCCAAAATGGGGTCGCGCCGAAGGCGCGACACTCCTGCATTCCCCCCAAAAAATTTTGAATCTGACAGGGTTTTCCACTTCGCTAACGCCTGGTGTGTCACCAGATGAACTACTAAAATAAGCATAACTATTATGAAATTTAAAGAATCTAAATTAGTGAGGATGGACAACGTCGGCATCGTGGTGGAAGACATCGATGCCGCCATCGAGTTCTTCACCGAACTTGGCCTCCAGCTCGAAGGTCGCGCTCCGATCGAAGGGGCCTGGGCAGATGGTGTCACTGGACTGCGCGACATGCGCGTTGAGATTGCAATGATGCGTACGCCGGACGGTCACAATCGGCTCGAAATGTCCCGATTTCTCGCGCCGCCTGTGGTCGACGATCATCGTAAGGCCCCGGTGAACGCTCTCGGTTACCTACGCGTAATGTTCACTGTGGTGGACATCGACGATACGCTCGCTCGGCTTGGCAAGCATGGCGCGGAGCTCGTCGGCGAAGTGATCCAGTACGAAGACACGTATCGGCTGTGCTACATCCGAGGGCCTGAAGGAATTCTCATCGGGCTAGCCGAAGAGCTCAGCAAAAATTCCGTTAATCGAACTCAACCGCTTAAGAAATAAATTTAGAACACCCTTCGGCCCCCAAACACCGCCAAATTTGGCGATGTTTTTGGGCAACCTATACTCATTTACAACTTATGAATCCCGTTCAACCGATTCCTTCCGACTATGGAACAGTGACGCCGTATCTCAATATCAGAGGTGCCGTTGCGGCGATTGAGTTTTATAAGCAAGCATTTGGGGCAAGAGAGTTATATCGCCTGGCAATGCCAGACGGAACCATTGCTCATGCCGAAATTAAAATTGGTGATTCAAAGATCATGCTTGCCGAAGAGTCCGAACAATGGGGCAACAAAAGTCCTCAAACCCTTAACGGTTCGCCAGTAAGTCTTTGTATATATGTTGACAATGTGGATGCGGTGTTTGCCAAGGCCATCGCATTGGGTGCCAAGGCGGTTGGAGAAATGACGGTCAAGGATCAATTTTACGGCGACCGAACAGGGAGTATCACTGATCCGTTCGAACATAGATGGACAATCATGACTCGAATTGAAGACGTTTCACCCGAAGAAATGAAAAAGCGATCAGATGCATTGTTCTCTCAACCCGATGGATCTTGATTACTGATCCAGACTCATTGCCACGACAAAACCGTGGCGGACAAATCGACGTCATCGCCGCAATAAGTCTCGGAGGAGCACTCGGAACTCTTGCTCGGTATGCAATAGCGGTTGCATTTCCGGTGACACCCCGCCACATTCCGTGGTCGACGCTAATTGTCAACCTTTCCGGTTCATTCCTGATTGGAATTGTGATGTTCCTTGTGCTGAGACGTTCATCCAACCGATTCATGCGTCCGTTTCTGGTGATAGGCGTGCTAGGTGGTTTCACCACCTTTTCGACGTTTGCCGTCGAGTCCGTACAACTGGTTCGGGACCGACCTCTAATCGCGATGATCTATCTCGTGATCAGCGTTATCGGTGGCGCAATAAGTGTTCTTGCAGGAAGTACCGCAGTCAGCCATTTTCTGGCCCGCACTGTCGACCGTCCACAGGCTTGATCATGATCGCCATCATTGCAATTTGCGGCGCGGTCGGCGCAGTTGCCCGCTACGAGTTCGATAAGTTCATTCAGGATCGTGCGCACTCGGCTGTGCCGGTCGGAATTCTCGTCATCAACGTCATTGGTTCGCTGATATTAGGTGTGTTCATCGGCTTGCATCTTCAACACGGACTGTCCAAAAGCATTGAGCTGGCCGTGGGGACTGGTTTTTGCGGCGGGTTCACAACATTTTCCAGTCTGATGTATGACGGCACGCAACTCGCCCAAGCGGGTGCTTACCGGCAGGCCGTGGAAATTTTGTCTCTGAACATGATTCTCGGCGGAATTGCCGCCACAATTGGCCTGGCGGTCACCGGTGCCTTGTGAACGCAACTTAAACTGAGAAGACACATTTATGGAAAACGAATCGTTGATTATTGGTTCCGAGGTTGCCAACGATCTTGCCGCGATGCGGTTGGCTTTGGACTTGGCAAACCTGGCCGGGCAACTCGGTGAAGTTCCCGTTGGGGCCGTCGTCGTGCGTGAGGGGGTTGTGATCGCCGCTCGACACAACGAGCGGGAATCAACTCAGGATCCGACAGCTCATGCTGAGATTCTCGCCTTGCGCGACGCGGCGAAAGCCATTGGTCGGTGGAGGCTGATCGATTGCAGCCTTGTTGTCACTCTCGAGCCGTGCGTCATGTGTGCCGGTGCATTGATCAATGCCCGGATCGGAAGGTTGGTGTATGGAGCAGCCGATCTCAAAGGCGGGGCCACGGCAAGTTTGTACAACGTGTGTGCCGACCCACGCCTAAACCATGAGCCCGTGGTGGTTCATGGTTTAGGTGAGCAAGAGTCAAGTTCACTGTTGCAAGCTTTCTTTTCCCAGAAACGAGCGCCCGAATGACAGACACGATTGTCGACGCACACACGACTAATTCCGGCGCGGTCGTCAACATTGGGTGGTCAAATGGTGTGACCGCCAGATTTCATGCCATCTGGTTGCGCGATAATTCTCTCGATCCATCGACTCGCAATGCGAGTAACGGCCAGCGCTTGGTCACCATTGGTGATATTTCCCCAAGCACCAGTGTTTCTCAAATTGAGATACACGAGAACGAACGTGGTGTGGCGATGATGTTTGCGCCGGATGGCCTGAATAGCGATTTTTCGTCACATTGGATGCTGGACAATCGCTATGACAAATTAATGAGTAGGGCAGATCACAAAAGCGGGTGGATTTCATATCGACACGAAACATGGATGAATTCGTCAATGCAGGATCGAATTCCTCGCGCCTCGTGGCCGGAGCTGCGGTCGTCTCGGCAAGTGCTTCTGCAGTGGCTGTCGGCCGTGGATCGTTTTGGATTTGCCGTGATTAACGGGATGCCGCGCCAGTCGGGTGCTCTATGCCAAGTGGCGGAGACATTTGGATTTGTTCGGGAAACAAACTATGGAAAGTGGTTCGATGTGGTCGCCGAGGTGACGCCACAAAATTTGGCCAACACCAATCTCGGGCTACAGGCACATACCGACAACCCATATCGAGATCCAATTCCGACGTTACAGCTGTTGGCGTGTCTAGAAAATTCGGTACTTGGCGGAGAGTCGTCAGTCGTTGACGGCTTCGCAATCGCCGAACATCTGCAGCAAAACGACCAGTGGGCTTTCGATATCCTTGCCCGTCATCCAGTTCGCTTCACCTACGAGGGATCCGACGAAGTGTCATTGACAGCGAAGCGACCGATCTTCGAACTTGGACCGGATGGAGAACTTCTTGCGGTTCGGTACAACAATCGATCAGCCGCGCCATTTGTTGACATTTCATTCGACGAAATGGAAGAGTTCTATAGGGCATACCGAAAGTTTGCCGAGTGTATGGATGATCCAAGTTTCTCTGTGCGATTCAAACTTGCACCGGGCGAGGCTTTCATTGTCGACAATACCCGCGTCTTGCACGGGCGAACGGCGTACCACGGCTCCGGCAAGCGATGGTTGCAGGGTTGCTACGCCGATAAGGATGGTCTGCTGTCCACACTTCGAGTTCTCGAGCGTTCCCTGTCCAATGGGGATGATGTCTAATGGCGAATTGGGGAGATGTAATTGACCCAGGGAAAATCGATGTCATTGCTCGTTTAGCGGATGTCTTTCGCCGACGTGGATCCGATTCATACCTGGGAGAGACCGTAACAATGTCCGAACACATGTTGCAGGCGGCTGCGCTCGCAGAAGACGAAGGCGCCGACGAATCGCTGATTGCCGCTGCTTTGCTCCACGATGTTGGCCATTTCGCCGACGAACTCAGCGCCTACAGCCCGAGTGACACGATCGATAAGCGACACGACATAGTCGGTGCTCAACTTCTCGAGCCCTACTTCGATCAGCGAATTGTCGACGCGGTGCGCCTGCATGTTGCCGCCAAACGATACCTATGCGCCACCAATTCCGAATATCTCTCGGTCCTATCTAAGGCCTCGGTGCACACGCTTGGGCTTCAGGGTGGGCCGATGTCACCGGACGAGATTGTCGAGTTCGAGGGATACGGTGGCTCTCGAGACGCCGTTCGCATCCGATTGTGGGACGACCGTGCGAAAGTTTCAGGAGTAGTCACGCCTACGTTCGAGGAATACTTGCCGCTGCTGCGTCAAGTTATACGAATTGAAAAATGATCTGTGTCAATGTATTGCATTGGCGTGCCAAGAGTATTCACCGATAGCCTGCGAAGCGGAAGGGTGCCAGAGCGGACGAATGGAACGGTCTCGAAAACCGTCGTGGGTTTAGGCCCACCGGGGGTTCAAATCCCCCTCCTTCCGCCAAATCAAGTTGAGACCGACGGGTGACGACATTGAGTATCGACGACATTCGAATTCCGCCAGAACTGTTGCCTTCCGACGGTCGGTTCGGTTGTGGCCCGTCGAAAATTCGCGCCGAACAGATGCACACTTTGATTCAGCAATCCGGAAAACTGCTTGGAACCTCCCATAGACAAGAACCCGTTCGTCGCCTTGTGGGTTCGATTCGCGACGGATTGAGCGAATTGTTCGGCCTGCCTGCGGGCTGGGAAATCGTCCTTGGCAACGGTGGCGCGACGGTATTTTGGGATGTCGCAACGTTTGGTCTGATCAAGCAAAAGAGTCAGCATCTCGTATTTGGTGAATTCTCCGCGAAATTTGCAACAGCGACTAAATCAGCTCCACATCTGATTGAGCCCCAAGTAATTGAAAGCGAGTTTGGCGATCACCCGAAAGCGATCGCGAGTCCCGATATCGATGCGTACTGCTTTACCCACAACGAAACTTCAACCGGTGTCGCAATGGATATACGCAGACCCGTTGGCGCGGGCGAAGCACTAGTCGTTGTAGACGCAACATCCGCCGCCGGCGGATTGGCGTGGAATTCGAACGAAGTGGATGTGTATTACTTCTCGCCACAAAAGTGTTTTGCTTCCGAAGGAGGATTGTGGGTGGCCGCTTGCTCACCTCTGGCGATCGCAAGAATTGAGGAACTGCGCCAGTCAGGTCGGTGGAGTCCTGCATCTCTCAACCTCGGGATCGCACTCGACAACAGTCGTTCCAATCAAACACTGAATACGCCTTCCATAACTACCCTGTTGCTGCTGAATGAACAAATTAAGTGGATGTTGAGCAACGGTGGAATGAGTTGGTGCGTCGATCGAACCAAGTTGTCGTCACAAATACTGTACGAGTGGGCGGAAACACAGCCATTTACTCAACCATTTGTGGTTGAGCCATCAAAGCGTTCTCACGTAGTCGGAACGATTGATCTGATTGGAGTGGAGGCAACGCAGGTAAATGAAGTTTTACGCCGTGAAGGGATAGTCGATACCGAGTCGTATCGCAAACTTGGCAGAAATCAGCTGCGAATTGCGATGTTTCCGTCAATCGAACCCCCCGACATCGAGCAACTTACACGATGTATTAACTACATAGTCGAGCGAATCCGGCCGTGACCAAACGAATTCTCGTTACCGAAGAAATTGCCCCAACCGGGCTGAATCGTCTGCGACAGGCGGGATTCGACGTTGACATTCAATTAGGGATATCGGGCCAACAATTTCATACCGCGCTCGTGGGTGCCAGCGCCCTCATCGTGCGCTCGGCCACTCAAGTTGATGCCCCAGCACTTGATGCCGGTCCTGATCTGGTGGTGGTTGCGCGAGCGGGTGTTGGATTAGACAACATTGATGTCGAGGCCGCAACCGCCCGTGGAGTGATGGTGGTAAACGCGCCGGAGTCCAATGTGCTCTCGGCCGCCGAACACACGATGGGCCTCATGCTGGCAATAGCCCGCAATATTCCTCAGGCCCATTCCGCTCTTAAGTCAGGAAGATGGGAACGATCGAGGTGGGAAGGCATTGAACTTGCCGGAAAGATATTGGCGATCATCGGTTTAGGTCGGATTGGAAAACTGGTTGCATGTCGGGCGATTGCATTCGACATGAAATTGATCGGGTACGACCCGTACATTTCCGAAGAACGGGCGAGGCAATTGAATGTCGAGTTGATGCCGCTCGAGAAATTGATGGCTCTCGCCGACTTTTTGACCGTACATCTTCCAAAAAATAAGGAAACGACCGGGTTAATCAATGCAGATGTCCTCCGCCTGGCCAAGTCAACTTTGCGAATCATCAATGTCGCGCGAGGCGGCATCATCGATGAGACCGATTTGTTCGTCGCGCTGCGGGACGGTCAAATTGCTGGCGCGGCGCTCGATGTGTTTTCAGCAGAACCTATGACATCATCACCATTATTTGGCCTCGACAATCTCGTCGTGACGCCGCATCTTGGGGCCAGTACCCGCGAGGCACAGGACAGAGCGGGCGATTCGGTTGCGGACATGGTGCGACTGGCTTTGAATGGTGAATTTGTCCCGTTTGCAGTGAATGTCGCTGCAAGCGCGACAAATACAATGCTGAAACCATTCGTGCCACTTGCGGAACGCCTTGGTCGAGTCTTTGCTTCACTCATTGCCAGTGTTCCGACTGATTTTGAGGTCGTCACAAGCGGTGAGATTGGTGCGTACGACTCACGAATTATTACCTTGAGCGCGCTAAAAGGATTGTTGTCGGTGCTGTCTGATGAAAAGGTGAGCTTTGTCAATGCGCCTTCAATCGCCAAGAGCCTTGGTATCACGGTGCGAGAGGTGGCAACTCCCACCACGACACATCACGATTACGTCAACTTGATCACGCTTCGTGCTGGCGCGCGAAATGTATCGGCCACCCTTTCGGGACGACGCCGTGAAGCTCGAATCGTCACCGTCGACGACCACCAGACGGACATTCCGCCATCGGAACACATATTAGTTGTCAAGAACGACGATCGTCCTGGCGCAATTGGGCGGGTGGCAACGGCACTTGGCAATGCCAACATCAACATTTCGAATATGGATGTCGGTAAGACAGAACAGCCGGGTAGTGCATTGATGTTAATAGCCACATCGAGTCCGGTCCCGAACGATCTTGTGGCCGAGCTTCGTACGATGCCGGGTATTGTCAGTGTCGCAACGATTCGAGGATGAATCATCATTCGTTGACTAATTTCGACACTGTTCCGGTGACAAATAGTCTCGTCGGGGTTGTCGCAGAGACTTAGCGGTGACACTCTTAGTAAGTGCTCCAAGTCCAAGGCTTATCGGTTGAAGTCGGCGGTCGACTCGTTGTGGAAAACGCGTCATTTACCGTCATGCCCCGAGATAAGGCCGGATTGGTCGGTCGAAACGGCGCCGGAAAGACGAGTTTGTTCAAGGTGCTTGGCGGGGCAATAGAGCCTCATGCTGGCAAGGTGTTGCGTAAGGGTGGCTTTGGCTATTTGCCCCAGGATCCAAAAATTCCAGGGGTTCGCGAAACTCGCACGGCAATTGCCCATGTCCTCAGTGGTCGAAACATTGACGATGAACTAGTTCGGATCGAGAAATTGCGACTGACGATGGAAGAGGCACCAACTGGTGCAAATATCGCCAAATTCAGCCGCGCCGAGGACGAATTCACCATCAAAGGCGGATATGCCGCCGAAAGCGAGGCGCGTTCGATATCGGCCGGATTGGGATTGAACGCTGACCGTATGGATTTGGTGATCAGCGTGTTGTCGGGCGGCGAGCGTCGGCGAGTGGAACTTGCCCGGATCCTGTTCGCGGGCAGCGACACGCTTTTACTGGACGAGCCGACAAACCACCTTGACATCGACGCCAAAATGTGGCTGCTCAATTTTTTGCGCGATTACCGGGGAGCCCTGCTCGTTATCAGTCATGACCTTGAGCTGCTCGACGAAGCGATTACCCGTGTCTTGCATCTAGATAGGCCACATGAAGAATCTGTCGGCGAAATTATCGAGTACCGAGGTACGTATAGCCAATATCTCACTTCGCGTGCATCTGATGAAGCGCGGCTGCTGAAGAAGGCCGCCCTGCAAACTAAGGAGATCGCGCGATTGCAACACGTGGTTGATCGATTCGGTGCTAAAGCAAGCAAGGCCGCGATGGCCCACAGCATAGAAAAACGAATCGCCAGAATCGAAGACGTTCGCGTTGTGGCATCCGAGGGGGATCGCAAGATCAAGGTGCGGTTCCCCGATCCCCCGTCGGCTGGAATTACCGTGCTCACCGCTTCGGGTTTACGTAAAACGTATGGTGGTCCGGACATTTTTCATGACGTGAGTTTTGATTTGGGTCGCGGCGAACGACTACTCGTACTTGGTTTGAACGGTGCTGGTAAAACATCGCTGCTACGGATACTCGCAGGCGAGGTCCGCCCGGACAATGGTGACTTCGAGTTTGGCCACCAAGTGAGTTGTGGTTACTACGCACAGGAACACGACAACTTGGATCCGGAGGCGTCCCTCATTGATCACATGCGGAGATCTGCCCCCGTTGGGTTAGGGCTTACCGAGACTCAACTGCGTGGAATGCTAGGAATGTTTGGACTTTCGGGAAGCAAGGTGTTTCAAGAATCGGCAACCCTTTCGGGTGGGGAAAAGACAAAACTTGCGTTGGCGATGCTGATGATCGGACGCAACAATTTATTATTACTTGATGAACCAACAAATAATCTTGATCCGCCCTCGCGCCAGGCCGTCGCCGACGCGTTGGCAAGTTGGAAGGGAGCGATCGTTTTGGTCAGCCACGACACCGAATTCGTAGAACAACTTGCACCTACCAAGGTTTTACTGATGCCCGATGGACAGGTCGATTATTTCAGCGCCGAGTGGTTAGAGATCGTCAACTTGGCTTAAATTTCGCTCATTACCCCAGAATTTATGATTTGCACAATGTCTCATCGGCGGGAACCGTGCGATTGATCAGATAATCATCGACGGCATCGACGACGCATTTATTCGCACCATATCCCGTGTGTTGCTGGGCATCAACGATGAGAAGGACTCCCTGTTCGAGGGCCTTTGCCATTTTGCGCGTCGCCTCGAGCGGAGTGGCCGGGTCTCCGGTTGTGCCAACCACAACGATTGGTCCCGCACCAATTCCGGTGACCTTGACCTTCGGAAATTGCTTCACCGGCCAATTTGTGCAGACATAACCATATGCAAAGTTTGCACCAAGTCGAGGTGCTGCGTCCGTAAATCTTGTGACACTGGCATCAACCTCTGCGACGGATGAGGCACCTGGATCATCCAAACATGAAATTGCCACGAATGCTTCGAGCTCGTTTCCGTATGTTCCGTCGGGCTTTCGCTGGTAATAATTGTCGTAAAGCGAAAGCAGGCCCGAGCCGTCGCCGTTTTGGGCCAAGGCAAGCGCATTTTCAAGTTGGGGCCAAAACGAGTCGCTATACATGGCTTGGGCAATTGCGGTGAACATGACCCCTTGCGTAACCGGAGTTCGATCGGCACGGACAACGAGCGGCGACTCGTCGATCGATAGCAATAATTTATCAAGAGCCGCTGCGGGAGCGCCGCCGTTGTAAAACTCGCATGCAGGAGTCTTTGCACAGTCGGCAAGAAATGCGCTGAGTTGATGCTCGAAGCCAGTTGCCTGAGAAATACCCTCTTCGAGCGCCGTTGCGTTTGGATCGACCGCGCCATCTAGCACTGCAGCTCGGACAGTGTTAGGGAACAATGTGGCCCAAGTTGCGCCGAGCTCAGAGCCATAAGAAAAGCCGAAATATGAGATCCTGTCTTCGCCAAGTGCTTCACGAATCGAATTCATGTCCGTGGCGCTGGCGCGCGTAGAAATGAACGGGAGTATCGAACCGGAGCCTTCCTCGCACTTCTTGTCGAAGGCGGCGCCGGCGTCGATCAGAGCCTGCTTCTCCGCGGGAGTATCCGGTGGAGAGTCGAGACCAAAGTACTGGTCGTATTGATCTACGCAGTCAACGGCCGGGCTCGAGTCTCCAGTTCCGCGCGGATCCCAAGCGATGATGTCGAAATATTGGAGAA
>JBDSKN010000061.1:0-2909 GCA_039916865.1 Ilumatobacteraceae bacterium
TGGTGGGCCGGGAAGGATTCGAACCTACGTAGGCATAAGCCGGCAGATTTACAGTCTGCTCCCTTTGGCCGCTTGGGTACCGACCCACGGACTAGAACCTTAGCGGGTGAGTAAACTTTTCCCATGCCGAGTTTCGATGTTGTGTCAGAAGTTGACCGTCAAGAATTGCGCAATGCAATCGACCAAGCACAACGAGAACTCTCCACACGATTTGACTTTAAGAATACCGATTCTTCAATTGAGCAAACCGAACTTGTGCTGACGCTTCGAACTTCGAGCGAGGATCGACTACGTGCGCTGAAGACTCTGCTGGAGGAACGCTTCGTAAAACGAAGTGTGTCGTTGAAGGGCCTTGAATGGGGAAAGATTGAGCAAGCCAGTGGCGAAAGTGTCCGTCAAATTGTCACCGTCAAGGTTGGCATCTCTTCGGACAAAGCCCGCGAGATCAACAAGCTGATTAAGGAAAAGGGACCTAAGGGTACAAGTAGTCAAACCCAGGGCGAACAAATTCGAGTCTCAAGTAAAAAGCGCGACGATTTGCAGACCGTGATCACCTTGCTCAAGGGAGCGGACTTGGGAGTACCGCTACAGTTCAGTAATTTCCGAGATTAGGTCAAGCCTTGCCTAGTCCTCGATGGTCGACTCGGCCGCTCGTCTCTGTAGTTCACTCACTACAGATGCGTCTGCGAGAGTAGTCGTGTCGCCAAGATTGCGTCCCTCCGCCACATCACGCAAAAGACGACGCATAATCTTTCCGCTTCGAGTCTTGGGCAGATCCGGAGTGAAGTAAATTGTTTTTGGCTTTACCATCGCACCGATCTCGCTTGCCACATGACTTCGAAGAACTTGCTCGTCGACCTGGGCATCGCTGCGCAAGATGACATAGGCAATAATCGCCTGACCCGTGATCACATCGTCGACGCCCACCACGGCCGCCTCGGCCACGCTCGGGTGTGAAACAAGTGCCGACTCAACTTCGGTAGTCGAAATCCGGTGCCCCGACACATTCATCACGTCGTCGACACGTCCGAGAAGCCAGAGGTAACCGTCATCGTCGACCTTGGCCCCATCGCCGGCGAAGTAACGACCGGCAAATCGGCTCCAATAGGTATCTCGATATCGTTGCTGATCACCCCAGATCCCTCGCAGCATTCCGGGCCACGGTTTGGTCAGCGTGAGATAGCCACCACCCTTGACAACTTGCTTTCCGCTCTCGTCCACGACCTCGGCATCGATGCCCGGCAACGGAAAAGTCGCCGAACCCGGCTTGGTGACAGTGACACCCGGCAATGGAGAAATCATGATGCCACCGGTTTCGGTTTGCCACCATGTATCGACGATCGGACAACGACCGCCTCCGATGAATTCGTGATACCACATCCACGCTTCTGGATTGATCGGCTCACCGACAGAGCCGATGAGTCGAAGCGATGACAGGTCATGTTTCGCGGGTTCCTGCGATCCCCACTTCATGTATGTACGGATTGCGGTAGGGGCGGTATAGAAAATTGTCGCCCGATACTTTTCAATGAGCGCCCACACCCGATCATTGGCGGGAAAACTCGGAACACCTTCATACATGATCTGGGTCGCACAATTGGCAAGTGGACCATAAACGATGTAGCTATGACCGGTCACCCAACCCACATCCGCCGTGCACCAAAAGATGTCGGACTCGGGATGGTGATCGAACACATACTTAAACGTGTAAGCGACATGCGTAAGATATCCGGCGGTCGTATGCACGATTCCCTTCGGCTTACCTGTGCTACCCGATGTGTACAACAGGAACAACAGATGCTCTGCTTCCATAGGTTCGGCCACACATAGTGGATCGGCCCGAGAAATGAGTTCGTGGTACCAGTAATCTCGGCCTGACTGCATCGATACTTCGTTATTTCCGCGCTTGACCACCACGACATTTTCGATACTTTGGGTCGACTTCAGTGCTTCGTCTGCTTGCGGCTTGAGCGGAAATACTTCGCCGCGGCGCCATCCGCCATCGGCGGTAATCAGACACTTCGCCTGGGCATCATTGATTCGATCGGCCAGCGCCTGCGATGAAAATCCTCCGAAAACCACGCTGTGCACGGCCCCGATGCGCGCGCAGGCCAGCATCGCCACAGCCGCTTCCGGGATCATCGGCAGATAGATATTGACCCGGTCGCCTTTTGCGATACCCAGACTTTTCAAGGCGTTGGCAAATCTCTGTACTTCGTCAAGCAATTGCGAATACGTAACGACACGGGTATCACCGGGTTCACCTTCCCAGTAGAAAGCAACTTTCTCGCCCAGACCGGCCAGAACATGACGATCCAAACAGTTGTACGAAACATTTAAATGACCGTCGGCAAACCACTCGGCATATGGAGGATCCCACTCGCAAACCTGTGTGAACGGTGTCGACCAATCCAATAACTCGCGAGCTTGGCGAGCCCAAAATGACTCGCTATCTAGTTCGGCTTCGTCATAGAGTCTGCTGTCATTGATGAGCGCATCAGAAACGAACGACGACGATGGCGGAAATTTTCGCATCTCATAGGAGAGCGCATCAATTGCGTGAAGGTTGTCGGTCATTTCCGATCGGGTCCCATTCGCTCAGCCATGTGTACAAATGCGAGACTAGCCAACCGTCATGTCTACCCGAAAGTTAAAGTCCGCCGATACGCAATTGAAATTTGGCTTCTTTGACTGGGCGCTCTCGGTCGGACTCGCAGTCACGTGGGGATCGTCGTTTCTGTTGATCAACTTGTCGATCCGACACTTCGACTCCACTGTCGTGCCGTTTGCTCGCACCGCATTTGGAGCGTTGGCGCTCGCCTTCCTTCCCGGCGCGCGGCAGAAGATAGCTAGGAGCGACTGGCCATTGATCTGGTTTCTTGGCTTGGTTTGGATGGCGATGCCATTCT
>JBDSKN010000062.1:0-23588 GCA_039916865.1 Ilumatobacteraceae bacterium
CCATCACCGCGTTGATTGCTATCTTTTCGACGGTCAACTGCACGAGATCTGGAGGGACGATTGCTACCGTCTCTTGGGGTGCTCGCGAAGTTCCGCTCAGCATCCGCATCACTCGCGCTTCGGTCGGTGGGATCACCGGGAGGCCGTCGGTCCAGCCGCGTGCAAACAGGGCCTCCATTTCGTCCTCGCGCTCGGCAATCTCTAGGCGACGGGCGTGCATCGTGGATCCCGAATGGCGGACACGTAATGCATCGGTGAGATCGGGGTCCACGCTAAGTGACCCGCACCCGGGTCGGAACTCGACAAGTTCGCTACCCAAATCGCCAATTCCCGTGACCGATCGCCATTCGCTGCGCACCCAGCCGACCGTTCGAGAAATCTCGCGACCGTCCACAACACGAATCAGGGTTGGAACCGTTTCGATGTTGTGATGCCAACTGAACCCAAGGTCGGCGTCATGCATCGCATTTGTACCTTTAGGAAATGTCGGGTCGTCTTGGGTAAACACTGTGCATGGAATAGACCCATGGACGAGGCGTTGCACAATGGGAACCACCATCACGCAGGTGGCACAGTCTCGTTTAACAAAGATGACAAGTCCATCGGGTAACGACGGCGCGGTCAAGATCGGTCGCTCACTACTTCGTGATCCACTCGAGGATGAGTCTGTTTACGATGTCCGGCTTTTCCAGATGCACGAAGTGGCCGGCGTTCTCGACGATGCGCGTCGCACAATTTTCGGGTGCGCGAGATGATGCGTCGTGGGCAACTTCGACTCCGATACATCCGTCATTTTCACCGTGCAAATACAGAGTAGGTTGCGGTGGGGACTCGGATTGCATTGCGTTTTGTGCGTCGGCCAGTGTTGGATCGCGATATCCCGAACCAAGAGTGGCGCGGTAATAGCCAAGCGCAGCCTGCATGTGTAGCGGGTCGCTGAGCGAATCCTTAAGGTGCTGACTGTCGACCTCGCCGGCGTAACCGGGTGACCACTGTTTCCACAGCAATTCGATGAAGGCAAAGTCGTTCGCCGCGACAAGAAAGTCCGCGAGCGGATGTTGAAAAACGAACATGTACCAACTGCGCTGCAGTTGGGTGAGGTTGGTTAAAAAAGCGTTGCCCAATGCGCCCCACGGTGGGACACTAATTCCGACGACTCTGCGCCACTTGTCCGAACCGATTGTCGCCGCACCATATGCCGCCAGCGCGCCCCAATCATGTCCAATGATCACCGCGTTGCTATCGGCGCCAAGTGCGGCGTGTAGCGCGTTGGCATCGTTTGCCAGAGCCGCCGTTTGATATGCGCCGTCTAGTGCCAATGATGTCGGCCAGTATCCACGCATAAACGGGGCAACGGCGCGGAAGCCCTCCCCGGCAAGGGCAGGTAATAGGTGGCGCCATGTGTGGGCGGTATCAGGAAATCCGTGCAGGCAAAGCGCCAGCGGTCCGGTGCCACACTCGAAAGCAACAAAGTCGATCCCGTTTGCTTGTACCCGTGTTTCGATGAGTTTCAACGACTTCGGGTGCGCCGTGCCGACCATGGGTCAAACGATAGGTCATCGCTATGGGTAGCATCGCGTCAGTGAGCGTGCCATTTGACAGCATCCATTTTCGACACGTTCTTGGACATGTTCCGACCAGTGTTGTAGTCGTGACGGGGTGCGGAAGCGACGGAACTCCAACTGGGGTGACGATCGGTACGTTTACCTCGGTTTCACTTGAACCACCGAAGGTCGGGTTTTTTCAGGGGGTCACCTCGCGAAGCTGGCCACGAATTCAGGAGAGCGGGTCCTTCTGTGTCAATGTGCTCGCTCAATCTCAAGAAGAGTTGTGTTGGCGATTCGCCAAGGAACAAGTCGAGGGTGACTCGAACCGATTTGCCGACATTGAGTACACCCTGTCGCCAGGTGGGGCTCCTGTGTTACTGGGGGTTGTGGCATGGATCGATTGTTCAATCGAATCCGTCACACCCGCGGGCGATCATTGGTTCGTGTTGGCCAAGGTCAATGACTTGCACACCACCGAGTCGAAAGAGTCGGCGATGACCTTCTTTAAGGGAAGAGTTGCCGGAATCGTCGCCCACTGAATTCAAACCATGAATTTGGAAGTAATTGCGTGGATTTGTTCGGCTCTCGTCGGTGCAGTTTTTGTGTTTGCGGGCGTGTCGAAACTGGCAATTGGTCCAAATTGGCTGGTGCAGGCTGGCGGTCTTGGCGTCACCCGAACCGTTGCTCAAATTGTACCGTGGCTTGAGATTACCGTTGGACTTGGGCTAATTGGTCGGGTCATCAGCGGCATCGTAAACATTGTCGCCCTAATTATGTTGATGTTGTTTACGGCCGTAATTGTCGGACAATTACTTCGAGGGCGACGCCCACCATGTGCATGTTTTGGTCGACGATCGACTCAACCCATCGGTTGGTCAAACGTCACCCGAAATTTTGTACTCGTTGCCTTAATTCTTGTTGCCGCAATGGTCTGAGCGAGCCACTACTTCACTAGCGTGTTAGTGATGCGAGTTTGGATTGATCAAGATTTGTGCACCGGCGACGGACTGTGCGTTGATCACTGTCAAGACGCCTTTGTTCAACTTGAGGACGGAATCGCATATGTTGCCGAACACGGGTTGGCCCTTAACAACCCGGGCAGTTCCGGCAGCCTCGCGGTGGTCAGCGTGCGAAACCAAGTTGCAGTCGTGCGTGCCGCCCAAGACTGCCCTGGCGAATGCATTTTCATCGAGATTGATGACGAAGATGCAATATCGACGGTGGCATCGAACGCGGCATAAGGGGTAAACAACGGGTCCGGCGTTAGCATGGCTGGACTATGTCGAAGAAAACAAAGAAGAAAAAGGCGCGTATGCGCCGCTCCAAAGCCAACCATGGCAAGCGTCCAAACATGGGGCGTGGCTAGTAACAACCGTTGCCGAATTTGTTATCGGTGGTCCCGCCGATCCGTGGGATGCGGTCGGTGTTCAATTTTCAATAGATGGTCGAGCCAATGTTGGCAACACTTGGTTGCACTGCAATCCGCAACAGCCGCCCGGGCTTCACAATTGGGTGTTATTTGAAGCACTCGATGAAGTTGCTTCGATCGATGGACTCGCCACCTCCTATGCCGACGAGATTCCGACGCTCAATTCTCCGAAGTCCGGTCCATCAAACACATCGTTTTACCTTCCGATTGTCGGGGTTGACCATGTCGTGGTAAACACTCCCGACCTGCAGCGCACTTCGGATGCGATCGCCTCCGCGACTGGCGCGACGCTCAAACGAGTGCGCGAAGCCGGCAACGGAATTCAGCAGGGATTCCATCGGCTGGGTGGTGTGATCGTGGAGATTGTTTCGACGCCGCAAGCGATCGCTGGCCCGGCAAAATTTTGGGGCTTGGTATTCGTGGTCGAAAATCTTGATGATGTGTTCGAGAATCTTGGACCGGACGTGTTAACCCCACCCAAGTCGGCAGTTCAACCAGGTCGGAGCATCGCCACATTTCGAAGTGGAGCTCAACTTGGGGTTCCGTGTGCGCTAATGACCCGCTGACCGCGTTTTAACTCACTCGTCGTCGGCGTCCGGATCTTGGCGCCGGTTCTTGTACGCAATTCCTTCGGTGCAATCACCGATTAGTGGGCACCAATAACATGTGCTACTTGGGCGGACACTAGGTTCTCGGCCCTCGCGCTCGAGTTCGACGATGAGCCGAATGCCATCGACTGTCTTGCGAGTTGCCGATTGCAATACTCCCTCTGTCACTTCCTCAACATCGGCGCGTGCGGTTACAAGTGAATATGTGGCCAAGCGGCGCGGCGCCTGACCAGACCGCATTGCTTCAACGAGGGCATAAAAGCGCAACTCTTCGCGATGAGTGGGAACGAATCGTCCCGACTTGAGGTCGATGATTACCTTTGCCCCTGGCAGACCCAAGGTGAGATCGGCGCGAGTCGAGAGATTGATCCGACGGTCGAACATCTCGTATCTCGCGGAACTTTCTAATACCGGCCGCCACGCTGGTTTGAGTGGTGGGAAACACTCGTCAAATTTAGTGAAGAGATCCACAGATGAACTTCGTAATTGAGCGCGCTCGGCGGTAGTCAGTTGCTCAATGAACGGACCGGCGCTGCCGCGTTCGTCATCGGCGAGTTGGGCAAGTGCTTCGTCAACGACCGCGCTGGGGATCATCTCGCCGCTCCAATTTCGACCAAGCTCAACCGCCTTGTGCAACACGGTTCCCTTGACATTGGCGATCGTCCACTCAAAGGTATTTAGCGCCGCCAAATGATTTGCCTCACATCCATGCACGGTGGTGAGTTTGTGCTTAGTTACCCAAAGTGCGTTTTCGGGTGAAATTTTGTCGGCGATGGCCTGCAACTCGCCGTGTAATTGTGCACGGACTTTTTCGATTACCTCGGTCGGCAGCGGACGCCAATCGGCAGATTTTCCGAGCGCGTCAAGCACGGCCTGCTGCATCGGATTTAACTCAGATGTCACGCAGAAGTACTTTGCCATACCCGTGTGTCACACTTGCGCCTATGAAGGCCGGTAGCACCACCCAATTTGCCTCCGCCGCACGCCTAGTGGCCGGTGAGGCTCATCGGTACGGGCTAGAAGTTCCGAGTTTTCGAAGCCCGCCGCGCATCATCGGGTTCGATCGAACTATCCGGCGGCGTCCCACCGGCGGAGTGGTGGCGGTTGCCTTGCGCGGGCGACCATTTGTCGCCGTGCTCGGTGACATGATCGAAGGAGTTGTCGCAATCAATAGGTTGCGTTCACCGGATGCAGATCGTGTTCGCACCTCACTATGGGCGGTGCTTAGCAATAGCGGACAACTCAATCCCGAAACGCCTGTCGATGCCATCGAACTTCAAGGTCTCAAAACGCGCGTAGCCTAATTCCGTCGCCCGGGTGGCGGAATGGTAGACGCGGGGGGCTTAAACCCCCCTGAGCAGAAATGCTTGTATGGGTTCGACTCCCATCCCGGGCACTGAATTTAACAAGTTCGGAATTGAATGCTCGGCCGGACAAATAGGCGTGGGCGTTTCACTGGCAAAATTGCTAAAATAATTTGCCCATATGCAAAAAATAATCCCACACCTATGGTTCGACACGGAAGCAAAAGATGCTGCGGCTTTCTATTCCTCGCTCTATGAAAATTCAAGGGTTAAAAACATAACAACAATTACTGATACGCCTTCTGGAGACTGCGACATAGTTAATTTCATTCTTGCCGGGCAAGAATTTATGGCAATTAGTGCCGGGCCATATTTCAAATTGAGCCCATCCATATCGCTCTTTGTCGTATTTGAAAGTGAAGAAGAAATAGAAGTCGTTTGGAACGAGTTAATCGATGGGGGCAAGGCACTTATGCCCTATGACACCTATCCGTGGGCACACAAATACGGATGGCTAGAAGATAAATACGGGCTCTCATGGCAACTGTCCTGGAGCGAAAATCACAAGATGGAACAGAAAATCACACCTCTTCTAATGTTTACCAAAGATGTGGCGGGCAAAACAAAAGAAGCCATTGAGATCTATACAGGCCTATTTCCGAATTCAAAAACTGAGATGCTAGTACCTTATTCAAGTGACGACGGAGATCAAGAAGGATTTATCAAACATTCTCGGTTCACCCTCGCTGGGCAAAACTTTATGGCAATGGACAGTTCTGGACCGCACGAGTTTACTTTTAACGAGGCACTTTCATTTGTGGTTAATTGCGATACCCAAGAAGAAATTGATCAATACTGGGAAAAACTATCCGCAGTTCCCGAGGCTGAACAATGTGGCTGGCTCAAGGATAAGTATGGTGTCTCCTGGCAAATTGTTCCAAGCATCATGAGTGACATGATGACGAGCGGCAGTAAAGAGAAGATTGCACGAGTAACTCAAGCATTTCTCAATATGAAGAAGTTCGATCTTGAAGCTATCAAGCGGGCATATGAGGCGAATTAAAAATTGCCACCAAGACATTCCGGCTTGGCCAATTAAAAGTTGGGGAACTTCCCGCTGGGAGGGTGCAAAATTATGAGAAAAATCATCACCACAACATTCACAACTATTGACGGAGTCATGCAAGCGCCTGGCGGACCCGACGAGGATCGATCGGGCAATTTCGCCTACGGCGGCTGGTCGTTTCCCTATTGGGACGAATTTTCGGGAAATACCATGAGCAGAATCATGGACCTACCGTTCGAGCTACTACTGGGGAGACGTACATACAACATTTTTGCTGCGTACTGGCCGCATACGGAGCGCGACCAAGTCGTTGGAAAAAAATTCAACAGCACGAGAAAATATGTCGTATCTCGTACACCGATGGAACTTTCCTGGAATAACTCCGCTCTTATCACGGGTGACGTTGTGACACGGATTAAAGAACTGAAAGAAGAAAACGGACCCGACTTGTGGGTCCACGGAAGCGGCAACCTAATCCAAACCCTTCTCGCACACAATTTGATTGATCAGATGATCGTGTGGACAATCCCCATCACTGTTGGAAGCGGCAAGCAATTGTTCGCTGAAGGTACTCAAGCTGCCGCGTTTAAATTGATCGATTCTAAGGTCTCGACAACCGGAGTGGTCATTGCTACCTATGAGCCGGCTGGGTCGCTCAAAACCGGCTCGTTCGTGGACTGACAAAAGGACGAATCGCGCCGCTTACGCCGGCACTCAATTCGGCGTCGTTTGTGTTATCCGAAGGTAAGTCGACTAATCAGACTTTTAGGTCTTTTGGCTTTCCACCTAGGGCCTGCCATACCGCAGCGCCAGAAATAATACCGATCAGCAATCCAAGCCACGCCCGATCAAAAATAAGGTTGCCCACTAAGGGCACGAAAAATGCTATGAGAATTGCACGCTGAGGTCCTGAAATTTTAGATATGAAAGATGTCATGCAACAACTCTAGTGGAGTCGGTTTCTGGATCAACGCCGCGGTCAGAGTAATTGGAAGCTAAAACAACTCCGCCAACTTGACGTACCTCGGGGTGGTCAAAGTAGTGGTGAGCGGCACCCGACCACAGATCGTGTACGGTGAGTCAAAGTTGGACGGGGGAAGAATCATGAATAACGACCTTCTTGTAGATCCTGAAGTTCTGCGCGAACAGGTTCGTGAGAAGTATCGCGACGTTGCTCTCGAACCGAACGGCACGCATCATTTCCACACGGGTCGACCCCTCGCCACTCGGCTCGGCTACGACCAAGTGGTAGTTGATGCGCTGCCCGATCGCGCAGTGGAGTCGTTCGCTGGAGTCGGCAATCCGTTCTCGTTACGAAATCTTGTGCCAAGTGAGAAAGTTGTCGACATTGGCTCCGGCGCTGGGTTCGATTCATTCATCGCCGCGGATCAGGTGACCGCCACGGGTCGCGTCGTCGGTATTGACATGACTCCGGAGATGCTTGCCAAGTCCCGCGAAACTGCACAGATCCTCGGACTTGCCTATGTCGAATTCCTCGAGGGTCTCGCCGAGGCAATTCCTGTTGCCGACGATTGGGCTGACGCAGTGATTTCCAACGGCGTCATCAACCTGTGTGCCGACAAGCAGGCCGTGTTCACGGAAATCCATCGGGTCCTGAAGCCCGGCGGCACGCTGCAGTTCGCTGACATCGCCAACGGTCGTCCGGTTCCACTCGAGGCAATGCGTGACGTTGATCTGTGGACGGGTTGAATTGCTGGTGGGCTGCCCCGTGCGGGCTGGCAAAAGATGCTCGAAGACAGCGGCTTCGTCGATGTCCAGATCGGACCGGCGGTCGACACATTCGGTGGTGCGATTGGTGAGGAAAAAGCTCGCTCTTTTGAGGTGTACGGCTACGCCTTTTTAGCTCGTAAGCCGGGATGACCGTGCACCGCTTCAATGCCGGTGACCTTTCGAATCGACTTACTTGGTTCGACTTCGATCTTAAGTATTGCGTTGATACTCTCTCCCACTAAAAGAATTTGTTTTGAACTTGAACGTGGCGAGATGCAACAAGGTCGGCGAGTTTCCCTGCCGACCGTGACTATTTGACCTGTTCCCACGTCATCAATACCGATTTTGAGGAACGTGGCCGACATGTTTAGACGAGAGTGTGGCGTTGTGTAATGAGCAGCAACGGGCCCGTGGGCCGCGACGGCACGGAAGCCGCCGTTGTACGGCACAATGGACGACATGGCTTCACCGCACCTCAACCCGTCGATGAGTGATTTGCGGGTACAGATGGACGCGCGAGTGCCAGCAATGCTCGCGCATCTTGAGCGATTTGTGAATACCGAGTCTCCGTCTCTGAACAATGATCGACTTGACGAGAGCGCGCGTGTGCTCGCCGAGATGATTACCGAAGTCACCGGTAAGGCACCAACGATCATCTCCAGCGATCGCGGACCGCATGTTCACTGGAAGGGCAGTGACAAGACAAACGTTCTCCTCATTGGCCATCACGACACGGTGTTTCCGCTCGGCGAGGTCGCCAAGCGACCATTTTCGCGTGGCGGCGACATCGTCCGCGGGCCCGGCGTGTTCGACATGAAGGCAGGAATCATCCAGGCGATTCATGCGCTTAGTGCGATTCCCGATTCGTATCACATTGAGATGCTGATTACTGCCGATGAAGAAGTCGGTTCGTACGCCTCGCGAGAACTTATTGAGCAGCGCGCCACGGCCACGGGTGCGGTGCTCGTACTTGAACCGAGTGCCGATGGCGGCGCGCTGAAGATTGCCCGCAAAGGTGTCGGAACTTTTCGTGTTGATATCACTGGTCGTGCATCGCATGCGGGGTTGGAGCCAGAAAAAGGTATCAATGCATTGCTTGAACTTGCCACCCAAGTGCAACGCATTGCGGCGATCGCTAATCCTGAATTGGGAACCACGGTGACCCCCACCGTGGCTAGTGCGGGTACCTCAGAAAACGTCGTACCAGCGAGTGCACAAATAGTGGTCGATGTACGAATTTTGGTGCCTGAAGAAAAAGTGCGTGTGGAACGCGAATTTGCATCGCTAACGCCTGTTGTGCCCGGCGCAGTTATCAGCGTGTCTGGTTCGATCAATCGTCCGCCGATGCACGAGTCGTCATCGGCGGCGCTCTTCGAGGTGGCACGGACGATCGCGGCCGAGATGAACATCGAAGGATTCACGGGAGTGGCAGTTGGTGGCGGCTCAGACGGAAATTTCACGGCCGCGATTGGTGTGCCAACTTTGGATGGACTTGGCGCCGTGGGCGGCGGTGCCCATGCCGACAGCGAACATGTGCTGATCAGTCGGATGGGCGAGCGAGCCGCGCTACTCGCCGGCGTGGCCCGAGCACTCGTCAATCGGTAAACTGCGACTACCCAAGTTCCAGCAGACCACCGTCACCGAGCGTGCCGGCGCGCCGGTACTCGTCAATTTTGGCTCGCGTGTCTTGAATATCTAAATTTCGCATCGTAAGTTGCCCGATTCTGTCAAGCGGTCCAAACGCGGCGTCGTCCACTCGTTCCATGCTTAGGCGGTCGGGAGAATACGACAGATTGGCGCCCGTGGTGTTGAGGATCGTGTAATCGTCGCCGCGACGCAATTGAATAGTCACCTCGCCGGTAATCAGTGAACCAACCCATCGCATTAGTGGCTCGCGCAACATTAGCGACTGGGGGTCGAACCAGCGACCTTCGTACAGTAATCGACCAAGGCGACGACCCATCTGGCGATAATTTTCGATCGTGTTTTCGTTGTGAATGGCGGTGACCAGTCGTTCGTAGGCGATGTGTAACAACGCCAAACCGGGCGCCTCATAAATGCCGCGGCTCTTTGCCTCAATAATCCGGTTTTCGATCTGATCGCTCATCCCCAATCCGTGACGGCCACCAATTGTGTTGGCTTCTTTTACTAGTCCGATCTGCGAGTCGAACTCGGAGCCGTTTATTTTCACCGGCCATCCCGCCTTGAATTCGATAACGACATCTTCGGTGTCGATTTTTGTCGATGGGTCGAAGTGGGCGACGCCCATTATCGGAGTGACGATGTGCATGCTGGTGGATAGCGCCTCTAGCGATTTTGCTTCGTGTGTTGCACCCCACATGTTTGAATCGGTGCTGTACGCCATTTGAGCCGTATCGCGGTAGGGCAAATTATGGCCGATGAGAAATGCGCTCATCTCGGCGCGGCCGCCCAACTCGCGCACAAAGTCGGCGTCCAACCAGGGTTTGTAAATCTGCAGGTTCGGATTGGCTAACAATCCGTAGCGATAGAAACGCTCAATGTCGTTGCCTTTGTAGGTGCTTCCGTCGCCCCAAATGTTGACTTCATCATCACGCATCGTGCGCACGAGCAAAGTTCCGGTGACCGCGCGCCCAAGTGGTGTGGTGTTGAAGTAGGTTCTGCCCGCGGTGGTTATGTGGAACGCGCCGCATTGCAGCGCGACAAGACCCTCGTGGACAAGCTCATTGCGACAGTCGACTAGGCGCGCCTGTTGCGCGCCATATGTCGTGGCTCGACTAACGACCTCACCCAGATCTGGTTCGTCGGGTTGACCAAGGTCGGCCGTGTAAGCAAATGGCAGTGCACCCTTTTCGCGCATCCAGGCAACGGCGACCGAGGTATCGAGCCCTCCTGAAAACGCAATTCCCACTCGCTCACCGATCGGTAATGAGGTGAGCACCTTGGCCCTGGAGGACGATTCTGGCTTCACCGCGTCGACCGATAGTCGCTGACCAGGGTTCGCCCGGCGAGCGATGCAATAGCAATGAGTACGCCGGCACCTGCAAGAACGAACTCGCCGACTGCAATACCGGGTGAAGCATCAATATCAAATAGTGCTATTAACGCAATTGCAAGTGCGGACACAAGGCTCACTGTGGTTGCCCACCGACTAAAACGAAGACTGGCGACGATGGAAACGAGTGGCGGCACAAAGGGGGTCGCCCAAAGTATGAAGAATCGGGGTTGGGACTCTGGTCCGAGCCACCAAGTTGGTTTACCTAGCGAGCGACTAGAGATGGCTAGTGCAAGAATGGCGAGTCCGAGTACAAACCACGAGAGAGCCGTGACATTGCGCCATGTGCGGGTGAGTTGCGGAACCAATTTCGGAATTGGGGGTGGCGGGATTTCAGACATCACTCTGCAGGGTACAACGAGCCGGACCGCAGTTAGCCTTATCGCCCATGGCTGCATTGAAATTTAACCGCCTGTCGGTGTTTTTCCCGATGTGGAATGAGGAGGAGTACTTGCAACGCGCCCTCGGTGCAGCCCAAGAGGTGTGCGAGGAACTGATTCTCAACGGCGAGATCGGCGATTACGAATTGATTATTGTCGACGATGCCTCAACCGACGCCACCCCCCGCCTCGCCGATCAGGCGGCGGCCAATGATCCGCGAGTAAAAGTGGTGCATCACCCGGAAAACCGAAAACTCGGGGGATCGATCAAGTCCGGATTTGCGGCCGCCAGCGGGGATGTGGTGCTGTATACGGATGCGGACTTGCCGTTTGACATGCGCGAGTTGCACAAGGCCCTTCGATTGATGAAGCAGTACGACGCCGACATTGTGGCGGCATATCGGTTTGATCGAACCGGCGAAGGTCGAGTGCGGGTCGTGTATTCCTATTTCTACAACCTCATGGTGAGGGCTCTGTTCGGTGTTCATTTTCGCGATGTCAATTTCGCCTTCAAGTTGGTCCGCAGGAAGGTATTTGATCGAATCACTTTGAAAAGCGAGGGTTCGTTCATTGACGCAGAGTTGATGGTTAGTGCCCGAAAGTTAGGCATGAACGTGGTCCAATTCGGTGTCGACTATTTTCCTCGTACCCGTGGAATATCGACACTCAGTTCGCCTTCGGTAATTCGAAAGATTGTCGTGGAGGCGTTTGAACTGCGGCACGAACTCAATGCGCTTGCCTCTCCAAAAAAGTGAATAACGATTTCTATTATCGGTGGCGTTCGGCGATTGCGGCATTCGCGATCTTGCTTACGGTCATAGCAGTTGCCATTGTGTCGAGGGATCACAGTGAGTCCAGCGATGTCGATAATTCGAATCCCGACGTCGTGGTCGAGAGCTCAATTGCTCCACTTGTAACTGTCCCGCTGACGCGAACCTTGGAGTCGGGGATGAGCGGCGACGATGTCACTCGCGTACAGCAACGCTTGGCGCAGTTGCACTTTGATCCAGGCCCAATCGATGGCGTCTATGGCCAAAACACGGTGCAAGCAGTATGGGCATTCGAGAAATTGGTAATGGCTGTTCCAAGAGATCATGCGACGGGCGTCGTTACGCCGTCGACATGGGCGATAATGCAGACCGACCTGCGAGTCAACCCGAGAAGGGACGCCGACACAAAAACGCATGTCGAGATCTATCTTCCAGAACAAGTGCTCATCGTGTTCACCGACGGTGTTCCAATACTGATCACCCATATTTCGACCGGTTCAAATGACGCGTGGTGTCAGGAAGTAGTCATCGATCCAGGCCAAGAGGGCAATAACACGGGCGAGCAAATTAAAAAAGGGATCTGTGGCGAGGCGATCACCCCACCGGGGATCTTCTACTTCTACAACCGCCGTCAGGGATCGGTTGAATCAAAACTCGGCTCGCTATATAACCCGGTGTATTTTAACTATGGCATTGCAGTGCATGGAGCGATCTTGGTGCCGCTCGAGCCGGTATCTCATGGATGCGTTCGGATGCCGATGTCCGTTGCTCGGTACTTTCCTGCCCTAGTTGCCTATGGTGATCGGGTCTATGTGTTCGACGGAATCAAGGAGCCGGAGGAATACGGGTCGCCAGTGCCCCCATTTGACACGCCTGATCCGAATTACACCACGACCACGTCGGTCGTTCCGACCACAATTGTGGCGACGACACTCTCTCCGGTGAGCACGACAACTATCGCCGGCGCGACGACCACCGTGGGCGCCACGACCACAACCGTGCCGTGACCAGCAATTACGACGAGTTCGGGCTGTTTGCCGAGAACATTGCCGAGTATGCAATTGATGCCAGCGCAACTCCACAGGTCAAGCGAGTTCAAGTTGGGCTAAACGATGGTCGCAGTCTGAGCGCATTGGTGTGGGGTGATACCGCTCCGCGCCTCGTGTTACTTCATGGTGGTGCACAAAATGCGCACACCTGGGACACCGTTGCGCTCGCGCTCGGGATGCCACTGGTGGCAATCGATCTGGCCGGACACGGACATTCGGACTGGCGCGAAGATGGGATCTACAGTCACGACAACTTGGCAAGAGATGTTGAAACTGCGATTGCCCAGTTGGCCCCCGATTCGCGAGCGGTGATTGGGATGTCACTTGGCGGTCTCACCGCTCTTGCGATTGCTCATCGCGCACCGAAATTGGTTCGACATCTAGTGCTCGTGGATATTACCCCCGGTGTTAATGCGCAGAAAGCCAAGGCCGTCCTTGATTTCGTGAATGGACCACAGAGCTTTGCAAGTTTCGATGAACTCTTGGAGCGCACAATGCAGCACAATCCAACACGCTCGGAGACATCTTTGCGACGAGGAATTTTGCACAATGCGGTTCAACTCGCCGATGGTTCGTGGCAGTGGCGCTACGACCGACGCAATCACGCCCGATCGTCGAGCAATGAGCAGGGGCAGGAACTAACTGGATTCACCGAATTATGGGAGGCGATATCGCAATTGCGATGTCCGCTGCTGGTGGTACGAGGCGGGATGTCGCCAGTTGTAGATGATGCCGATGTCGCCGAAGTCAAAAGGCGTAAGGCATCTGCGGAAATTGTTGTAATCGAAAATGCAGGGCACAGCGTTCAGGGCGATCGCCCGATCGAACTTGCCACGCTATTGCGCCGCTTCGATTGACCGAGTCCCCGATGAATAGCGTTCTAAGTATGGCAGTCGACCCCAAGCCAAATAATCCGTTGCCAAAGAAATTGGGCCGACCAACTGCGTGCGACGCACTGGAAACTCGAACCCGACTTTTGTTGGAGGCACGACGTTCGTTCGCCAACGTTGGCTACGATGCCACAACCAATCGTGCGATTGCCGATGCCGTCGGAATCACCACCGGGGCGATTTACCATTACTTTCCATCCAAACTCGATATGTATGTAGCGGTGTACGCCGAGGTTCAGGATCTTGTGTATTCGGCCTTTGAACACGCGTCCGATGTACACCTAACTTTTGTTGACAGATTTTCGGCGATTCTTGATTCTCTCGTTGACCTCAATATCGCGGACCCATCGCTAACTTGCTTCGTTGTAGGGGTAGCCGCAGAATCTCAACGTCATCCCGAACTGATGGTGGCGATCAAGCCATTTCGCCAACGTAACGCTCAATTTTTGCATCAGCTTTGCGCCGATGCTGTGGCTCAGGGGCAGATTCACGATGACATCAGCGTCGCCGCCCTGCAGGATTTGATCGATGTCTTGCTCTCGGGACTGGCAAGGTTTTCGACGGTAACGAGTGACAACGAGCGTGGAATGGCTGCGATCACCGCGCTCAAACTTTTTGTTTCCGGAACCGCAGTACGCGCGCCGATTGCGATCTAACTTCGTTGTCGCGAAGCGCTCAGAATGCTTGGCAAAAGCGAATTGGTCATTACCAGTGCAAGGCATACCCAAATTAATCCGAAGCCAACGAGTTTCGTCGCCGAAACGTCTTCGTTGTACAACAGCCAACCAAGAATAAAATTGATCGTTGGAACAAGATATTGCATCGGTCCCAACACGGTTAGCGGAGTCCGGTGTGCCGCTCCGGCGAACAACAGCAGCGGTACCGCGGTAGCGACACCAAGTAGCAGCACAAAAACCCACTCAAACGCACTGGCCGTGGCGGGGATGCTCCCGACGTGCCGCCATGAGACAGCGACGAGCAAACCCGCTGGGATGCACAGCACTATGACTTCGGCGGTGAGACTTTCCAAAGGGGCCAAGGAGACCTGCTTTTTCAATAATCCATATATTGACCACGAACTGGCAAGTATGAGGCCAACGTATGGCACGCTCGCATAACCAACGGTGAGCACAATGACGCCGGCAATTGCGAAACCCACGGCGACCCGCTGAATTGGTTGCAAATGTTCATGAAGGCCGAATACGCCGATCACAAGAGTGAAGATCGGCGCAATGAAGTAACCCAGCGCGGTTTCGATGACATGGCCGTGTACGACAGCCCAGACATATGTGTACCAATTGATCGTTAGCAACACGCTCGCCAATACGACCCGCCCTAGCAATCGTCGCTTGCGAAGCGACCGCACAAGTGGAATAAATCGTCGCGTGGCGAGCGTGAATGGCACAAGCATCACCACCGACAACGTGATCCGCCAACCGATGAGTTCCAGGGCATCGAACGATTTCAAAACTTTCCAATACATCGTGAGCAGGCCCCAGATCGCATATGCGCTGAATCCAAAAAGAATTCCTAGTCGAGACCGACTGCGGTCCAGAGAAGTTGACGTGGGCGATATGGTCATGTGCAAATCACGATCAATCACACTAGCGATGAGCCCCGAACGATCCGAGTCGCGCAGATAAACTGAACGAAGTGAATGTCACTTCAGGTCCTGAGTGGGCGAGGCTCGTTGGATTGGGCGAATCAACTGAGACGGTGGTCCTTAGGAATTCGTTTGATGTGGATCCGGCGCGAGCAACACGCTTCGCTCGGGAAATCGCCTTGGGTCGAGATTCGCTGTTGATGGATTTCTCTAAGCAACTGATCACCGACGACGTGTTTGATGCTTTCATTGGAGTGATTTCGGCGGCCAATGTTGTGGAACGCCGTGATGCAATGTTCGCCGGAGGTCATGTCAATACCACCGAGGATCGACCTGCCCTGCACACCGCTTTGCGAGCATCGCGTGACGAAAAGGTCATCCTCGACGGACTAGACGTTGTTGCTCAGGCGCACCAGGTGCGCGATGATCTTTCATTATTTGCAGAGCAAATTGCGAGCGGCGAGATTCGTGGTGCCACCGCCAAAACATTTACCCATGTCCTAAATATCGGCATCGGTGGCAGCGACCTTGGGCCCGCACTTCTCTATGACGCTCTGTCGACAGTTATCACACCAAGACTTTTCTGTTCGTTTGTTTCCGGAATGGATACCACAAATCTCGTCACCCAACTGGAAAGGCTTGAAGCCGAATCCACTCTGGTGATGATCTGCTCTAAGACTTTTTCCACTTTTGAAACAGTGGCCAATGCGAGATTAGTTCAACGCTGGCTTGCCGCTTCGCTGGGTGAGGAAGCGGTTGGTAAACACTGCGTAATAGTCACCGTTGCGCCCGAACGCGCCGAACAGCAAAACATTCGTGCCGATTACTCATTTCCGATGTGGTCGTGGGTGGGCGGTCGTTTCTCGATTTCGTCGGCAGTGAGTGCGGCCGTCGTGGTGGCATTTGGCGGCGAGGTATTCGCCGACTTTCTTGCCGGAATGCACTCTATGGACAGACATTTTGCAACCGCTCCGATCGCCGACAACCTGCCGATGATCCTCGGGATGCTGGATGTCTGGAATGCCTCGATTCTCAACTTTACGACGCATGCTGTAATCCCATATTCGACTGCATTGATGCTGTTGCCTAGCTATCTGCAGCAACTTGAAATGGAAAGCAACGGCAAACATGTCACCACCGGCGGCCATGTTGTTGAATTCAAAACGGCGCCCGTCGTGTGGGGTGGGATTGGCACTAACTCCCAGCACGCGTTCATGCAACTAATTCACCAAGGTACTCAGGTTGTACCAGCCGACTTCATCGCTTTTGCCCAACCGTCGCACGATAACTTGATTGAGCATGATGCTTTGATTGCAAATGCATTAGCCCAGGCGCAAGTTATGGCCTTCGGTCGTACTTCGGGTGAATTGGAACTTGAAGGATCCGACAACGATTTGATTACCCACAAAGTTATGGTTGGCAATCGCCCCAGCACGATTATTATTGGAACTCGACTGACAGCGACGATTCTCGGGGCATTGATTGCGCTGTACGAGCACAAGGTATTCGTCTCCGGCTGTGTGTGGGGTATAGACAGTTTCGATCAGTGGGGGGTCGAAACTGGCAAGTCACTAGCAACTGAAATCATCGCCGACTTCGCTACAGGCGATTCGAGCAAACGTCACGACTCATCAACAAAGCAGTTGATGAAGTGGTATTTGGAACACCGTGCACGCTCGTAGGATGCCCTAGCCTGACGCCAGTGAGCGTAAAGATTTCTCAAGCCGAGCGAATGATCAATTTGCTGGCTCTATTGGTTCAACGATCTCAGCCACTCACTCTTCGACAGATTAGAAATGAACTTGGTTCGCAGTATCCCGAGAGCGATGTGGCCGCCAGGGCGGCATTTGAACGCGACAAGGCCGAATTGCGGGAGATGGGGATTCCTATCGAGATGATTACCCTTGGCGGTGATAGCGCAGGCGAAGGCGCCTATACGGTGGACCGCCGAAGTTACGAACTGAGTGACCTCGGGCTTACAGATGCCGAACTCGAGGCATTAAAACTTGCGGCGGCAACTGTTCGCATTGGTGCGGCCTACGGAGAGGCGGCGCTATGGAAACTTGGCGGCGAGCGAGCACTGGAACGACCACTTACAAGCGTGAACATTGAACTGGATCGTGAATTGATGCCGGTGTTGGCAGACGGATTAGCCGAGCGGCGGGTATTGCAATTTGTCTATAACGGAGAAAACCGACGAGTTCATCCGTATGGTTTGTTGGCTCGGGGAGGATTTTGGTACATCGTTGGTTTCGACGAATTGCGCGGTGACCGGCGTGTGTTTCGGGTCGATCGGATCGATGGTGGAGTTACCGCCTTGGAAGCCGACTCATTTGATCGACCGGAAGGATTCGATTTGGCCACGGCGGTGGCAACCGAACAAGAGCTGCTGGCCGATGGTGACGGTGAATATCCGTCGGCGCTTGTCCTTGTCGATGCATCGCTCGCGCCGCGGGTGCGAGCAGAGTTTGGTGACGACGCGGTACAGCGCGTTCGCCAAGATGGCGCAATTGAGTTCAACATTCCTTGTGCCAACCTGGCGGCCTTTCGAGTCTGGTTGTTTGCGATGGTCGATCGAGCAGAAGTGCTCGCGCCGCCAGAAATTCGCTCCCAAGTGCGATCCTGGCTGAATGAATTGGTGGACGGAAACATATCGTGACCACCAAAGGAACTGGTTCGGGCCGCCGACGCGGGCCACGCGGTGCCGCCGATCGAGTGAGCGGATTGCTTGTGATGTTGCCTTGGCTTATGGAGCGCAAGCGAGTGAAGTTGGCCGACATGGCCGAACAATTCAAGATGAGCGAATCAGAATTGATGGATGATTTGATGATGGCCGCTGTGTGCGGTGTGCCTCCGTACTCGCCCGATGCGTTAATCGATGTGTTCATTGATGAAGACGAGGTCGTGGCCGAGGTTCCTTTGCTGTTTTCTCGTCCATTGCGACTGAACACTGCCGAGGTATTCGCTCTTACTTCAATGGGTAAGGCCGCACTGCAATTGCCGGGGTCAACCGAATCGGGTCCGCTGGCAACCGCGCTGGCCAAATTGCGGAGGCTTCTGCCCTCGACTCAAGACCTCGTCGAAATCGATCTTGCGCCCGTTCGCTATGTGGATCAGATAACCGCCGCGGTCGAGTCGGGCGAGCAACTTCGCATCACATATTTCTCACCGGCGCGGGCTCAGCGCAGCGAACGCAGCATTACTCCGCGCAAGGTATTTGAAGATGGTGGACATTGGTATGTCGCCGCTGATGACGATGGATCGGGAGAGCAACGAGTGTTCCGCATCGATCGAATTGAGGCACTCGAGCACACCTCCAGCTTCTCTCTGAGCGCGTCAACGGCAGCCGTCGGCGATTTAGGCGATGAGAGCGAATGGTTCGGCGACTCGCTGCAACAGGTGACCTTGCGTGTGCAGCCCAGGGCCAGGTGGGTCGTGGAGTCGTATCCCTACATGTCTCGAATCAAGAATTCGGACGGAAGCGTCGATATCACTATGGCGGTGAGCAGCGAGCACTGGTTGGGCCGCCTGTTGCTGCGCGCCGGAACAAGCGTAAGCGTGCTCGAACCCGTTGGTTTACGCGATGTAGCCAAACGATCGGCGATTGAGGTCTTGAAGCGCTACGGCTGAGTGCTGTTTCTGATGGGTTCGCTGACCGTGAATCGTGCAAGTTGATCGATCGTGGTGATCTTGAGTTCGTCCAAAAGGCGTGGAAGTATCGCTGCCGTAGTCAAGGCGTCGGCCAGCGCGTCGTGTTGACGCTCACTTGAAATACTGTAACGCTTGGCAACTTCGGACAACTTGTGTGATCGTGTCGACTTTGGGTCGAGCGCCCTAGACATTCTGAGCGTGCAAATGTGTGACGGTATGTCAAAGGCGAAATTGGCCCTTTTCGCCTCGGCACGAAGGAATCCGAGATCGAATGCCGCATTGTGGGCTGTAAATAATGCGCCTCGCAGCAACTCCTGTAACTCAACAAGCGCGGCGTCCAGCGCCATTCCACGCAGCAGATCGCTGCGGGTAATTCCGTGCACATGGTGGGCGCCCAATCGACCCGGCTTTAGCACCAGGCGCTTGATGTGGGTGGAGAATTGGTGTTCAATCGTGCCGTCGCCGCGAACTATGACGGCGCCGATTTGGAGAACTCGATCATTGGCGGGGAAGAGACCGGTGGTTTCGGTATCCACGATTGTAAATCGCTTTGAACTTACTAAATCGCTCATCGCCTTGACACTAGGCGCAGGGTGTCACTTGGTGGCAAGTGCCTTGGTGAAACTCTCCCTGTCGAAGTAGTCGCGCCACAAAGCAATCTTGCCCTTGCTGACGACAAACAGGCCGGCAATGTCCAGTTCGATCCAGCGATCGTCGATTTCGAAACGATCGGTGCGCTCGTTCATCACCACTCCATGGGTCATATCACCGTTGCTGACCTGGTGGTGGATCAACCACTCCACCCGCGTACTAGCGGCAAGAAACTCAGACAGCACTGAGACGATGGCTTCCTTACCGAACACCTTGCTGAACGGAACATTGTCATACTCGCAGTCGTCCGAGACCATATCCATCGCAGCGGTGAAGCGGCTGTGTTCAATATTTTCGATGAATTGAGTGACAAATGAACTTGGGTCGTTGGTCTGGTCGGTAACGGTGGTCATGTATCCATCTTGGCAGGTCGAAATGTTTGCAAACGCTACGAGAAGCGAGCCTCGCGAGCGCGGATTCCTATCGGGGCTGTAACGGTGAACCCGGCGAGATGGCGATCCTCTTCGCTTTCGCCACCCCAGAAACCGTATTCGTGAGAGTTGCGGGCGTAGTTTTTGCACCTTTCCTGCACGCTGCACTCGGCGCATAGCCGAAATGCCTTGGCTTCACGCCGCAGGCGCGCCTGTGGTCGTTCTGCTCGGCGGGCAAAGAACAGTTTCATTTTGCCCTTGCAGTTTGCCGCTTGCTTCCAGAGTTCCGGATTAACTTCGGTGAGAGACATCGGGTTCGTACCGCCGTAAGAATGATGAGTGTCTTGGTTATATGTGGGTACGACGCTAAGGAGAAATTTAACCGGTGTCAAGAGAAATTCGCATGGGACACAACTGGGTCACCTATGGGGCACAAATGGGTCTATGACCCATTGACTACAGGAGTTCGGCCGCCAGACTGGCAACTTCACTGCGTTCGCAGTTGACCAGGGTGATATGGCCAAAGCATGGCTGACCCGCAAATGCGTGGATGAGCACGGCCAAAGCGTTGTTTGATTCACCCATATAGGGAGCATCGATTTGGCTGGTATCACCCGTAAATACGACCTTGGTGCCTTCGCCGATTCGAGTCAGAATGGTCTTTAACGTGGTCGGCTCCAGGTTCTGGGCCTCATCTACGACCACGAATTGTTGATGCAGCGAACGCCCCCGCAGGAACGTCACCGATTCCAAGGTCAATTGACCTCGATCGGTCAGGTCATCAATGAGCCCGCGGGCGTCTCGGCTGGAGCGTTGGTCGGTAAGGGCAACGATGGCATCGTGAATGGCCGACATCCACGGATCTAGCTTCTCGTCCAGTCCACCGGGCAGGAAGCCGACATCGGCCCGACCAACAGGGACCAGAGGTCGATACACGGCCAGGCGCTCGTATCGGCGATGTTCGACAACTTGCTCCAGCCCGGCCGCAATTGCCATCACAGTTTTACCTGTGCCGGCACGACCGTCGAATGCCAAAACCGTAATGTCGGGGTCGAGCAGTAACTCGAGAGCGAAGCGTTGCTCTTTACTACGGGCCCGCAGTCCCCATGCCTCGGGAGCCGACGGGGCGAGCAACCGCAACTCATTTTCGCGACATCGCGTAAGAGCCGACTGAGAACCCGATCGCAACACAGCAAAGTTGTTTTCGTACAAAACAGTGGCGCCCTCGACGCTGGATACCTCGACGCCGCCCGACCGATACAGGTCATCCACGTTTTCCACCGTCGTGTCGAAGGTGTGCCATCCCATCGGCCGAGTGTCGAGGTTGGAACCGATCGGGCGGTGCTCCTCCGCAATCAGCCCCAAGTGGGCGGCCTTAATTCGCAGCGCGGCGTCGTTGGAAATAATTCGAGTTGGGGCGTATTGAGATTGGCCGAGCGCAGCACCGATAATTCGATTGTCGGGAACTTCCGGATCGAGACCGTGCTCGATAAGCAGGTGTCGCTGGATTCCGTTGACTTCGATGCGTACGGTGCCGCCGATGGTGACATCGTGCACCGCCATCGGGCTGACAAGTGACCCACCGGCCTGTCGGCGGAGCTCTTCGATGGTTCGAAGGGCGGTACGCGCCGACCTGCCTACATCGTCGACGCGGGTTTTCAGTCCATCAAGTTCCTCGACGACGGTGAGTGGAATGACTACATCGCAACCTGGAAAGTTAAGCAAGGAAGTCGGATCTGCAACGAGAACCGAAGTGTCAAGTACAACTCGAGTTGTTGTACTTGTGTTATCGGAATCCGACAGGAACGAGATGTCGTCAATATCGACGAGTATCCCCGGCACCGACGAATCGACACCGATGGGTTGATCAGGAAGAGACGATGAAGTCAACAACAATTCTTAGTGTGGTCGCTCGCAACTCAAAAAAGGTGGATAGTGCGGATTAGTCAATACAGCACCCACAAAGCCAAAAACCATGCAAATCAAGCCCCGCGCCGGAAATATTTTAGAAATATTTTCCCACCACCAATATGGCCGCCTCGATGATGTGGTTTTCGGCTTGAGGAACTTTGATTGAACCCGCCGCCTGATTCCCGCGAGTGGGTCGGTGCATTCACCGCGTTAAGTACATCTTCGATGTTGAATACATTGTGAAACCCTCGCAAATCTAGTCCCAGTATGGGTTTGATCAATACCAAGAAAATAGTTGCGCGGTCTCATAAAGCACCACGCCGAGCATGGCGATCATCTCGCTGCGTGAATTTTTGCGGTCATCGAAATTGGTTGACTCGAGTCACAGCAAGAATTTCGGTGGCAAGAAAAAATGAGGTAATTGCATCTGCAATTACCGAGATGCTTGCAATTGCTCGCTAAATCCATTCAGATGGTTAGCGAACAGTTATCCGATTCCGAGAAAGCAAGGTAAGAAATGACAAAAGCAGAGCTGATTGATGCAGTGTCACAAGGCGCGGGTGTTTCAAAGGCAGATGCCGAAAAAACAATCTCGACGTTCTTTGAACTGGTCGTAGCTTCCGCAAAAATGGGCGACAAGGTTGCATGGCCGGGCTTTGGCTCGTTCAGCACCTCGAAGCGTAAGGCTCGGGTTGGCCGTAACCCACAAACGGGTGCACCGGTTCAAGTTCCAGCCTCAACTGCAATGAAGTTCACTTCAAGCTCAACGCTGAAGAGTGAATTGAATCCAAACCGTAAAAAATAAGCAATAACTACTTAAGGAGAAATCAAATGGCAGCAAAGCGCAAGAAGGCTAAGAAGGCCGCAAAGAAGGCACCAGCAAAGCGCAAGAAGGCAGCACCAAAGCGCAAGAAGGCAGCCAAGAAGAAATAAGGCCTTAGCCACACTTTATTTGGTTCGGAAAACTGTGAATCGGGGGGCGAAAGCCCCCCGATTTCTATTTACCGGAACTCTTTAAACTGGCGGGTCTTGCCAATTGGCCGGTAGATGCACGAGATCTGCCGGGTTGTCGATATCAACGGCGAGTGCCGCATCTTCAATTATTCGCAATTGATAACCGCGTCGAGTGGCCTCTTCGCAGTGAGCCCGGAAACTGTTAGCGCCGTAGTGAAAATCAAATGCACAATCCGTGGCGATCACAAGCACGTTTGTGCCGTCTCTAGTTTGGTCACCAACTATGCCGATCGTTGTTTTGGTCATTGACGCGTCCAACAAATGATCAAGGTGGGTGGCCAGCGGTAGATCCGAGTGGGCAATGATCGCCCAGGTGAACCCGGCATCCCTTGCCGCAGATAGTCCTTCGTCCGCTGCATTGTTCAGACCGGTTCCGTGTTGATGAATTGCCACCGCGCCATGTCGGCTGGCGAAACGAGCAACCTCCTCGTCATCACAGACAATCAGTACTGAAAATGGACTCGCCGCAACGATCACCCGTGTGGCCATATACATCGCCAGTTTGTGTCGTTCGAATGCATTCAAGATCGGGGCCAAACGCTCTTTGGCGCCATCAAATGACTTGATCGGGATGATTAT
>JBDSKN010000063.1:0-14309 GCA_039916865.1 Ilumatobacteraceae bacterium
GGCGTTGGCGGCGGGAATATTTGTGCGCACCAGTGACACGGTTGTGACGATTACTGGTTTGAGTGGTCTTGTTGGGACCGATAACACGGTGCTAGTGAAGGCGGCCACCCAAAGCGCTCAGGCATCATCGGTGGCTGCGGTTGCCAGTGGAATAGTTATCCCGACTGCTGCCCCGACCATCTCCTCGGTGAGTCCTTCGTCTGGTCCAGCGGCTGGTGGGACGTCGGTGACGATAACGGGCACCAATCTGACGGGTACTACATCGGTCACGTTTGGTGGCACCGCTGGCACATCGGTCACTGCTGTGAACGCCACAACTGTCACGGTAGCCACCCCAGCTGGAGTTGCTGGAACAGTAAACGTGGTGTTAACGACGACTGACGGGTCGGTCACGAGTACCGGCGGATTCACCTACGTGACGCCTGCGGTTCCTTCGGAAACCGAAGCAGTAAAGTCCGTATTGTCACCGCTTGTCGACAACAAGATCGATGTTCAAATTCAGGGAACAAGTACAACCGCAAACCTGAATATCTCAATAAATATTCCGAAGAACTCGCTGACCGAAGAGACAACGGTGAGCGTGTTCTCGAATAGCCAGGTCGCAGATATCGATGCGGGATTCGTTTCGGTCAGGATTGAATCGAACAGAACTTCCGACAACTCGGCGGTAACTACATTCGCCAACGCGATCGAGATCCGTATTCCGACGAATGCCATTGGAGCATCGCCTGCCTGGTCGCGGGATGGCTTGACGTGGACCTTGTTGCCCAGGTTGTTGGCGGCGGTTTTGCCCGAAGGGCAGCCAGACGGATATTTTGTCAACGCGGATGGTTCCTATTCGTTCTTTACTCGCCATTTGACAACTTTTGGGCTGATGCGAACCCAGGTTCCACTGACGCTGACAAGTTCGAATAGCGGACTAAAAGTTCATGAAACCGTTCAACTCTCGTACTCGGGCGGTACGGGGTCGGGCGCAATGATGTTCAAAAGTAAGAACCCAACGGTTTGCGCGGTCTCGTCGGGCGGAATTGTGTCGGGATTGTCGGTCGGTGAGTGTTCGGTGACAGTTTCGAAACTTGGCTCGGGTAGTTATCTGGACGCAACTTCTGCTCCAACTATCTATTCGATCACTGAATTTGCGTTGACCAACACGTTCGAGGGTTCGACGATCACAATCAAGCGCAGTGCCGGCAGAACCACGATCAAGGTCAGTATGCCGAAGAAGTATGCCAACAAGCTCATCCGTTTGGAATGGGGAGTGATGAAGAAGGGATCAGTATTTTACGGATCGTGGGGAAATACTCGCGCCAATTCCTCCGGAGTCGCAACGCTTTCGACTTCAAAGATTATTACTTTGAAAACCATTATGAGGGCGACGCTTAACTCAAGGGTGATCGCCAAACGGGGAATCTTTCAGAACTAGATACAAAGTCAAGTGGAAGTGCTATCGGACCCAGATCACCTTGAATTGCTCCGACTCTGTGCCGTTTACCATCCAGCGGTACAGACTTGTTCCCGGCGTCGCAACTGTCAGTTCCTTTGACAAACCCGCATATCCCAAATGGCATTTCCAGTCGATTGTCGCACCATCCGAATACATTTTGGGGCCCCAGGAACCCAAACTTTTCCAATGCCCGTCAACAAGTCCTTCTAGGGTCACCGAATCGGACTGATCCCCGCAATATTTGAATCGTCCAACAGTTTGGGTACCGGTAGGGCAGTAGGCGTAATTGAATCCATCAACCCGCGGAACCGGATTCAGGGAACAATTGGCCTCGAGATCTAATTTATCCGTTGAGCCTTCCCACACCCGTAGCCGAAAAATGTCTTGACCTTGGAGAGAGCTTCCTGCATAACGAGTGTGCTCCTTATCTATTGTAATTCTTGCATTGGTTGGACAAATTTTGGGAGTTTCCGCACCTGCCATTAAATCGCATGGAGAATCGGGAGTATGACCTACCCCAAAATTATGGAATAGCTCATGAACCCAAGTCGAAGATACGGAATTATCAAATTGGCGATGTTCGCCAACGCACCTTCCTGCAATTGCACCGACTCGTTTCCAGATTGCAACTACCGCAGTTATTCCTGGCGAGTCTGCCAAGCCACAGGCAGTACCGTGCTTGAAAATTTTAACATCCACAAAAAAAATATAATTCTTTCGATTTGATCCCGGATTCTCGAGAGCCATACTCTCGGCCAGTAGTCCCGCTGCCACTCCACCCGATCCCTCAAAATCGGCGGTGGTAAAATTTGATTTCAAGTACTGAATGTCGTACCCGATCACATTTCTATCGATCGGAATCTGCATACCCAATTGACCTTGCAGAAACTTGCTACCTTCATCAAGAATTCCGGCAATATAGCCATTGGTGTCATAGGAATGATCCACGCCATCGGCGGGAACAACATAGATTGCTTTGACCTGAAAACCTGTTACGACATCGTCTTGATCTCTCGTCGCACGGGAAGTGGTTTTAGTCCAAATCCATTTCAACTTGCCATCCGACATTTTACATGTATAGGTAACACCGTTGGTCACTTCAATGGTTCCCACATTTTTGCATGGTTCTCCATTTTTGGCTGCATAGGCCGTTGTACCAACTAAGACAACGCTCATCACAGCAAAAGACAGGACCACCCGAGCACTAGAGGCGAGACGCACTACGAGCACTTTATGTCAATACCCTCGACCGAAGTGGTCGGGAGTAAGTTACAGTCGGATCAATACCGCCCACGATCTGACGTGACAGCACATGTGCAGATCGCCCCACTCCATCTTCGAAACGCGAGTACGAGGTCGAGCGAGCTAGCCCAAGTCGTCGCGGCCGTGATCGGTGTCGTGGCCGTTGTCACTGAACACCTAAAGGTGGCTGGGCTGGTTGATCTTTCGGCGCCCGTAGTATTGAAAGTGCCATAGTTACGAAGTGAACCGATCACTGCGAAGGAGCTTGGGTTGCGATGTAAGGCGCTCAGTTTAAGACTGGCGGCGGTGACCGCCGCCGGAGTGCTGATGTTGTGGGGTGTCCAAATCACGAATACAAGGAGATCTGCTGATGACAACAATTGATCCGATGATGACATTAGGTGCGTTGGTCACTTCTCATCCTGAACTTGCCCGCGAGTTGGAACAACGTGGGCTCGACTATTGCTGCGGCGGAGGTCAAACTTTGGCCGAGGCCTGCACAAGCAAAGGTTTGGATTCGGTGTCCACCGCAAACGAACTCGGCGTGGCGACCACCGAGGGGGTCTTCGCCGAGTGGTCCGCGATGGGAGCGAACGAACTCGTGGACCACTTGGAATCCACTCACCATCGCTACCTGTGGGATGAATTGCCTCGGCTGTCGGCACTCGTGACCAAGATTGTTTCGGTTCACGAAGAACGCCATCCAGAACTCCATTCGCTCGCCGAATGCTACGGGAAGCTGCGCGCCGACCTAGAGCCACATTTGACAAAAGAGGAGCAGGTGTTGTTCCCGATGATCCGTGAGTTGGCGGCGGCTACATCGGTGCCGGCGTTCCATTGTGGATCGCTGCGGAATCCGATATCGGTGATGCTGCTCGAGCATGATGCTGTCGGCGAACTGCTCGCCCAGTTGCGGACGCTGACCGACGGCTACCAATCACCTACGGATGGCTGTGCTTCGTATGTGGCGTGCTTCGCTGCGCTGGCTGAACTGGAGGCGGACACTCATCTCCACATCCACAAGGAGAATAACCTGCTGTTCCCGATGGTCATTAAATTGGAAAATGAGCTGTCAAGCAAGTCACCCTGACGATCCACCGTGACAATTTGGCAACTTTGCAATCGCTTGATTAAGGTTTTTTCATGAGCACTTCAGGTGTTCGTCTTGATCGTCGAGGAATGGTTTGGGGTGGTGTCGCCGTCGCCGTGGTGTTGGCGTTGTCGTTTATTGGCAGCGACCGTCTGGTGTGGTTTGACGCGGCGCTCGTCGGGTACCTATTTGGAATAGTGTTTGCCGTGTTCGGAGTGGTCTACCGCTACGCAGTGTGGTTACGTCGACCTTCGACGGCGATGCTCAATCGGCGGGGATGGGATGCGTTTCGCCAGCGCAAATTTCGTAACGCGGCGGCGTTGCCGTCATTAGTTGCAACGCAGTTGCTTGCGCAGGGCTTCATCCGTCGCCGATCGCGTTCACGTTGGCTGGCGCACCAACTCGTGTTCTGGGGGTGCATCTTGGCTGGCCTTGTCACGCTTCCGTTGACGCTTGGATTGCTCCACTTCGAGAGCGTCGGTCAAGATGCCGACCGCTATCAGGTGTTCTTGTCGCGAATCGGGACTATGAACTTCGGCGCAGAAAGTATTGTCGGCTGGCTTATTTTCCACGCTTTGGATATCGCTGCGGTACTCGTGTTGGCGGGGGTGTTCATTTTTTTGCGTCGCCGATTGCGCGACCCCGGTGCTTTGGCGGTCGAGCGTTCCGGCGACTTCCTGGCCCTCGCTGGGTTGTTTGCCGTGTCGGTGACTGGATTATTCCTCACGGTTTCGAGTCTGTGGTTGGAGGGTCGCTTTTATTCTGCACTTAACACACTTCACGCATTAACGGTGATTCTTGGGCTCATGTATTTGCCGTTTGGAAAGTTGTTCCACATGTTTCAGCGTCCCGGTAATCTCGGCGTCGCCTATTATAAGCGAGCCAATGCCGAAGGGGAACCCGCGGTGTGTCGACGCTGTGGCGAAAACTTCGCTAGTGCACAGCAAATTTCCGATCTGAAACAAGTACTGCCGCAGGTCGGGCTCGACTACGACATCGGTGGCGGCGGAAATTATCAGGACACCTGTTCTCGCTGTCGGCGAGTCCAAGCCACGCTTGCCCAGTCAGCGCGTGTTGGAGGGTTCGGCTGATGGCACGTCCACCAATCACAGACGAGGAATTGATCGCACGTTACGGTCCGCATCTCAATGAAGCGCCGCCCGGCGGGTGGGACGCAGATCTTGTAGTGGATCGCGTTGTGAACACACATTGTTGCTTTTGCGGGCAGCAATGCGGAATCAAGTTGAAGGTTCACGACAATGCGGTCGTCGGGTTCGAGCCGTGGTATGAATTTCCGTTTAACGAAGGCAAGTTGTGTCCAAAGGGTGTGAAGCGTTACCTACAGGGCAGTCACCCCGACCGCTTGTTACATCCCATGGAGCGCGATCCGTCATCGCCCGATGGGTTTCGCCGAATCACGTGGGATCAGGCTCTCGACAGGGTCGTCGCCGAGATCCGGCGGATTCAAAATACGTACGGCGATGACGCCTTTGCAATGTTGTCGGGTGTCTCGCTGACGAATGAAAAGAGTTACCTCATCGGCAAGTTTGCGCGGTTGGCATTGCACACCGCCAACCTGGACTACAACGGTCGCTACTGCATGGTGTCGGCCGGGGCGGGGGGTAAGAAGGCACTAGGCGTCGACCGCGCACCAAACCCGTGGAGCGACATTCCATTGGCAGATGTGGTGTGGATTGCGGGTTCGAATGTTGCCGAAACGTTTCCGATCACGACGAGCTACATCTGGAGAGCGCGAGATCGAGGCGCCAAGTTGATCGTGCAAGATCCACGAGTGGTACCGCTTGCTCGCACCGCTGATCTGTTTCTACCGGTTCGTCCAGGTACGGACTCTGCGCTATTTGGCGCGGTTTTGAATGTGCTGATCCGACGGGACTGGCTTGATCACGAGTTTATCGAGGCTCACACCAACGGCTTCGATGAGGCGGCAGCAGCCGTTGTCGACATGACGCCGCAATGGGCGGCGAGTATCACCGGTGTTCCTTCCTCTCGCATTGAGCAGGCCGCCGAAATGTGGGGGACCGCTGCTACCGGCATGTTGTTTCATGCCCGCGGAATTGAGCAGCACACTAAGGGAGTTGACAACGTGCTGGCAGCGATCAATCTCGGTTTGGCCACGGGGAAGTTTGGCAAACCCGGCTGTGGCGTGTCGACGATCACTGGGCAGGGGAACGGTCAAGGTGGTCGCGAGCATGGTCACAAATGCGATCAACTTCCAGGTAACCGCGACATTACAAATCCAGAGCATCGGGCCCACGTTGCAGGAATATGGGGTTGCGATGTAAGCGAAATACCCGGCAAGGGAATTCCCGCGCAGGAGATTCTCGAAGCCATCCATGCTGGCCAAATCAAAGGATTGCTATCAATTTGTTTTAATCCGATGGTGTCGGCGCCGGACGCCAATTTCACCCGCGAGGCGCTCGACAAACTTGAGTTCTACGCCGTGATCGACTTCTTCCTTTCGGAGTCTGCTCAACACGCCGATGTCGTACTGGCAGGATCGCTGCACGAGGAGGAAGACGGCACATCCACCAGTGGTGAGGGCCGGATCATCAAAATCAACGCCGCTGTTTCGCCACCGGGCGAGGCCCGTCGCGACACCGAAATTCTCCTTGATCTTGCGGATCGTCTTGGCAAGCAGCACTACTTCTCGTATCGCAACAACGAGGCGATTTTTGACGAACTGTGTCTCGCTAGTGCCGGAGGCACAGCCGACTATCGCGGCGCCACCTGGCAGCGAATTGAGGATGAGATGGGGTTATTTTGGCCGATTCCCGAGGTTGGACATCCTGGAACGCCTCGATTGTTCGAAGGCGGTAAATTCTTCCATCCAGACGGCAAGGCTCGCTTCCATGGCGTGCCTTTCCGCGAGTCGGCAGAAGTAGTTGACGACGAGTACCCGATCTGGCTCACTACTGGCCGCGTCGTCAGCCAGTACCTATCCGGCACCCAAACTCGGCGAATTGCCGACCTAGTTTCCCAGTATCCGGAACCATTATGCGAAATGCATCCGCAACTTGCCGAACGGCTTGGCGTGCTGGACGGCAATCTCGTCACCGTCAGTTCACGACGAGGCACGATGACTCTGCCAGCAAATGTCGTTAACACCATCCGACCCGACACTGTGTTCATCCCATATCACTGGCCGGGCGCGAAGGCTGCAAATCTACTCACCAACCGAGCCGTCGATCCGATTTCCAAGATGCCCGAGTTCAAGGTCGCCGCCGTGCGCATCGAGCGAGCATGAAGTTTGGCATCGATGACAACCCGGTCTTTGTGATCGATCAGAGCCGCTGTATCGGATGCGAGGCGTGCGTGCAGGCATGCATGGAATGTGGCACCCACCGTGGGCAATCGCTCATCCACCTTGAAGTAATCGACCGCGCGACCACAACCCAAACTGCACCGATGGTGTGCATGCATTGTGAGGATCCGACGTGCGCACAAGTATGTCCGGCGGATGCGATCAAGCAAACTGAAGATGGCATCGTTCAATCCGCTTCCAAACCGCATTGCATCGGGTGTTCCAATTGCGTGCTTGCCTGCCCGTTCGGGGTACCCAAGTATGTCGCCGAGTTCGACCAGATGATGAAGTGTGATATGTGTTTCGACAGAACCTCTGAAGGAAACGCGCCGATGTGTGCGTCGGTGTGTCCGAGCGAGGCACTGTGGTACGGAACAATCGAACAGTTCAACGCCTCGCGTAGTGGTTCACTATTGCGCGACTTTATGTTCGGACGGCAGCAAGTGCGCACCAAGGTGTACACAGTCGTCGATGATCTCGGTGCCGGTGCACTCGACATGCTTGCTGTCGGACATAGCAACTGGCTCGACGATCCATTCGGGATTGGCGAAATAGGAGCACTCGCATGAGCGACCGCGACACACCCGCCGGCGATCAGCCAATCTGGCAGCGCGACTTTCCGTACGAGGCTGTGGCAGAGGAGGAAGTTACTCGGCGCGAGTTCACTCGGTACCTCGTCCTTAGTGCCGGGACCATGGCGGTAGCCAATGTCGGGCTGGCGATGTGGACTCAACTGCGCAGCATCAACAGCGGCGAACCGCGCCCGATCATCGCGCTTGCCGAAGTGGCAGTCGGTGAGAGTTACTTGTTCCGTTATCCGACCGAACGCCACCCGGCTGTGCTTCTTCGTGTTGGCGAGCGCGAAGTGGTTGCCTTCAGCCAGAAGTGCACTCACCTCGGTTGTGTCGTCTATTACCAAACAGATGAACAGCGATGGCACTGCCCATGTCATAACGGCAACTTCGATACCCGCACCGGTGCCGTCGTTTCCGGGCCTCCTACGCGACCTCTTGGACGCATTGACATTGAGATTCGCGATGACGGCCAGATCTGGGCACTTGGTGAGTCAGAATGAAATTCGTCGAATGAAGACATCCGAGCGCGGTCGCCGCATTTCAACCGCTGTATCCCTGTATGTCATCATCCTCGTTGCGTTCCAGGTGTTCCTGATCACGGTTGCCGTGGAAGCATTTCAAACCGACCACGAATCTCTCGCCTGGGCCACAGCCGCGGTTTCAGTTACGCTTGCCGCTGCAGCGGTCGCGTTCCTCCGTTATCTTCGACCATGAGCCAGTCCGAGACCATTTCGCCTGGCAGTTTGCCAAACGCAATTGCAAATCTGTTCCCTGGTTATTTTGCACTTGTCATGGCCACCGGCATTGTCGCCATCGGTGCCAAGCAACAAAAGATTACGTGGCTCGCTGAAACTCTGTACCTGATCGGCGCAGTTGCCTACATCGTGCTGGCGGTGCTCGTCATGGCCCGACTAGCCATGTACACAAAACAACTCGTTTCCGACCTCACCAGCCACGGAAAAGGATTCGCCTTCCTCACCATCGTGGCCGCTACCAACGTTCTTGGTAGCGCCACTGCACTAATTCACGGCTGGTGGGGACTGGCTCGCGGTCTGTGGTGGTTCAGCTTGGTGCTTTGGGTTGTGCTCATCTACTCGGCCCTCATCGCCGTCGTTGTGCGAAACCCCAAGCCCGGAATGGGTGCCGGCATCAACGGAACCTGGTTCCTACTCACGGTGTCCACTGAATCAGTTGCAGTTCTTGGCGCGCTCCTACTCGGACACCGCGCTAGCGACCTGCTCGCGTTTACCTGCATTGCTGCGTTCACACTCGGTCTGGTCCTCTACCTCATCGTTGTGACGATGGTCTTCCTGCGCTGGGCATTTCAACCTCTCGAACCAGCCGAAGCCGATCCTCCCGCATGGATCTCCGCCGGTGCCGTCGCCATCACCGTTCTCGCCGGCGCAAATCTGCTCGGTGCGCGCGACGTGTCGCCGCGAATCGAACGACTTGCCCCGCTCATTGAAGGCCTCGTGATGCTGGCCTGGGCCACGGCGACATTTTGGTTTCCGATCATGATCGCCATGGGTATCTGGCGTCACATTGTGCGACGAGTTCCGTTGCGCTATCACCCGTCGTACTGGTCGCTCGTATTTCCTCTGGGCATGTACGGCGCCGCAAGTTTCAAGATGAGAAGTGTTATAGACCTTGATGAACTTGGATGGCTTCCGAAGATCACACTTGCGATTGCTCTTATCGCTTGGACCACAACATTTGTTGGGTTGATCGGACAAGGTACGCCTGTTTTCAAAAGCGCGTCCGGAGGGACTTGAACCCCCAACCGTCTGATCCGAAGTCAGATGCTCTATCCATTGAGCTACGAACGCTTGTCTACTTCAGGATAGTGCTTGTGCGCGGTTCGTCATCACTGAATCAGGTCACAGACAAGTGGCTCGATATCGGGTCGCGTCGAAGCAAATTTTATGGCGTCGCGAATTAGCGCTTCCGCGCGCGATCCTTTGGCGTCGTCGTTACTGTGCAATGTGCAAAGGCGCATACCGGGGGTGACCAGATCGCCGACTTTGACCAAGTTTGCAATTCCGACGGCATGATCAACCCTGTCGGTGATCGAAGCGCGTCCACCGCCGAGGGCCATGATCGACTGGCCACACTTGAGGGCATCGACCTCACTGATGAATCCGCTCGAATCGGCCGAAGCATTGATCTCTAGCAATGTCTTGGCGGTCGGCAGAAGCGAGTAGTCATCAACCACTCGATGATCGCCGTCCTGGGCAGTGCACATCTCCCGAAATTTCTGCAGGGCTGAACCGTTGGCGATGGCGGCCTCCATCTTCAGAAGAGCCTCAGTTTCATCTTGTGCCATTCCGCCAAGAATGAGCATGTGGCCGGTAAGTGCGTAGGTCACCTCCATCAGATCGGTGGGCCCATTTCCCTTGAGGCATTCAATCGACTCGATGACCTCGGTGGTGTGGCCCGCCGCGTGCCCAAGCGGCTGATTCATTGCCGTAAGAAGGGCACGCACGGGCTTGCCAGAGACCTTTCCGATGTTGACCATGGTCTGAGCCAACTCACGGGCGTCGGCCTTGGTCTTCATAAATGCCCCTTTGCCAAATTTCACATCGAGGACAAGAGAGTCAATACCCTCGGCGAGTTTCTTACTCATGATGCTGGCGCATATGAGCGGAATCGATTCGACGGTGCCGGTCACATCTCGCAATGCATAAAGCTTGCGGTCGGCGGGTGCCACTTTCGGCGTTTGGCTGATCATCGCCGTGCCAACCTGTTGCAGGATTCGGCGAAACTCCGGCACGGAGAGTTGAACATTGAATCCCGGTATTCCCTCCAATTTGTCGACCGTTCCGCCGGTATGACCGAGTCCTCGACCACTCATCATCGGTACCTTGACGCCACATGCCGCCGCAAGCGGAGCAAGAATGAGCGACACCTTGTCGCCAACTCCACCGGTTGAGTGTTTGTCAACCTTAATACCGGTCACGCTTTGTAGGTCGATAACCTCACCCGAGCGCATCATGGCATCGGTCAGCCACGCGGTTTCTTGTGGCGTCATTCCTCGCCAGACAATTGCCATGAGCAGAGCGCTTATTTGATAGTCGGCGAATTGACCATCGGTCGCTGCACTAACGAAGAATTCAATCTGGGCTTTTGTCAGCGTTCCACCATCTCGTTTTTTGATGATGATGTCCTGGGGAAAGAATGTGTTGTGATCAGGCAACTGGAAGAGTCCTCACAAGCCGCTTGCTTGACCACAGACTTGTCGGTCGGTCGCGAAGGCGCTGATTGAGGAGTTGTTCGGCACGAGAATGACTGCCGGACTTCTGCAGCGAGTCAATTAATGTGCGATGCACGAGGTCTCGTTGGGCGTGACTTCCGCCAATGATTCCAACTTTGTCTCGAATTGGATCGAGCAACTGTGCGCACGCGGCGAAGGCACCCCTGCCGTGGGCCACGATCGCTTTGCAAATTGGTAATCCAACTTGTTCCACGTTGTCCCGATTGGTTACGTGTCGATCTGTTTGGGCCATGTAGGCCGTGAGCATAGAGACAATGGATTCAGCATCGCTCATACGCCCCGCTGCGACGAAGGTTAGACAGGCATGCATGTCGTTGAAAAAGTAGTAAGGCATTGGATCCTTGCTGGCCCAGGATTCGGCAAGTGGCTGCCAGCGGTCGCCAACATCGATGTTGTCCAGGTGCAGCCTCCATAGCAGCGCCGAAGCGTCAAGCATTTCCAACGCGAGATTGGCCGAATCCTCGTTGTTGATGACGGAGTCATACAGATCTAGCGCCTCGCTATATTTTTCGAGTTCCAACAGAAAGAGTGCGCGGTGCCACGAGTTGTGCACATTGAGAAAATTGCCGTACATCCAATCATCTTCGTGTTCGGCGAGATATTTCAGACCATCGTCGACGTTGCCAAGCATCTCCTGAACATGGATTACTGCATGAACTCCCCACACATCATCCCTGTTGATCTCTACGGCTCGGCGTCCGACCTCTTCCGCCATCCCATAGTTGCCCGATTCCTCAAGACCAAATGCCCACATCGCGGATAGATACCCGTAATGCGGTTGAGATTCGCTCCAAAACGGTAATGCCGCGGCGAGGCGATCATTGAGATGTTGCGACGAACCAGAAAAGAAATCGAGTTGATGTCCCACGTACAGCGCGAGAGTGTCGGTGGGAAAGGCCGTGTTGATGTCGTCAAGAATTCGTGCCGTAGAGCGCACATTCCCCGAGGACCACGATTTCGCGGCCTGTAGGTGCATTTTCTCGCGCTCATTCAAGTTCAATTGCTGTTGCTCTAGTGTCTGCAGCTGATCAGCGGCGGCCATCCCGTCGGGCCGTTCACTCGACAACAAACCGAGGTACGCCGAAAAAATGTAACCCAATGGTCCGGAAGGATCGGCCTTGATAATGTTGCCAACTTTTGATCCGACCTCAGGCTGAAAACGAAGCAGAGCAAACAGGGCATCATCAAATGCTGAAGCACCGGCGTGGGTTCCAGTGAAATCGAGTCCGACACTGTCGCGGGTTTGCATTACCTAATTATGGCCTTAACTCTGGTGGTAATTCGGTGCCTCGTGCGTGATGGTGACATCGTGTGGATGACTTTCCTCGCGGCCAGCGGTAGTAACACGCATGAACCGAGCTCGAGAATAGAGCTCGGGCAGAGTGGCGGCGCCGGCGTATCCCATTCCTGAACGCAAGCCTCCAACAAGCTGAAAAACTACATCGCCGAGTGAACCGGCATATGCGACTCGACCCTCAATTCCTTCCGGCACAAGTTTGTTGCGCGGTGTGCTTTCACCTTGCGCAGAGCCGTATCGATCGGCGCCGAGCCCCTGCATCGCACCAAGCGAACCCATTCCGCGATAACTCTTGTAGCGGCGGCCTTCAAATAGTTCAACTTCGCCCGGTGCTTCATCCGTACCGGCAAAGAGACTGCCTAGCATTACAACCGTTGCGCCGGCAGAAAACGCCTTGACTAAGTCGCCAGAGTAGGTAACGCCACCGTCGGCTATGAGTGGGATGCCATGGGCGTGGGCTCGCTGAGCCGTGTGCCAAATGGCCGACAATTGGGGCATGCCGGCACCGGCGATAACACGAGTCGTGCAAATCGAACCAGCGCCAACGCCGACTTTGATTCCGTCGGCCTTGGCAGCAACTAGAGCATCCACGCCTTCCTCAGTCACAACATTTCCTGCGATCACGGCCAACTCGGGCCAGTTGGACTTGACTCGTTCGATCGCTTTGATCACGCCAGCCGAGTGACCATGGGCGGTATCGATGACTAGTGCGTCGACGGATGCAGAGACGAGTGCGTCTACTCGTTGCTCGAGGTCGGCGCCCACGCCAACAGCGGCTCCGACTCGTAGACGATCACGGCTGTCTTTAGTTGCGTTCGGAAATTCTTGTCGTTTCATGATGTCCTTGACCGTGATCAATCCACGCAGATGACCACTGGCGTTGACAAGCGGAAGTTTCTCAATTCGATGCGTGTTGAGTATTGACCGGGCCTCATCAAGCGAAGTCCCTTCCCCGGCGGTGATGAGTCCTTCGCTAGTCATGAATTCGCTCACCGGTTTTGAGTAGTCGCTGGGTGCACAGAAGCGAATGTCTCGATTGGTCAGAATGCCAACCAATATTCCGTCGCTATCGGTGATCGGAACTCCCGAGAAGTGATATCGGTTCATCAGCTGCTCGGCTTCCTCGAGAGTTGCCGAAGCCGGCAAAGTAACCGGATCAGTAATCATTCCGGATTGGGCACGCTTCACACGACGAACTTCCGTGGCCTGCTCGTCGGTTGTCATATTTCGGTGCACTATCCCTATTCCACCGGCACGTGCAATCGCGATCGCCAATCGAGACTCGGTGACTCGGTCCATGGCAGCAGACACGAGGGGGGTGGAGAGGTATATGTCGCGGGCGAAGTGGCCGGTCGTATCAACCATCTCGGGCAAAACTTCGCTATATCCGGGCACTATGACCACATCATCAAACGTGAGTCCTTCGAATTGGGAGAAAAATTCGTTATTGCGGTCGTTTGCGTTCACGACTTGAACTCCTTGCCCGTGGCTGATACTTCGTATTGTGGTGGTCGAGCACACATTTGCCGCAGCGCAAGCACGAGCAATTTGTGTTCTAGGCGATGCATGCGGGCGGCAAAATCATCGAGAGTGTCGGTGTCCAAAATAGACACCTCCTCGCTTACGATGAGCGGCCCGCAGTCGACGCCTTCGGAGTCGACAAAGTGGACCATTGCTCCCGAGCGTACTCGCGATCCCGTTTGAGACTCAGCGAACGCACGCTCAATGGCGTTCATGCCCGGCAGTTCGCCCGGTGAAGCCGGGTGCAAATTCATGATCCGGCTGGAAACATCTGCCCGCGGCGCCACGAATCGAGAAATGAACGAGTCGGAAAGTATCCGCATGAAACCGGCCAGCACCACCCAATTGGGTTCAAAAACCGAGACCGACTCGGCGAGTCGTGAGTCAAACGATTGGCGGCTTTCGCCGGGCAATTTGGTCACTACTCGCGTTGGTATGTTGTGTCTCTGAGCTCGGCGGACTGCACCAATTGATGGGTTGTTGGTGACTAGGGCAACCACCATGCCGTTGATTTCGTCACTTTGGCACGCATTGATGATCGCCTGCA
>JBDSKN010000064.1:0-6818 GCA_039916865.1 Ilumatobacteraceae bacterium
ACGACCACAACCCCGCAACCAGTAATCGCGATTGCCGAACGACGTGTGGCAACGCTGGCGTCGCTACCGCAGGACGGTTGGATTGTCGTCGCCGATCGGGTCAGCGACCCTGGAAATTTGGGAACAATTCTGCGCTCGGCCGAAGCGGCCGGAGCATGCGCGGCAGTTCTAACTAACGACACCGTGGAGGCCTTCAATCCGAAGGTGGTTCGATCGTCGGCGGGGGCGTTATTTCATGTTCCGGTTGTCGAAGGCGTAGATCTTGCCGAGATTCGATGTGCCGGCTTTCGCCTCGTTGGCACTTCGTCCCATGACCAACCCGGCACAATCGATTACACGATGGCCGATCTAAGTGGTCGCGTCGCAATTGTCGTCGGCAACGAATCACGTGGCCTATCTGTGGATGTCGCGGTCGATCAGTGGGTGACGATTCCACACTCCGGGCGAGGGGAAAGTCTCAACGTAGCGATGGCGGCAACGTTGGTGTGTTTCGAAGTCGCAAAGCAGCGGGCTGGCAATCGGCTAGGCGAGTAGCGTAAAGGGGCGACATGGTCTCTCCAGATTCGCCTGCGGACAAAACCATCATCGCCGACATCGAATCGGCTCGCCGCCTGGCCCTCGACGCCATCGCCGCGGCCGTGGACTCCGATGCTTTACGAGGCCTAAGTGGCGAGCTCAACGGGAAAAGGAGTTCTCTCGTTCAATTGCGGTCACGACTTGGATCAATCGTCGATGTCGGCGAGCGAAAGGCCGCCGGCCAACTGATCAACGAAGCCACGGCGACCATTGACGAAGCATTGAATGTACGGCTTGGGGCATTGTCGAAGCGCGACCGTGCTTCGCAGGTCGCCAACGAATACCTAGACCTCACCGAATTTGTGACGGCCGATCGGCGCGGACATTCCCACATCGTGACCCAGGCCATCGAGCGCCTCGAGTCGATATTTATTGGCCTCGGATTTCAAATTGCGGAGGGTCCAGAGGTAGAAACGGAATTTTACAATTTCGGGGCCCTGAACACACCAAAGTCGCACCCGGCACGAAGCGAATCGGACACGATGTACCTCGAGTCGGGCGAACCTGGCTCGGTTTTGCTGCGGACCCAAACATCGCCTGTGCAGATTCGGGTGATGCAGTCGTGGGATCTTCCCATTTACGCCGTGATGCCCGGTCGCGTGTTTCGCCGCGACACACCCGACGCCACACACATGCCCGTGTTCCACCAAATCGAGGGGCTCGTGATCGACCGGAACATCACTTTTGGTCACCTAGCCGGAACGATCGAAGCGTTCACCAAGGCGTTTTTCGGCAGCGAATTTACGAGTCGCCTGCGACCATCGTATTTTCCGTTCACGGAACCGAGTGCCGAGTTTGATATCCGTCGGGCCAACGGAAATTGGATGGAATTAGGCGGGTGTGGCATGGTCCATCCGAGGGTGTTGCGCTCGGGCGGCATCGATCCCGACGAGTACACAGGTTTCGCCTTTGGATTTGGTATCGATCGAATGGCCAAAGAACGACACAAGGTCGATGACATTCGTGAGATGTTCACCAACGATCTTCGTTTCCTGAGGCAGTTTTAATGAAAATTCTTCATTCGTGGTTGCGCGAGTTTACCGATATTGGCTCCGATGTAGACGCGGTTGCTGACGCACTGACCAAACTCGGTTTGGCGGTTGAAGGTGTCGAAATGGTCGGGGCCGCAGTCGCCGGAGTGGTGGTGTCGAGGGTTGTGCGCACACAATCCCATCCCGATGCCGCCACGGTTCATCGCGTTTTTGTTGACGCGGGCGACGGAACCGAGCGACATGTGTGGTGCGGTGCATTCAACATGTCGGTGGGCGACTTAGTGCCGCTCGCCACCATTGGCACGGTGATGCCAGACGGTCGGGTGATTTCATCGCGAGGCATCCTCGGTATCGACAGCGAGGGGATGCTGTGTTCGAGCATCGAATTGGGGCTCGGTAGCGATACAACCGGAATTTTCATTCTTCCGCCGAATCTTCAGTTGGGCGCCGACATCTTTGAGTCGCTTGGCATTGAGGTCGATCATGTGTACGACCTCGATGTCACTCGAAATCGTCCAGACTGCAACGGCTATTTGGGTGTTGCCCGCGATTTAGCGGCCAATTTTGGCAAGCCGCTGCATGTTCCACCTGAGGATCAGAAGTCACTCGGCGTGCGCAAAAGCGTTCCGGTGAAAATAGTCGATCAAGAGCGATGCGCTCGCTTCAATGTCACGGTGATGTCGGGAATCAAAGTTTGCCCGTCACCAAACTGGGTGGCGCGACGACTAACCGATGCGGGAATGCGACCGATCAATAATGTCGTGGACGCCTCAAACTTTGTGACCTTAGAACTCAACCAACCAAATCACGCATATGACTTCGACCAAGTCAATGGCGGATTCATTATCCGAAGTGCACGCGATAGCGAAACGATTGTCACCCTCGATGGTGTCACTCGACTTCTGCACAGTTCAGACCTGCTTATCTGTGACTCGGCCAATGTTCCGGTTGGAATAGCCGGCATTATGGGCGGACACAATTCGCAGATCAACCCATCGACATCCACGGTGGCCCTCGAAACCGCCTGGTTCGAACCTGTCGGTATCGCCGAGTCGGTGAATCGACTTGCGCTGCGGACGGAGGCGTCCTTGCGATTTGAACGGGGCGTCGATCCGTACGGAATCGATCACTCAATCCTTCGATTCGCAGCAATACTTCGAGAGTCGTGCCCACAGTTGATCGTTCATTTAGGTGCAGTCGATGCACGAACCGCCGCACTTCCACCCGAAACCAGCAAAGTCGCACTTCGACTGAATCAGATTCCCCGTGTCTTGGGTGTCGAAATATCCGCTGCCCAGGTAGTCAAGATGCTCACTCCAATTGGGTTTTTGGTGGCCGATCGGCGTAAGTCAACGGTAAAAATTTCCGTCCCTTCGTACCGGCCCGATTGTGTTGACGAAATTGACATCATCGAAGAGGTTGCGCGCCATTATGGCTACGACCAATTGGGCAAGGCCGTGCCCAAGTCGCCGAACCACGGACGACGGTCGCCTTTGCAGATGCGCCGTCGACTTGTTCGCGAATTATTGATCGCGTTTGGATCTTCGGAAGCGATGCCCAATCCCTTTCTTGCCCCCGGCGATCTGGCTAGGTGCGGTGTAAGCGAAGACAACGCGTTGCGCGTTGCCAATCCGCTCGTAGCCGAAGAAAGTGTTTTGAGGACATCACTTCGACCTGGCTTGTTACGCGCGGTTGCACTCAACCAATCGCATCGGGCCAGCGATATATCTCTGTTTGAGATAGGTCATGTCTATCCACAGGGTTCGGAAATTCTGCCAGACGAACACGAAGCCTTATGCGTGATGGTGGCAAATTCAGATGCACACGTGGCAATCGACCTTTGGTCGCAAATTTCGGCCGGCCTGGGAGTCGGCGCCCAACTAGATCAAGACAAGCCACCCGCCGGTTTTCATGCCACCCGGAGCGCAGAGTTGAGTCGCGGGCGAATCTCGATTGGCGCGGTTGGGGAAATCGACCCGACCGTTTTAGCCAACTACGGAATTGTCGGACGAGTCGCCTGTGTGGAACTGAATCTGTCGATTCTGCTTGCCGACGAACCAAAGATTCGCGTTGCCCAAGTGGTAAGCAAGTTTCCCTCCAGCGACTTTGACCTGGCCTTCGAAACACCCCGTTCGGTTGCTGCCGCGGTTTTGACCAAGGCGCTGCGCCAGGCCGGCGGGGCATTGGTCGTCGACATGTCACTTTTCGACATCTTTCGCCGCGCGGGCGTAAGTCCTGACTCGCGAAGCCTGGCATATAGATTTCGTCTTCAGGCTGTAGATCGCACGCTCACCGATTCGGAGGTTGCGGCGGTTCGTCTCAAGTGCATAGCCGCGGCAGAGAAACTTGGCGCGACCCTGCGCGGAGCGGCCTGATCACACCCAGCTAGTCGTTGCATATTCATACAGTGAGATGTATGCTAATGCGACTATGTTCAAAGTGGGGATAATCGGTGCGTCCGGATACACGGGCGTTGAACTATTGCGCCTGTGTGCCCAGCACCCGATGTTCAATGTCGTTTATGCGACGGGGGATTCGCAGGCCGGCACATTGGCGTCGTCGCTGTATCCGTCCTTGGCGGTGGAGTACCCGAACCTGGTATTTGACGAGTTCAGCATTGATCGGGCAGCAAAATGCGACATTGTGTTTCTTGGATTACCCCATGAGGTTTCAATGGAAATCGTGCCTCAACTACACGGAGTGGTGAGGCTTGTTGTCGATCTCTCGGGGGCCTTTCGGCTGTTGGATCCGGCGAGCTATCCAAAGTGGTACGGCTTTGATCACACCTGCCCGGAATTGCTAAGCCAGGCAGTTTACGGGTTGCCTGAGTTGTACCGAAAACAATTGATCGGTGCCAATCTGATCGCGACTCCGGGTTGTTACGTCACCGCCGCAAGTCTCGCTCTGGCGCCGCTCGTTTCAGCGGGAGTCATCGATACTCAGGGTGTCATAGTTGATGCGGCATCGGGGGTATCCGGGGCTGGACGAGCATTGAAGGACAACACGATGTTCGCCACGGCGAACGAGGACTTCAGCGCCTATGGAGTACTCGTCCATCGGCACACTCCAGAAATCGAACAGGTCACCGGAGCACAGGTTCTCTTCACCCCACACCTGGCGCCAATGAATCGGGGAATACTTGCCACCTGTTACGCGCGACCAGCGACAAATTCTGATTTGAGTACTTCGTCTCTCCTCGCCACATTGGCACGTGCATACAAGGGTGAGCCATTTGTCGTGGTGCGACCTGCGCTGCCTTCCACAAAGGCGACACTTGGAACCAACAGCGCGCATCTCACCGCTCGATTCGATGACAGAACGGGATATGTCATGGTGTTGTGCGCGATCGACAATCTGACCAAAGGTGCCTCGGGCGGGGCGATTCAGGCGGCAAACGTGGCGCTCGGGATCGATGAAACTCTCGGTCTCACCAGCGTGGGTTTGTACCCATGAGCAAGCCGACTTCGCTTGATCAGGCCGCGGGCACGTTACTGATCGAGGCATTGCCATACATTCAGAAATTTCTCGGCAAGATCGTCGTGGTCAAATACGGTGGGAATGCTCTTGCTGGCGCCAGCGACGACTTTGCCGCTAGCACTTTTGCTCAAGACGTGGCGCTGATGCACGCGGTAGGGATCAAGCCGGTTGTCGTGCACGGGGGCGGTCCGCAGATCAGCGCGATGATGGAGAGGCTGGGTAAGAAGCCCGAGTTTCGCGATGGGTTGCGGGTCACCGACGCCGAGACAGTGGAGATTGCCAGCATGGTGTTGCTCGGAAACATCAATCCGCAACTTGTGTCGGCAATTAATACCCACGGCGCCAGAGCAGTAGGAGTTTCTGGCCAAGATGCCGGGCTGCTACGAGTTAGCCAACGAGATCCGGCGCTGGGATTTGTCGGAGACATTACTTCGGTGGATTCGACGATTCTAAAATCGATGCTCGGAGACGGCGTGATACCGGTTATCGCCACCATCGGTTCTGACGCCGCGGGTCAGACCTACAACGTCAATGCCGATACAGCAGCCGGTGCGATTGCCGAATCGCTGGAGGCGGAAAAACTGATCTATCTCACCGATATAGAGGGCCTGCGCCAAAATGCAAGCGACCCCGCATCTCTCGTGCACCAGACATCGCCCGAAAAGTTACGGGCAATGATTCGGGATGGCAGCGTCGAAGGCGGAATGATCCCCAAGGTCGAAAGCTGCATTCATGCTCTTGAAAATGGTGTCAAGCGCGTTCACATACTGGACGGAAGAATTGCCCATGTGTTACTGGTCGAACTCTTCACCGATGCCGGTGTCGGCACGATGATCGAGACTTCGTCGAATGGAGAGACCAACTGATGTCCACTCACGCCTTCGCCACATCGAACGTGGCGACCAAGTTGCTTGCGGGTCGCGATACCTGCCCATTCATGCCGGTGTTTGGCGCGCCTCAGGTGATGTTCGAACGAGGCATTGGCACCGAGTTGTGGGATGTCAACGGCAAACGGTATTTGGATTTTCTCTGTGGCATTGCCGTCACATCGCTGGGTCACAGCCATCCGGCTGTGACCAAAGCGATCGTCGACCAGGCATCGACGTTGATGCATGTAAGCAACTTTTTCACTAATCCGGTCGCCACCGAAACCGCGATTTTGGTGGACGAATTACTTGGCGGCGGCGGGCAGGTGTTTTTCTGCAACAGTGGCGCCGAAGCCGTTGAGACCGCGATCAAGTTGGCACGCAAATTTGGTGGCCGGGGTCGCCACAGCGTTGTCAGCGCATTCGGCAGTTTTCACGGGCGCACGCTGGGGGCACTTGCCGCAACCGGGCAACCCGCCAAACACGAACCGTTTCAGCCAATGCCCGAGGGTTTCCGCCATGTTGCATTTGGAGACATTGGGGCACTTGATCAAGCGTTGACCGGCGAGGTTGCCGCGGTATTGCTCGAGCCAATCCAAGGTGAGGGCGGAGTCATACCAGCAACAAATGAGTACATGCAGGCGGTCCGCACGATGTGCACCGAACGCGGCGCATTATTAATCATGGACGAAGTGCAAACTGGTTTTGCCCGCACAGGTCTCTGGTTCGGCTTCGAACATTCAGAAATTAAGCCCGATGTGGTGACCCTGGCCAAGGCGATGGGCAACGGGATGCCAATTGGTGCGGTGTGGGCAAAGAAGTCGGTAGCAGGGGTATTTCAGCCGGGCGATCACGGCAGTACTTTCAGCGGAACGGCCATCGCCACGGCCGCGGCGCGAGCAACGAT
>JBDSKN010000065.1:0-16647 GCA_039916865.1 Ilumatobacteraceae bacterium
TGCGGAGACGAAATTCGCGTATTCATTGTCGTCGAAAACGGCGTGGTGAGCGACGTACGGTTTAACGGTTCGGGATGCTCGATCAGTCAGAGTTCGACATCGATGATGACAACTGCAATAAAGGGAAAGTCTGTTGACGAAATTCGCAAGATCGTACGGCGCTTCAAACACATGATGACTATCGACGAGGATGGCGACGCCGCTTCAGTTGATGAAACTTTGAACTTAGGCGATCTGGAAGCATTGCAGGGTGTCGTAAAATTTCCGGTTCGCATCAAATGCGCAACGCTTGGTTGGAATACCCTCCTCGATGCACTCAATGTAAGTTCGCACACATAGAATTTCGACATGTCAGTAGCCGACAATGTCTTGGCCAAGGCACCAAAAGTATTGCTACACGACCACCTCGACGGCGGGCTACGCGCCGAGACGGTGATCGATCTCGCCCGCGAATACGGGTACTCAAAATTGCCGACAACCGATGTCGCCGAGTTACAAAGGTGGTTTCATCGCGGGGCCAAGCGAAACGATTTGGTTCTCTATCTCGAGACCTTTGCCCACACCGTTGGCGTGATGCAACATCGGGATGCAATTGAACGAGTTGCCTACGAATGCGCCCATGACCTCGCTAACGATGGAGTGGTCTATGCCGAGGTTCGTTTTGCACCCGAATTGAGCACCGAGGCAGGACTGACTCTCGACGAGGTCGTGCGGGCCGCACTTGATGGATTCAATCGGGGTTCTGCCGGAACCAAACTTACCGTGTGTGTGATTTGCTGTGCCATGCGCACCGCCGCACACAGTCTTCAGATCGCCGAATTGGCCGTTCGCTGGCGCGATGAGGGTGTTGTCGGGTTTGATATTGCCGGCGCCGAAGCGGGATACCCGCCGACACGCCACCTCGATGCGTTTCAATTCATTCAGCGCTCTAATTTTCACACCACTATTCATGCGGGGGAAGCATTCGGCTTGCCATCGATTTGGGAGGCCCTGCAATTCTGTGGCGCCGAACGGCTTGGCCACGGGGTACGAATCGTCGATGACATCACCGGCGAGCCCGGTAGCGAGCAGCTTGGCCGACTGGCTCAATTCGTACGCGACCGTCGCATTCCGCTTGAGTTGTGTCCGACTTCAAATGTAAACACTGGCGTATGTGCTTCCATTGCCACGCATCCCATCGGTGTATTGAAGCGGCTGCGCTTTCGGGTCACAGTCAACACCGACAATCGACTGATGAGCGCAACCACCATGACCAAGGAATTTGAACAACTTTCCGAGGCATTCGACTGGAACATCCGTGATTTCCAATGGCTCACCGTAAACGCGATGAAGAGCGCCTTTGCGCCGTTCGATCAGCGTCTAAAATTAATCAATGATGTGATCAAGCCTCAGTACGCAAACCTTGGCGCTTAACAAAAGTGCCGCCAAATTACTGTCGGCCACCGGATCGCCGTGCTACTGTCAAATCATGGGGATAGTAAATAACAGCAATTCGAATTTACCGCGGATTGAACCAGGAAATTTAGGTAATTGATGCGCATGGAAAATGTCATTGTCGTCGGTTTGGGTGTGATCTCAGCGGTCGTGGCTGTATTCGTGTCATGGAAATGGCGAAACATTCCATTGCGAAACCCCCGGCCGGTCGGCACTGAGGGCGATAGGTTTGGTCGGCTCCGAATTGCGGCACGAACGGTGGGTGCTGTGTCCACCGCCGGAATCATTTCGGGACTTTTTGTCCTCGGGCTCGTCGGTCGACTAGTGATGCGAATTCTTGCCGCAACGTCGAGCGATGCACAGGGCAAATTGACCGAAGCCGACGAAATAGTTGGTGAGATCACATTCGGCGGAACCCTGGGATTTCTCCTTTTCGTCGGACTGTTAGGAGGATTAATATGCATCGTGGTGTATTTGTTTGTTCGAGTCTGGATGCCGGCACAGGCGGGAATGGCGGGGCTAGTCATGGGCACCATCGTGACCGGAACACTTGGGGTGGCAGACGCGCTTTCGCCTAACAATGGCGACTTTGCGATCTTGACGCCACTGTGGCTTGCAATATTGCTCCTCGTTGGAACCGGTTTTCTGTTCGCCACCACATTCACCGCGTTGGCCGCACGGCTAGATCTGTTCGCCCAAACTCCAGGTCGGGCTCGAAGCCTGCTGTACCCGGGGCTGGTCATGAGTCTGGCGGTGCCTCCAATTGGGATCGCCACCGTTGCACATGTTTTGGTTCGAACCTTTTTCGCGCCGCAGTTGGCGACTTTCACTCAATCGGGTCGAACAAGAAAAATTGGACGGACTTTGCTTGCCGCCGGAACTGCCGTATCGGCGGCATTCATTGTCAGTGCGGCGGCGCAAATTTTTAGCGCCTAGAACGTAAACCGCTAGTGAAAATTAGCAGGCTCGTCACCGGCGATGAATCGGTGTTGAGGGAAATACGCCTGCGAGCACTCGCCGATAGCCCGAGTGCATACGGATCAAGTTTGGAATGGGAGATCGCACTCACCGAAGCGGATTGGCGAAATCGCTTGGCACGAACCGACTCCGCCACATTTATCTGCCGAGATCGGGACGGTGCCGCCATCGGGCTAGTTACCGGAATGCTCGACGACGTCTTCGCCACTGTTGGGTGGCTGCTGTCGATGTGGGTGGAACCTACGAAGCGAGGAAACGGTGTGGCGGGCCAATTAATCGATGAAGTGCTCGCTTGGTCGCGGGCGCAGAATTGCACTTCCCTACTACTTCAGGTCGTGGAAGGAAACACGAGTGCCCAGCGAACGTACGAGAAACGCGGCTTTCAAAAAACCGGTAAGACAGAAGTGCGAGAGCGAGACAGCATGATCGAATTTGAAATGGAACTGATCATCTAACGATCTCAATCTCTATCATTCAGGATCCCACAGCGATTAGCAGCAGGCCAAAACCAAAAAAAGCCATCCCGACCAGCACTTTTATCCATTTAGCACGACGCTTGAATTCGACTACATGGCCGGGTGTTTTGACGACGTGTGAACTACCGATCCGGACATTCCTGAATGCGACCGAACCAGGAACTGAATCGGAGGGAATTATCAACACAAATCCGATTATCAGAAAAACCATTCCAATTCCAATTATCACAATCGCAATGTACCACCTATCATTAAAAATGTGATCAAGTTAGATTCGGCTGAGTTACAAAAGGCATACGACGAGTCGTCGTAATCAAATGTCGTTTCCAATCATCAACGGTTTGCGAAGCATCGAATTTGGAACCCGCGGCGAAAGTCGCAGCAGACTCATCAATCATGTGATCAATGGAAGCAAGCGCGCCACAGCCGGGCTTAGAGATGAGTATTTCAGAGAAGGCGAACCGATCGAACACATCGGTGAGAAGTTAGCGATGATTGACAACGATATGAACCATGTGGCCACACTTGTCGTGACGCGGGTTGAGGAGCGTCGCTTCGCCGATGTTCCTGACGAATTTGCCATCGCGGAAGCCGAAGGCGACCTCAATGCAGCTGACTTCCGTGTCAGCCATTGGAACGCGTTCCGAAAGCAAGGAATCAACGTGGACAGCGACACCGAGATGGTCCTCATTTACTTTGACCTTCTCCCGCTCAGGACTACGATCGCATAATGCCCAACGAGACCAAGAGTCCGCATCTTGAACTAGCAGAGAAAATCGTTTCCCATCAGATTGGTGCCGCGTCGCCAGCAGTGTCGCCGGACGGAAGTCTCGTTGCCTATGTCGTCACTCGCATCGACTTCAAAGCCAATAAATATCGCTCTCAAGTGTGGCTAGCCCGTTCCGATGGATCTAGCCCACCAAGACCATTGACCGCCGGCGAAAAGCGTGACGGAAACCCATCTTGGTCGCCCGATGGAACATGGCTCGCGTTCACATCCGGTCGCAGCGAGAAAAAGGGCGAAACTACTTTGTGCATCATGCCAATCGGCGCGAATGGAGAAATTCGAACCATTGCCACGATGCCAGATGGTGTGGGAAATGTCAGTTGGTCCCCCGATGGAAAACTGGTTGCCTTCACCTCGCGCACTCAAGACGAGCGATACACCAAGGATGACGAATCGTGGATGGCACCCCGAAAGATCGAAACATTCTTTACACGCCTCAACGGTGAGGACTTTGTGTTCGACAGACCGTCACATATATATGTGGTGCCTGCCGACGGAACCGCCGAGCCTCGCAATCTCACCCCTGGCCCACGCCAGCACTCGTCCCCCGCCTGGCTAACGGACTCGTCGGGAGTCATTACAGATGGCGCCCTACACGAAGGTTGGGACGTCGATCTCTCCAACGATCTGCACATCGTAAAACTTGACGGCACGATCACGACTCTTACAGATCACACCGGTCTATATTTTGCGCCAAGTGCGTCGCCGGACGGCACGCGGATTGCATTTCTCGGCAGTGATGATCCACTCACGTCACCGCAAAACGAGCATGTTGGCGTGCTCGACATCGCCAGTAAGAATCGTCAATGGGTTTCGCGCAAACTTGATCGCACTTTCGCTCCAACCAGCGGCGGAATCGCGCCGGCATGGGCCGACAACAACACCCTTATCGCATACGCAGAGGATCGTGGCACAGCACATGTCGTACAGATCGATGCATCGGGCAAAAAGGAACCGTCATATCTGACTCAGGGACGCCGAATGACAAAGTCATTTGATGCCGCCGGAGGCTCCATCGCCTTTGTTGCCAGCGAAGTAAATCGGCCAAGCGAGTTGTACGTGTTAGTCAAGGGCAAGGAGAGACAACTATCCGATGTAGGAGCCTCGCTTACAGCCGCAACGGCTCCACAGTCCTGGGAGCACTTCACCGTTCCGTGCGGCTCGCCGTACAGCGGTGGACCATCGGAAGTTGACGCATGGATCATGAAGCCGAAGGATTTTGATCCGCAGAAGAAATACCCGGTGCTTCTCAACGTACATGGTGGACCACATACTCAATATGGCGAAACGCTGTTTGACGAAGCCCAGGTTCAGGCAGCCGCCGGATTCGTTGTTGTGATGAGCAATCCGCGCGGATCAAGTGGCCGTGAGCAGGCATGGGGTCAGGCAATTCTCGGTCGCAAACACGCGGTGGCTCCGGGAACGGGCTGGGGCGATGCGGATGTGGATGATGTCCTCGCCGTACTCGACGGTGCACTGGCGAAATATTCTTTTTGCAATTCGGCACTTGTCGGAATGCTCGGCGGAAGTTATGGCGGCTACATGGCGACTCTGCTGGCCGGAAGACATGGCAAACGCTTCAAGGCCATTTGCACGGAACGGGCGGTGAACAACATGATCTCGGAGGAATGGTCGAGCGATGTTGGCACCGTGTTTCGTGTTGAACATGGCCCCAACCATCTCGACGATCCAGAAGAATACATGCGCATGTCTCCGATTAGTCAGGTGCGGGACATTAATGTCCCTTTGCTCATCATTCACAGCGAGAATGATTTGCGTTGCCCTATCAGTCAGGCGGAGGAGTTATTTGTGGCAATGCGTTTGCTCGGCAAGGATGTGACGTTCTATCGCTTCCCGGGCGAGTCCCATGAATTGTCTCGTTCTGGATCGCCGATTCATCGGGCGCAACGATTCGAGATCATCCTTGATTTCTTTTCCAAACACCTCAAGCAAGGAGATTAGTGCCATGATCCGAGTAATGGTGCTTTACCCCAGAGCAGAGGGTACGCATTTCAATAATGAATACTGGCTAAACACGCACATGCCAATGCTGCCAACGAAATGGCCAAAATTGAAGAAGTGGGAGGCCGACGTTGCTGAGCCAGACTCTCCCTACCATGCGATTGCTCATATGTTCTTTGACACGATCGAAGACTTGCAGGAGGCGATGTCAAGCGCAGAAACCGGCGCAGTGTTGGGCGACATTCCCAACTACACGAATACAACACCGATTATTTCAACCGGCACGGTGAGCGCTACCTCGTAAATTGAGCCAGAAGTTCGCTTGCAGTTACTTTATTTGTATTTTGAGGGCTACAAATAGAACGAAGCCTGCCAACACGACCCAGATCGTCGCACGAACTTTGCGGTTCATCCGCCACGAGTCGCCCTGTGGCGCCACGGTAATTCGAGCGACTGAAATTATCACGTGATAGATCAATACAAAGAGCAAGACTCGACCTGCGGTTATTGGGTTCCAACCAAAGTCGGAACCGATATCGCGCACGAGGAAGAAGGGAATGACCAGACTGAGAACTATCAACACTCGGCGCACGAACCGAGGCCAGTCGGTGCGTGCAAGACCCAGAGATGCAGTGAGCACAGTCGGAAGCATTGCCGCCCCAGCGGCGCTAAATATCCCAAGAGAAAGGATGGCGGCTACAACCCGGGTTACCGTGAGCCAGCGTCTCGACCAACCTTTACGTCTGCCGAAAAGTACCGTTGCGTGAAGGGTGAAAAAGACGACGAACCCAATGAGGATGCCAATCGTCCCATTCCACGAAAATTCAGGATCGGTAGAAATCCACCGCATCCATGCACGCGCGATGACTCCGAGAACTATTCCGACCAGCGCACCACAGGGAATAATTAGGGCTGGCCTGATTCGCTCCGACCAGCGCAGTACCTTGGAAGCCGAGTAGCCGTCACCAACCGCATTCACATCACACCCCCATTATTAATGAAACAAAAGACTAACTGACGCAGAACTCGTTGCCTTCTGGGTCGGCCAAAATGATCCAGTTGTGTCGGCCCTGAGATCCCTTACCAACCTGAGTTGCCCCGCGAGCAGTCAGGTGTTCCACGGTTTCGGTCACTGATTCCGATCCCACATGCACGTCGATGTGCATTCGATTCTTTACCACTTTTTGTTCTGGCACATCTTGAAAGTACATTCGCTGCCGAGGATTCGATTTTTCTCCGGAATTAATCGCCGCGCCAGAATTCCATGAGAGATTCTCGCCAACCCTAATAACATCGGCGTCGGTACAAAGACCGTCCGCTTTCAACTTTTCGAATACGACGGGATCGAGCCATTCGAATTTCCAGTCGAGTGTCTCCGCCCACCATTGAGCCAACCGAACCGAGCCTTGGCAGTCAACCACAATCTGAATGCTTTTGGACATTCCAAGATGGTACTCATAACATTGCATCACAACCAGAGTCATGCGAATGTCATTGCAAAGTGAATAGGAGATCGGCCATGATTCATGTCGAAGAAATTGCGCGATCGTCGGCTCGGCTTGCCGAGTTGATTACCGTCGAAAATTCAGATGCAAATGTGCCGTCCTGTCCAGAATGGACGCTTTTGGATCTGGTGGCCCACATTGGTGAGGTACAGACTTTCTGGGCTCATTGCATAAGCGAAGGAAATGCCGACGCGCCGTGGCAGGGAGAGGTCGCTAAGCCCGCTTCACCTCGGGGTGCGGGATCATGGTTGCGTGAGCAAACCCGATTACTCATCAGTGCAATTCAGTCGACGCCGGATGAATCACCGTGCTGGACATGGTGGGACGAGCCACTTACCGCAATAGCCGTCGCACGTCACCAGGTCCAAGAGGCTGAAGTGCATCGATGGGACGCGGAATTGGCAGTATCCGTTCCGTCTCCGATTCCAGTCAAGGTTGCGATCGACGGAATCCCGGAGTTCTTGCATGTGCATCGCGCGTCCATTCAAAAGTTAAAGCTTCCGCACATTCAACTTTCCGCCACGGATTCGGCTGGCAATTGGCATGTGAATGAAGGTGAAGTCGAAACAGTTGCAATTAGCGGAGATGCCTCTGATCTTGTTCTGTTCCTATTTGGTCGTCTTCCCATAGATAAACTATTGGTGGCGGGAAAACCAGATCAGATTAAGACATTGGTCGAGGCACTACCTGAAATCAATTATTAACCGCCAATGTCGTCCGCAGCCCTCAATGCCTACCTGAAAACGGTGCCAAAGGTTTCGCACAAGGTGCTTCGAAAGTTGGACAAGATCATTATGAGCGCCGAGCCAAGGATGCAGTCGGCCGTAAAGTGGCGCATTGTGATGTACTCGCTGGACGGAAAATGGATGAAATTTGTCTGCGCCATAGATGCGGGGAAACACAATGTGTTCCTACGATTTCTCGACGGTACCCATATGAAAGACACGGCCGGAAAGTTTCGATACGGCAAGGCCACGATGGCCATGTGGGACATTGGATTCAATGAACCAATTGACGAAAAACTAGTTACTCGCTATGTTGCCGAGGCGATGACTGTTCGAGCCAAAAACAAAAGCGATCACTCTGAGTGGAAGTCGCTTGGGCTCGCTGCCCCGGCACAACGCGCATTAGTGGGCGCAGGAATCGGGCAATTGTCGGACCTAGCGAAACGAAGCGAGTCGTCGGTATCGCAAATTCACGGGATGGGTCCGAACGCGATGGAACTGTTGAAGGCATCGATGAAGTCGAAGAAAATCACATTCAAACGCTAAAGGCCGCGACCCTCTAGAAGCGAAACTCGGAATGGCCGCAGTTCTCCTGTGACAACCTTTTCTCGAATCGTTGGGTCGTCGTTCATTACTCGTAGCGCGGATTCTACGTTCGGCGCTCGGAAAATACAGATACCTGTATTGGCTGAACCTAGTGTTGGTCCTGCCAATATGAGGATTTGACGCTCATGCAATTTTTTTAAATACGCAAAGTGCTCGCCAAAAACTCTCTCCTCCTCAGGGGAAATGGTCGCGGCAAAATCGGGTCGAGGCGGATTCAGAAAGTAGATCCACTCAGACATGTGCTTTCCCCAAATTTGCCACGATTCATAAACGGTAACATTTCTCAGATGAATAGTGAATATGCCCACGGCCATCAGGCGGCGGTACTCAAAAGTCATACCTGGCGAACAATTCTAAATTCGGCGCAGTACGTGGTGCCGTACATAGTTGCAGATTCAAAAATTCTCGACGTCGGATGTGGACCTGGCTCGCTGACCAATGACTTCGGCTCGAAGTGTCCACAAGGTTCTGTTGTCGGCGTCGACATTTCCGAAAAGGTCGTGGAGATTGCGATGGCAAGCGAGCACCCGGCGAATGTTTCGTTCGAAATAGTTGATGCATATAACCTGCCGTTCGCAAATAACTCATTTGATGTCGTTCACGCGCATCAGGTTCTCCAACATGTCAGCGACCCCGTCGCACTACTGACCGAGATGTCTCGAGTTGTGCGACCAACCGGCGTGATTGCGGTGAGAGACTCCCAGTATTCGGAATTCAAATGGTCCCCAAAATCTTCGGAACTGGATAAATGGTTGACCACTTATATTTCTATAGCCAAGTTTTGCCAGGGAGAGCCAGACGCTGGACGTCATTTGGAGAACTGGGCATTGGAAGCGTCCTTGGATATCGTCAGAAAAACTTCGTCGAAGTGGGTTTTCGAAACGCCGGAGGAAGTGACATGGTGGGGAGAAACCTGGGCCGATCGGGTGCTCAACTCAAACTTCGCCGACCATGCGCGAACTTTGGGCTTGTTGTCTGACCTCGAATTACAAAACATTCACGATGGATGGATTTCGTGGAGCCGAAGCACTCCGGCATTTTTCGTAATACCTCACGACGAAGTTATCGCACGCAAGGGCCTCGATTAAGGCGATATACACGACAGGCGTCGTTTTGAGAAAACCTTGTCGCTAACTACGTTTCAGATCCGCGACGGTTCCGCCACTGACCCGGACGAGTTCAGGTGGTGAGATTGCAAAGTTGTCATTCCACGTGCCGGCGGCGGCCCAGATCTCGTCGTATTGCAACAAGTCCGGATCAATGAATACGCGCAATTTAGTGGCGTGACCAAATGGCGGAACCCCACCAATGGCATAGCCCGTCGCCTCCCGGACGACTTCGGCGTTTACGCGCGTGCACATCGCTCCCCCTGCTGCTTCCGCCAGCTTCTTTTCGTCAAGCAGGTTCGCCCCACTCACATAGGCCATCACGATTTCTCCGTCGACGGCAAACACCAGGCTCTTAACGATCTGTCCGACTTGCACGCCAATCGCGGCCGCGGCATCTGCCGCGGTTTTTGTCCCGTCGGGAAAACGCCGCGTCGTTATTTCGAGTCCGACCTCCTTGGCCGCAGCTATGACCCGCGCAACATTTGGATGAGTGCCGTGATCCTCAGCCATTGGGGAATGCGTCGTAAACACGATTGATTTCTGACGCCAGAGCATGATCTCGATCGGTAACGGTTTGTCCCGCATCGTGCGATCTCAAGGTAATTTCCACCACATTCCAAGACTGTGACCAGTCGGGATGATGGTCAAGGCGTTCGGCCACCGCAGCAACTTTGGTCATAAATGCAAACGCCTCGGCGAAATCGGCAAACTCAAACTTGCGATGTAGCGCGCCGTCGCGTTCCCGCCACGCAGGTTCCATTAGGACGACCAGCTCACTTGAGTGGTGCGTGGCATGCCACCGCTCCCGCACCGCTATTAGTTAACAATGGGCGCTCGCTCACGCAACGCGCCGAAACATCGGCAGACAGTGTTGGACGAAGTTGGCATCTGGTGTGAAATCGGCAGCCCGAAGGTGGATTGGCCGGGCTCGGCAATTCACCTTGCAGCAATATTCGGGTCCGGCTCCTCTCAATCTTTGGATCCGGAATTGGAACCGCCGACAGAAGGGCCTGGGTGTAGGGGTGCTGAGGATGGGCAAACACGTCGCGCACCGGACCAGATTCGACGATCGAGCCGAGGTACATCACGGCGATGTCATCGGCAATATGTTGCACCACCGACAGGTCGTGCGATACGAATAAGTACGAGAGCCCAAGTTTTTCCTGCAGTTCGGCGAGCAAGTTGAGTACGCCGGCGCGAACGCTGACGTCGAGTGCCGATACCGGTTCGTCGAGGGCGATTACCTTTGGATTCAGCGCCAGCGCGCGGGCGATCGCAATTCGCTGCCGCTGACCGCCCGAGAATTCTGATGGGTAACGACTGGCATGATCGGGATTGAGATCAACCAACTTGAGCAATTCACTCACTCGCCGATCCTGTTCTTCGCGCCCAACTCCGAAGGCTCGCAGTGGCTCGGCGATTGCATCTCCAACCGGTAACCGCGGATCTAGAGAAGCAAACGGGTCTTGAAATACGATCTGGAGGTCTTTGCGCAGGGCCAGTCTGTCGCGTTTCGAAAGTGAAGAAACATCGCGCCCGAGCACGACGATGGAACCCGACTCGGGCGCCACCATGTTGAGAATTTCGAGAAGCGTAGTGGTCTTGCCGCACCCGGACTCTCCTACGAGGGCAAGGCTGCGACCCTGACGCAGTTCAAGATTCACACCATCGACGGCATAAATTGAGCCGACGCGACGTCGAAGTATCGCGCCCTTCATCAACGGAAAGGTTTTGCTCAATCCGTTCACTTCAAGCACCGAAGTGGTGCTCACATCTCGTGCCGAAATATGTGCCGGACCCTCGATGAAGAGGTTTCCGGATGCTTGCAACCCGCTGATTTCCGATTGACGATTACAGGCGGTTTGGCGACCCGGTGAAATGTCCAAAAGCTCTGGCACGGTGGCCGAACATATCTCGGCGGCTGCCGGGCATCGCGGTGAAAATGCGCACCCTGGTGGCAGCGCAACCGGCGACGGCGGAGCCCCGGTAATTGACGCCAGTCGCGCCCCCGACTGGGCGTCGATTCGGGGAATCGACCTCAGCAGACCAATTGTGTACGGCATTGCCGGAGTTTCGTACACGCTGTCGACGTCGCCAACTTCCACAATTTTTCCTGCGTACATGATCGCCACCCGATCGGCGAGACCGGCCACGACTCCCAAGTCGTGGGTCACCAAGACAATGGCCGCCCCTGTGATATCGCGGGCACGCTCCAGAACCTCAAGAATTTGGGCTTGCACCGTGACATCGAGAGCCGTAGTTGGCTCGTCTGCCAGCAACACCTTGGGCTCGTTGGCGATTGCCAGGGCGATCATCACCCGCTGACGCATCCCACCGCTGAATTCGTGCGGATACGACATAACTCGCTCATTCGGGCGCGGAATCCCGACGATGTCGAGCAGCTCGATCGCCCGCCTTTTGGCATTTTCAGTTGAGGTGTCTTGATGTATCAGAATCGATTCGGCGATCTGATGGCCAATTGTCTGCACCGGATTGAGCGCCGACAACGGGTCTTGAAACACCATCGCAATATCGTGACCGCGGTATTTGGACATCTCGTTGTCATTCAACGACAAGAGATTTACACCGTTATAGAGGATTTCGCCGCTTACTTCTGCACTCTGGGGAAGAAGGCCAATTACTGCCAGCGATGTCACCGATTTACCCGATCCGGACTCTCCGACTAAGCCAAGTACCTCGCCCGCCTTTACATCAAGGCTCAAATTTCGCACGGCCCGAACGGTCCCCGACTCACTGGGAAAGTTGATCGTGAGATTGCGAATCTGGATGAGCGAATTACTATTCACTTTTTTGCACTCTTGATCGATCCGGGATCAAACGCGTCGCGTAGTCCGTCGCCAATAAAACTTACCGAGAGCACGGTCAATATGAGCGCGGCTCCGGCAAAACTAAATAGCCACGGATACGTCAACGCGGAAGACGTGCCCTCGGCTATCAAGGTACCAAGCGATACATCGGGCGGCTGAACCCCAAAACCTAAGAATGACAAACTGGTTTCGGTCAGGATCGCACCGCCGACATTGAGGGTGGCATCGATAATCAAGATCGAAGCCACATTTGGAATGAGGTGGTGAAACACGATCCTGCGCGTCGGTACTCCCATGTATCGGGCGGCGCGAATGAAGTCGCGCTCTCTCAAACTGAAGGTCATCCCGCGAATGATTCGCGCGGTGATCATCCAGCCGAATGCTGCCAGCAGCACGACGAAGACAAGCCACGTCTTGCCGCGATACAGCGGAGAGAGTATGGCGATGATCAGGAACGCCGGCAATACAAGTAGGAGATCCACGAGCCACATCAGCACCCGATCGGTGCGACCGCTCAGGTAACCGGCGAATGCCCCGACCATCGCCGCGAGCCCCGTAGAGAACACCGCCACTAATAGACCGATAATTAGTGATTTTTGCAGTCCATGCAAGGTGAGGGCATACACATCTCCGCCGATTTGCGTCGTACCAAAGTAATGCTCACGCGAAGGAGGCTGAAGCAGATAAAAAAAGTCGAGTTCGTCCCATTTGTGCTTGCTGAAATACGGGCCGATGAATGCGAGCACGAACATCAATCCAAGAGTGATGAGTCCAAACACGGCCAGTTTGTGGCGGAAAAAACGACGACGTACGAGTTGACTTCGTGACAGGCGCTCTGTCGAAGTCGATTCCTCAATGCTCGGGATCTCGAGAACTAAAATGCTCATCTGAGTCGCACTCGCGGATCAAGGGCCGCGGTGGCGACATCGGCAATGAACCCCGACATCAAAACCAATACGGCGGAAAATAACACGATGGCCGACACGGCATTCACATCGTTGGCCTGTACCGAAATGATGAACCACTGTCCCATTCCATTCCAACCAAAAATTGTTTCGGTAAAAACCGCACCGGTGATGAGTAACCCAAACGAGTAGGCAAAAAATGTCGTCATTGGGAGGATGGCAACACGAAGACCGTGCTTAAACAATGCCTGACGCTTGGTCAGACCTTTGGCCCGTGCAGTGCGCAAATGATCGCTGCTCAGCACATCGAGCATGGCGTTGCGCTGGTATCGCGAATAGAAGGCGACGCCACCGAGGGTGATCGAAAGCGTGGGCAAGATGAGATGCTGGAGCCGATTGACGAACAATGACCAAGTTCCGCCACTCAATTCAGGAGTGTATTCGCCGACGGTATAGAAAAAAGTTGTTCCGATGCGGCTATTTAGATTGATGGCGCCGAACTTAAGCAATATCGCCAACAAGAACACCGGCGTGGAAAGCAGAACAAAGGAAATAATGCCAAAGGAACGATCAAAAAACTTGTACTGACGCACGGCGCTAAATACACCCGCTAACACTCCCAAGATAGATCCGAGTATCGAACCGATCAGGAGCAATCTCAAACTGACCCAAATACGTCTCGAGATCTCATCGTTGACAGAATTTTCCGACAGCGTGGTGCCAAGATCACCATGAACTACGTCTTTAACCCAAGTGACGTAGCGCTCGAGAATCGGGGTTTTGGTGTTCATGTTCAGGGCATCGAGCTTGTGGTCAATGGTGCTCTCCGGTATCGGCGGGTTGCGACCCTCAAAGTTGGCGCGGGGGTCGAGCGCGCTCGCAGCAAGGAAATAGCCCATTGAGGAGGCCAATACGACAAGCATCACGAGGTTGAGAAATCTCTTGTAGATAAAGGTAAGCACGCCTGACCTTCCAAAGCCGTGGAAACGGGTATATGGTACACGCACAGATAAGCAAGGGGACCCATCGACGGAGAGGCTTTTTCCGTCGATTCGAGAATGTAAGACAATTAACTACTAAGGGGAACAATGAACAAACGTACTATTCGCAGGTTTGCCATTATTGCTGCCATCACCTTGCTGCCAGTCGTCAGCGCATCCGCTGTCGCTCAGGCTGCAACGGGTGATGGACCAGATATCAATGCCCAACCTCTAACCAATCTTAAAAAAGGTGGAACGTTCGTCTGGGCGATCAATAGTATGCCCGACAACTTCAATACCAGTCAGATCGACGGCAATGTCGCCGATACCAATTACATCATGCAGTCAACACAGCCGTCGATGTTCACGGTTAATGCCGTGGGCGCACTTGTGATTGACAAAAATTATGTAACGAGTGCCGTACTTACGACCAAGAAACCGCAAGTAGTCACTTACAAGCTCAATCCACTTGCAAAGTGGAGCAACGGCAAGCCCGTAGGTTTTGCTGACTTTGTCGGTTTGTGGAAGGCAAACAATGGTTCAAATCCGGCATTCGAAATTATTAGTACGACCGGCTATGAAGACATCTCTAGTGTCAAGAAAGGCGCCGCGGCCAACAGCATCGTCGTCACCTTTAAAAAGGCGTACCCTGACTGGCAGGGTCTATTCAGCCAATTAATTCCAGCATCACTCACCGCATCTCCAGGGGTATTCAACACGTCGTGGAAAAATGCACCAACATTAACTGCTGGTCCATTCATGTACTCATCGACGGATGTCACGGCCCAAACCGTGACCATCGTTCGGAACCCAAAATGGTGGGGACCCAAGCCGGTACTAGATAAGATTGTGTTTCGGGCAATTCCGCCGGCAACACAATTGGACGCTCTTGCCAACGGTGAAGTGGACTACATCGACATCGGACCAAGTGCACCAAACTTCAAGCGCGCAGGAACTCTCGCTGGAGTCAAGGTGCATGTCTCCAAGGCACCGAATTATCGGCACATGACATTTGGTAGTGCTACCGAAGTGAGCCGAAACCTTCGTGTTCGTCAGGCGATCATGATGGGAATTGATCGCTCGACCATCACTCGGGCGATGATCGGACCAATTGATCCAAAAGCCACATCGATGGATAACCACGTGTTCGTTAAGGGACTTTCGTGCTATCAGAACAATGCGGGCATTTACGGCCTGCAGAACTTGCAAAGGGCTGACCAATTGCTCGATGCGGCCGGCTACACCGGGAACCCGCGCAAAAACGCTGCGGGTACCGCATTGACAATTTCGATCACGATTCCGTCAGGTGTTCCGACTAGTGCAAGTGAAGCCCAGTTGATGCAGGCGATGTTGAAGCCACTTGGTGTGCCCCTTGAAATCAAGGTCGTGCCGATTGGTGACTTCTTCTCCAAGTACATCCTGCCGGGAGACTACGAAATGACTGTGTTCTCCTGGTTGGGGACGATATTCCCGATCAGCAGTTCGTCCAGCATTTTTAGGACCGACGGGGATCAGAACTTCGGCAAAATCGGCACTGCTGCGATTGACGGACTCTTTGCAAGGGCCAATCAGGAACTTGACCCAGTCAAGCGTTGCGCAATGGCTAACCAGGCCGACAAGTTGATCTGGGAAGTTGGTCACTCGATGATCATGTATCAGCGCCCCAACGTGACGGCAACCGATAGGAAGCTCGCCAACATGGGCTCCTTCGGTTTCACCAGCATTGACTACACCAAGATTGGATTCCAGAAGTAATACCAATTGCGAAAAGGGGCGGTCCGCAAGGGCCGCCCCTTTTTTATTGTGCCGAGTAGGCGGCGTAGCCGTCGCGCTCTAGCTCGTCGACTAACTCCGGGCCCCCGCTGCGCACGATGCGTCCCCTTGACAAGATGTGCACGAAGTCGGGGTGAAGTTCCTCGAAAAGGCGGCTGTAGTGGGTAATGACTAACACGCCGAGATCGGTTTCGTTGGTGGCGTCTTCGACTCGCTTGGCACAATCGCGCAGCGCGTCTATATCTAGCCCGGAGTCCAGTTCATCGATCACGGCAATTCGCGGTTGCAGCATCGCCAATTGCAGTGTTTCACTGCGCTTCTTTTCGCCACCCGAGAAATCCACGTTGACCGCCCGATGCACTAGTTCGGTGTCGAAACCGATGCGCGATGCCTCGATTGCAATTTTTGCGATCAGTTCTCGCGAGTCTTGGCCGCGAGAGGCAAAAGCCTCACCGAGAACGGCATCCATCAACACCCCTGGTATCTCCGTGGGATACTGCATCACGAGATGCAGACCGGCAACCGCCCGCTGCCATGTCGGCATCGCCAAGACATCCTCGCCGTCGAGAGTCACCGATC